>DBMR01000106.1 GCA_002298785.1 Verrucomicrobia subdivision 3 bacterium UBA693
TTTATCCGTGAGTCAACGGGCGGGGACTCGATGCCGAGGTAGGTGGTGATGTCGCGCAGCTCGAAGGCGTAGGTGTGCAGGGTCCATAAGGCCAGCGTCTCGGGCGCCCATTTTGGCAGTACGACAAACCGGGTAAAGAGCCGGGTGAGCGTCTCGAGCAGCTCCGTGCCCGGGACGGGCTCGGGCCACATGCCGGGTTCGGACGGCCAGGGTGAGCGGGAAGAGAATGGGTGATGTCGGTCCGGCGCGGGGCACGGGCCGGTCTCCGACAGAGGAGCAGGCGGGGGCGCAAAGGGAGGTTCGGTGGGAACAGGGTTGGCCGGGTCGATCACGACCTCCGGCGCATTGAGATTGGTTTGATTATCCATAGGTGTTTCCTTCCAGTTATGGACGAGCTTGCCACAAGGGACAGGACAAAGGGTGTCCGACCCGGAAGATAAACCCGGGGGCAGGCGCGAGCTTGCCCAGGGCCTCCGCCGCCACGGGCCAAGGTGTGCGAACCTTGGCTGTACCATAGCATGCGAAGTGGTAATGAAATATATTAACAAAGCTATTGACAAATATTGGGCATATGCGATGGTGCCCGGCATAACACACGTGCCAAATGCCAGCGCCTGGCGGGAGGAGAGCTTTTCCATCCGGGCCAATTAATTACTAATTGACAAGGCCGGACAGATCCTGAGGGTGGTGGGCCGGGAGAGCGGGGGCAGTCCGAGCCGGTTGAACGAGCGGTTTGGCTACAAGTACGATGCCGCCGGGAATCTGAATTGCCGGACGAATTACATCTTCGAGCAGACCTTCAATGTGAATAACCTGAACCAGTTGACCAACGTGACCCGGCCTGCTGTCGGCTTGGGCAACCCGTTTGTGGTGTCTGGGACAACCAGCGGAGGAGCCACCAACGTTAATTTGTCCGGCACCGGGATGTCCCCGAGCACGCCAGCACTGTACGCGGACGGCACCTGGGCGTTCTTCGGCGCCGCGCTGGCCGATGGCACGAACACCTTTACCGCCGTGGCCATGGACGGCCTTGGGCGCACGGATACCAACACCGTGAGCGTTTATCTGCCCCAGACAGTGTCGTACAGTTACGACTCGAATGGAAACTTGCTGAGCGATGGGCGGCGCGGATTTGATTACGACGACGAGAACCAATTGATCCGGGTTACCATCACGAACTCGACTCGGAGCGACTTTGCCTATGACGGCAAGATGCGTCGCCGGGTGCGGGTGGAATGCACGTGGGTGAGCGGTGCCTGGGTGACGAACGAAATCGTGCGCTATGTTTATGATGGCAACCTGGTCGTGCAGGAACGGCATTTCGTGCCGCAACCAGCGGGGGAGATCTTGCAGCAGGTGATCAGCTACACGCGTGCCAAGGACCTGAGCGGTTCCCTCGAAGGCGCTGGCGGCATCGGCGGTCTCTTGGCACGCTCCGACCTCTCAACCCTCAACTTTCAGCCCTCAACTTCCCACTCGTACTACCACGCCGACGGGAACGGCAACGTGACATGCCTGATCGACACAAACCAGGTCGTCGTCGCCAAGTATTTATATGAGGCGTTCGGCAACATCATTAGTCAAACCGGCCCGCTCGCCGATGCGAACCTTTACCGGTTCTCCAGCAAGGAGTTTCATCAACCGTCAGGGTTGGTTTATTATCTATACCGGTATTATGAACCAAGTTTGCAGAGGTGGATAAATCGAGATCCGCTCGGGGATGCCGCACGGGTCAGGGTTGTTTTGCGAAGACTGCCGAAGATTGAGCAGCAATTACACAGCTCGGTTCCACAGCTCGAGTTTGCAGGAAGACATGGGCTTTATGGGTTTGCCGAAAATGAACCTATCGGTGCCGTTGATCCACTTGGCTTGTATGGGAATCGAATTTCCGGCCCAGATGGTCCCGTGGGTCCTTCAACACCTTACGAGCCGGGCGGGGTTTTCAACCCAGGTGGCTGTCCTTGCCGCACTCATTGGGGTGTTGACCCGAATTGCATCCTCGACATTTGGGAAATGATGAATGGTGGATTTCCAGGCTGGGCGGGCCAGGTGGTGGCTGGTTTTGGTCTAACTCTTGGAGCGGAGCTCGGCACGGGCATTGTGCAGGCTTGGTCCGGTGCTATTGGTGTTGCTTTGATGGGATGGGAATTTGGAACCCTGGTCGGCGCAGCTATCAACCCACTGTGCTATGGATGTCAGCCAGACTAAGAGCCCAGGCCTGCCCACTCAAAGGCGCAGTACGCATTTATGCCAAATTGGCTGTCTCGCTCCAGACAACTATTAAATAGGGGATCAATATGAAGGCCACACGAGTTTTGCGGTATGCACTGTCGATGGGGACGGCTCTCACCGCAGTTGCGACTTTATCTCTGTACGCGAGATCCCATGCTCGGTTTGCTTGGATTTACCTATGCGTGACGGTTTTCCAGATTTGTATGCTTGTTTTCATCCTGAGACGTGGTGATCAAGTTATTGGCGTGGAGAAGCCAAAGGCAGACAATGTTCACAATGAGGTGGAAATGCAAAGTCGTGATACCCCCTCCCGCTAGGACATACCTAGGACGTAAAGCGGCCAGCCTTGTGTTCTGTGACCCACGCCTCGCTCAACGTCGAAGGGGGTCAGACCCTAGAAAAGATTCCGGTGAAAAGCCGGGGGTTTTTCAGCAGGGTTTTTTGCGCTGAAATGGGGGGGCGAAAACTCTGCTGGTATTATCTGCCACTGCAGGTATAGGCAGCGGGGTTGAACGAGGTGGTTACTCAGCCGTGGGTGTGGGCCTGAATGTCTGCCCGTGAGGTCCCCAGCGGGCAAAACCGGCCCTGCCGGAGCTTAATTGGCGGCTGGTGCAGCGTGGGCTGGCAGCGCGGATAATGCTTGTTGGATTTGCCACCCGATTCGCCGCAGCCACCCCCCAAAATCCAACTGGGAACCTGATCAACCATGAGCAAAATCTGGAGCGGCTGAAGAAACGCGTATGGTCGAGGCAAAAGAGCATTCGCACGCATCGCTGACATCCGGCGATGCCTAAGACCAAAATCTGTAATTGGCGTGATTTCTCAGCACCAGCGGTGCGGCATGTTTATAGTACGCGATCCGATAGAACATTCCCCAAGCTCCAGCGGAGCGGCATGATTGCAGCCGAAACCACGGCGAAGGTGTCGCTCCGATGGAGCTGGGAAGATCAATCTTTATGGTTTGGAAACTATAAACATGGCGCTCGTCCCGAGCTGGGGAGGCCGAAGAACGTCACCGAAGCTTTGGTCGAGTCCGGCGTCGCCAAAACCCGCTCCGACGTTGCGTTTGCGGTTGAGTTTGAAGCCATCCGAGGGCAATTCCACGCCCTTTACTCCCATCCTGTCGACAAGAAGAAAGTCCGCGGGATTCACGGAACCCTACATCTTGAGCTAAGCCCGGCTGAGGCTTCCCTTTTCCCGACGCGGCGCGTCGATGGGGTCGGACCGTAGAAAAATGGGGTCAATACTGCAGTTCAGAGTTTTCCAAGCGGGTCTCGATGGGACTCGGCGGGGTTCCGGGACGGCTTGGGTCCCCCTTTGGGACGACTAAAAGATCAAAATCACCCAATGTTTACAGCCTTTGGACGCTGGGACGGCTTTTTTTCAGGGTATGCCCCCCTCCGCCCGCCATCGTCTGATCCCGTAAAGTCTGCGCATCGTGTCCGGGCTGAGTTCTCGGTCGGAGCGCGAGCTTCCAAGCTCGCTTTTGCAGGTACGAACAGGAGGCCAACGCACGCATGAATTCGCCTCAACGCCGCGAGGGTTAACCGCGGCAGGTATCCGGACGATGTAAGCGGACGTGGACGTCCACGCTCCTGTTCTTCATCAGTGTCCACTTAGCGATTATTAGCGGTTTCCTCCTGCCGGACGGAACGCTGATCTTCGCTGATACACGCTAACGCTTCGACCCCAATTCCCCACTCCCTTCCGCGTCTTCCGTTTAGTCCGCGGTTTGGCTCTGCGGCCGAATTTCAGTCACCGCCCCGTCCGACCTGCCTTCTGGAGCAGAACGTTGGCCGAGACTGCGGTGCGGCTTTCAGATTGAACTGCGGCGCGCTTCGCGCCATGCTCGCCGCCGTGGATTATTTGGCCCAGGCCCGCAAAGTTTTCGATATTGAGATCCAGGCGTTACGCGCAGTGCGAAAGCAGCTAAACGGCGATTTCGCACAAGCAGTGGAAACGATCGTGGAGGCGTTGCGTCATCGGGGCAAGATCGTCGTGGTCGGCATCGGCAAGTCGGGGAACGTGGGCCGGAAGATTGCGGCCACCCTGACCAGTACCGGCTCGACCAGCGTGGTTCTGGACAGTGTGGACGCGTTGCACGGGGACCTGGGCCTGGTCAACGATGGCGACGTGGTGCTGGCCCTCAGTTATTCCGGGGAATCGGAAGAACTGGTGAACCTGGTGCCGGCGTTGAAACGGTTTTCGATCAAGCTGATCTCGATGACCGGCGGCCACAAGTCCTCGTTGGCGCGCCACAGCGACATTGTGTTGAACGCGCGCGTGCCGCGCGAGGCCTGCCCGTTCAACCTGGCTCCGACCGCGAGCACGACCGCCATGCTGGCGCTGGGAGACGCCCTGGCCATGGCGGTCTTGCAGGCCCGTGGCTTCAAGCAGCACGACTTTGCGAAACGGCATCCCTCGGGCGCGATCGGCCGGGCGATGCTCCTGCGCGTCGGCGAAATCATGCGGGCGGGCGAGCGCAACGCGGTGGCTCCGCGCGAATTGCTGGTGCGGGATGCCTTGCTCGTGATGACGCAAGCCAAGAGCGGCAGCATCAGCGTCGTGGACAAGCGCGGCAAACTGGTCGGCGTGTTCACCGACGGCGATTTCCGGCGCCAGATGGCCAACGACCCGGATCTGTTGAGCAAACGGCTGGAGGCGGTCATGACGCGCGACCCGATTTGTGTTCGCGAGGACGCGTTGGCAGTGACGGCCCTGAAGATTTTTGACGAGCGCAACATTGACGATTTGATCGTGGTGAACGCGCGCCGGGAGCCGGTGGGCCTGGTGGATTCCCAGGACCTGCCCAAGCTCAAGCTGATGTAGAGTTCCCCTAACAACCATATATGCGTAATCTATTCGTTCTTGGCGCGGCGCTGGCCCTTCTCGCGAGCGGGGCGAACGCGGCAAATTCCTCCATGCAGACACCCCAACAATTCACCTACCGCAAGACCTTAGATCTTACCCTCAATTATCTCCTGTTCCTGCCCAAGGGCTACGAGGACAAAGGCGAAAAGAAGTGGCCCCTGATCCTGTTCCTGCACGGGGCGGGCGAGCGCGGCAATGATATTTGGAAGGTGGCCGTCCACGGCCCACCCAAGCAAGCGACCAACCTGGTCGAATTCCCGTTTATCGTGGTGTCGCCCCAGTGCCCGGATAACCAGGTGTGGAAAAGCGAAGAACTCCTGCGTTTGCTGGATGACGTCCGTGGGAAATACGCCGTGGATCCCACGCGGGTCTACTTGACGGGCCTGAGCATGGGAGGCTACGGCACGTGGAGCCTGGGGCTGACCCATCCGGAACAGTTCGCCGCCATCGCCCCGATTTGTGGTGGCGGGGAAATCATCAATGTCCTGCTGGCTGGGCCGCGGACGAAAGCCCTGCAAACGATGGGGATTTGGGCGTTCCATGGCGCCAAGGATAGTGTGGTGCCATTGCAGGAATCAGAGCGCATGGTCAACGCGCTGGGCAAAATTGGCGTGAAAGCCAAACTCACCGTTTACCCTGAAGCCGACCATGATTCCTGGTCCGAGACGTATAAGAACCCGGAGTTTTACCAGTGGCTATTGCAGCACCAGCGGGCGCCGCAAGCCAAGTAGGGCCGGATTGATTTGACGGGGCCCGGCTGAGAGGCTCCCGCCGGGCGTGGCCGGTCTTGAGCGAGACTGCTACCGATCATCCGGGCGGCCACGACATCGACCGCCCGCCCAGGATGTGGCAGTGGAGGTGCGGCACGGCTTCCCCGGCATCCGGTCCGTTATTGAACACAAGGCGGTATCCGGAGCGTTCCAATCCCAGTTGCCGGGCGACCTCGCCGGCCTTGAGCAGGAGGTGGCCCAACACCTGGTGATCGGACGGTTTGGCCTCGCTGATCCGCGGGATCGGTTGTTTGGGGACAATCAAGACATGCACCGGCGCCTGGGGCTTGATGTCCTTGAATGCCAGCACGAAATCGTCTTCGTAAACAATCGCCGCCGGGATTTCCCGCGCGACAATCTTTTCAAACAGCGTCTTGCTCATGCCGGGCAAGGTGCGGCGCGACCCGGCGCGAGTCAAGGCGGAGGGGACGCGGTTGCGGTTGCCTGGCGCCAATATTCTCTCCACACTGCGCTTCATGCGTCCGCTGTTACTGACGATTTGTATGACGATGCTTTCCCTCCGTCCTGGGCTCAGCCAGGTTACTTATCAAAAACCGCCAGCCGAGGTATTGGACATATTGCACGCCCCGGTCACGCCGGAGGTCTCCTTAAGCCCGACACGCGAGCACTTGCTATTGATGGGGCGCGAGCGCTATCCGGACATTGCCGAACTGGCTCGCCCGATGCTGGGGCTGGCGGGGGTGCGCATCAATCCCGCGAATTCCGGCCCACAGCGCACGCCGCAGTATATCAGCATCAGCGTTCAGCGGGTCAGCGATGGTCGACAACAAGCCGTCGATTTGCCGGCAGGTGTCCGCATGGGTTCACCGGCGTGGTCGCCGGATGGGCAACGCTTCGCTTTTGCCATTTACGGTCCCGAGCGGATCGAGCTTTGGGTGGCGGACACCGTCGCCGCGCGGGCGCGTCAAATTAAGGGAGTCGTGCTCAACGGGGTTATGGGCGCGCCGTTCCAGTGGATGCCGGATGGCCGCACGTTGCTTTGCCGCGCGATTCCGGAAGGACGCGGTCCGGCCCCGAAGTCCCCCACAGCGCCCGTGGGCCCGAACATCCAGGAGAGCTTCGGAAAATCCGCTCCCAGCCGGACTCACCAGGACTTGCTCAAGAGCTCACATGACGAAGCGTTGTTCGAGTATTACTTTTCGCAGCAGATGCTCCTGGTGAATAGCGACAGCGGCCAGGTCACGCCGCTGGGCGGTCCCGGACTTTACAGCATGTTTGATCCTGCACCGGGCGGGCGCTATTTCCTGGTGGCTACGCTGGCCAAACCCTTTCCGCGGTTGCTGACGGTCTCCGGATTTCCTCGAGAAGTGGACGTGTGGGGAGCGGATGGCAAGGTGGCGACGCACCTGGCGACTTTGCCCTCACATGAAGGAGTGCCGATTGAAGGGGTGATCACTGGGCCGCGCGGCCATGGCTGGCGTTCCACCGCCGAGGCCACCGTCGTTTGGGCGGAGGCCCTGGATGGTGGCGATCCCAAAACCAAAGCGTCGCACCGGGACAAATTGATGATGCTTAGCGCGAACTTCCAGGAACCACCGCGCGAGTTCATGCGGCTGGAACATCGATTCGCCGGCCTGACCTGGGGCGAAAAAGACGGATTAGTGCTCGTTTCAGATTATGACCGGGACCGGCGCTGGACCCGCACGTTCCTGGCGCGGATGGATCAGCCAACGCAAACGCCTAAGATTATCTGGGACAGGTCGGTGCGCGACCGTTACGGGGACCCAGGCGAACCGTTGATGCGTACCTTGCCCAATGGGGAACGGGTTATATGGCAGACGGGCGAAAATATCTATTTGAGCGGCGGTGGAGCGTCACCGGCTGGGGACTATCCGTTTTTGGATCAGTTCAATCTGCAGACGTTGAAAACGGAACGGTTGTTCCGCAGTGCGGAAGGCACTTACGAGAGCGTGGTGGCGATAATGAAAGATGCGCCCCAGTTGGCCGTTCTGACTCGGCATGAAACGCCCGTGAGTCCTCCGAACTACCTGGTGCGCTCGGGCAAAGCGATGTCGGAAAAGGCCGCGCTCACGCAGTTTGCGGACCCTACGCCCCAGGTGCGTGCGATCTCTCGTCAGCTCGTGACTTACAAGCGGGCTGATGGCGTGCCGCTGTCGTTCACGCTTTACCTGCCGGCAGGTTACCAGCCCGGAACCCGTCTGCCCACGGTAGTGTGGGCCTACCCGCTCGAATTTAACGATGCGGGGACCGCGGGACAGGTGGCCGGATCCACCAACCGGTTCACCACGATCCTGGGTACGTCACACCTTTTCTTCCTGGCAATGGGCTACGCCGTGCTCGACAACGCGACGATGCCCATCGTGGGTTCGCCGGAGACCATGAACGACACGTTCATCGACCAGATTATTGCCAGTGCCCGGGCGGCGATTGACCAGGCGACGGCCATGGGGGTGACCGATCCGGAACGGGTGGGGGTGGGCGGCCATAGCTACGGCGCATTCATGACGGCCAACTTGCTGGCGCATTCGCGCCTGTTCCGAGCAGGCATCGCCCGAAGCGGCGCCTACAATCGAACCCTGACTCCGTTTGGATTCCAAGGTGAGCGTCGTACGTTTTGGGAGGCGCCCGAGACCTACAATCGCCTTTCCCCATTCAACTACGCGCAGGACATCAAGGACCCGATTTTGCTGATCCACGGTGAAAACGATGATAACGATGGGACGTTCCCCATTCAGAGCCAGCGGCTGTTTCAGGCCATCAAAGGCAATGGTGGCAACGTGAGGTACGTAACCCTGCCGTATGAGGCCCACGGTTACGCTGCCCGTCAATCCATCGAGCACACGTTGTACGAGATGATCACGTGGTTCGATGCGCACGTGAAACACGCCCCGCCTCGTGCGGCAGGCGCCAAGTAGTTCCTAGAATTTTCCGCGGGCTTCGAGCGCCTGGTCCAGCGCAGTTTTAACAGCGTCCAGACGTGCGGGCAGTTCGATTGGCTGATTGGCGTGTTTGGAGGGGAAACCCAGTTCCTTCTGGTGATACTTCACTTTCATCTCCACAAATTTCAGTCCGTGGGCGGTGGAGATCACCACGACGCGCTCTGATTTGTCGATTTTGCCGGCTTTGAGCAGCTTGATCATGGCCGCCAGGGCGACGCCGGTATGCGGGCAATTGAACATGCCGGTGCGATCGCCCAGCGCCGCAGCCTCCGCCAGTTCTTCTTCGGTCGCCTGCTCGACGACGCCGTTGAATTGTTGCAGGGTGCGAATGGCCTTCTCAATGCTGACCGGGTTCCCGATCTGGATCGCGCTGGCCAGCGTCTTTTCGGCCGTGATCGGTTCAAAATTCTGGAAGCCGTTCAGGTAGGCGCGATATAGCGGATTGGCTCTTTCCGCCTGCGCCACCACGATGCGCGGGAGCCGGGAGATCAACCCGAGATCCCGCATCATGAGCAAGCCTTTGCCCAATGCAGAGACATTCCCCAGGTTGCCACCTGGAATAATCATCACGTCCGGCGTTTCCCAATCGAACTGCTGCACGATTTCGATCCCGACCGTCTTCTGGCCTTCCACTCGCAGGGAATTCATCGAGTTGGCCAGATAAAGGGTCGGGTCCTTCGTGATTTCCTTCACCAGGCGCATGCAGCCGTCGAAATCCGTGTCCAAGTAGAGCACCAGGGCGTCGTTGGAGATGGGTTGCACCAGTTGCGCGAGGGAAATCTTGCCGCGCGGGAGCAGCACGATGGACTGGATGCCGGCGGCGGCGCAGTAGGTCGCCAGCGCGGCCGAGGTGTCCCCGGTGGAAGCGCAAACCACTGCCTTAATGGGGGCGCCTTCGGAAATCATCTGTTTCACCTGCGAGACCAGCACCGTCATGCCCAGGTCTTTGAAGGAACCACTGTGGGTGTTGCCGCACAGTTTGATCCACAGGTCATTGATTCCGACAATTTTTCCGAACCGCTCCGCCCAAAAGAGATTGGTGCCGCCTTCGTATAGCGAGACGACGTTCCGGTCATCGATTTGCGGTAAAATCCACTCTTTTTTGCCCCAAACCCCGGCGCCGTAAGGCCATTCGTTGCTCTTGTAGCGCTCTTCAAAGAGCTTCATCCACGCCGCGGCGCCGCGTCGGCCCAGCGCCTCGGTATCATGCTCGACCTCGAGCAGCGACTGGCACTCGTGGCAACTGTACACCACCGTATTCAACGGGTAGGTGGCGCCGCACTTGGGATTGATGCACTTGAACCAGGCTCGATATGTCATAGTAAAATTTGCCGCGCGACTATCGCACACCCGGCACCGGGAGTGAAGTTCATTTCAACGATTAGCAGGGCCGCTGAATTTCCGGAGGGAGCCGTCCGCAGTTCGGGGACCATATCAACTACCAGCGGTTTGGATGCCCGTAGGGGACGCCTGTGTTGGGTGTCAATGGCATTGAAATGGGTGGGTTGCTGCTTAGAGCCAGGAGACGAGGCTTGCGAGGGGCTTGCGGGAGGACACTCGCTGAGAGGTGGTTTCGGAGTGCTGAGGGTAGCCGACCGTGATGACGACGACGGGTTTGATTGAGCGCGACCAGTCGACGATGCGGGCGATGATCCGCGGTTTAATCCAGCCGATCCAGCAAGTGCCGAGTCCAAGTTCGGTGGCGGCCAGTACGAGGTGCTCGCCAGCGATGCCGATATCGACCCAGGGATAGTCCACTCCGGAAACCGAAGCTGCGAGGCGGTGGGTGATAAAGGACGTTTCCATGCCGACCACCACGTGAACGGGAGCGTCCAGGGCCCAGGTCATTTTGATTCCCGGGAGGAAGCCTTCTTCAACGATGCGGCGTCGGAGCTCGGGTTGGCGCACAATCGCGAAGCGCCAGGGCTGCTGATTGCAGGCCGAGGGGGCCAGCCGGGCGGCTTCAAGGATTTGGGTCAGGTGTTGTTCTGGGACAGGGTCGGGGAGATAGGCGCGGCAGCTAAAGCGTTGCGCAATGGTGGCCAGCAAGCTGGGGCTGGATTGCTGGGCGGGCCAGGTAGCACTCATGGCTCCATGATGACGATGTGAGTTGGTAATACAATTTCAGATTGAGCGGAGCCCCGACTTGGAAACGAACGAGCAATGATTATCAAGCAGCGTTGCGGGCAACCGGTGTTGACCCAGCCAGCCCGTGGCCCTAGGCTGTGCGGCAATAGCATGAGTGTGTGGTTTTCCCAGCGCCGGAAATTCTACTTCGTCCAGTGCCTGACGCTGGCGCGGATTCCGCTCATCCTGCTTTTCTTGGCCGTGACGGTGTATTTTGGCGCCGACACCCCGGAGCCGTGGTTCGCTTTGGCGTTTACGGGGATGATTCTCTCGGCGGTCACCGATCTGCTCGATGGCTATTTCGCCCGACGCTTCAAAGTGACCTCCAACCTGGGCAGTTACGCCGATCCCATGACGGATAAAGTGTTTTATCTCACTACCTTTCCGACGTTGGTGTACCTGGCTTCCTGTCGAGATCAGCATGGGCACGCGCGGCTGCTGGTCCTGCTGGCGATTATGTTTCTGTTACGCGACCAGTGGGTGAGTTTTCTGCGCTCGCTCGGCGCTTTGCACGGTCTGAGTGCCAGAGCCAACTGGTCGGGCAAAGCCCGGACGGTGATTTCGTTCCCGATGATCTGCCTGATTTACTATTACCTGGCAGCGCCCGTGACTTGGGGAGTGCAGTTGCCCGCCCAACTGATATACCTGGTTGAAATGGCCGGGGTGCTGATCAACCTCATTTCAATCGTGGTTTACTCGGGCTTTTACTGGCCGGCTCTGCGCGCGGAACTGCGCGTGCCGGGAGAAGAGAACAGCGACACGTAGCGTCGACGGAGCCGCCGGGTGTCGAGTCCGTGCGGGTCGGTCACTTCAAAGCGCTGGCGAGCAGGGTTTCGAAATGGGGCGGTTGTTCTTCGCGGGCGACGATACTGATGTCGATCCGTTTGAAAGTGGCTTGCTCCAGCCAGCGATGCAGATCACTTTCCGCAAAGCCCAGCCAGCGGTCGCCGTAGAGTTCGTGGGCGCGTTCGAATTGATGCCGGGCGAGGTCCAGGATCATGATTTGACCGCCGGGTCGCAGGATGCGATGGGCGCTCTGGATGGCTCGGGCTGGATCTTCGGCGTGATGCAACGCCTGGCTAAGGATGACGAGCTCCACCGACTCCGATTCAATGGGCGGATCCTGCAAGTCGCCCAGCCGGAATTCGAGCTGTTTGAGGCCGTTCTTTTTGGCCTTGGCCGCACCAAAGGCGACCATCTTCTCGGAGTTATCCACGGCGATGACCTTCTTACACCGGCGGGCGAGCAATTCGCTCAGCAAACCTTCACCCGCGCCGAGATCAGCGACGACCAGGGGCGGCAGGATGCGCAGCAGCAGGTGGCCGAAGGCTTGCCAGGAACGGCCCGGTCCGTAAACACGGTCGAAGCGGCCGGCGACCTGGTTGAAGAAGACCTGCGCCTGTTCCCGGCGCCGGTTCAGAATGCGTTTGAGATTGATCTCATCGGCTTCGCGCTCGGGCAATTCACCCGCGCCCCGAATCGCCAACTGCACGAATTCGGCGCCGCCGTTTTCCGGGGTCCCCAGGCGGTAAAAGGTGCGCTTGCCCTCGCGACGCGACTGCAGCAGTCCGCTGTCGAGCAGCAAACCCAGATGTGTCGAAATACGGGACTGGCCCAGGCGGGTGATTTCCTGCAGCTCGTTTACCGATAATTCGTCTTTTTCCAGCAGCGCCATGATCCGCAGCCGGGTGGGGTCGGACAGCACGCGCAGAAATTTCAGCGTGGATGACATGCGCGGGAACTATAGGGGAGGCACCGAACGCAGACGAGATAAATGCGCTGCGGAAGGCCGGGATGCACCCTGGTCAAACTGGGGAAGACACGGGAGAACGGGGGCTTAGCGGAGGTAATCCATGAGCGACGTGCTCATGAGCCTGGCCGCGCTCTGCAAGGCCGCCTGGTAGGCGGTCTGGACAGAACCGAGTTGCACGAGGGTCTGTGCCAGATCGGCGTCGACATTTTGCGAAATCGATTCGCGGTCGGTCTGACTCTGGGAAGTTGCGGCCGTGGCCGCAGCCTGGAGTCGCGCCGAAAGGGCGCCGTGATCGGCCACATGATTGACCAGGTTATCCTCGTCCTTGGCCAGGCCCGCACGATCGTTGGCACTGACGGCGGCGGTGTCTCCCTTCAGGAGATGGTCGCGCAACGAAATCAGGTGTTGGAGGAAATCGGCGCCAAAGCGATCATCCGACAAAAGACCACGCGGACCTGAACCGGTGGTGTTGGCTCCCGGCGGGCCGACCGACACGGCGACATCGGCGGAGATTTCTGTCGGAGCCACGCTGGTGTTTCCCTGGTAGGCGACGGACTGCGGGTTGCCCTGGGAGTCGCGAGTCAGGACATACGGCGGCTTGTCCGACCGCGTGCCACCGAAGAGATAGGCGTCACCCTGTTTGGTGTTGGCTTGCTGCACCACCTGCTCGATGAGCTGATTCACCTCGGTGGCATACGTCTTCAGCTCGGCGGGGGACTTGGTGCCATCCGCGAGGGTGGCGATTTCACCGGCGCGGCTGGACACTTTTTGAAATCCCTGTAAGGCGGAATAGACCGCGGCGGCCTTGTCGGTCAGGGCAGAAATATTCTTCTGATACTGGGCCTGGGTTTGCAGGCGGGTTTGGAGACCGAGCACCTGTCGGGCGGCCTCCGGATCGTCCGAGGCATTCTCGAGGCGACGTCCGGTCGAGGCCTGGCGTTGCAGCGCATATTGTTTGGAGGACAGCCGATTGAGCTGGTCAACCACCGCGGCATTGAAGGAGTTGGAGGTGACGCGCATAAGGAACAGGGTTAACGCTTCAGGTTGATGATATCATCCAGCATTTCGCTGACGGTGGAGACGAGTTTTGCTGAAGCCTGGAAAGCCTTTTGGTACTTCATCATGTTGGTCATCTCTTCATCGAGGGAGACGCCGCTGACGGAGTCGCGCTGGCTTTGGAGCATTGATTGAACCAGTGATTGATTGTCGATTTGGCTGTTGGTGGAGCTCAGTTTCTGACCCAGGCTGGTGACAGTGGCGGTGTAATGCTGGGCGAAGGTTTGCTGGCCGAGGGCCGTGATGGGCTGTGAGGCCAGGCGGGCTAGGGAAAGCGCCACCTTGTTGTCCCCGGTGGCAGTAGAATCCCCGCCGGCCTGGATTTTTCGGGGATCAGCTACCAAGGTGGCGTTGACCGAAATGTCAGTGGCGGTGGTGCCGGTGAAGAACGGGGTGCCTGTGCCTCCGGAGAGGTCGTAGCCGGCCTGGTGCAATTGGTTAACTTGCGAGATCAGCGCGCCGGTCATCGAGTTGAGACCTTTGCTTAAATCGGCGATCGCACCGTCTCGAACGTCGATGGACCCCTGGATGCTCCCGCCGGTCAGATTCAAAGGAGAACTCGAGCCGGCAGTGCGGAGCAATAATTTTCCGGTACCGCCATCGTAGGTCTGCAATTTGTCGAGCAAGTCCTTGCCTGAGACCAGCAATTGGCCCCCGACAGTGACGTTAACCGAACCGTCCGCGTTTTCGGCGGTATTAAAATTAACGAGAGCGGCGAGGCTTTCGAGCTTTTGCTGCCGGAGATCGCGCAAATCGTTGGCGCTGCCGGACGAGCCGCTTTCCGCCTGGGCGATCTGGCGATTGAGCTCTGAAATCTCCGTGAGCAACGAGTTGGCGTTGCCGGTGTCGGCGGTGATCGAGTCGTTGAGGTTTTGAGAGAGGTCCGCGAGCCGGCGGTCGGCGCTGTGCAGGCGGGTAGCGAGTTCCTGGGCGGTAGTGATTACCGCTTGCCGGGCGGTCAGGGAAGCCGGGTTGCTGGCGAGGCTTTGGAACGAGTTAAACAAGCCGTTGATCTGGCTCAGAATTCCGTTGGCCCCGGAAGTGGAGACCCCGGTGATGGCACCGGTCTGGGAGTTCTGCTCGAAAGTTTCGCCGAGTTGTGCCTGGGCGTTTTGCAGCGCGGACTTCTGCCGAAGCAGGAAGCCGGAGATGCTGCCTTCGGCGCGGATCTGGCTGTCATTGAGCGCGTCGCGGAGCTGCTGAATGGAAGCGGCCTGAACGCCGGTGCCCTGGGGCCCGATCGGGCTGGACAGGGTCAGGCTGGCGCGCATGATCAACCGCTGCCGCGCGTAGGCGGGGTTGTTGACATTGGCCAGGTTTTGGCCGGTCACTTCCACGCCCTGACGCTGTGCCTGCAGCGCCCGCGAACCCATATCCAATGTGCCGAATAGACCGAGCATAAATATCAACCCACGGCTTCGGCGAGAAAACGCCCTGACACTGGCAGGGGCAGAATCTGGCCGGATTCATTGTAGACCGGGGGGGTATTGGCGGAGCACAGGCCCCCGATAATTTGCTGCATGGTTTCCAAAGAACGGCTCAACAGCAGGTGATTCTGCTGGGCGCGCTGCTGGACCCGGGCGAGCAGGTGATGATTCTCCTGGACCAACGCATCGAGCAACGGCCGGTAATCCGGCGGCAGCACCCCGACGAGTGTGTTGAGCGAGGAGTGCTCCGGAAGAGAATAATGGCGGGCGAGCGTGCGGCGAGCCTCGGCGCGCGCGTCCCGGGCCATTTGAATGGTCTGGGTTTGGGTGTCGATGGCGGAGACGACTTCGTGGATCAGGGCCGCCTGGCAGCGGACCACCGCGTCCTGCTGCTGATCCAGCAGCGCCAGCATTTCGCCATACTGGGTCAATTCTTCGCGCAGGTGGTGGATGAAACTATCGAGTTCGTTCATGAGTGAGATTTCGGAGCGGTGGTTTTGGAAGTGCCGTGCGAATGGGTGGACAGTTCCCTTTCGAGTTGCCGGGCCAGGCCAATGGTGCCGGATTGGGAGATCATGTCCGCCGTTTGATTGGAAAGCAGGTCGCGATAAATGCCCCCGCTGGCGGTGTTACCTGATCCCTTTTTGTCGAACAAAGGTTTTTGGGCATTTTCGAGAATATTTCGGACGAGGATGGCCTCGAAGCCTTTGCTGAGCTGGGAGATTTTCTCCGGCTCGGACAGCTTGCTCGAGCGGGCCACCTGGTCCAGGGCCATGGGCGGGGTGTGCCGCGTGGAGTTGACAGTGGGTAGATTCATGATCAGCGGGCGATGAGTTCGGCCTGGAGCGCCCCGGCCTGTTTCATGGCTTGAAAGATCGCCATCATATCCCGCGGGGTGACTCCCAGGGCGTTGAGGGCCGAGGCTACTTTTTCCACTGTGGGCATTTCCGGCAGGTTGATCAGGCGCGCTTTGTTTTCGGAGACGTCCGTGCTCGTTTGTGGGGTCACGACGGTTTCGCCGCGATTGCTGAAAGCGCTCGGTTGCGAGACCTGCATCGTCGAGGCGATGCTGATAGTCAGGCTGCCCTGCGAGATGGCGCAGTTCTGAATTTTGATACGTGAGGTGGCCACGATGGTGCCAGTCCGTTCATTGATGATGATGCGGGCAGGCGTGTCCGGCTCCAATTCGATCGCTTCGAGGCGCGCAATGAAATCCACCGGACGCGCCACGGCGGGTGGCGGCAGTTGAACTTTGACCGAGGTGGCGTCTATGGCCTCGGCGGTGTCCGGGTAAGTTTGATTGATCGCCGCGGCCATGCGGGCGGCGGAAGTGAAGCTGGGCTCGCGCAGGAGCAGTTCGAGAGCCTGGTCATGGACGATGGTGGCCGGGATTTCCTTTTCCACCAGTGCCCCGCCGATGATGGTGGCGACGGTGGGATGATTTTTAGTGACGGTTGCGCCGCCACCACCGCCTTGACCGGCGGAAAATCCGCCGACGGACAGCGGGCCCTGGGCCACCGCATAGATCCTATTATCAGCGCCCAGCAGCGGGGTTTGGAGCAACACGCCGCCCTGGAGCGACTTGGCGTCTCCCATGGAAGCCACCTGGACGTCGAGCCGCGCACCGTTCTTTACAAACGCGGGAATATCGGCGGTGACCATCACCACGCCGACGTTTTTGGAGGAGATCGTGGCTGGCGGAACCGTGATGCCGTAGCGTTGCAGCATGTTGGCCACGGTTTGCTTCGAATACACTGGATCTTTGTCGCCATCTCCCGCGAGACCCACCACCAGGCCGTAGCCGACCAATTGATTATCCCGCGCTCCGGCCACCATGGCGAGATCGCGCACGCGCACGCCGGCGGTCGCGCTCGGGGTCGCCAGCCAGCAGCATAGCAGCAATAGACAGAGCCGGACTGCGGCGGGGTAGAACGGTGAGTTCGAGGAGTTCATTTTCAAAACGGCGCCAGTTTATCCCAAATTTTGGTGAACCAACCTTTGCGCTGTGAATCGGAGATGCTGCCCTTTGAAGTGAAGCGGATGGTGGCATCGGCGACGTTGTAGCTGTAAACGGTGTTGTTGGCGGCGATGTCATCCGCGCGGACGACCCCGCGCAGCACCATCGTCTGTTGTTCGCCGGAGAAAGCGGTATCTCGGGAACCTTCGATCAGCAGATTCTTATTGGGCAGGACATCCACGACGCGCACGGCAATCCGGGCGACGATTTTTTCCGAGTTATTGATGGCGCCGCCACCGTTGAAACCGGTTTTGCCGTTCATTTTTACGGCCGGCATTTGCCCGCCCTGGGTCATGAGGCCACTGGCGGCGGGGCTGAACAGGAAGCTGGCGACGCTGGCGTCGATGCTGGATTCGCGGCCGGTTTTGGTGTTGTTATCTTTGGAGGTGGAGTTGTTCTCCTGGACGATGATGGTGATGATATCGCCCACCCCGGCAGCGCGGCGATCGGCGAACATCGGGCGAGCCGCGGTGGTATCGTCACGCCAAAGGCTATCGGCCAACAGCGTCGGCTGCGCGCTGCTTAGGAAGGTCAGCGCTGCCAGGGCGCCGGCGCCAAACCGGTACCGGGACCGCTTACAGGGGTATGATGATTCTCTTTTCATTTTGCACGATGCCGCGCAGTTCGCGGCGGGATTGGAAATTGCGCAAGCGCACGGTCTGGCCGGGAATACCGTCCTCGAGCACCTCGACTTTCATGGTGATTTGCATGACCCCGTCAGCCATGACGGCATCGGCGGTTTGGCCACGATGAACCACCGCGCGGACTTTTAGCGAGCGAGCGGTAAGCGGGGCGCCGGCCGGGAGATTTTCGGTCAATTCCTGGCGCGTGTCGCCAGAAGCCAGTTCCGCAAGGTCACCTCGGAGGGGCAGCACATCGCGGCGTTCGAGAGCTACGTCGGCTGGATCGAGGACGCGTCCCCGCACCAGCGCTACCCGTGCGACGTTGATTTCCCGCCAAACTTTCGCTTGCAGCACGGCTTGCCAGACGCCGAGGCTGCGTGTCGAGGTGAGTAGCTCAAATTTCGCGATGAACTGCGGAGCAATGCCCGCGGTCGGCATACTGAGAATCTTGAGCGAAAGCGGTTCGTTTGAAATGGTCAGAGATTGCCAGGGACGCGCGAGGCGAAGCTCCAGGGTTCCGGAATCTTTGACACAATCGGTTTGCAGCCGATCGGTGAGCAGGCGCAGCAGCCCGGCTTCGTCCAGGGTGGAGCTTGCCAGCGCAGGTGTGGCGGTCTCGCTGCTGTTGGTGATAGTGGGAGCGGGGGGGGGAGAGGACTCCTGGGCGTTCAAATCCAGGAATCCCCCCTCCAGGCAACACCAGAACACGAGAACAGATCCAATCCTGAAATTCATTAGCGCTTGAGGTTGTTGCCTTGTTGCAGCATTTCGTCGGCGGCCTGGACCGCTTTGGAATTCACTTCGTAGGCGCGCTGGGCCATGATGAGTTTGACCATTTCCTCCACCACTTTGACGTTGGACATTTCAAGGTATCCCTGCGCCATTTCGCCGTAGCCGTTCTCGCCGGGATTACCCAACTCCGGGGTTCCCGAGGCCTGGGTTTCGCGGTAAAGATTCCGGCCGATTCCTTCCAGCCCAGCGGGGTTGACGAAGCGCACGAGTTGCACGCGGAAGTTGGTCTGGCCGTTCGGCCCGCTGTAGGTGACTTCGCCGGTGGGGGCGATGGTAATGCTGGTGGTGCCGGGAGGCACGGCCTGGAAGCCGCCTTGCAGCGGTAACCCGTCGCTGGTGATGATCCGGCCGTCAGAAGAAGTCTTGAGCGCGCCATCGCGGGTGTAGGCGCGCGTGCCATCCGGCATTTGTACTTCGAAAAACCCATCCCCATTGATCGCTACGTCGAGGCGTTCGTCGGTCTTGCTCAATTCGCCGGTCGTGAACACTTTTGAGGTTGAAACCGCGTGGGAACCGTGGCCGACCTGGAGGCCGGTGGGGAGTTGGTTGCCGCCACCTTGATCCGCGCCGGCGGAACGGGTGGTTTGATACAGGAGATCCTGGAACTCGATCTTGCTCTTCTTAAACCCGGTGGTGTTGACGTTGGCGAGGTTGTTCGCGATGACGTCGAGGTTCACTTGCTGTGATTCCATTCCGGCCGCGGAGGAGTAAAGGGCGCGCAACATGAGAATTAGCTGGGATTGCCGAGTTCACTGATGATCTTGCCCATATGCTCGTCGTGGCTTTGGATGACGCGTTGATTGGCCTCGAACATGCGCATGGCACCGATGAGATTGACCATTTCGTTGGAAGGGGTGGTATTGGAGCCTTCGAGAAAGCCCTGGCGCACGGAACCGGTGGCGCTGGCCGGAACCAACGCCTGGTTTTGCGCCAGAAAACAACCGCCACCCATCGGGGTCAGCAATTGCGGATCCTGAAAGTCCACCAGCTTGAGTTTGCCACGTTGTTCCGAGCCTTGGGAGACTTCACCGGAAGGGGCGACCTGGATGGGCGCGGCGATGTTGGTATCCATTTGGATCGGGCCGGACTCTCCCAGCACCAGGTAACCGAGTTTATTGACGAGTTGTCCCTGGGCGTTGAGCTTGAAACCGCCATCCCGGGTATAAGCGGACGCGCCATTCGGCAACTGCACCTCAAAGAACCCCCGGCCTTCGATGCCCAAATCGGTCAGAGTATCAGTGGGTTCGAGCTGGCCGGGAGAAAAATTAGTGACGGCGTTGGTGGCCGGGAGGGTGAGGCGCTGGCCGGCGGAGTCAGGGACGTTGGAGCCGGCGTTCATCAGGCCCGATTGGATGGCGCTGAAAGACAGGTCCTGCTTTTTGTAGCCCGGGATGGAACTCGAGGTGAGGTTTTCTGAAATCACCTCTTGCCAGCGAGCGTTGGCGTTCATCGCCGCCGCGGCTTGATAAAGGCTCACATTCATATCCGGATACCTCCAAGCAACGCTTGTGCCAAAGGGTTTTGGGCGGATTTGGTGTCCTGAAAGGCTGGAACTGGCAGAATCTACCGGTAGTGGCGAGCAGAAATTGCCCTTGCTCAATACTGGCACTGAATCTCGTGCACCATGCCGCAGGTGCAACGGACGCGGATCATGGTCACGCGATCGCCGTCTCGCACGAGGGACAACTCGGGGGTGGCGGGGCCCGGATTAATCGGAGGAGGAGTGAGAGGCTGCGGGGCAGATGGCGCAGGAGCGGCGGGAGCGGTGTGGGGAGCGAACACCGGCGAAGCTGCCGGGTGAGACGCTACCGTGAAAGGGATAAATTTATCGGTCATGAGGCGGCCTTGGTAGTGGCGGCGGATTCATTTATGTGGCTGCCTTCCTTGACTTTCAGCACCACCGTGACCCGGCGGTTAACCTCGGAAGAGGGCTCGGTTTCAGGCATCGGGTCGGTGTCCGACAGGCCGGCCACTTTGCGAACCTGCGTTTCGAGGACGCCGTGCAGCAGCAATTTGCGCCGCGCCGCGTTGGCGCGGTCGGAGGAAAGCTCCCAGCCGCCATAGTTCTCCGCGCGCGCAGGGCTGCCGGTTTCGGTGTGGCCTTCGAGCTCGATTCTGAAGGTGGGGTAGCGGGCGATTTCCCAGGCCAGGGTAGAAAAGACCCAGTCTCCATACTTGGTGAACTCGCTCGTGTTACCCTCGAACACCGGCTTGGTCGAGCGATCATACACGTTGATGCGCAGCCCTTCGGAGGTCATCTCGATTTTGACGCTGTTCTGGTTTTCCTCCTGGCGTAACATTTTGGCGAGATCCTCCGTGATACGGCGGAGCAACTCGATCTGGACGGCGCTGGCGGAATCGAAGTTGCCTTTCTCCTCGTGCGTAGCCTCGGCGTTCTTGGTGGGAATGATCCCCATGGATTCCTTGGTGGCGGAGGAGAACGGATTGCGAAACGCGCGTTCGACGGCCTCCTTGATGCGGGTATCCTGGGCGGTTAACCACAGCACGAGAAACAACGCCATCATCGCTGTCACAAAATCCGCGTATGCGACTTTCCAGGCGCCGCCGTGATGACCGTGCTTCTTCATTTCCCTTTGACGGCGGCGTTCAGGGGTTTGAGCATGGTTTCCAGTTCATCAGCGCCCGGGCGCAATTCATCGCTCAGCCCGCGGCGGCCCACTTCCACGGCCATGCCGGGAGCCATGCCGCCCGCGAAACCCACGACACAGGAGGAGATACAACGAAAATATGCCAGGTGTGCGGCCCCGACGAATTCCATATTTACGGCCAATGGCGCCAGGAATCCGTAAGCGATGAACACTCCCAGAAATGTGCCGACCAGGGCGGCGGCCACCTTTTCGCCGATTTGTTCAATGGGGCCGGCGATGGAGGCCATGGTGATAACGATGCCGAGCACGGCCGCCACGATCCCGAATCCAGGCATCGCATCGGCGGCGCGGGTCAACACATTTACCGGGGCGTGGTCCTCGATTTCCATACGCTCGAGATCCACGTGCAAGAGTTGCCGAAGCTGGTCCGGTTTGATCTTGCCATCAATGATCGGACGCAACGCCCCGCACAGGAACTCGACGGCTTCTTCATTTTTTTGAAACTCAGGGTAGCGTCGGAGAATGGAGCTGTTTGCCGGGCTCATGACATGTTCTTCGAGAGCGATCATGCCGTTGCGCCGTGCCAGGAGGAACAGTTCGTAGAGCATCTTGAGCAGGTCGTCGTAGGAATTGCGGGGGTAGGGGGTGCCTTTGAACGCGGAGAACACTCCGTGAACAAGGTCCAGGAGTACCTTCTTGGGGGACATGATGATCATGGCGCCGAGGGCCGCGCCACCAATGATGATCAGCTCTGAGATATGCAGCAGGGCACCGATTTGACCGCCGGCCATTTTGAAGCCGCCGATCACCGACACAAATACAACTAAGGCTCCAACGATGATGATCATGAGGATAACGAAGAGTTGGGCGGACAGGCCGCGGCTTCATGCTTTTCCACAAAGGCTCGCAGGGCCAGGATGGCCTGGGAGTGGATTTGTGAGATGCGGGATTCCGTGAGGCCGAACGCCTCGGCAATTTCCCGGAGGCGCAAACCTTCCACATAATAAAGGGCTAGCACTTTGCGTTGGGTATCAGGCAGTGAACTCAGCCGTTCAAAGATCAGGTCCTTCAGCTCGTTGCGGGACGCCCCATCCGAAGGGCATTCCTGGGAGTGGTCCACGATGCTCTCGTGCAGAGAATTTGAAGAATCATCGGACTGCGAGCCGGCGGAATCCAGGCACACAAATGTCACCGGCCGGATTTCCTCCATCCAATGCTCGAACGTCTCGAGGTCGATGCCCAGTGCCGCCGCGGTTTCCGGCTCGGTTGGGAAGCGACCGAGGCGCTGTTCGAGCTCGGCGATGGCGTTCTGGATTTTGCGGGACTTATCGTGGATCAACCGTGGCACCCAATCCATCCTGCGGAGCTCGTCAAAGATCGCGCCGCGCACTCGGATGCGGGCGTAAGTTTCAAAGGAAGCACCGGCGGTGGGATCATAGCTGCGCAAGGCCTGCAGCAAGCCGACCAACCCGGCGCTGTTCAAATCATCCTGGCTGACGTGCGAAGGCAAGCTGATGGCGAGGCGGCCCACCATCGAGCGAACCAGCGGCAGGTATTCCTCGACCAAGAACCCTTCAGCATTGAGATCGACGCCCTGACGGTAGCGTTGCCAGAGCACTTGCGGGCTGGGACGGACTTCTCCCGAGGGAGATTCAGGCAGGGTGTCAGCGACCGTAGTCATAGTTTACCGGAGGCGGTGGGTTGGACATCCTTGTGTTGAGCTTCCTGCGCGGCCAGATACTGTTGCTCGAGCGCTTCCGCGAGTGATCGCACCCAGACCTGGCGCCACCAACGCAGCAGCAAGGCCAAACCGATGGCCCCGGTGCAGCCGTTGATCACACAGGTCTGCCAGGAACTCGCGGCCGCGAGTCCACAAAGGACTCCGGTGGCGAATCCTGCCAGGGCTCCGAGGATCAGTGCGAACTTCATGCTGTGGGTTGGTTAGCAAGGGCTTTGCCATTCACGACAAAAGCGTGGAATGGGTTGTGAAAGGGGTTTATGGGGCAAAATGGCCTCGAAAAAGCTGCTCCGCAGAAGCCGGGCGGAAATCACCGGGAATATTTTGCCCAGCGGCCAGGTAGCGCAAAGGGTATTTCGTACCTACCACCAGGTTCCACAATTTCCCCCAGGAACGTTCTTCGTCCAGGTGGGTTAGAATCAGGTCGCAGATGGGCAGCGCATCAAATGCTCGAGCCTGCTCGATGAGCAGTCGGCTGGAGTAGGCGGCGTTCAGGCACAGATGCACCCGTGCATTCTGGAATTGCTTTAAGCTCGAACGCAGAGCCGTAAGGCTGGCTGCATCCCTCCAGTTCACTCCAGGGACATCGATGAAGCACTGGTCCCATTCACCACTCATTCCCGGCGCCCACGTTCGTTGAACTGGGACTTTCAGCAGCTCACAATGGAGGTCCAGGTGGGTGCCGAAATTGGCTCCCGCCCCATCCAGGCGCCAGACGCCTGCTTGTTTGCCCTGTGAAAAGACCGCCTGGGTGAGCCACTTGCACAAAGCGGTGGTTTTACCGCTTCCACAGGGTCCGACGAAAACTTCCGCCGTCGCACCGTCTCCGGGAGATTCGGCGTTGGCCAGTGGCCGCCAGAAAGCTGAGAGGGCGCTCCTGGACCAGGCTAATTCCTCGGACGTATTGGCCGGCGAGCGATCCTCATGTCGACGAAGGGCCTGTTCCCACACGCGTTCGGCAAAAACCGGTAACAAACCCATCCGCTCGAGCAGGGGTGAACTGCTGCTGCCAAGGATGGGTTCATCCAAGCCATTCAGGGACGGGTCAGGAGTCTGACTGGGGGGAGTTGAGCCGGTTCCCGGCGGATCACTGGGAGAGGTTAACGAATCGGGTGCGGATGCGGGTTCCGGGAGATAAGCCAACACTTCCAGACCAGGCCGACGCCAGAGCCGTGAGAGGCCTTGGCTGCGGGCGGGTTGAACGTGCGCCACCACAGCCTCGGGCCCGAGTTCCTCACGGATTTGGGCGATAGCGTGACTTGCGTCGCGGGCCAGGAAGCGGTGGACTTGCATTGGGGATGCGGCTTATTCGTGGCAGGGGATGACGCCCGCGTTTTGGACCTCCAACCGCGGTGGCAACTCGGAGTAGGAGAGCACTGCCAGGTCCGAAAAATTCGATTCGAAGAACCGGCGGAACGCCAGGCGCAGTTGGGGGGAGCAGAGCACCACCGGCGGGTGCCCGGCGGCGAGCATTTGCTGCACGGTTTTCCCCAGCCTTTCGAGCACGTGCCGGGCGAGGCCGGGTTCCATCACCAAGGCGACTTCGTTGGCGGATTGGCGCAAGCCCTGAGCCAGTTGTTGCTCGAGCCGTGGGTCGAGCGTGATCGCGCGCACGCTGCCGTTTTGCATTTGGAACGGGCGCGTTACCTGGGAACCGAGGGCGCGCCGGGCAAATTCTGACAACTCATCTGGATTCTTGGTTTGCGCGGCGTAATCGCCAACACGCTCGAGGATCCCCGCCAGGTTCCGGATGGAGATGCCTTCGGACAACAGGTTCTGCAATATCCGCTGGATCTGGCCGACGTTCAGCAACCCGGGGATGAGTTCGTTGACGACTGTCGGGTGCGTCTGTTTGAGGTTGTCGAGGAGGTTTTGGACGTCCTGACGGCTAAGGATTTCGTGAGAATGACGGCGCACGGTCTCGCTCAGGTGCGTGACCAGGACCGAGGGCGCATCTACGAGGGTGTAGCCGCTGACCTCGGCAGTCTTGCGTTCGACGTCGGTAACCCAGGTGGCTGGGAGTTGGAAGACTGGTTCGAGGGTGGGAATGCCTTTCAGGGTGACCTTGCTGTTGGTGGCGTTCATCGCCAACCAGTGACTTGGCTGCAACTGACCCTGGGCGATGGGAATGCCTTTCAACAAGAACCGATATTCGTTGGGGCCAAGCTGCAGGTTGTCGCGCAGGCGGATGGGCGGCACCAACATGCCCATTTCCTGGGCAAACGTGCGGCGGACACCAGTGATGCGCTCCAACAAATCTCCTCCGCGGCGGGTGTCAGCGAGGGATACCAGACCGTAGCCCAATTCGACCTGTAGCGTGTCCAATTGCAGCAAGGTCTCCAGTTTTTCGGGATTCTTTTGCGCGGTGGCGGCGGCCCCGTTGGCTTCGCCGGGTGCGGCTCCCGCCTTGGCGACGCCGCCCTTGGTCTCGGGGGCGATGCCGCCCAGGGGGCCATGACGGTGCAAGGTGTAGGCCAATCCGCCGGCCAACGCCGCGAGGGTCATGAACGGCACCATGGGCAGACCCGGCACCAGCGCCAGCGTGGCCATCATCACCGCCAGCACGGTCATCGCGCGGGGATAGAAAAACAGTTGGCGGCCGAGTTCCTGTCCCAGGTCATTCTTGGAGGCCGCGCGCGTCACCAGAATGCCAGCGGCGGTCGAGGTGATGAGGGCGGGGATCTGGGATACCAGGCCGTCACCGATCGACAGGATGGTGAAGCGCTGCAGTGATTCGGTCATCGTCATCCCTTTTTGAGCGATGCCGATAGCGAAGCCGCCGAGGATGTTGATGATGGTAATGAGAATGGCGGCGATGGCGTCGCCGCGCACAAATTTGCTGGCACCGTCCATCGCACCGTAGAAATCGGCCTCCTGCTCGACCGCGCGGCGGCGGGTGCGGGCCTCGGCTTCGCCGATGATTCCGGCGTTCAACTCCGCATCGATGGACATCTGCTTACCCGGCATGGCGTCCAGGGTGAAGCGGGCGGCGACTTCGGCGATGCGACCGGCGCCCTTGGTGATGACGATAAAATTGATCAGGACCAAGAGCAGGAAAACCACGAGACCAACCACGTAGTTCCCGCGGACGACGAAATTTCCAAAGGCTTCGATGATATGACCGGCATAGCCATCGAGCAGGATGAGTCGTGTCGAAGCTACGTTAAGGCTTAGTCGGAATAGGGTGATGAAGAGGAGCAGGGTAGGGAACCCGGTGAAATCGGCAGGCTGCCGCACATAAAGAATGACCAGCAGGGTGAGCAGGGACATGGCGATGCTGGCGGCGAGCAAGCCGTCCAGGAGGATCGGTGGCACCGGCAGGATGAGCAGGAGCACCGTGCCAAAGAGCCCGGCGATCAGCCAGACGTCCCCATGTTGCAGCAACCGGCGTAGATTTTGACTAAAAGCAGCCATTTCATACGCGGTCCCGGAGTCAGAGCCTGCCGGTGGGCATTTCTGTGCTCGCACCCGGTCAAATTTGCCGGGTTAAGCCCGATTTGCTTCGGCGTAATATCGATAACGGTTGTTTCGATATACCCAGGCCAGCACTTCGGCGACCGCGGCATATAGCTGAGCAGGAACCTCGCCACCCACTTTGCCGTACTTGAACATCAGCCTGGCCAGGGGTTTGTTTTCCAGGATGGGGATCTGGTGTTTCTGGGCAATTTCACGGATTTGCTGGGCGTTCAGGCGGATGCCTTTGGCCACGATCTTTGGTGCCCGCATCGTTTTGCGGTCGTACTTGAGGGCGATGGCGATATGGGTGGGGTTGGTGACCACCACATCGGCCAGCGGGACGTCATTGAGCATCTTCTTCTTGGACCGGCGCAGAAGTCGGCGGCGGGCGCTCTTGATCTGGGGATTGCCTTCGGAGTTTTTGGCCTCTTCCTTTACCTCCTCTTTGGTCATCATCATGTCCCGGTAAGTGCGCCAGCATTGGTAACCGTAGTCGGCGGCGGCGATGACCGCCAGGAGCATGAGGATATGGAGCACGATTTTGACGGTGGCCTCTCCGAGAAACGCCGCGAGGCGGCCGACGCCAACGGCTTGGTTGAAAATGGGGTCGCCCAATACTTCGCGAACGGTGGACCAGGTTAACAACAGGATGAAGGCGAGCTTGACGAGGGCGACGCCGGCGGGCATGGCCGAACGCATGGAGAACAGGCGTTGCAAACCGGCGACAGGATTGAGCCGCTCGAAATTGATCGCCAGCGCTTCCGGACAGGTGGTGAATCGGCTTTGAATGGCTCCGGCGAGCAACCCGCCCAGCATGGTGCCGGCGGCCACGGGCCAGAGGCAACGAGCCAGACCCAATACGCCTGCGGCAGAGTGGCTTTGGAGCACGGCGGCGGAGAGCGGTACATCATGCAAATGGCCCATGGTGCTGGCCACGCTGCTGGCGAGGTAACTCCAGAGTTCAGCCCCCGAGAACAGCAGCCCGCCGAGCCCGCCGAACATGACAAATACAGTTTGGACTTCGGCACTCCGGGCGAATTGTCCGCGCTTGTGCGCCTCCTCGAGCTTGCGTGGTGTCGGCGCCTCAGTTCTCTCGCCCGCTTGGTTACTCATGCTCCTCCAGCCATGAGTTGCCCGATGCGGAGCAGGTCTTCGGGAATCCGCCTCAGATAGTTCGCCAGGTGTTCGGCCATGATGCTCAGGGTGAACGCGAACACACTCAAGCCGCCCAGGATGCGGACGGCGAAGCTCTCGCTGAAGACGTTCATTTGTGGGACCGCGCGGCCCAGCATCGCGAACACCAGCACGATGATGAACGAAACCGCGATCATCGGGGCTGTCATCCGCAGGCCAACCACCAGCACCCGGCCGGTTTGATCGATGATATTCTGGACGGTGGCGGCGTTGATCCAGGCGGAACCGGCGGGCAGCACGAAGTAACTTTGCTGGAAGGCGGCCAGCAGCCAATGGTGCATGTCCAGCGAGAGCATCAGCAACATAGTCATCCAGAAGAGAATCATGCCCGGGGCCTGGTTATTGGTCTGGGTGAAAGGATCGAAAAGGCTGGCCAGCGACAGGCCGAGTTCATTCGCGATCAGGCGCCCGGCAAAATCCGCGCTGTAAAAGGCCATGCGGCCAATGAACCCCAAGGTCACGCCACTGAGCGTCTCCTGGGCGCAGAGTCCGATCAATCCGCTTAAGTGGGTGCTTGCCAGCGGGGCGACGGTCACGCCCGGAGCGATGAGCAAACCCAACATGGCGGCTAAACCCAGGCGCACCTGGACGGGAACGCCGGACCCGGAAAACAGGGGCAGCACCGTCAGGAAGGCCCCGGAGCGGATGAAGGCCAGCAACCAGCTTTGCAGGCTATCTTCCATACCCGGTCACATCACCATTTGCGGCAGTTTTTCGAGGACCGCCGTCGAGAATTCCACCAGGTTCCGGATCATCCAGGGCATGAGCAGCAACAGCAGCAGGACAATGCCCAGGGCTTTGGGCACGAAAGTGAGCGTTTGTTCGTTGATGCCAGAAACGGCCTGAAAGAGGCTGACCAGCAGTCCGATGACAATGGCGGCTCCCAAAAAGGGTGCTGCGAGCAGCACGGATTGCAGCATCAGGTTTTTCAAAAGTTCCGTCGAAAATTCCGCATTCATGACCAGTAAAAGTTTAACCGCCGAAGCTCTGCATCAGGGAACGGACCACGAGCGACCAGCCGTCCACCAGGACGAAAAGCAGGATCTTGAGCGGCAGCGCGATGGTGGCCGGGGGCATCATCATCATGCCCATGCTCATCAGGACGGTGGCGACGACCAGGTCGATGAGGATAAAGGGCACAAACAGCAGGAAACCCATCTGGAAAGCGGTGCGCAGCTCGCTGATGATAAAGCTCGGGACGACGATCTTCAGCGGCAATTCCTCGGGTGAAGTCGGGCGGATTCGGGCCATGGTGGCGAACAATTCCACGTCTTTGGACCGGGTCTGCTTCAGCATGAAAGCGCGGATGTGCCGGGTGGCGCGATCCAGTGCGACCTCGCTCGTGACCTGTCCGGCGCGGTAGGGAGTCACGGCGTCCTTCTGAATATTGTCCCAGACCGGGGACATGATGAAGAAGGTCATGAAGAGCGAAAGGCCAATGATGATTTGGTTCGAAGGTGCGCCCTGCAATTGGAGGGCGGTACGCACGAACGAGAGCACGATGACGATCCGCGTGAAACAGGTCATCAACAGGATGATGGAAGGCGCCAGTGTCAGCAGCGTCAGCGCGAACAGAATGCGGATGCCGACATCGATATCAGGTGCCTGGCCGGCCGGATTCCCGGTTTGAATATTGATCGAGAAGGGCAGCCCGTTGCCGAGGACATTCGTCTGTCCCTGCGCTTGTGTCGCGCCCCATCCGCACAGCAGGAGGAGGATGAGCAACCAGCAAAAACGGGTGTGAAATGCAGGGCGGCTCATGAGCGATTCAAAGCCACTTGCAGCTTTTCGGCGAAGGTGCGGCTGGGAGTGTTGCCGGTTTCGGTTTCCTCGCCGCCCTCGACGGCTGGCAGTTCGCTCAGCAGCGACACGCCATTGGCGGCGCCGGAGATGAGGAATCGTTGCCGGCTGCACTTAACCAGGTAGAGCGCCTGGCGATTGCCCAGCGAGCAGACCTCGAGGACCGCGAGTTGCCGTGGACGCCCTTTCCGCACCAGCAAAGTTTGCCAATGACGAAAGAGCCACACCCCACCGAGGAAGATGGCGATGACCAACCCGAGCGCGCCCAGGACGCGGACGACTGCCAGCGAAGCTGAAATCGTTGGGGCCGGGGCCAGCGTGGGCAGGGCGTTGGTCTCCGCAACCAGCGGGAGGCTGGTGGCGAGCAGAAACCAGGAGATTTGCGAAGCGCGGCTCATTTCGCCTGCGGTTCACCGAGAATTTCCGTGATCTTGATGCCGAAGCGACTGTCCACGACGACCACTTCGCCGCGGGCGACGACTTTGGTGTTAACCGAGAGTTGCACCGGTTCATCGGCGAGCTTGTCGAGTTGGACCACGGAGCCGGTGCGTAGTTGCAGAACCTCGCGCATGGGCATGTGGCAGCCGCCCAGTTCAACCGTGAGATTTACCGGCACATCCAGGAGGACGCTTAAATTGGGAGTTTCGGTGGGGTTACTCATACGATTTTCGGTGTCTGATCCAGGAGTTCAACCGCCCAGTGATTGCCGAGGGTGCCGAGGCGCGCCCGGAACTTCGGCAGGTTGCCCACGCTCACTTGGACTGCGCTAACGCTTTCCGGTTCGAGGGGGATAATGTCCCCGGGTTTGAGATTACCGAGTTGTCCGGCGGTGAGCTTGAGGCCATGCCATTGGGCCGTGACCTGCGCTTTCACGTCGTCGAAGTTGTGGTTCCAGGCGATCCGGGCCTGGTTGGCCGGATTGGCAGGGCTTTCTTGCTGGTTCGATTGGCCGAGTTGCCGCACCAGGGATTCGACGGTGAAATAGGGAAAGGCCAGTTGCAGGGTTTCGAGGCTGTCGCCCACCCGCACTTCCATCGCCACGCACAGCATCACGGTGTCATGAGTAGCCGTTTGCAGGAAGCGCGCGTTGTTTTCCTGGCCGATGATGGTGGGGCGCAGTTCCGTGGATTTGCGCCAAAGCGCGCACCATTCCCCCAGCACGAGGCGCACGATCTCGTCGTGCAAAGCGATTTCGATTTCACTCAGACCGCGGCTGGCATTCACCGATTGGGCCGAGCCCCCCAGCAGTCGATCCACCATGGTCAGTCCGAGCCGTGGCGGCATGTCCAACAGACAAGTGCCCCGCAACGGTTCGGCTTTGAACAAGGTAAGAATCGTCGGATTGGCGAGGTTTTCCGTGAATTGGTGGTAGAGGATGGTTTGCAGCTTCGCGAGTTGGATTTCCACCTCGAGACGCAGGTAATTGGCCAGCCGACCGGACAGGGAGCGAGCGAACTCTTCGTGGCGCGAACGGACTCGGCGCAATTCGTTGGAGGTCAAGAACGCCGGTTGGCGAAAGTCGCAAGGCCTGATTTCTTCTCTTTTGGCCTGGTTACCGGTGCTCGCAGGGACCGCAGTCGGAGCGGCGGCCGCTTCGGACCGGGCGTCAGACAACGGTCGATCCGCCTCCTCAGTAGGGAGGACAGTGCGACCGGGTGACAGGTTCTCCAGGCTCATGTTATTGAACGGCGAATTCGGTTAGGTAGATTTCCTGGACGGCTCCGCTGCCCAGGATGTGATTAAAGCCGGAAATCAGTTCGCTGCGGATTAGATTGCGGGCGCCGGGCTTTTCGAGGTCGGTGATAGTCTTGGTGCTGAGCAAACCGCAAGCGACATCGCGCAATTGCGCGTCGTTCTTTTCCACTTTTTCCTTCAGCCCCGGAGTGCCGCCAACGAGCGTGAGGCTTGTGAGCAGATACCGTGAGCCCATGGTGCCGGAAACGTTTACCAGTAGTTTTGTCAGTGGCACATTCTCGGAGGAACTGGTCGCCGGACCGCCGTGTCCAGAACCGCTCTCTTTGCCTTCGAGCCCTTCGGCTTTGGCAACCATCGGGGTGATGCCCAGGCCTTTTTGCAGCTTCGGCAGCAGGATGAAGGTGGTGACCGCGTACGCCAGCACCGGCATGATCGCCACCGAGGTCAACAGCGGCAGCCATCCGGCCAGTTTGGACGGGGGTGCGGCGGCGGTTTCGGCGGCAGGGTTGGCTTCCTGGCGTTCTTCGCCTTTCGGTGTGTCGGGGCGTGAGGCGGGCATGGCGGCTAGGGGTTAGCGTTTGAGGTTGACGATATCCTGCAACATTTCGTCGCTGGTGGTGATCACCTTGGCGTTCGCTTGAAAGGCTCGCTGCGTGGTGATCATCGAGGCAAATTCATTGGTGAGATCGACGTTCGACGTTTCCACGGCGCCGGCTTGGAGGCTGCCGAGGCCGTTGCTTTGTGGCGCGGAAGTCTGGGTCAGCGGTCCGGCCGAGGCCATGCCGGAGTACATATTGCCGCCTTCTTTCACCAGCGATTGTGGGTTTGAAAAACTCTGGAGCAGGACCTGGCCCCGGGTAAAGGAAGTGCCGTCGCTGAGGCGCACCGTCAATTTGCCCTGGTTGTCAAAGGCGAATCCGGTCACCGAGGCGCCTGGTGTAGTGCTCGCTGGCGCGCCGGTGGCATCGATCAGGATATCTCCGCGAGTGCTTAAACCGCTGTCCGAAAAACCCTGCACGCGGAACCCGGCGTCATTCACCAGGTAACCGCCGTTGTCCACGTGAAATTCCCCGCTGCGGGTGGCAAACGTATTGCCATCCACGGAATTTCGGACGACAAAGAAACCATTGCCGGCGATGGCCAGATCGGTCGGGGCGCCCGTCGCTGAGATGGTGCCTTGGGAGAACTGGTTCCGAATGGAACTGGTGTTTACGCCGGAACCCACTTGGAAGGCCGGGCCGCCGACGGCCTGGCTAAAGGTGTCTTCGAAAAGCGTGCGTGCGCCTTTGAAGCCCGTGGTATTGACGTTGGCGATGTTATTGCCAATGACATCCATCCGTTGTTGCATTTGTTGGATGCCACTGACGCCGGTGAATAAGGAAGAGAGCATATGAATTAACCTTTGGTTGGGGTCACCGTGACTGTGCGCACCTGGTCCAGGCCATAAAGGTGACCGTTGACTTCAATTTTTGGCACCCCTGCCTCGACTCGCATGGCGCTGACCACGCCACTGATGGTTTTGCCGTTGTCCTGCAATTCCACGGTGCGCCCGAGGAGTTGATGGCTTTGCAGAAATTCCTGTTCCAGCCGGAGCGAACTTAGCTGATCACCCATGCCTTTGGTTTGTTCCAGCGCGTTGAATTGCGCCATTTGCGCGATGAAATCCGTGTCCTTGGTAGGATTCAACGGATCCTGCGCGGAAAGTTGCGTCACCAGCAGCTTGAGAAAATCATCCTGGCCCAGCGTCTTGACGGGCAGGCGCGAGGCGTTGGTGGTGTAAAGGCCGGCGGCGGCGGCGGCGGCGGCGGAAGCAGTGATGGAGTCGCTCATAAACTTGTTATCTCAGGCCCAATATTCGCAGCGTTGCATGACGGGCGCGGCTTGCGGATGCGCGGCACCCACCCGCACCCGTTTCGCCGGCGGGACCGGCGGCAGGCTCTGTTCTTCGTTAAAAATCGATGGAAACGGCGGGTGCTGTTGGTGCTGCCCGCGCTGTTGAAAGTCAAAAGTGCGCTCAGAATGCAGGGCGGCGAGTTGCACTCCCTGACGTTCCAGTCGTTGTTGCAGATCCTTCCAACCCGCTTCGAAGGCGGCCCGGTCGCCTTTCTGCATTTCTGCTGTCGCTTCCACCTGGCCGCGGTGCATCCGTAGATGCAGCGTCAGTTCCGTGCCGGCATCCGGCTTGATCACGACGGATAGCGATTGTTCATCCGCTCGCTTGAGTAGCAGCGTGCAGTCGGTGACTGCGGCATGCAGTTTCTCGAGGCCCTCCAACCGGTGCAAATTGACCGGCGTTACTGTGGCGTCGTCAGTGGCGGTTGTCGTTGGCGTGGGAAGAGGTTGGCTTGTAAGTGACTCGTTTACAGCGAGTTGATGCGGTGACGGTGGAAGTTGCGCCGCTTTGCGGCTCACTTCAGCGAAAGCACGTGCCCCCGGCAAATTTTGCTGCCCGGAAACGGCATTTTCGTCCTGTTGTTGCATCATTTCCACTGTGATAGGTGATTTAGCAACCATCATGCCACGGAGGTCGGCGGGAGCTTTCGGCCCTTCCGGAGGCGGCTTTTCATCCATCTGATTGGGACCGTGTTGCGGCGGTGGAATCGCTTTCGGACGCTCGTAGGCTCGAGGCGGTGCGGGGCCAGAGGGCGATGTGGAGTCATTCTCTGACCCGGTTAGGTCGGTCTCCACTGCCTCCGAAGCGCCCGAGGAATCGAGATGGTCAGAAGTGGGTGGAGTAGCGTCGGTTTTTGGGTTTGCGATGGATTCCTTCCCGCCAGTTTCAGGGTCGAGAGTTACCTGGCTTGTCCCCGGCAGGCATGCGGTCAAATCTGGAGAGGGCAGGGGTTGGGGCGGGGGAGATGTGCTGATCGCGGGCCAGGGTAGCCAGGCCAGATTGGCAGAGGTCTCGGGAGGAGCAGGTTCACGTTCATCGCGTTCCTGCGGTTCCTCAGACTCGCTGTCATGAGGTTCCTTTTTCTCCGGCTTGGCGGCGAGCTGGAAAAACTCGGCGAAAGCGCCGGGAGATCCGCCATGGGCCGGTTCGGGGCGCTCCGGCGGGTCAGCGGACTTAACGCTCGGAGCTTCCGGCAGTCGGGCGGCGTTCATGGTTTATCCAGCGCTCCTGGAGGCAGCGTGAGACGCAGGCGGTAGGATAATTGGGCCGCGCGTTTGAGGCTGGCCGGGTCTTGCCGGGCAAAAGTCTCCAGAACCAGGGCTGAGTCCGTGTCTTTCATCATGGCCAGAATCCGGGTCGCCTGGGAATCGTCCAGCGCCGCGAGCAGTTTGGCGGCGGCGTCTGGTTTCATGGTGGAGTACATTTTGGCCAGCCGCTTGAGGTTGCTCGCTTCCTCTTGTTTCACGCACGTCACGGTGCGGTCCAATTGTGCCTGGAGGCGGGCCACGGTTTGGGTGACGACGGTGATTTCCTGCCATTCTGCTTTGAGCCGGGCCTCGAGGGCGGCGAGATCGTGCGCGCGATTGCGCAAGTTTTCTCGCTCCGCGCGGGCTTCAGTCAGCAATTGTTCCAGTTCCGGGTTTTTGTATTCCCAGGAAGGCACGAGGCGGTTGGCCGCGTTGGCGATGCCGGCGACCGGTGCGGGGAGGTGACGGAGGTTTTTCTCCGGGTTAAGAAAGAGCCAGGTAGACACGCAGTAGGTCAGCGTGCAGGCGATGGTGCCGAACCAGGGGGTATGAAGAAAGCGGATCATGAGAACTGGGTGGCGGGGGTGGCAAAGAGTGCGGACCGTCCGAAAGTGGCGGAGACGCGGTCATCGATTTGCTTCTGCTCGGCGCGGTTACCCTCTGCGGCATACTCCCGGTGGCGGCGGTCGCGCAGTTTGGCCAGGATTTCGCGCTTCTGACGCGCGATCTGCCAGGCGGACAGGGCTTGTTGGACATGGGTGGCGGCTTCGCGTCGCTGAATTTCAAGTTGCTCCAACCGCTCCTTTAGTCCGTGGGCGTAGAGGCGGACATGTTCTAAACGCCAAGCCTGGCAACCGCCGGTGGCGGCGTTGTTCACGCCCTGCCAGCAGAGGTGCAGTTCGGCCTGGGCCTGCTCGACGCGTTGGCGGGCAATCTCCAGTTGATGCAAAGCGCGGCCATAACGGCGTTCGGCTTCCTCTTCACGGTCTTCACGCAACTTGAGGATGGATTGCAGTTCAAAACGGAAGCGTTTCATAGTTTAGCGGGAGTTCGGGTCAGGGGGTTGCCGGCGGGTTTGACGAGCGTTTGGGCCAGGTCGGCCCAGCTATCTTTCAAAGCCGCTCCCTGCCGGATGTCCTGGGTCAAAAAGCGTTTGAGCGGTTCTTCCAGTCGAATGGCTTCGTCGATTACCGGGCTGCTGCCCGCCGGATAGGCGCCGATGCTGATCAAGTCCTGGTTCTTGCGGTAAACCGCGAGGTGTTCTCGCGCTCGGGACGTCAGTTCCAATTGATCGCGGCTTAACAGATCCCGGTTCAACCGGCTGACGCTTTCCAGCACTTCGATGGCGGGATAATGGTTGCGAGCAGCCAGTTCCCGGCTGAGCACGATGTGGCCGTCCAAAATGGAACGTACCGCGTCCGCGATCGGATCATTCATGTCGTCGGCTTCAACCAAGACGGTGAACAGGCCGGTGATGAAGCCTTGCTCACCGGCGCCGGCGCGCTCGAGCAATTGGGGCAGAAGGGTGAAAACCGACGGGGTGTAACCGCGGGTGGCGGGCGGTTCGCCAATGGCCAGGCCAATCTCGCGCTGGGCCATCGCGAAACGAGTGACGGAGTCCATCATGAGCAGGACATTTTGTCCCGCGTCGCGAAAATGCTCGGCCACGGCCATCGCCAGGAGGGCTCCTTTGAGCCGCAGCAGGGGCGGTTCGTTCGAGGTGACCGTCACGATGACCGATTTTTGCCGCCCGCGTTCGTCCAGGTCTTTTTCGATGAACTCGCGCACTTCGCGGCCGCGCTCACCGATGAGGGCAATGACATTGACATCGGCCTCAGCCTGGCTGGCCATCATGCCCAGCAGGGTGGACTTGCCGACGCCGCTCCCGGCGAAAATGCCCAGGCGCTGGCCTCGTCCGCACGGGATAAAAGTGTCGATGGCTTTGACGCCGGTGCGGAACACCTGCTGAATGCGCTGGCGCCGGAGTGGATGCGGCGGTTGCAAGCTCAACCCGATGCTGCGGTTGCCGGTTAGCGGCCCCAGGTGGTCCAGCGGTTCGCCCAGGCCATTGATCACACGGCCTTTGATGTTGTCATCGATGCGCACGCGCAACGGTTGCCGCAACGCTACCACCTCGCTGCCCGGACGAATGCCGCGCGTTTCACCCAACGCCATCAGCAGCAGGTGATGGTTCTTAAAACCGACCACCTCGGCCAACATCGCCGCCTCGTCCGCGCCGGACTCGATGCGACAAATTTCTCCGAGCGCCGCCATGGGCCCTTCCGACTCGATCACCAAGCCGGTGACTTGCACCACTCGTCCGCGCGCGATGGTGGGGCGGATGTTCTGGACACGGTACAACGCTTCCTGAAGGACGGAACCGCAGGGGTGGGCGATCAGCGGGTTCATGAGGCCAGGGCCTCCGCCAGCAGTTGGCGCCGGGTTTCGCGTCGGGCATCGATGACGCCGAATTGAGTGGTCACGATGCAGCCGCCGCGGTTGACGGCGGCCGACGGTTCAAATTGGAAAGACTGGCTCGGTCCGGGCTGCAGCAACGGAGATGCGGATTGCTGCAAGAGGGCGAGATCCTCCGGGTGCAATTTAATTTGAAAAGCCGTGGCTTGATCGGCGTCCGCGATCGCGGCGCGTACCGACGCGGCCACAACCGGGGCGGTAACCGGCAAGTCGCCTACGATTTTTTCCGCGATGGCCATGGCCAGTTGCACCATGGCTTGTTCGGACTGACGGATGACATCGGCGGCGGCCTTTTGGAGTGAGGTCAGGACGCCAGTCTGCAGGGACATGATCTCCGCGCGTTGGGCGATGAGTTGTTGGCTGAGGCGGCTTTCTCCGGCGGCGGCGCCGCGCGCAAACGCAGCTTCCTCGCGCGCCAGGGCCTGGTCGATCGAGACGGAGCGCAGGCTGCTCAGTTGCGCGTCTTTGAGCGGAGCGTGCAGGCGGAGCGGCTCACGCCATGGCATAACGCGCTCCTTTCCGGGTGGTTTCCGCCAGGTCGACGTCGCCTTCCGCTTCGAGCTTGCGCACGGCCTCGATGATTTTCATCTGTGAGCTCTCGATGTCGCGCAGCTTCATCGGGCCCATGAACGAGATTTCTTCCTGCACTGTTTCGGCGGCACGCTTGGAGATGCAGCCCAGCAACGCTTGTTTGAGATTGTCGCTGGCGGTTTTCAATGCGATGGCCAGATCGCGCAAATCGACTTCGCGCAGGATCCGCTGCAAGGTCGCCGGCTCCAACCGGACCATGTCCTCGAAGGTGAACATCTTCTGCCGGATCGCAGTGCCTAATTCCGCGTTGCGCTCCTCGATGGAGGCCAGCACGCTCTTGCCGGCGTTCTTGTCCATGGCATTCAGCAGATCGGCCGCCGTCTTGACGCCGCCGGTTTGATTCAGCGCCCGGACCTGCTGGGAGCCGCGCTTGCTGACCAACACTTTGACGACGGTTTCCACCACTTCAATGGGTGTGGGGCCAAGGGTTGCCACGCGCTCCAAAATGCGGTCACGTGCATCGGGCGGGAAGTAGGTCAGACATTCCGCCGCCTTTTCCGTCTCCACGTAACTCAACACCAGGGCCACCGTTTGCGGTTGCTCCTCGCGGATCAAATTAAAGATTTGGCGAGGCTCCATCTCGGCCACTTCCTGCATGGCCACCAGCGGTGTTCGCGTCGGGCTGACGCGCCCAATGATCTCGGTGGCTTTGAAGAGGCCGACCGTTTTTTCGAGCGTGGCGCGGGCAGCATCCACTCCGCCTGCCAATGAAGCTCCGGCCTGGACTGCTACTTCGGAAAATTCGCGCAGCAGCTCCTGCTGGATTTCCTGGCTGATGAGCTGCATTTTCGCCATTTCCGCGGTGATGGTTTCGACTTCCGGCAACTCGAAACGCTTGAGCACGGTGGCGGCGTTTTCCGGCCCGAGCATGACCAGCAGCGCGGCCAGTTTCTGCACTTTGGTCAAACGTTCGTAATCGCCGCCCTCAGCCCGGGTGGTTGAATCAAGAGGCGTCATGGCGTGAGGTTTCGGTGGCGGCACTGCCCGCGAGCCAGTTGCGAATGGCCTGGGTCATGTTGCCCGGGTTTTCTTTGACAAGTTGATTCAGCACTTCGACGCTCACGGTTTCCCGATGGCCCGGCTTGCGCCAACCCGGACCATGGCCATTGCCTTTGCCATTCCCGTGCCCGTTACCATTGCGGACCTGCAATTGACCCAGAGGGATGCCGATCGGAATTTGCTCCACCGGCGTCCGTTTCAACAAGCGCAGCAGGAAGATCATCACGCCCAGCGCCAGTGCCGGGTAACCCAGCGAACGCGCCAGCCCCAACCAGAACTGCCAGCGCTCATCCTTTTGAAATTGGCGGGTGATTTCAGTGGAATATTCCTCGTTAAAGGGAAGTTCTTCGAGGCTCACGAGGTCGCCGCGCGTGGTGTCGGCTCCCAGGGCGCCCGCCACCATCCGCCGCAACTTCTCCAAATCCTCCGGGGTCCGGGCCAGCGGCTTGCGTTGCGCGCCGGCGCCCTCATAACGAGTGGCCACGGTGACCGCGGCCGACAAGCGCTTCAGACCGCCGCCGCCGCGAAAGGTGTTGCTGGTGGTCTTGCTAACCTCGTATTCCACCTTGGTGACATTCTTCTGATTTCGAGTGCTATTGACCGGGCTGTTTACCGGAGGGGTGTTCGTGGAAGTTCCGGTGTTGATCCCGGTCCCGACGACTGCGCCGCTCGTGGTGTGGCTGGTGTCCACATTCTCGTCGTTCTTGGTTTCACTCCGGATGACCTGGCCTTCCGGGTCGAATTTTTCTTCAATGGTGCTGGTGGTGTCGTAATTGAGATCGGCGGCCACCCGTACGATCGCCTGGCCCGGACCCAGTACTTTCTCGAGCATGCCCTCGACCTTCCGTCCGAGGTATTGTTCTAGATTCCGGCGGGCGCCAAATTGGGCGCTGGTGAGGCCGGCGATGGAATCCTCTTCGGAGTTCTCGGAAAGCACGTTGCCCTGGTTGTCGACCACGGTGACGAAATTGGCTTTCAGTCCTTCAACAGCGTTCGCAACCAGGAAGCGGATCGAGTTGACGGATTGCGCCGGCAACACGCTGTTCCCGCGCACCCGAACGAATACGGACGCGGTTGGGTGACGGTCTTTATCGAGCAGCAGGCGATTTTCCGGCAGCACCACCATCACTCGCGCCTGCTCGATTTCATCGAGTTGCGAAATGGTGCGGGCCAGTTCCCCCTGCACGGCCCGCACGTAGTTGGCGCGTTGCACGAAATCCGAAATGCCAAAGTTGGGCTTGTCGAAAATCTCGAAGCCGACGCCGTCACCTCGCGGAATTCCTTTACCGGCAAGTTGCATGCGCAGGACATGCACCTTGTCTGCGGGCACGTAAATCGCACCGCCGCCGGCTCCGGTTTTGTAGGGAACCTTGGTGTCGTCCAGAGCCGAAATGACCCGGGCGGCCTCGGTGTCGGATAATTTGCCGTAGAGCAGGGCGTAATCCGAGCGGCCGGACCAGACGGCCAGGGCGATCACCCCGCCGATGACGACGCTGGAAGCCAGGACCAGGCTTACCCGCTGGTTTAGCCCGAGTTGCTTCCAACTCGCCAGCAGTTGGGTTCCAAGTTGCGCTAGGTTGCGATTCATGAATTACAGCTTTCAGACCTGCATGCGCATCAGTTCCTGGTACGATTCCAGGAGCCGGTTGCGGACTTCGACCATCAATTGGAAAGAGACACTGGCTTCCTCCATCGCGATCATCGCCTGATGGAGGGAGACGTTGTTGCCGGCCTGCAAATCCTGAACCGTTTGCGAGGCGATGGCCTGCTTCGAGTTGACCTCGCCCACCAACTGGCCGAGCACGTTGGAGAAGGAAGTTTCACCTACGGACTTAAGTCCGCCCGCACCCAGCGGTTGGCTCGCGGCCAAATCCTGCAATTCCGCCGCCGGAATTGGACCCGCCGCTTTGCCGGCTCCGGTCACCGGAGGCGACTGGATCACATAATTGCGGATGGCGGAGAGCGAATTCATCTATTCAGTGGAATCAGGGCTTAGCGCTTGCCGATGGCCATGGTCAGGGCCGCAAGTTGGCGGCTGTTCTTGATCACCGCGAGGTTTGCCTCAAAAGTCCGGGAAGCCACGATCATGTCCGCCATTTCCTCGTGAATGTTCACATTGGGCAATTCCAGCATGCCATCGGCTTGGGCGTGGGGATGACCGGGTTGGTAGACCAGTCGTCCTGGGCGGGTATCCGTTGTGATCTCGCTGATCTGCGGACCGTTGCCTCCGTCGCTGGCGGTCGGGTCAACCAGCGCTTGGTTTAAGGCGGACTGAAACGATACTTGTTGGCGATGATAAGGCTGGCCATCCAGGCCGCGCGTCGTATTGGCGTTGGCAATATTTTGCGTGATAACTTCGAGTCGCACCCGCTCGGCGTTCAGGGCCGCCACGGTACTATTCGCGCCAGGTAGGAGATTCAGCATAATGATCAGGCCTTTCCGGTTATGGCCAACCGTAGTTTCAGCAGGGCGCCGCTTACCAGTTGGGTTTCGAACGCGTGCTGCAAGGTGTTTTGCGAGAGATTCAACATTTCGTCCTCCAGGCGAACGGTGTTCCCATCCCGCGTGGACGCGACGGCATTCATGTCCTCTGACAATGTTGGTTCCAACCGCGCCAGGTCAGCGCCGCCATCGCTTTTTAACGCCCGGGCGAATTCGGCCTGGAAGTTGGGATTCAAATCCACTCGGTGATAATTGGGGGTTTCGATGTTCGCCAGGTTTTGAGCAATCGCTGAATGGCGCAGGACTGAGGCATCCAGCATCTTCTTGGCCCCGGCGTAACCGGGCTGATTAAATATCGCGTCGACCATGTTGATTTCTCCGAGCCTCGCAGAGCAACGGTAGTGCCAGACGCGAAGTATGTTGATAATCAACGGGTTGAATTTGGAGAGCTGCCGCGTTGCGGAAGAATTTACCCTTTGATGCCGACTGGGGTCGGCAAATGTTGACTGCCCGAAGGTGTCAGTCCTCACTATTGACAGTGACTGGCAACTGCCTCTGGATTTTCCAGCACTGATCGAATCAGCTTGGCGAGCACTCCTGCCTCGTAGGGTTTAGGAAGGTAAGCGGTGGCGGGGAGATTGCCTCCGGCTTTCAAGAGGTCGGTGCTGTAGCCGCTGGAAAGGATGACTTTGAGAGAAGGATCTTTCTGCCGTAAAGTGTCGGCGAGTTCCAAACCGCTCAAGCCCTCCGGCATGACTACGTCCGAGAAGAGGAGGTGAATGGGTTGCGCGGACGAATGCCAGAGTTTCAAGGCTTCCTGACCGTTGCAGGCTTCGATAACGTTATAGCCGAGCCGTTTGAGGTAGAGACTGCCCATGCGCCGTACGGAATCCTCGTCCTCCACAATCAAGATGGTCTCGCGTCCGCCCCTTGGCAGGTCGAGGTTTCTGGTGGCGTGCGCGGCGGTTTCTACGCGTGGCAACACGGGGAAATAGACTTTGAAACAACTGCCCTCGCCGGGGGTGCTATCGACTTCCAGCCAGCCATTGTGCTGTTTGACGATGCCGTAGACGGTGGCGAGACCGAGGCCGGTGCCTTTGCCGACGTCTTTCGTGGTGAAGAAAGGTTCAAAGACGCGTTTAAGGGTGCCTGGTTCAATTCCGCAGCCGGTATCGGAAACCGAGAGACAGGCAAAGAGACCGGTGCGGGCTTCGGGATTGAGGGCAGCCAAAGCAGGGGTCACCTCGATTAGCCGGGTACCGATGATCAGCCGGCCACCGTTCGGCATGGCGTCGCGGGCATTGATACACAGGTTCATGAGCACCTGGTCGAGCATTCCGGAATCGGCGTTAACCCAGAGGGGGCTGGCGGAGCCGGTGAAGGTCAACTCGATGTTTTCGCCGATGAGGCGGCGGAGCATTTTGAGGAGGTTCCGCAGAATTTCTTGCAGATCCAAGGCCTGAAACTGAGCCACCTGGCGCCGGCTGAAGAGCAGCAGTTGACGGGTAAGACTGGTGGCTCGAGTGACCTCGCGCTCCAACTCCTCGAGACGCTCCACCAAATCGGGCGGAAGGTCGGCGGTCATCTGCATGAGGCTTAGATTCATCAGCACCGCGGCGAGAATGTTATTAAAATCGTGAGCCACACCGCCGGCCAATTGACCCACCGCCTCCATTTTTTGGGATTGGCGCAGACGTTCCTCCAGCAGGCGATTTTCGCTAACGTCCTGGACCATGGCCATGTAGCCGGTGAGCCCGGATTGGGCATCCAGAATCGGGGTGGCATGCCATGCGCAAAGGATGCTGCGGCCGTCTTTGGTCCGGTTTTCGAGGGTGCGTTGCAACGGGGCTTTTTCCTGCTCCATTTGGGAGCAGAGCGCACGGAAATCCTGGGCCGCATCGATCGTCGGGACCGTTTCCCATAACAAGCTGCCCAGGGTGTCCTCGGCCGAGTTGCCAAAAATTTTCTCGGCGGCCGGACTCCAGTAGGTGATACGCCCTTGCGGATCGGTGAGAATGCAGCCGATCGGCATTTGGGCGAGGATAAGTTGGAGCCGGTTCAGCAAGCGGTCGCGTTGCCCCATCAATTCGAGCATGGATTGCTCGGCGGCCTTGCGCTTGGTTATATCCTCCTGCACCGCCAGGAAGTGGGTGATTTTGCCTTCGTTGTCGAAAATTGGAGAGACGGAACTGAACCCCCAGAACCCGGAGGCGCCTTTGCCGGGGAGACGAAACTCACCTTCCCATTTCAATCCGGCGTGGATCGTGTCCAGGAACTGCCGGAAGGCTTCCGGCGCCATTCGATTGGCCTGGAGTTCCCAAAAGCTGCGGCCGATCATGTGATCCGGCTCGAACGCCGCGGACTGTTGGGAGTGCGTGTTGGCGTAGCGGATCACGCCTTTGGGATCGGTGATGACGATGCCCAACGGGCTTTGATCCACAGCCCGGGACATTACCTGAAGCTGTTCCTCGGCCCGTTTGCGGTCGGCCGTATCGCGCGCCACCGAGAGCACCATGAGGGTGCCGCGCATGGTGAGGAGTTGCGCGCTGATTTCGACGGGCAGCGCTCGGCCTTCCTTGGACAGCAGGGCGGTCTCGAAGACTTTGCGTTTTTTCGTTAGGAGCTCCGGGATAATTCGAGAAATCAGGTTGGGATGATTCGGGTGTTCCAGTTGCATCGGGGTGAGGCCAAGCAACTCTTCCCGGGTGTAGCCCAACCGCTCGCAGGCAAGGTCATTCACTTCCAGGAAGTTTCCGGGCATCCCTTCAACGCTCAACAGGTGCAGGAACACGGCGTCATTGGCGCCGTTGAACAGGAGTCGATAGCGTTCTTCGCTGAACTTGAGCTCGGCTTCGAAGCGGCGATTGCGGCGGCGCACTTCCGCTTCGCGCAATTCGCGGTCCAGTGCCGGCGCCAGGCGCTGGAGGTTATCCTTGCTTAGGCAGTCGCGCGCTCCCGCGCGCATCAACTCCGAGGCGCGCTCCTCGCCAATGGTTCCCGACAGGATCAAAAAGGGAATATCCAGCCGGTGCTCTTTGAGAATCTCGAGTGCCTCGGGGGCGCTGAACTTCGGCAGTTGATAATCGGCGATAACGACATCCCAGTGCTGTTTCGAAAATGCGGATTTCAGCTCGGTGGCGTTCTGGACCCGTAACAGGTCCAACTGGTATCCCGCCTCGCGCAGGTTCCAACGGAGCAACTCCTCATCCCGGGCGGAGTCTTCCACGAGCAGAACGCGGAGCGGTGCGGCAGTATAGGGGCCCGATCCATCCTTTCCGGGATGCGGAAGGAAACCAGTATCACCTGATGGCGGGAAATTCCCCATATTTGATTGTCTTTATGTCGTCTCCAGCGCCTGCACCACCGGGCGCCCGTGGCTTTGATGTATCGGCTATTCTGGTCGCGGGGTTTAGAACAAATCATGTCGAGCCTTGGCCCGGACGAATCGCCAGTCACCGAGCGTGGGTCTGGGAACAAGTTTCATGCGGTTGCGAGGTCAAAATGGAGGAGTTCCTTAAGTTCCTCCATTGCCTCGAAAGTGTCGATCATATAGCGGGGCAATGAGTTCGGTTCGAGACCGAGGATGTCGAGCGCCTCGGTGCGGCCTCGAAACGCAAAGGCCAGATGACCGTAGCCGTGGCCCATAAAATGGGCAATCATGTTTCCCAGGAATACGCAGGCGGCCAGGCGTTCGTGTGGTCGAGCCCGCATGGGATCGTGGTGAAACCAAACTGCGGCCACCAACGGTGCGGAAAAGCGCCAACGTGCCAGCATGCGTCCACCGACTTCCGCGTGTTGAAAACCGAATAGTTTCTTTTCCGCCTCTGTGGTCGCCGTCTGAGATAGTTCGAGGTCCGCGAACATGTCGGCATAGCTTTGATCGAGAGCCCGGGCCAGGACGACTTTGCCGATATCGTGGAGCAGACCGGCGGTGAAGGCCAGGTTGGCATCGTCGCCGAGGTCTTCAGCGATCGCAGTTGTGGCCAGCGCGGTGGCGATGGAATGCTTCCACAACTCGTTGGTTTCGAGACCGTAGGCTTTTTGTGGTGGAACGAGTGCGTTGGAACTGCTGATGACGAGGACGAGGCGGCAGACTTCTTTAAAGCCCAGCCTGAGTACGGCTTCCTGCAAATCATTGGCGGGGGAACTCGAGCCGAACATCACGCTGTTACAGACGCGCATGACGTTTGCGGTGAGCGAAGGATCGTACTCCAGGAGAGCGACCACTTGCTCCGCATTCACCTCATCCTTGTTCAACAGTTCGAGGAGCAAAGGCACCTGCCTGGGGAATGGGGGCAGGTAGCCCACCCGGCTGATGAGCGTGTCTAGGGCGTCCATAGTGGTATTTCCTGCGGTTGGCCGGACACCTTTAATGTGACGCTCCCCGTGGCGATTTTCATGCTCATCGTGCGATTAACCAAGCCGCCAACCTGGCTCGCGACGATCTGCAAGGAGTTTTGAGCCAGCAATTCTGAGAGCGCTTGAAGGTTGCGCTTGCCGATGTTGAAAACGCCGGTGTGATCCATGATCTGGGCGCCGCCGGCTACAGTGATTTGCATGCGTTGCCGCGCGGCACCGAGTTCATGAGCCGACCGAATGAGCAGCGGTACGCCACTATCCACGAACATGCAGGGCCGGGCAGTGGCCCTGCCGGCGTCGATCCGTGAATCCGGCAACATCACGTGCAGTAAACCTGCGATGTGCATCACCGGGTCGTAAATTCCAATCCCGAGGCAGGACCCCAGGGCGTAAGTGGTGAGCACAAGATTTGGGTTGTTGGACACCGCCATATCCCCGACTCCGACGATTAGCTTTTGCTCGATTCCTATTACCTCGGGAGTGCCCATGGCGTGACAACAGAGCTAAACCCAACTCATACCATTCCCTCTAGAATTGCTGGAAGACGCTCCAGGCTGCGGCGCAGATTGGCCCGCGCGATGGCTTGTTCCTCGGTGGAATCTCCGGGAAACAGAACTTTCCAGCCTTCGGCTTCGGCCCAGGACTCTTCCGACACTGGGGCACGATTTCCGCTTTCGCCGATACCGCCGTGTCGAACCAGCATGTCGGCGATCTGCACCGCGGAGACATACCTCTGGTGGCTCGGGGCCAATTCGGGATGGTGATGGTACCGCGCGGCTTGCACGGCGGATTCCGGCAGATTGTGGTGGCGCAAGTAAATGGCACCTAATTCACAGTGGGTCATTCCCAACACTTCCCGCTCCGCCACCAGGATATCTTCCCCCGCTCGAGTGGCGGTCTGAACCGCTTCGAAGTGGGCAGGAAAAACGGCCGCCATTGCGATTTTACCGACGTCATGCAGCAAACCGGCCACGTAATCGGTTTCGTCTTGCGAGGTTTGAACGTCCCCGAGGATTTCGGGAGTGAGGATGGCTGTGCCAACGCAGTGTTGCCAGAAGGCATGCCAGGGAAATCCGCCTTTACCGGCGATCTTCTGCAGATCTTCGACGACCGGTGTGACCATGGCCAGTTGACGCACCTGCCGCACGCCCAGATAGAAAACTGCCTCCTCGATGCTGGTGACTGGCATGGACAACCCGTAATACACGGAATTTACCAGGCGCAAGAGGCGGGTCGTCATGCTCGGGTCGCGGCGGATGACGTCCGCGACCTGTGCGGTGAAGCATTGTTCAGCGTTAACCAGCTCCCGCAGGACGCGGTCGATGCTGCTGAGCGACGGCAAGCGGGCGCAATTGCGCAGTTGCTGCTCAATGTGGCCGGCTTCAAGGCGTCCGGGCGCAATGGGTCTGCTCAATACTTCCATATCCTGCTCGGTTATCGGCTGTAATTGGCAAAACTTGAATGCTCATTTTGTGGTTTTTCAAGCAAACCACTTAAGTTCCTCGGAAACCGGCCGATGTAGAGCCAGACACAATCGAGGATTTGGATTAATGGACAGCTTCGGCGGTGGAAGATGTTCTCCGGATGATGCCAATCCTGGAGTTAAGTGTATGGGAACGAATGTATTAACCGTTGAGACCCGCAGCAAAGCCAGGATGGCCGCAGCCATGATTTTGGCCGCGACGTTGCTGTTAATGGCGTCTTTTGGCCGCGTCCAGGCGACTGCCGCTGAAGGTTATTTGCCGTGGCTCGGTCCGTCTCCGTTGCGTTTCGCAGCTCCCGTCAGCAAATCGGTTGAACCACTTCTGCCGCCGCTTCAGATGACCAATCCTGTGGCTCCGAAAGTGGAAGCCCAGTCGCCAATTCCACCCCCACCGGCTGCGATTGGTCCTAACGCCGTCCAAAATTCAATTTCCACCGTAGAGCCTGATCTTTTAGGTCCGCAGGCGCCGCCGGAAACTCTAGGGCCAAGCCCTGAGCCAAGCATGAATTATCCTGCCGTGCCACCACTCGCGGCGGAGAACCTCGTTTATTTTCTCCGTAATACCGGCTCCAATGCCGCCTCAGCCCTGATGGTGTTGCCGGCTTTTGTGCCGCCCCCGCCTCCCAATCCGATGCCGAGCAGCGCCACCTACCACTCCGCTCCTGCGCCGCCGTGATGTTGCCTTTTGCCCAGCCTAGTTTTCGTCTACTGCCCCGGCTGCGGTCGTGGCTGGTCGTGTTTTTGGGCTTTAGCCTGCTTGCCGGTGCCGCGCCTGGGGCGGGTCAAAATCAAAACTCCGATCCCGCAGGGCCCAAGCCGTCAGCAGCGGAGGAATCCCTCCCGGCCAACGAAGCCGACGAAACTCTGGTCAAATCCCGGGACCGGCTGACTTCGACCAACCTGCTAATGCCGGGTTTGAAAGAGCATCAGGCCCTGACGCTGCGCTCGGCCCGGGAGCGGCTGGAATTGGCCCGGCAACAGCGGCAAAACCGGCTGTTCAGTGAATGCCGGGCGCACCTTACAGGCCTCCTGGAAACCGAGGCGCCGGAGGAGATTTGGCGAGCCGCGATGCTGGAGTTGGCCCTGCTGGCGCAGGATCAGGGTGATCCCAGCCAGGCGCAGCAAGTTTATTCCCAGTACATCAGCAAATGGCCTTTGGACGGCAATATTCCCGAGGTGCTGCTGCGCCAGGGCTTGCTCTACCGCGAGATGGGTTTGAGCCAAATGGCAGTTTCCAAGTTCTACGCGGTAATGACCAGCGCGCTGGTGGTTAAGGGAGACCGGCTCGAGCATTACCAACGGCTGGTGCTGCAAGCGCAGGTGGAGATCGCCGAGACTTACTATTTAGCCGGGAAGTTTGCCCCCGCGCGTGATTCATTGACGCGGTTGTTGAAGCAGGAATCGCCCAACCTGAACCGGGCGCGGCTGCAGGTGAAGCTTGTGCGTTGCCTGGCGGAGCTGAAAGCCTGGGAGGAACTGGTGGTGCGCGGGCAGGAGTTGCTCAATCGCTATCCGGAAGCGCCGGAGGAACCCGAGGTGCGATTCCTGATCGCCTCGGCTTGCAAGGAATTGGGGCGCAAGGATGACTCGCTGCGGCAAGTGCAGCTTTTGCTGCAACTATCGACCAACAGTCCGAACGCGGGGATTCTGGCGTACTGGAAACGACGCGCCGGCAACGATATTGCCAACCAACTCTATCAGGAGGGGGATTTCTTCAAAGCCCTGGATGTCTATGTCACCTTGGCCAGCTTGGATTCCAAACCGGACTGGCAATGCCCCGTCCAATACCAGGTGGGGCTTATTTACGAGCGCCTGGAACAGCCGGTGAAGGCAGCCGAGACATATCAAAAGATCCTGAACCGCGAAAAAGAGATCGGTCCGGACTCGCCGCCAAGCTTGAGAGCGGTGTTGGATTTGGCGCGTTGGCGCTCGAAGTTTTTAGGGTGGCAGGTTAAGGCCGAAGAGGCGCATCGATTCCTCAATGATACGCCCGACGACCCGACCACCACAACGAAGCCGCAGTCTTGAACTCTACCAGGCTATGATCAACTCACCCGAATCTCTTCCCGCCCAGACGCTGGCTGACAGTCTGTCCGCTCATTTGCAGTGGTGCTACCGCGCGCTGGAGATGGTCACGCGCGAGAACGCGGAACTGGCGCGTGGCGCCGAGCCGGCCTGGGAGTCCTTCCGCCAGAAAAGAAAAGACTTGCTTGTGGAGCTTGATACTTTGGTAAAGTGCCTCCGTACGCATCGTCTGGCGTGGAATCGGCTCACGCAGGAAGAACGAACCTGCGACGCGCAGGTGCCGGCGTTGCTACGGTCCAACACGGACCTGATCATGAGAATTGTTTTGCTCGATCGCGAAAACGAACAACTGCTTCTCCGCCGGGGTTTGCTCCCGCCGGTGCATCTGCCGCCTGCCAGCCGGCAGCGGCCGCATTTCGTGACCGACCTCTACCGCCGGAATTTGGCCGGGTAACCCTCCATGCCCATAGAGAAAATCATCGTCCTTGAAGATGACCTGATTGTTCGTAAAAACCTGGAGCAGCAGCTTCGTCAGCGCCGCTACGACGTCGCCGCGGTCTCGACCCTTGCCGATACCCAGGAATACCTGGCCAAGGACAATTTCGACCTGATCTTTCTCGATGTGCGTCTGCCGGATGGCGAAGGGACGGACCTCCTCAAACTGCTCCAAACCCGGCCGCAAAAGCCGTTGGCGGTCATCGTCACCGGTTTCGGCTCCGTGGAATCCGCGGTCGAATGCATGCGCAACGGCGCGTTTGATTACCTGATCAAACCTTTTTCCACCGAGCAGATCGATATCGTTCTCAAAAAGGCGGAGGCGTTCACCCGCATACTAAAGGTAAACCATTTCCTCAGCCACGAGGAAGCGGCCACGGGCAGTGAGTTGCTCGGGCGCAGCCCCGCGATGGAGAATTTGCGCCAGCTTATTCGCAAGGTTGGCCGCACCCAGGCCACGGTGCTCATCCAGGGGGAAAGCGGCACTGGGAAGGAACTGGTGGCGCGCGCGCTTTACCTCGAGAGCCCCCGGGCGGAGGCACCTTTTATCAAGCTTAACTGCGCGGCTATTCCTGAAAACCTGATTGAAAGCGAGTTCTTCGGGCATGAGAAGGGTGCGTTTACCGGCGCGTTGAACAAGCGAGAAGGCCGGTTTGAATTGGCGCACGGCGGTACCATTCTCCTGGACGAAATCAGCGAGATCTCCCCCACGGTTCAGGCCAAGCTGCTGCGGGTATTGCAGGAGCGCGAGTTGGAGCGGGTGGGGGGAAGCCGCACGATCAAGGTGGACGTCCGCGTAATCGCCACAACCAACCGCCAGTTGGAACAGAGCGTGGAGAAAAAGGAATTCCGCCAGGACTTGTTCTTCCGCCTGAACGTCGTGCCCATTCACGTTCCGCCCTTGCGTGATCGCCGGGAGGACATTCCTTTTTTAGTCGAGAGCTTTGTGCAGCGGTTCGCGCGCAAGCACGGTGTCGGACCGCGCGCGGTTTCCCCGGAATGCCTCACCATTTTGAAGCACCATCCCTGGCCGGGAAATGTGCGTGAGTTGCAGAATGTGATCGAGCGGGCGGTGATTCTCTCCGCCGATTCCACAACGCTGAATCCGGAGCATTTGGGCCTGGCGCTGCCCACCCCGGCGGAAGCGCCGACGGCGGTGGCGACATACCAGGCTCCGGCGGCGACCGTTCCCATCCCGACGGTCAACGAGTCGGCGGCTGCCGCCATGGCTCCCGCCAAATCGTCCGCGGCTTTCCCCAGTCTCGCGGATTTGGAGCAGGAACACATCCTGGCCGCGCTCGCCAAGACCGGAAACAACCGTACCCAGGCCGCCCGCCTGTTGGGGATCAGCATTCGGACCCTGCGCAACAAGCTGCAAGAATATAAAGTGCAGGGCGCCCCCGCCGAAGATTCGGAGGAGGCGGTGGTTGGTGAATAACCTGTGGCGTGGGCAGCGGTGAGCCGGCTGGCTCGCCGCCCGGTTTAGGCCCTGGTGTTAAACGCGTCCCGCAGCACTTTGATGCTCTTCGGCACGGCTTCGTCCGGGTTGGCTTTGCCTTCGAACTCCAGTGAAACATACCCGGTATAACCAGCGTTCCGCAGGATTTTGGCGATGCGAGGGTAATCCAGATCCAGGGTATACCATTCTCCTCCGCCGTAGTACGTCTTGGCCTGGGCATAAATCGTTTTGGGCGCGATCTTCTCCAGCTTGTCGTAGGGGTTCTCCATGAAGTTGCCAGTATCCATGAGCGCCCCAAGCCACGGCGACTTGACGGCATTGATCAACCGCAATTGGCCTTCCGGGGTCCGGCTCAGGCCCCAATGATTTTCCAAGGCCAGCATGACGCCGCATTGTTCGGCTTTGGGCAGGCATTTTTCGATGCATTCGATGCACCAGGCGAACCCCTCGTCTTCCTGATGCCCTGGGAGCACCGGCTCGATCCCGCGGGCTTTCATCAGGTCGTCAAAATCCTTAATGGTGTTCCAGCGCCCGGAATTGAGGCGAATGCACGGCACTCCAAGTTCGTAGGCGATTTCAATGCACTTATGGGTGTGCTCGATTTGCTTCTGGCGATCCGCAGCCTCGGCTTGCACGAAATTTTGGTGGATCGAGAGGCAGACCAGGTCGATGCCGTTGCGGAAAGCGTGACGTTTGAGCTTTTGGAGATAGGCCCGATGCTCAGCGGTCAGGGGCTCTTTCTCCGGCACATCCATTTGGCGATGGAGGATATCCACTCCTTCCACGCCCAACTCCGCCGCTTTGTCGATCACGGTCTCGATCGACACCCGTTCCGTTTTGAAATGCCAGTAAGAATAGGTGGCGATGCCCAGCTTGATTCGCTTGGAGGCGGGTTTGGACTTGGCCTCCGCCGTAGCGAGTTGTGGAGCCAGGGCCAAGGCACCGGAAGCCGCTGCTCCGGCCAGGAAAGCACGTCGATTGATCATATCCGCAGCTTGGACCAGCGCGGGGCGCGTGTCAAAAGGGAAGGTAACGCCGACGGGGCGTGGTCTGCAAATCTGCTGGCGTGTCTTTTGCCGCTAGGTTAAAACGTCCAACATGATTACTGGTACCTGTCATGCCTTGTCAGCAAACCATCATGCTGCTTCCTCCTCCAGACGCGCGCACGGGATTCTGCTCAGTTTGGTGGCGGTGGGGTTCCTGTGGTTCAGCCCGGTGGTGTTGGCCGCGATCCGCTTGCCGGCAATCATTGGGGATCACATGGTGCTGCAACAGCAGCAGGCCAATCCGATCTGGGGATGGGATGCGCCGGGAACGAAAGTCACGGTCAGTTTCGCCGGGCAAACCAAGACAGCGGAGGCCGGCAGTGACGGCAAATGGACCGTAAAACTCGACCCGCTTTCGGCGAACGATCAGCATCAAACTCTCACAATCAGCGGGTCCGAGACGCGGGAGATCAAGGACGTGCTCGTGGGCGAAGTTTGGATGTGTTCGGGCCAGTCCAACATGGGCTTTCAGTTGGCTGGGGATTGGAACGGGGACATCGAAGCCCTGGCCTCGAAGCTGCCGAATCTCCGGTTGATCCGGGTGCCGCAGGTGGGTACGCAAGAACTACAGACCGACTTCAAGGGCGCCTGGCAGGCCTCCACCCCGGAGAGCGCCAGCAATTTCAGTGCGGTCGGCTTTTTCTTCGGACGTTACCTGCAGCGGATCCTGGGAGTGCCAGTGGGCCTGATTGACAATGCCTGGGGCGGATCCGCCGCCGAGGCCTGGGTGCGGCGCGAGAGTCTCGAGCGGGCGCCGGCGTTTGCAGCGCTGATGCAAAGCACGGTGGAGCGGGAAAAGACGCTCACCTCGGAGAAGGCCAAAACGGATTACGACGCGCAGTTGGCGAAATGGAAAGAGCAAGCCGCGAAAGCCAAAGCCGACGGCAAGCCCGCTCCGCGCGCTCCCGTTTCCCCCCAGCAATGGCTGGCCGGCAATGCCCGGCCGGGGAACATTTTTGCCGGAGTCGTTTACCCCACGCTGGGCTACGGGATCAAAGGCGTCATCTGGTACCAGGGCGAATCCAACGCCGGCCGGGCGTATGAATACGCGCAGCTCTTCCCGTTCATGATCGAACAGTGGCGGAAGGAATGGGGCCAGGGAGATTTTCCATTCTACTGGGTACAGCTTGCTGATTTCCGCGCGGAAAAGCCGGAGCCGGGCGAGAGCGATTGGGCGGAGCTGCGGGAATCGCAGACCCGGACCCTCAAGCTGCCCAACACCGGCCAGGCGGTGATTATTGACCTGGGCGAAGGCAAAGATATTCATCCGAAGAACAAGCACGACGTGGCGGCGCGGCTGGTTCGCTGGGCGTTGGCGAAAGATTACGGAATGAAGGTGCCTTATCGCAGCCCGGAGTTCAAAAGTCAGGAGATCACCGGCAATGCCATCGTCGCCACCTTCGACTGTTTCGGCAGCAGCCTGCGCACGTTTGATGTCGAGGAGGCGGTGGGCTTCGCGGTTTGTGGCGAGGATAAGGTCTGGCATTGGGCCAAGGCGACCTTGCAGGGACCGGATCGCATCCGGATCTGGTGTGACCAGGTGGAGAAACCGGTGGCGGTGCGTTATGCCTGGGCGGACAACCCGGTCTGCAACGTATTCAGCAAGGACGGCCTGCCGCTGACCCCCTTCCGCAGCGACGACTTCGAGATGGTCACCAAGCCCAAAGCGAAGTAAGCGAACGCCGTGCCCCAGTCCAGAGCAGTAGTGAAGTCCCCGGAAAGGCCGCCGCTGGCTCGAGTATTGATCATTGACGACGACGTCAATTTCAATCCGGTCCTGACGAGTTTTCTCTCGCGGCACGGTTATGAGGCGCGGGCCGCTATGAATGGGCGGGAGGGCCTGGAGTTGGCGTTGCGGGAAAGGCCGGACCTCATCCTGTGCGACCTGGACATGCCGGTGCTCGACGGCTACGGAGTGCTGGCCCGCATTCGCGCCCATGAGCAACTCTACGACCTCCCGGTGATCTTCCTAACGGGGCGAGCGGAGCCTGGTCAAATTCGGGAGGGGATGAATGTCGGGGCGGATGATTACCTGACCAAGCCGGTGAATCCGCCGGATTTATTGAACGCCATCAAGGCACGATTGACCCGGCGGGAGTCGGAGAAGAAACGGGCACGGGAACAAACGGAAAAGGCGGGCCAACTCTTTTCGGGGCTGATCCGTGACTTGCGCGATCCCCTGTCGGTGGTGCTGGGCTACACGGAACTATTGGGGACCGACGCGGTCGTTTCGACTGGCCCGGAGCAACGTCGCCCGATCCTGGAGCGGATGCAGGAGGCGATCGAGCGCATGGTGTCGATCATGGCCGAGACCATGTTTGTGGCCAAATCACGGCTGCAACGGTTGCCGTTTGACCCGGCCTCGGCGGATTTGCGTCACGTGTGCGAAATGGTCGTGGCGGGGCACGAGGCGCGCGCGCGTTTAAGTTTAGAATTTCCCGCAGATGAAATGCGCGCCGTGGTGGACGTGATCCGCATCCGCCAGGCGCTCGAAAACCTGGTGTCCAACGCGTTGAAGTTTTCAACGGACCCGGTCCAAATTCGTCTTTCCCGCCCTGGAGAATGGTATGCAGTCGAGGTGATCGACTTGGGCATCGGCATCCCTGAGGCCGAACAGGCAAAACTCGGTGAGCCCTTTTTTCGGGCGTCGAACGCGGCGAACCATCCGGGCAACGGGTTGGGTTTGTGCATTGCAAAAGCGTGTGTGGAGCAGCACGGCGGCGCATTGAGAATCTCCAGCACGCCAGGGAAGGGCACCCGGGTCGCCTTGGAGTTGTGGCCGGTGCCGCGCCAGCAGATCAGCGGCAAATCGCTCCCCGCAACTGGCGAAGGCTCGACTGCGGTCTCGGTTTCTCCCACCACTGCGCGAGATCCGACCCGGGGATTGACGGTGCTGATTGTGGATGACGACGCACTCGTCCGCGGCACGTTGCGGGATATGCTCGAACGCGCAGGCGTGGCTCGCGTGCTGGCCGAAGCTGGCAATGCCGCAGAAACCCGCCTGCTGCTGCAACGACACACGCCCGACGTCCTTTTCCTCGATGCCCATCTCCCGGATAATTCCGGGTTTGAGCTCCTGGAAGAATTGAAACCGACAACGTCGGTGATCTTCCTCAGCCACGCGGAAGAGCATGCGGCGCTGGCGTTCGACTGCGATGCGGTGGATTTCCTGCTGAAGCCAGTCAGCGCGGAGCGGCTGCTGAGGTCGTTGGAAAAGGTGCGTGAACGACGGCCGCTTGCCAGGGAGAAGTCGCGTCTCGAGGATACCTTTCTGGTGAAGACCCTGACCGAAAAGCGGTTGATCAAGGTAGGGGACATACGAAACATCGCGGCCTACGGCGAATATTCCTGGGTATACTGGGATAACGGCAAAGGGGCGATGCTGCGGAAATCGCTCAAGCAATGGCTGGCCGAGTTGCCCGAGGAGCAGTTCCTGCGGGTGCATCGCGGGGCGATCGTGAACCTGGCTTTCCTGGAGAAGGTGGAGCGACTGCCCGGCGGCAAGATGCAGCTCCGCCTGCGGGAGGCGTCCGAGCCCATCGCGGTAAGTCTCCGGTTGGTCCCGGCCTTGAATCGCCGGCTAAAGGGCAAGCCCTGACTTCGCCCACCAAGCCTGAATGAATACTCTGCCCAGGGAGTTGGTGGCGATTGCCATTTTTGCTTTTACTTACGTCCTGATTAGCGGGCGTAGGTTGAAGGTGTTGCCGTTAAATCGTCCGGCGGCCGCGCTATTGGGTGCGGTGCTCATGGTCAGTTGCGGCGTTCTGTCTCCACGGCAGGCTTATCAATCGGTCGATTACGATACCCTGGTCCTGCTGCTGGGCATGATGCTGATCTCCGCCTATCTGTTCCTGGCGGGCTTTTTCGAATGGGCGGCCGATTGGATTTTGCGGCACGCGCGCACACCCAGACAATTGTTGCTGTACCTGGTGATCTGCTCCGGGACTTTATCCGCGGCACTGGTGAATGACACTGTGTGCCTGATGCTCACCCCTTTGGTGGTTTCGGTGATGGTGCGTGGCAGACTGCCCCTGGCGCCCTACCTGCTGGCGCTGGCCATGAGCGCCAACCTCGGCAGCGTCGCCACCCTGGTGGGCAACCCTCAGAACATGATCATCGGGCATCTCTCCGGCATCAGCTTTGTGCGGTTCTCCGCCGCGTTGCTCCCGGTGGCCGTTGTCGGTTTGGCGATTCAATACGCGGTGCTGAGCTTTGGGTTTCGGAAGATGCTCGACGCGGCGGTCATTCATCGGCCGGAAAATCCTCCACAAACAATGGATCGTCGGTTGCTTCGTTTGACCTTTGGGGTTTTGTTCCTGGTTTTTGCGGGGTTCATCAGCGGTTTGAACTTGCCGTGGACCGCCCTTGCGGGCGGGGCGCTGATCATGGTTTTGGCGCGGCGAGACACCCATGAAGTGCTCAAGTTGGTGGATTGGCATCTCCTCGTCTTCTTCGCTGCCCTGTTTATTGTGGTCGAGGGACTAGGGGGCACCGGATTGCCCGACCAGATATACGGGCGCCTGCGCGGCATGTTTGGCCAGACGGCCACAACCCAAGCCTGGAATCTCGCATGGTTCTCAGCGCTCGGATCCAACATCTTCTCCAATGTTCCTTTTGTCCTGGTGGCCGGGAAGTGGATCCCCAATTTCGTCGCGCCAGAATTGATGTGGAAAGTCATGGCCCTGGCGACCACGTTGGCCGGAAACCTCACCATCCTCGGCTCGGTGGCCAACATCATCGTGGTCGAGTCCGCGCGCGGCCACTGCGAGCTGGGCTTCTGGGACTATGCGAAATTCGGCATCCCGGTGACCCTGCTGACGCTCATCGCCGGCCTGGCCGTTCTGCTCCTGCTCTGACCCGCCCTGGAAATGTTGCGCTGGACGGCGGAGTTACGGACCGTCTGTGCCTGGCGAGATGGTTTTTCCGGGTTCCGCCAATTTCCAGGTTGAGTCCTGCCGCACATAAACGGTCTGGCTCGGGAAGGCGAAGCTCAGGTTTTCGGCGTCAAAGCGGCGTTTCATTTCCAGGTTCATGCTTTGCATGCCCTGGAGGTAATCCTTGAAGTCCGTGGAGTTCCACCAATGGACCACCAGGATATTCAGAGAACTGGCTTCAAACTTGTCAAAACCAATCACCAGGTCCGCGGTTTTGGGATGGGCGCGGAAGATTTCCTCGAGCACTTTGATGGCGCGCTCCACCTTGTCCGCCGGGGTATCGTAGGTGAGGCCAATATTCATCACCGTCTTGATATTCGGTCGCTGGCTGACGTTGACGATATTGGCGCTGGCCATGCTCCGGTTCGGGATGGTGACAAGGTGGCCGTCGAGGTTGCGGACGCGCGTGCTGCGCAAGCCGATGACTTCGACATTGCCATCGATTTTTTCCACCTGGATGCGGTCGCCTACGCGGAAGGGTCTGTCGGCGAAGATCGCTACCGCACCGAACAGATTTGAAAGTGTGTCCTGTGCCGCCAGGCCCACCGCCAAACCGCCGATGGAAAGTGAGGCCAGCAAACCGGTGACGTTCATCCCCAGGTTCTGCGAGGTAACGAGCACCGCGACAATTCCTACGAAAACCTTCAATGCTTTGCGGATGATCGGGAAGAGTTGGTGATCGAGCATGGAATCCTGGGTTTCGCCGGCTCGCTTTTGCCAAAAGCCCACCACCAGGTCGATGAACTTGAGTCCGACGTAAGTGAGGGAGACGGCAACGACAATCTTCAGGCCATTGGAGACAAATACTTCCGCCCAGGCCGGCCACGCGAACAATCGCAGCCCGAGGTGGAGAAACACAACGAAGGCCACAATCTTGACCGGCCCTTTGAGCAGGTCCAGCAGCAGGTCGTCGAACTTGGTTTCCGTCTTTGCCGCCCACTTGCGGAGCTGGACTTGGATCAGGTAATCCAGGAATTTGGAGGCGTAGAACGCCAGCACCACGTAGATCAAAAAGGCCAGGTATTGCCAAAGCGGGTTGCCCATGACCTTGAGATCCAGGCCCGGCACCCGGTCTAATCCGAAGGACATCCAAACTTCGCGCGGATCACGCGAAATCTTCACTGGTTCCTCCCCTTCCGCGGCACGCAACCACGCGGTGCTGGCAAAGAACCCCGCCACGCTCAGCAGCCTTACGCCCCAACGGTCTCGCATTGCTTGCATTTCCATCGTTCAGTTTTGTTCTTGGCTTTGGTTAACTCGCCTCGTTTCCGCCCTCATTTCCTTTCCGATCCGGTCACGGTGCAAGGGGACGCAAATATCCGCGCCCCGCCTTGCCCTCGCAAGGACTAAGTGTGTTTTAGCGGTCCGCCGCCGCCGCGCGAGCCAGCAGTACTTTTTGCGTTGGCACATAGTTGGCCGCGAACTCGCGCCGGTATTCGGCAAAATTCCCAGCGACAATGGCGGCGCGCACTTCCTCCATCACCTTGAGGTACATCCGCGTGTTGTGAACACTCAGCAGCCTCAGACCGAGGATCTCGCCAACATTGAGCAAGTGCCGGATGTAGGCGCGGGTGAAATTCCGGCAGGCGTAACAATCACAACTGTCTTCGATGGGGCGGAAATCAGCTTTGTAAGCGCCGCCTTTGATGCTGATGCTGCCTTTGCGGGTGAACGCCGTGCCGTTGCGGGCGACGCGGGTCGGGAGCACGCAATCGAACATGTCGACACCGCGCGCGACCAATTCGACGAGTTGCGCCGGAGTGCCCAGGCCCATTGCATAGCGCGGCTTGTTTGGCGGCAGGAATGGTTCGGCGATCTCCACCGCCCGGAGCATCTCCGGTTCCGGTTCGCCCACACTGACGCCGCCAATGGCATATCCGTCAAAATCGAGCGCGATCAGATGCCGGGCGCACTCCTCCCGCAGCGCGGCGTTAATCCCACCCTGAACGATGCCGAAAACTTTTTGCCCAGGAGCACGGGGTTGCTCGCGGCATTCCGTCGCCCAGCGCATGGTGCGCTCGACGGCGGCGCGCAGTTCGCGCGGCGTCGCGGTGTGCGGCGGGCAGTCGTCAAAAACCATCGCGATATCCGAGCCGAGCGTGGCTTGAATCGCCATCGCCTCTTTCGGGCCGAGAAATAAGAGCGATCCATCCAGGTGCGAGCGGAACTCGACGCCGTGCGCCTGGATTTTTCGGATGGTCGCCAGGCTAAAGACTTGGAACCCGCCGCTGTCGGTCAGGATCGGGGCGGGCCAATTGATGAACTGATGCAGCCCGCCGGCCGCGCGGATGATCTCCAGCCCAGGACGGATATTCAGGTGGTAGGTATTGCCCAGGATGATCTGGGTGCCCATTTCCATCAATTCCCGCGGGTCAATCGCTTTGACGCTGCCCTGGGTGCCCACCGACATGAACACCGGGGTGTCCACGACTCCATGCGACAAAGTCAGGCGCCCGAGGCGGGCTTTCGAGGTGGTATCGGTCTTGAGCAGTTCGAACATCTTCAAATTCTCACGGCAGGCACAGTTCCAATCCTTCCCGGGCCGCCATTACTTTCAGTTTGGCTCCGGCAGCGCGGGCCTGGGCTTTGGCCCTCTTTTCGAGTTGCGCGACCACCCGGTCATCGTGCTCGGGGTCGTGATGGAAGAGTATCAGTGTGCCCACGTCGGCGAGGATGGCCTGTTTGACCACCGCCTGCAGACAACCGTGACCCCAGCCGCGGTGCGAGCGATAGGCGGCATCATCGTATTGGGCGTCCATGATCAACAAGTCCACTCCGCGCAAAAACTCGGTGATGGCTTCGGCGTTAGGCGCGCGCAGGAGAGTTTCGTGGTCCGGAAAAAAAGCCAGGCTGCCCGCGGGGGTTTCAAGTCGATACCCGACGCAGTGTCCGGGATGATTGGCCGTGCAGGCGGAGATCCGCACGGACCCGAGGGTTAAATGGCGGGTCTGGAGCTCTTCGATGCGAATATTTCCGGGCACATCGCGCAGCCCAATGGGAAAGAACGGTGTTTCCATCTGGCTCGTGAGCACCCGCTCCAATCCGTGCCGCGCGCCTTCAAATCCGAGGATGTGCAAGGTGTTGCGACGCCGGTACACCGGCGAGAAGAAAGGCAGGCCCTGGATATGATCCCAATGCGTGTGTGTGAGGAACAGCGTGAGGTTCAACGGTTGCTGCCCAAATTCCTCCATCAATTTTCGCCCCAGTAACCGCAGGCCCGTGCCCGCGTCGAGGATGAGGATTTGTTTGCCTACGCGCACCTCCACGCAGGAAGTGTTGCCGCCCACCTGCAAGGTGGTGGGGCCGGGAGTAGGGATGGAACCACGTACGCCCCAGAAGCGGACCAGAGTGCTCTCGCCATTCGCGGCGTTCGTTTTCCTAGCCAGCCGGCTGCGGGAGTTTCCATTCTTCACATTTTGGCGCATCGGTTATTGCCGAATAAGGTAGCCACATTCTGGAAAATGGAAAATTCTTTTGATCCCGCGCACCTGCGGCCGACGTCAGGAAATGGTCAGTTATCGACTCGGACCAGGGTGCCGGTCACGGTGCCGCTGCGAGGGCTGCGGCCGGGTCCGCTCAATGTTTGGGCCGGAGGAGGATGGCCTTCTTGTCCGTGCCTTCAACCTCGACGCTGTGCGTTTCAATGCCGGGATCATCCTTGAGCGCCTGGTGAATGATGCGGCGATCAAAGGCATTTAGCGGTTCCAACTCCACCACGTCTCCCCACCGGCGCACTTTTTCCGCGGCATCCTTGGCCTTCTTCACCAAGGCTTCTCGGGCTTGCGCCCGATAACCGCTCACATCCACGAGCACCTTAGGAGTCGAAGGATCCTGCTGGAACAGCATGCGGTTGGTCAGATACTGGAGATCGGCCAGCGTTTGGCCCTGACGGCCAATGAGGCGGCCTGAGTCGTCGGTCTTCACATCCAACAACACTCCCTCTTCCAGTTTGTGCTCTTCCACGGTGGCTTTAAAACCGAGGGTGTCGAGCATCCGTTCAAGCGTGGCTTTTGGTTCAGCAGGCATGGTTGATTTGATGGTTGGTGATTTGGAACGTGTAATCGTTCGGTTTAGTCGGGTGCTGCTTTATTTCCTCTTTTTAGCCGGAGTCGTCAAGGCTGGAGCGGCGGGTGTCAGCGCCGGGTCCTCGGCGGTCTTGGTCAATTTGGTTTGGAGAATGCTCAACAGGTTTTGCACCGTCCAATACAACGTGAGGCCGGCGGAATAAGGGTAGAGGAAAACCATGAACATCAGCGGCATGTAGCGCATGATCTTGGCCTGGGTCGGGTCCATCCCGGGGGAGGGCGGCGTGAGGCGAGCCTGCCAGAACATGGTGACTCCCATGATCAACGGCAGGAGGTTCACCGGAAACGCGGTGCCGGGGATGGTGAAAATAGTGTCCGCCTGGGACAGGTCATTGACCCAAAGCCAGGTGGCTCCCCGCAGCTCGATGGCGCTGCGGATCATGCTAAAGAAGCCGAAGAACACCGGGATCTGCAGCAACATCGGCAAACAGCCGCCCAACGGGCTGACCTTGTGTTCCTTCATGAACTCCATGGTCTTGCGGTTCATCTTTACCGGGTCATCCTTGTATTTTTCCTGGATGGCCTTCATCTGCGGCTGGAGCGCCTGCAGACGTTTCATGGAGCGGGTGCTGGCCTGGGTTAACGGCCAGAAGAGGATCTTGATGATGACTGTGATCGCGACAATCGCCCAGCCATAAGAAAGGGAAAGGGTGCTGTGCAGCCAGTTCATCGCCAGCAGGAGCGCTTTGGCGAAAAACCCGAAAAACCCGCCGAAACCCATGATCAGGTCAATCTGGTTTTTGAACGAGTCCCCAATGCCTACCAACGTGCGGTATTCTTTGGGACCGGCGAAGACGAACATTTGCTGCGTGACCGCCTCCCGAGGCGCGAGGATCACCGCCGGGTAAATCAGGGCGGCTTCAAATCCTTGCGGCGGGATCGGGTTCGTGACTCCGGCGGCGTTGACTGTGTGAGGCAGATCAATGGGTCGCACCACAAATCCCTGGGCCGGGTGTTGCGGCATGGCGGCGAGCGTGAAGAACTGGTTGTGCGCCGCGGCCCAAACGATATTGGTCGAACTTGCTCGATAATCCGGTGGGGGCACCCGCGGCATGCACATGAAATTCTGCTTGGAGAAATTCCCCGGACCGCTATCGGTGGTTTTCTCGCCGTTGAACCAGAGCGCGCCGATGGTCTTGCCGTCGTCCCGCGAGTTCATCGGCGTAGCCGTGCCGACCACCCATTCCTGGGGCGGGAGCGCGAGCGGTTTCGAGCCGCGGTTTTCCAGGCGCAAGTTTACCTGGACCAGGTAATTGGTGCTGAGGGTGAATTCCTTGACGACAGTGAGGCCGTTGGTGAGCTGTTTTTCAGCCCGGACCCCTGCGGCAAGCGGGGTCAGTTGATAGGAATTATCCTCCTGGAGCGCGGTGCCCCCCAGCAGCGTGAAGGCGGGCACGCGGGCCTGGCTGTTCAAGGTGGCGATGTTGCCTACTGGAGTTTCCATGCCGCGACGGCTGGGGATGGCTTCCTTGTATTCCAGTAACTCGATTAGTTTGATGCCACCGCCCTTGGAACTGAAGGTGTAATGAGCCTGCGCGTTGGTGACCTCGAGGATTTGTTCCGGGCGACCATCGGACAGGCTGAACTCGCCTGGCGCAGTTTGCACGGCCGGGGAAGTGGCGGTGGTGGTGGGCGTCGCGGCGGCGGATGGAGCCGGGGCGCTCGTGGCCTGGCCGGGCACCGTGTTCGTCATTCCCGGCGGTGGCGGTACGGGTTTGTAAAGCTTGCTCGAGAACGCAATCCAGCCGACCAGCAGGGCGATGCTGGCGATTAATCCTATAAGTGACTTTCGGTCCATGAAAATTTAGTATCGAACTGAGCGCGGTGTTTCAGGCGGCCGCGCGGTGCAGGTGGTGGGTGGATGAGGGCTTCGGGTCAGGTGGAGACGGCACGGGATCATGGCCGCAGTCACCCCAGGGATGGCACCGCGCCAGACGGCGCACAGCCAGCCAGGACCCGCGCCAAGCACCATGACTGCGGATGGCTTCCAGCGCGTAGGCCGAGCAACTCGGCTCGAATCGGCAGCCAGCGGTAGACCCAAAGATAAACCTTTGAGCCGGAGAAATTCCCCAGCGGTATAACTGCACGCCGAGAATTAAAATATGTTGAGCCGGATTCAACCGTTTCCTTCCCGTTCTAATCCCAACAATCCTGCTTTCCGCAGGATTGTCAAAAAGTCCTTTTCCACGCCCTCGAATGGTTCTCCGACAATCGAGGGCCGGGCAATGACCACCAGGTCCACCGCCGGGGAAAACGTATGTCGATGCAATCGGAACGCTTCTCTTACCAATCGCCTGGCCCGGTTGCGATCCACCGCGCGTCCGATGCGCCCGGGAGTGATCACGCCTAGCCGGGACGTTGCCAGTGGATCCAACCGCCGCCAATTCGCGATCAGGCAACCCGACACCAACCGCTGGCCTTCTATCTTAATCCTGGCGAACTCGCGGCTGGCTTTGATGCGATCCGCCCGCGCAAATCTTTGCCGTTGAGGATGCTCGGCCGCCATGCCCCGGCGGAGTTTATACCGGTGTCAGGCGCTTCCGACCAACGCGGCGACGGTTGGCCAGCGTGGCCTTGCCGCTCTTGGTCGAGTTGCGATTCAGAAAACCGTGCTGCCGTTTACGGCGGATCTTCGACGGCTGATATTGTCTCTTCATAAAATTAAATCTCTGCGCAAATTGCTCTCGCGCGGCGTGCGCCCGGAAATCCAACCGGGAATCGCCCTCGCAGCGGAACGCGAGAGAGTAACAGCGAACACATCCAAGTCAAGCAGCCCTTCGGGTTCGTTTCGGAGTTCGTTTCGGCTCCCGAAACCGCCTTCCTGTTCAGTGCCTGCTGGTAACCCACGTTGGCCCAGTCTGTCCGGACTCCTCTTGCAGTGAGCGGCAGTGGGGCGGCCCAGATACTGTTCAAGGCTGTGCCGGTTTGGGGCGGAGTCGCATCAGGACGAGGCTGGTGGTGGCCAGCAGGATCACGGTGCAGAGCAAGTAGGGCAGGGCGGGCTTCACTGCCAGCAGGGTGGTGGCGAAGATCGGGCCGGCTATGCGGGCCAGGCTGCCCGCGCCCTGGGCCACACCGATGTTTGCCCCCTGTTCCGCCGGCGGAGTGAGATTTGAAAGCAGTCCGAAGAGCGGGGGGCGAGTGAGGCTGGTGCCAATCGATAAGAGGGCTAGTGCGATCAGCATCAGCACCCAGGCCATGCCCTGTGACTTGAAAAGAATTCCCCAGCTCAGTTGCTCGGAGCCTTTGATGAACGGGAGAATCGCCATCGACACCGCCGTCAGCACCAGGCTGAATCCGATCAACTTCGATTCGCCCATGGCTTTGACCATCCGACCGATCAAGCCCCCTTGAACGAATGCTCCGATGATACCGCAATACGCAAACAGGTAAACGACCGTGGTAGCCGAGGTTTCGCTGCTGCGAATGTCGAGGTGGAAATTGTCGCTCACGATCAGTGGCAGCGTGCTTTCGAAGCAGCTAAAGCAAAAGGTCGCCCAGAAGAAAACCACCACCAACGTTCCGACGCCGGGCTGGCTAAGCGTGTGTCGCCATTGGTGCCAGTGCGGGCGATCGGCCACCGGCTCCGAACTGGGCTGCCGGCTCTCGCCAAGAATAGACAGGGCCAGGAGGAAATTCCCGGCGCATAATGCCGCCGCCACCCAGCCGGGACCGCTTTCGCCCAGATGATGCAAACTGAGGCCGCCTAATATGGGTCCGCAAATGAAGCCCAAGCCAAAGGCCATGCCAATCAGCCCCATTTTCCTGGAGCGATTTTCGGGTGGGGTGATGTCGGCAATGTAAGCCTGAGCGACTACGATGTTTCCACCGCATACCCCGGCGAAGGCGCGGGAGATGATCATCAGCCAGATCGCCGCGTGCGGATTCTCGAGCTTGGCGCTCAAGGCGAAAAGCACGTAGGACAGCGCCGCCCCCGCGGTGCTCAGGAGCAAGATGGGGCGCCGACCGTGTTTATCGGAGAGCTTGCCCCACACCGGTGCAAAGAGGAATTGCATGGCCGAAAACGCGGCGATGATGACCCCGATCATAAAACCCTCGGCGCCGAAATGCCGGCTGTAAACCGGGACCAGGGGGACGACGATGCCAAAGCCAATGAGGTCAATGAAGACCGTCAGGAAGATGACCAGGACAGATGCTTTTCTCATGGGCAGGTGGAATCAGGCTCTCCAAACCGCGCCGTTGACATGCTTTGACATGGAGGCAGTCTAGTGCCCCGGCGGGTTCCGTCAAGTTGCCGTGCTGATGCTTACGATGAGCGTCGCTCGAAAGAAACCTCGTGGAGGCGGCGGACGTGCTCCTGCTCGGAGCCTCACCGTTCCGGCTAATTTTCGTTGCCTAAAGTTCACCGCTCGTGAAGGATGGGCAGCATCAGCGATAATCTTATAAAATGAGCGGAACCAAACAGAGTCCGAAGTTCGGCAAGACCCGCATTTTGCTGGTGGACGACCATGCCGTGGTGCGGTTTGGGATGGCTCAGTTGATCAATCGCGAGGGGGATTTGGTGGTCTGCGGGGAGCAGGAGGACGCGGCGAACGCGATGACTGCCATCACCAATACGAAGCCCGACATGGTCATTGCCGATATCAGTCTCAAAGACAGCAGTGGCCTGGAGTTGATGCGAAACATCAAGGCTCAATGGCCCAAGCTGCCGGTGCTGGTGGTCAGCACCCATGATGAATCCATGTATGCCGAGATTGCCTTTCGCGCCGGGGCGTTGGGTTACCTGATGAAGCAGGAGGCTCTGGACCGGCTGATCCTGGCCATCCGCCGCGTTTTGAGCGGCAACATCTATGTCAGCGAGACCCAGGCGGCGCGGATGCTGCAGCAGCAAATTCGCGGGCAAAAGGACATTGCTGAATCACCGGTGCGCAAATTGAGCGACCGGGAGCTGGAGGTGTTCACCTTGATCGGCCGGTGGAAAAAAACCGGCGAAATCGCGCGGGAATTACATTTGAGCGTCAAAACGGTGGAATACTACCGCGAGCAGTTGAAACAGAAGCTCAACCTGCAGGATGGCGCGGAATTGGCGCGTTACGCGACCTCCTGGGTCGAGCGCGAGCAACCCAAATAGGCCGGCGGCGAGTCCGTTTCCCGGGCGTTCCCCGGCTCCCGATTTCGGAATTTCCCCGGGACGCAGCGAAGTTGTTCCCCTGATGGATTCCTCCTCCCCACTGACTAAAATCGCAGCCAGTATTTATGAGCCTCGCTATTGCTCGGACGGAATCTGGAAACCGCGGCGCTGCGTCCACGGTGTCCGCGGAAAACAAGCATTTTCGCCTTTTGTTGGTGGATGATCACCCGGTGGTGCGTCGGGGCATGGCTTCTGTCCTAAGCCAGAATCAACAACTCCGGGTCGTGGCGGAGGCTGCCGACGGCGTGGAGGCGGTGTCAAAGGCCCGGGAATTGCGGCCCGACCTGATTCTGATGGATGTGGATATGCCGCACATGAATGGATTGGCTGCCACCGAGACGCTGCGCAAAGAACAACCAGACACCAAGATCCTGATCCTTTCGATGCTTGGGAACAGCGAGTACGTGCTGCGCATCATCGAATCTGGCGCCAAAGGTTACGTGCTGAAGGAGTCTCCGCCCGAGGAGGTGCTGCATGCTGTGGAGACAGTGCTCGCAGGACAGGCCTATTTTAGCCCGCAGGTCGCCCAGGTGGCCATGGACAAATTTGTGCGGGGACGCGCCACCCCGGCGCGGGTGGCATTGCTGACCAACCGCGAACGCGAGGTGCTCGTCCAAATCGCGGAGGGCTTGAGCAACAAGGAGATCGCGAGCTTTCTGGAGATGGGGGTGCGCACCGTGGAAACACATCGTGAACGGCTGATGGAGAAACTGGAAATCCGCAGTGTGGCCGGCCTGACAAAATTCGCGCTGCAGGAAGGCCTGGTGACCTTGAACCGGGCGCCCTGCGGTTGAGAAGCGCCGGCCTATATTATATAGTTACTATTTATAAAACCTTCATCATTGCCCGCCCGCCGGGCCTGGTCTAGGCTCTCCGCCTGATCGAACCGGTGCGTTCCAGCCGCCGGTTTGCGCGCCCAGCATGAGCCAGCGACAGCAAACTAAATCACCGCCGGAAATCACTTTCATTACTGGTACCGACACGGGAGTCGGGAAAACCGTTTTCACCGCGCACGCCGTTTTCGGGTTGATCGCCTCCGGATGCAACGCCTTCGTGGCCAAGCCTTTCTGCAGTGGAGGGCGTGAAGATGTGGAGATCCTTTTTCGGGCCCAGCAGGGATTGCTCAGCCGCGAGCAGATCAATCCATTCTTCTTTTCACAACCGGTTGCCCCATTGGTGGCGGCCCGCCTGGAGCGCAAGCGTGTGAAGTTGTCCGCGGTGACGAGTTATTTGCGTCAATTGGGACGGGGTTGCGAGCATTTGCTCGTGGAAGGTGCCGGAGGGCTTTTAGTGCCGCTCGGCGAAGGGTATAACGCGATCGGCCTGATGAAGCGCTTGAACTGTCGGGCCATCGTGGTGTCACAGAACCGGCTGGGAACCATCAATCATACCCTCTTGACGGTCGATCGATTGCACCAGAGTGGAATCAAGTGTGCCGGCGTGGTGCTGATGGAACCACGGCGTGGCGATCTTTCGAGTGCTTCGAATTATGCGGTTTTAAAGGAGTTTTTGGGGAAACTGCCCCTGGTGAGCTTTCCGTGGCTGGGTCGAAATCCGGCTTCGGCGCGCACACTGGAAGCGATGCAAAAAAAATTTAAAAAAAGTATTGCACGGCTTTTTGTTTAGGCTATTGTGTGCGTCCTGTTATTTGCGAGTGCGACTCCGCAAGCTGCTGAACACCGAGGTCTTGCAGGCTTGATTAAGGAGCGGAAGTCGAGAGCAAGACGCCGGTAAAAAACTTTAAAATAGTTTT
>DBMR01000016.1 GCA_002298785.1 Verrucomicrobia subdivision 3 bacterium UBA693
CAATACTAGGGACTGACCCCAAACGTTATCTTCCACCCATGCGGGAGAGCATTTTTTGGAATTTGCCCATCTTCTTCATCATGTGCTGCATCTCGTAGAACTTGTTCAACATGGTGTTGAGCTGAGCCACTGTGACACCTGAGCCTTTGGCGATACGTTGGCGACGACGCGCGTTGAGAATCTCAGGCCGTGCCCGCTCCACCGGCGTCATGGCGCAAATCATGCCTTCCATTTGGCGAAAGTCCTTTTCCTGCTTGCTCAGGTCCGCGCCTTTTACCGCTTCTGCTCCGCCGGGGAGCATATTGATCAGGCTCTCCAGCGAGCCCAACTTCTTCATTTGGCGCAGTTGTTCGAGGAAGTCCTGCAAGGTGAACTGCCCCTTGCGCATGCGTTCCTCCAGGCGCTTGGCTTCTTCCATGTCCACCGATTCGGCGGCACGCTCGACCAGGCTCACGACGTCGCCCATCCCCAAGATCCGGGAGGCCATGCGTTCGGGATGGAACGGTTCAAAATCCTCGAGCTTTTCACCAACACCAGCGAATTTTATCGGTTTGCCCGTGACCGCCTTCATGCTGAGCGCCGCGCCGCCTCGGGCGTCGCCGTCGAGGCGGGTGAGGATGCAGCCGGTGATGTTCAAGGCCTGGTCAAAATGGGTGGCGACGTTCACCGCTTCCTGCCCGGTGGCGGCATCAAGCACCAGGAGAATCTCCTGGGGTTTGATCAGATCGCGCAGATGCACCAGTTCCTGGACCAGCACTTCGTCGATTTGGAGGCGGCCGGCCGTGTCAAAAATCAAAGTGTTGCGATTTTGGGTGCGGGCTAAGTCCAACGCTTCCCGGGCGATTTTCAGGACGTCGGTGTCGCCCCGGCGCACGAAGACGGGCAGATCGAGTTGTTTGCCGAGGGTCTCGAGCTGGTCCATCGCGGCGGGACGATAGACGTCGGCGGCCACCAACAGCGGGGTGCGGCCCTGTTTGTGCAGCAAGCGGGCCAGTTTGCCGCTGGAAGTGGTCTTGCCGGAGCCGTGAAGCCCCACCATCAGCACGCAACTCGGGTTGCCGCTCAACTTCAGGCCTGCATTTTCAGCCCCCAGCAGGGTCACCAGCTCATCATGGATGACTTTGATGATTTGCTGGCCAGGTTGGATGCTCTGAATGACTTCTTGCCCAATGGCCTTAGTCTTCACTTTCTCAATGAAGTCCCGGGCCACCTTGAAATTGACATCCGCTTCCAAAAGCGCCAGGCGCACTTCCCGCAGCGAATCGCTTACGTTCGACTCGGAGATCTTTCCGAGTCCACGCAGGTTCTTGAAGGCGTTCTGGAGCTTAGAGCTTAGCGAATCGAACATGCGCCCAAATTAGGGCACCGAGAGTGGATTGACAAGCGTGTGAGGTTGTGGCTTACTTTGCGCTCGCCGCTTTGGCGGCGGGGTCCGTGGTAGGATACTCAAGTGGCCAACGAGGGCAGACTGTAAATCTGCTGGCTTACGCCTACGAAGGTTCGAATCCTTCTCCTACCACCACTCTTAAAACCCCACAAAAGGCCAAAAAACCCCATAAAACATGGCTGGTATTGTCTGACGTGACTTGAGTCAACTGTCGCTGCATGCCGCTATATTCACCGTCATTCTGTTATCTCTGGATGCTCAAAAGGATAGCATAAAGATAGCAAAATACTTTGTGCACTTGGGGGTTATCCGCGCAGTTACTAGTTCAGAGGTGAAGATAATGATCTTGGGGTGACTTCAACGGACGCCCGAGGGCTGTAAAAATTAGGGAGATGCTGTCTCACGCGGAATGTGCTAGTCGCATTTCGGAGGGCGAAACCCAGGTTAGTTGGTTTGAATCGCAATTTCAAAATCTCCGCTGGCCACCGCTTGGTCACCCACTTCGGATTCCCACCCGACCACCGAAACCCACCACGTCTCTTCCGCGAGTACCCTGAAGGCCGCCGATTCTTCGGGTATGGGGTAGGGCAGGGGACGTGTTTCCCTTCCGGTTAGAGAGTCGTGAGCGAGCCTATGGCAGGTTGATCTTGGGTCATAGGATTGAGTCACAACGCCAAGAGAAGCTGGTCCTTGATGCGCTCTTGGGTGGAGCAACCAATAGTGAAAGGACCAACTTGAAAGGCGATATATCGGAGTGTTGACCGCTGGCACCTTCACTTGCAGGCTGGCCAGCCCACCGCGCACCCGCGCACCGTGCCGAATAAATAGCGCCTGCCTCCTGCCTATTATCCCCGGTCCGACTCAGATTCACCGCCGGCTCCGCCTCAATATCGCTGGAGCGCGTTCAGGCTGCCGGCTCCGGATTCCATCCGGGCAACTGCGCGATATGTGATGGTCCAATTCTCTGGCGGCGTCAAAGGGCAGTTTTTATCCGCCATCCAATAATAGCTATTTCACCTTGCCATTCGCAAAGACCTCCAAGGCTAGGTCGATGGTGTTCGGCCCTGCCGATCGAAAGCAATTCGCACCCTGCACCTGGAACCAGCCAGCAGGCACTTCAAGGAGATGTCCACAGAATGACGTTGTCGTGTCCAGGGACATCGTCAACTGGAGAAGGGTCGGAGCCAGCTTCTCCTGACCACCCGTATGGGTCCACACGAACTTTCACTTTTTTCACGGTAAAATGCAGATGATTTGGAACTCCGCCTACCTTTTTGTAGTAGTCCCCGCAGTAGCCGAGACGTTGACCTTGAGTAACCGTTGTCCCATCTGTTAAACCCGCTGTATCTTCAGGCCGCATGTGTAGGTACCAAGTCGAGTATGTGTTGCCGTGGTCGATCCAGATCGTATTGTAGTCATCCGTCCCAATAGGCTTATGAACTGTCCCCCCTGCGGCTGCGACCACCTCGTGATCATGACCGTATGGATAATCATATCCGGTGTGCCCGTCATAATACAGGAACTCTGGCCCTTCCTCGCCAGGACTGTATCTCCCGGTCAACACAAAGTCGCATCGAGCGGCATTGCGGAAACCGTACAGGACAGCATCCGTGCAGTCCGAACCACCGGCCGTCGACCATTTGGAGTTCCCAAAAGCGGTTTGGCCGATCTCTCCTGTGAACGCTATTACAGTTCCATCGGCACAATTTCCGGGTTTGGCATGATCGAATACTGCACTGATGCTTGCCGTGGATGGAGACAGTCCTTTGATGGGAAATATCAAGAAACCCTTACCAGATTTCTGGAGCCGGTAGAAACGTGATTTCGTGACAAGTTCTTCAGCGAATGTCCTTAGACCCCCCGTGCCAGGTATGATTTGAAGCCACTTCCAAACGGTATCAGCAACGGTGTCTTTAAACTGCAAAAGATAATCATCTGTTGTTGTTGATTGAAACTGAAGGTTGAATATGGGCGCTGAGCCAGGAGTTGTGGGTGGTGTTATGTTAATTTCCGTAAAATGAGTGGGGACTGGCGTCAGTAAGAACGCATGCTGTTCCCCAGATGTGTTTCTTCCGTAGCCGACGATCTGACCGTTGTCATTTATCGCATTGGCACCGTTTAGAGTCCAACCGGCCCCTACAGGTATTAGGCTGTTCAAATCCTGCAAAGTCGTTCCATCGTAGAGGAAGGCGTGCTGGACACCCGGGCTCCAAAGATATCCGACGACCTGACCGCTGGAATTCATTCCTTGGCCTACGCTATGATTGAAACCGAGAGTCCCAAGATCGTGCATCGAACCGTTTGAATACAGGAAGGCGCGTTCATCGCTCGGGAGGTTATTACCGATAGTCGACCATCCACAAATCTGACCACTATCGTTGATTCCAAAATTCCAACTGTACCCACCTCCGAGTGTGCCTAAATCAACCATGGTGCTACTCGAATAGACAAAGGCGTGCTGTGCTCCGAAACCGGTCTCGGCGTAGCCAACGACTTGGCCTTTCGCGTTGATCGCATGGGCGTAACTATAGCTGCCTCCCAGGGTGCCCAGATTCTCGATTGACCCGTTTGAAAACAAAAAGGCAACCCATTTACCATCGGTATTTCGAGATCCGCCAACCACCTGACCACTCGCGTTAATAGCATGGGCACGAGCAGCGCCCCCACCTACCGAACCAAGATCTAGTTTTGACCCGTTTGACCAAAGGAAGGCGTGGTCATCGCCGTTAACGGAGATTCGGCCAACAACTTGGCCGGAATCGTTGATTCCGAGGCCGGCACTATTGTTACCCACTGGGGCGTCTAGCAGCTGCATTGAGCCATTGGAGTAAAGAAAGGCGTGCTCTACACCGTCACTTGTAGTGATATACCCTGTGATTTGTCCCTTGACGTTGATCGCAGTTGCGTAACTGCTCGTCCCAGCGAGGGCGCCCAAGTCGGTGATGGAATACCTGACCTCGGCAAGAGCATTAGGCGCGGCTACGGTCAGGAGAGTCCAAATGCAAATAAGCAAGGTACGGCACTGAATGTTAGAGAGTCTCGCTGAGCCTTCAGTTTTCATTTGTTCTAGCTTCCCCTTTCAAGAGCAACCCGGATGGTTAAACCGCCTGCAGGCACGGCTCTGCTGTAATATTTATCGCTTTGTAGCCGGCTGCTGACCGCTAAAATATCTCCTTGCGCCAACAGTGCAATACAAAAGCTAGCCTTTTGGATGGGCTGGTAGTCAGCTCCGTTGCAATGGCACCCCATCCCGCGTTATATGCCTGTGACCAAGGCTGGCTTTCCGGTTCGCTTCCGCGTTTCCACTCCCCCTGATCACCTCCCTAGATTTCCACTTTGACCGGTAGCCGGCCGCCTGATTGGGCGTCCCGATTTCCGGTCAACCTCAAAGCCCCTTCCTGATGCTCCGGAACGGGGCTTTTTGCTTGTACAGGTCCAATCGCAGTCACGGAGCAATACCCGCTTATGAGTCCACATGCAGGAGAAATGTTGGTTCAGGAGATCGCCCCGCGAATCCGTAGCTCCCTGGCCAGCTCTGTAACCCAGGTCGGTGCCGATGACCTTGGTGAATTAGTACAGGATGCCACCGCCATCGCCGCCAGGTTGTTGATCAGCGCGGAGAGCCGGGGGAAAGAGGTCAGTGCCGGCAATATCACCTATTACGCCGTCAAGCTCGTGCGCCAGGGCCGGCGCAGCACCGGCCAGAGCAAGACCGACGCCATGCACCCGGCCACCCAGCTTGCCGGGCGCAGCAGCCTGGTGTCCTTCGAACAACCGTTCAGCAGCGAGCAGGATAGCGAGGAACCAGCCTGTTTGCACGACACCTTGGCCGCCAAGATAGAAGATCCGGCCACCGCGGCGACCCGGCGTTTGGATTGGGGTTACCTGGTGAAGACCCTCGACACCACGACGCGGGAAGTCCTGCACTGCCTGGCAGACGGGCGAGACCTCACCACCTTGGTTCCGAAGCTTCATCGCTGTCGCTCGGCTCTGCAGCTTGATAAGGAGCGTTTGGGCCGGCTGGTGCGCGAGCACCTGGGCGAGGACATCCTGGTTCAGGTGCAGGAGCACCCGCGTTGGCGGGATAACGTTGAGGCGAGCCGAGAGCGGTCGGCATGCCGTTATGAGCGGCAGCCGGCATAGAAAATCACGGGAGAGTTTGCCGCAAGGTGGGCTCTTCTTTTTAGGTATCGGGCCAGGCAGGTTGCTCGTGTAGCCTCCAAGGGTATTCGAGACTTTACCAGACGTTTTCCGGAAATCAGGATGGCTTCCCCAGTAGACAGGTTACCATCCACCCTTGCCTCCCCACTCACCAGCAAAAGCTTTGTCGCGCCGGGTATTGTGCACCGCAGGTTTGGAGAAAGAACGATGAGCCGGGCACGGAGTTTCTTTTGAGGAGCTAGAGGACAATCCAACGCCCACGCTCTCATTGTATGTGAACCGCACAATGACTTTCCTTGACAATACCTCAGCTTGGTGATCAAGTCGCGGAACAACGGAGAAATGTGGAATCAGGACGCGAGCGTCAGGGTGTATTGATTTCGCAAGCGGACTGGTGCGGTGCCGGGGGTTATGGAAATGGCAACGGCAGTTGGGAGATCGGGTTTGGGTGTGCGCGTATCAACGGCTCGCCTTTCATTACTTTATTCCAACGTCTACCGAAACCGGGTCGAACAAACTCAGGCTACATTTTCTTCCGTTCAGAAACCGGGAAACACCCGCAGGCAACCAGACATTTGATCACTCTCAAATTATTGAATCCCAGCCAGAGATTCTCGCAACATGAGCGCAACTAGGAATAATTTCTCACGAATCCTCACGACGCAAATCCAGGGCCACCAACAAAAAGCCGAATTTCTCCCCCAAGATCTGTGTCCGCTGCCTTTCTCCAATTCACTGTACGAGGCAAATCCCAATCGATAGAGCCACAATCCCGGCGGTTAATTATTCAACAAACGGAAATGATATGAAATCAACAACCCCCACTTCAACGGCAGTCTCTCTTACTGCGAGGATTGCCCTCATCTTGTGTGTCTTGCTCTGCGGTAGTTCCCGCGGGTTCTCCGACACTTGTGTCCCAACCCCGGCGGATCTGGCGGCTTGGTGGCGATTTGAAAACAATGCGGTGGACTTCCAGAGTGGGACTTCCGGCAATTTGGCTGGGAATCCGATTTTTGCACCTGCCCAAGTGCGAACAGGAATACTGCTGGATGGCGATGGCGACGCCGTGGCTCTCGGGAATCCGACTAATCTTTGGCTTCAAGACTTCACTATCGAGGCGTGGGTGAAGCGATCGGATGTAATCCGCGCCTCAAAGACTTCTCCTTTTGGGGTAATCTTCGGAGGTGGCTACGGCAATTACGGTCTTTTCATGTGGAACAACGGCGACCTCCAACTCTCCAAGGGTGGGGCTAATAATGTGACGGTGGGCACGAGCATCACCGATACCAACTACCACCACCTCGCGGTAACGAAATCTGGTAGCGTGGTGGTTTTTTACGTGGATGGAGTCTCCTTTCCTGCCCCTGCCTACAACCCCACATTTGAGTTTTACTCCACGATGCAGATCGGTTCCGGCGTGCTTATCGATGGCGCATACACCAGCAGCTTCTGGGGCGGGATCGACGAGTTGAGCATCTTCAATCGTCCTCTTTCCGCTTCGGAAATTGCCTCCATTTACTTGGCAGGTAGCGCTGGGAAATGCGATCCGTTCGCCATCATGATCCAACCACATAGCCAGGTCGGCTACTGGGGGAAGAGTGTTAGCTTTCAGGTGAAAGCCCTTGGCCAAGATCCATTGACATATCAATGGTGGAAAAATGGAACCCCTCTCAATAATGAGACCAACACCACCCTGGTTCTCGGCAATTTACAGATGAGTTCCGGGGGCGTGTATACAGTTACGGTGTCAAGCATTGCTGGGACCATTACCAGCAGCCCGGCAGTTTTGACGATGAACCCTGCTGGCGTTTCAATCGCATCTTACGTTGGAGTGACCATCGACGGCGTCGCTGGATTGACTTACGGGATCCAATCTACTTCAGAGTTGAGCAACACCAACAGTTGGCGAGGTTTGGTCAACCTCACTTTAAGTTACCCCACGCAGTTATGGTTTGATCTGCAGCCCTCTGGGAGTCCGCAACGGTATTATCGAGTGGTGCCTGGACCAATCACGATACCTTAAGATGGCCTATGAATCCGTCCATCGGACCTCCGGAGACGATATTGTTGAAAGCGCTGCTCTGGGCGTTTTTTGGCGGAGGAGTGCTGGCCACGGCCATCACCTACTTTGTGAACAGGGGCAGGAAAACCTCTAACCTGGCCAAGGCGACGTTGTTCCTCGCAGTATTTGGGCTGGCGACCCTTATACCACTTTTCATCGCGATACCAGTCGGCCACAAGGCTCTGAGAGAAATTCGAAGAAGCGGTGGCGCCTTGCAGGGCCGAGGCCAAGCGTGGTTCGGCTTGCTTTGCGGGTATGGAGCAATTCTGGCGATTACATTTCAGATTTTCTTGGGTGTGCAGGACGCTAGACGCGAAGAGAATCTGGAAAGCCAGCGTCTGAATCTCGAAACTATCGAGCAGGCAAAGGCGGCTTGGGCTTCTGAGAAGAACAAGCTTCCGGGCGATACGCCGAGCGCCGCAGACCTGGCGCCCTTTATGCCCGGAGGGCATTTTCCACCGGCCAACGGCGGCGGCGAAATTTATCAAATTAACCCAATCGGCGCCAAACCCACTGTCCTGAGACCGCCACCCAATCCTGAAGCCCTCCACGACCTGCAAAAGCGACTGCTCTGGGCGGGTTTCGGGATCAGCGTGCTCGCTGCAGCCATTACATATTTCGTGAACAGGGGCAGGCATGCCTCTGCGCTTACCAAGGCGCCCCATCCAGAGACCGCCATACCGCCGGACATAAAAGTGAATGAAGCAAGCACAGCCAAGCAGGAGTTACTAGACGTCACAAAAATCATCCCGGAGAAACCCGAGGAGGAAGTTACCCGCGGGTTGGAAAGCTACCGCACTTTTCAAGACCGGATGGCAAATGAAGTGTCGCCAGCGCAAGCGGAGGCTGTTCAGCGTGCCCTGCGGCGGGGAACACGGGCATTTCTCTTTACACTGGTCGCTTTTGCCCTTCTCGGTGCATATAACATCTTTGGGAGCGCGATACTGCGTCTGCATCACCCACTGGCTGCATATGCGTTGCGCAATCTTATAGACATCTCCATTTTCACTGCCGTCCTCGTCCTGATAAGCTGCTTTGGCATTCCTATCGCGGGTAGGATTGGCGTTCCACTCTGGCTAGTTCTCATCAGTTCATTCTATTACGGCGCCCCCACAGTTTATTGGAGCAGAGTGTCCCAATCGGCGGAAGAGTTGCTTCCCATGCTCGGCACGTTTTTCCTGCTGGGTTGGTTGATGGACTTCGGCGCCACGGCTGATGCTTTTAGAAAAAAGCGATTCATAAGAAAAGTGTGCTTGTGTTTTCTGGCGTGCATTTTGTGGCAGATTAATAGTTGGCGGGGGGAGGATTCCGGTCGCTTGTGGTATGAACAATTACTGGTGATGCCGCACCCTCTGATTCTTTTCATTTGGGCCTGGGTAGCGGTTCCCTTTATAGAACATCGAAAGCACTCTGACCCGGATCATGTGTCTCTTTACAAAGCAGCCGCTTCGAGGTGGGTACGCCTCTTCTTGGGGCGCGTGCTGGCGATCGGGATTGCAGCTTTTCCCTTTTTCCTTTTTCTAAATTGCCTGGGCCTGGAGGAGCGAATGGGGTTGGCCACCAGAGGCGAGGTGGTGGAAACACGAACCCCTGCCGGCGTCATGATGTGGGTGTGGAAAAGCCAAGGACGCTTGTTGCGCCCGGATGACTTCGAAAAGGAGAAGATTTACGGACTTTCACGAGCCAGAGGGCAGCCTTCCGAATTGAAGCGTATTGCTGAACTGAGCAACGTCCTTGTAGCCCAACCAACCAACACTATTGCGTTTGAGCAGCTAGCTCTGGAGCTCCAACCATTTCGCATTAGGAACGATCAAGAGTTTGCCCAGCTTTGTAATACTACCAATGAGCTGTTCATCATGATGTTGGAAAAGACCAGAATGGGGCCGAACAAGGCGAACCCCCAAGGACGTTACTTTTGTGGCGTAAACGATGGCGATATTGTGTGGACAGCGTCTGACGGCATCAATCCACTGCTCGAAGCCCTTGACTCCCAAAAATGGGCTTTGTTCGTGGTTGGTTTATTGGGATTTGGCTTGCTCTGGCGGCGAGGCGGCGATTCTGGTCTGGGCCTCGCAATAAGCCTTTGGCTCATGGCCACCACCATCAGTTCCCTTTCACTAGCAAGTGGTTGTATCATCCCGTGGTGGAAGCACTTTTTGTGGGCGAAGGCCATGACCTCGCCCATCGGCAGCCTGGCCCTCTTCCTGGCTGGTTTCTTGGAAGCTTTTACGTCATCCATTGGCTGGCTACACGCTGAGGGATTTGTGCTCAGCGCGTTATGGGTGACTGTCTGTTGGCCTTCATCTCCCCCCCGCTATTTAGGAGTATGGGGCCTGCGCATCCTCTGGCTTTTGAAGGTGCTTTTGGTTGCGTTCGCTTTTGGTGGCATAAGGGAAATTGTTCAAGGCACAGGCGATTGGCACTCAGATTATCTGTTCGGACCTGTGGCTCCGGTCACGCATGCGTGGGCGACAGGTATCAGCACCGTGCTTTTTCTTTTTGGAGGCAAGCTGGTCCGTGCCTTTGTGGGCAGAAAAAGAGCACTGCTTCCCTTGGGGAAAGTTCATGTACTCTCCTTTATCTCATTTCAGGCTTGGACGATCACGTCCAGCCTTGGGCTTAAACCTTGGTCTTCTCCAATCACTCAGATTTGGATGCACCGACTTACATGGGTCTGCTTCCTTTTGTTTGTTTTGCTGGCTATCTTCACAGTCGTTCGCACGGGCTTTCTGCATGTTTGTAGCGGCGAGGACATGAGCAAACTTGTGGTTTTGGGTGCTGCTCCTTTGGTGTTCACGCACCTGGAATTATGGACGCATCATGCCTTGCTGGACACGGCTTGGTTTTCAGAACTTGGCGTCACAGTCCTCAGCGGATTGATCACAATTGCCATTGTGGCACCCGCCCACAGAGTCTTTGAACACCTCTTTCTTTTTATGTCCGTGCCTCGATTACACAGAATTCAGAAGGATGTTGAGCATGCGATCGAGACCATTGTTGAGGCCGAGCACGATGCTGAGAAGTGTGAGGAAATCGCCCGGTTGTTCCGCGACTGGGGTATTCATGAATACGCTCTTTTCTCCAGGACACCCAAGGGGTTTCAACCGACCATATCCAAGCTCAACTGGCCCGTTCCTGATCAAGTTGCCGTAAGCGGACACCTCCGGACGTTTTTAGGCAGAAAGAGAAAGTTCATTCATCTCCGAGAAGTTCCGCATGAGTGGGCGGCATTTTTTTACCAGTTTGAATTATATCGCATAGAAAGAGCGACCAAGTGCGAATACCTGTTACCGATTTGCCTCGGCAATAGTGTCAGGGGATTGCTCCTCTTACCAGAGGGGAAGGGACAACAATCGATAAGCAAAGACCCCTGGGCATCGGAGATTAGCAACCTGGGGGCAGCAGTTGTTCGGACGTGATCTCCCACAGCTCACTCATAGTGGAGGCAATAAGCGTAGAGATAGCAGGAAGACCGTTGCACGGGTGGCTACCTCTTGATCATCCCATGCTGGTTTCCACAGCTGGAAATCGCAGCCAAAGCGCCCTTACAAGAGCGGACTTCTGCCGCACACCAGACCAATTCAACCTCTCAGCCGGCTTTTCGCGCTATTTCTTCCGGGACTGCAGCGATTAAATACTCTGCGATCAACATTTGATTTGCCAAGCTTCTGGAAAAGGTGTCTAACACGGGTGGTTGTTTGCGCTGCGTTATCGGGCGCAGCGTTGACTCGTGCTCAGTGTCAGGAGAATCCGAGGGTCCCCGGTGGCTATCTCGCCCTCGCCGTGTCGCCATGATAGGCAAAATGAACTTTCGGGACTTTTTCAAAGCGGCCGCCGGCCACGACCGGGGGCCGTTTGAATACCAAGAGCGCCTCGCTAGCGGGGGTGCCGGGTGCGAATCACGACTGATCAGCATCCCGACCGGTTTGGGAAAAACCGCCGCGGTAATTCTTGCCTGGCTCTGGAACCGCGTGGCTCTAAGCCGGCCCGATTGGCCGCGCCGAATGGTCTATTGCCTGCCAATGCGGACGCTGGTGGAGCAGACCGAAGGTGAGGTCAAGAAGTGGCTGGTGAACCTGCTTGGCAAGGCGGATGAACTCGGTTTGAGCTTGGAGTCAAAGCAAGAGTTGAAGTGGCTGGTAGAACATTGCCCCGTCGTTCTGATGGGTGGCGAAGAACCTGACGCAGGCAAAGCGGAATGGGACCTCTACCCCGAAAAGCCCTGCATCCTGATCGGAACGCAGGACATGTTGCTTTCCCGGGCACTCAACCGCGGCTATGGCATGAGCCGCTACCGCTGGCCGATGCACTTCGGCTTGCTGAATACCGACGCGCTCTGGGTGATGGATGAAACCCAGTTAATGGGCGTAGGGGTAGAAACCAGCGCCCAACTCGACGGCTTCCGCAATTCTCCAACAGCTAAGAACACCTTCACCTGGTGGATGAGCGCGACAATCGATAAGGCACAGCTTGCCACAGTGGACCACCCCGGCCCAGCAGAAGCATGGCCCTGCCTCAAGCTCAGCGCGGCGGACTTAGCGATGCCGACGCTTCGCACGCGAATGGAGGCCAATAAGCCGCTGGCCAGGATTCCTATTACATTGGAGTCCGCGTCCAAGAGTGATTACGCCAAAACGCTTGCAAACTTTATCGCGGAGAAGCATCGGAGCGGCACGTTGACCTTGGTCGTTCTCAATCGCGTCCTCCGCGCCCAGCAGGTTTATGGACAAATGCTCAAAGCAGGGATCCCTGGGAGTGATCTTGCTCTGATTCACTCCCGGTATCGTCAAGGTGACCGACGAAAGCACGAGGACCTTTTGCGAAAAGAGGGCAACCGGATTGTCGTAGCCACTCAGGCAATTGAAGCAGGAATTGATATTTCGGCATGCACCTTGATTACCGAACTGGCTCCATGGGCATCTCTCGTTCAAAGGTTCGGCCGGTGCAACCGCCGCGGCGAGTTCACGAGCCAGGCGCAAGTTTTTTGGATCGACGTAAAGGCCAAAGACGATCAGGACGAACTAGCACTCCCTTACCGTTCCGCCGAATTGGATGCTTCGCGGCAAACGATGACCAATCTTCAAGAGGTGAGCCCCCGAAGACTCGAACAGATTTCCGTTCCCGCTGAACCAGTGATCCGCCCTGTGGTGCGTCGCAAAGACCTCCTCGACTTGTTCGATACGACAAGCGACCTGTGCGGCAACGACCTCGACGTTTCCCGCTACATTCGTGACGGTGAGGATAGTGATGTCCAGGTGTTTTGGCGCGACTTAAAGGGTGAGGAACCTGCGGCTGAGCAGGCCCAACCTGCGCGGGACGAACTGTGCCGGGTAGCGGTAGGGCAATTCCGACGATTCCTCGGCCTGAAATCCAAACCGGCGGCTTACGTCTGGAATCCGTTGGATGAAGCATGGCAGAGGACAACCCGGATTCGAGCGGGAGCCGTGTATCTTTCGGACACGGAAACCGGGGGCTACTCGGTGGAGTTGGGCTGGACGGGTGACCCAGGCGACAGACCAACAGCGCTTGCGGCGGTCTCTGGCGACAACGATGGTTTCGGCCGCAACGAACAGACTTTCATCGGAAAGTGGGTAACGTTGGAGACGCACACGTCTGACGTGATGCGGGAAATAGCTGGCATAACTACCGCTCTGGGATTGGATAGGGATCTGGCGAAGGCACTCGGGACATCGGCGCTATGGCATGACATTGGCAAGGCCCACCCGGTATTTCACGAGGCGCTCATGAACGGGGGGCCAGCGCCACGGCCGGACACACTCTGGGCGAAGTCAGAAAGACTCGGTGGCAGACCGAAGCGACTGGGTTTCCGGCATGAACTGGCTTCGGCGCTGGCGTGGTTGGCGGCAGGTCCCGAAAACGAGCCAAATCGCGACCTTGTTGCCTACCTCATCGCCGCCCACCATGGCAAAGTTCGACTCTCGATCCGATCGCTGCCGGATGAAGCTCGCCCCGGCAATAATCCTGGCTGTCTTTTTGCGCGGGGCGTTTGGGATGGTGATGAGCTTCCTCCTATGAGCCTCAACGGTCATCAATTTGAACGTATCAAGCTGAACCTGGCCGTGATGCGCATGGGCGATAGCGAAGGCGGCCCCTCGTGGCTTACCCGCATGATGGCCCTCCGCGATGAGATAGGTCCCGCCCGGCTCGCGTTTCTTGAGGCCCTGCTGCGTGCTGCAGACGCACGCGCTTCGAGGGCGGAAGCGACCTAAAAAGTCATGAACCCATTTTCTACGCTAAAGATGACCGGTTGCACGTCCGCGCCGCTGGCGCACTACCTCAAGGCATTGGGCATGTTTCGGCTGGTCACGGAACAAGCCGACAAAAGCGCCAGGGGTTTCTGGGGAAACGGGTGCTTTCACCTCACGACCATTCTCAACTCGGAGGACTTGGTCTCGTTCTTCCTCCGAGGGTATCGCCCGTCGCCATTGGTGGCTCCTTGGAACGGAGGCAGCGGGTTCTACGAGGGAGATGAGCAAACCGGCCTCCACGCCATTCTCGGAACGAGCGAGGAACGGTTTGCGATTTACCGCGAGGTGATCAACACGGTTCGTAAGTGGCCGGAACTCGGTCCTTCGAATCGGTCTTTGGGCGACCTGCGCGAAGAAGTTGCCCAGGAAGCGCCTCGGTTGAAGGGCAAGGCAGCGGACGATCTCCGAAAGCTGGTGGTGGATTGTGACAAGGCCCTTGCTGCCTACGCGATTTACGGAAACCGTGACCAAATCTTAGAGGGAAGCCCAGAAGCGATCGAGTCCCATAAGACGAGCGGCAAGAGCTTGACCCGGGAAGAGAAAACGCGCAACGAAAGCCTGAATGAAGTCCTGCGCGTCGCGAAGAAACTGCGCACGCTTGTCAAGAAGCTCCACCGTTCTGCTGGTAAGGAAACATTGGTGCTCTTGGCTCGCTCCCGGCTGCCTGATGCCGCCGTGGACTGCTTGGATGCGATGGTCCCGATGCTCTCGGATGGATCGCTGGGCTTCCCACCCCTGTTTGGCGCCGGTGGGGCAGAAGGGCGCTTCGATTACACGACAGCCTTCATGGGGCATCTGGCCGGCATGCTCATCCACCCCCCTGTCGGGTGCGACCCGGCTTCACTGCTTCGTCACAGCTTGTTTGGTGAGTTTGCGACGGACTTCCAAAATTCTGCGGTCGGCCAGCATGATCCGGGTCGCGCAGGCGGGTTCAACCAGGGGCCTGAGATCGAGACCAAGCGGGTTCCGATGAATCCCTGGAATTTTATCTTCTGCATGGAAGGCTGCATCGTCTGGGCTTCAGGCGCGGGTAAACGGCTCGGAGCAGAATCAAACTCCATCCTATCCAGTCCGTTCACAGTTCAGGCACGGGCGACAGGCTACGGGTCTGCCTCCGCGCAGGACGAAGCCAAAGCCGAAGTCTGGACTCCGCTTTGGGCCGCGCCGGCCAGCTATTCGGAGTTGGCTCAAACCTTACGCGAAGGGCGAGCCGAAATCGGTCATCGACAAGCCCGTCACACGATTGAGTTCGCCGAAGCGGCCTCGGGTTTGGGAGTCGACCGAGGCATAAAGGAATTCGGTCGTTTCTCGCTGTTGAAGCGGCGCGGCGACAGCTACGTGGCTCTCCCGGTTGGCCTGTTTCCGGTTCAGTATCGAAAAGAGGCGGACTTGGTGCGCGAACTCGACCCGATCCTGCGCAGGATCGACCAGTTTCTTGCTGCCTTCGGCAAGCAGGGGCCACCGGCACGCTTTGATTCTGCTCGCAGGAACATCGACGAGGCCATGTATCAGCTGCTCCTGCAGGGTGGTCCTCGGCACGTGAAACGGCTGATAGCCGCTTTGGGGCGCATGGAAATCCTGTTCGCCGAGCGTGAACTGAACCGGAAACCCAAACTAGCCGCACCCTTGGGCGGTCTCTCTCACAGGTGGATTTTAGCCGCTGACGATGGCTCGCCTGAAGTCCGCTTGGCTGCGGCCTTGGCGGGGGTTGCAGCGTGCGGTCCTGTTGGACCACTTCGATCTAATTTGGCCCCGGTCGATCCAAGAATGCCTTGGCGCTGGGCCAAGAACGGGCTTTCAGTGGCGTGGTCCGGGCACTCGTTGCAGGTTCGGCTGGCCGCTGTCTTGCAGCGCCGAATGCTCGATGCGGATCGTCTCAACGCGCCATCAAATCCGCTCAACGGTTACATCCGTCTGCATCCGCTCGATGCCTTGGGCTTGCTCGGTCAAAAGCTCGACCAAACGGCCCTCGAAGAACTGCTGTTCGGGTTTAGTTGGGTTCGCTGGGATGCTGGCGAGTCGGCTTCCCGACTCTGCGAAGAGATACAGCAGGCGTGGAGTGACCCCGTGCGCGATGGGACGATCTCCCGTGCGTATGCCCTGCTTAAGCACCTTTTCCTGCCGGCACCTCTGCGCTTACCCGGCAACACCAAGAGCCTCATCATCTCGCCCGAACGCGAGATCGTCCCACTCCTGTGTGCCAATCGGGTGAGCGAAGCTTGCGTAGTTGCGCAGCGCCGCCTCATCACCAGCGGTCTCGCCGTGATCCGGTCGGTTTTCCCGGATACTACCGGCGGAACGGCGCTGGCGGCAGCCTTGCTGGTGCCGGTGTGCAACGTTCACAGCCTTTCACGATTGATTCTCCACAAACAAACGGACAACAACTGATCAGCCAGGAACTATTATGGACAAACTACTCACTCAAGCCTCCCGCCTCCTGGTGGAGGTCGACCTCAAACCCATCCAAGGTGACAGGCTCCAGCCCACCGGCTTCGCCGATCTGGGTGCTGCCGTCTACGACCGACCCGATGGCACACGGATGCTTTTGGTCGAGTCGTCGCAATCCGTCGCCAATAGATTGGAACACGCGATACTCCTGCCGGGAACGGCGCGTCTTGACCCTGACCTGGTGGGGTTGCCCTACGTGCTGGTCAAGTTGGAGAAGAAGGACGCCGTCTCCGCTGAGACCAGTTCCCTCTTTGAAGCGCACCGTATTAACTCCCCTTTCATCATTGCCAATGACGGCTTTGAGCAAAAGTTCCGTGAGGCGACCGGCTACGCCAAGGGACAGCCCTTGAGTTGGCCCAAAATTGCCAAGGGGATCTTCAAGCTCGACCCGAATTCGCTCCTGCACGGTATCTTTATGGCCAATTTTGAGGATGGCCGTATCAAGATCCCCCGTGCCCTTACCGGCTTCATCGAAGCCGAAAATGTGCGCGAGGCCCATTCGGGCGGCGTCAAAAACAATCCGATTGATCCCAGCGGCACGATCCGGGTGGTCGGTTACGACAAGGACGTTTATGGCAACGTGCCCTACCACCGCAAAGAATTCGTAGCGGCTCGCATCAGGGCTTATTTCAATCTCGACCTCGCCCTGCTTCGAAGCTATGCCTTGGAGCAGCCTGCCATCGACCTCCTTACGAACCTCGCCTTCTTCAAGATTCGGCGTTTCCTTAACCAGGGCTTACGCCTGCGTACCGCCTGCGACCTGAACGTTGTGGGCGAACCCCATATCACTGCGCCATCGGGCTTCTGCCTGCCTAATGAGGAGGATGCGAAGGCCGCGGTGTTGCTGGCCATCAAAGCGTGCGCTGCTAGCAACCTGTTTGCCGTTCCGCCGGTGACCGAGTTAGAGACCCCGGTCATTCTCAAGCTGAAAGACCAAAAGCAGGACGCTTCAGAGGCCACTGAGTGACTTGCTTGTCGTCAGTCATGGCAGACGCCACGTCGAAGCGCGATTATGACGCTCATTGAACTTAAATTCCTCTCCGGCCGATATCACTCCACTCCTTCGGGGCGTCATGTCAACGAGGGACAGCCGGAATGGCCGCCTTCACCCTACCGCTTCCTACGGGCTTTATTTGATGCCTGGAAGCGCAAATTCCCGGCCTGGGCTCCCGAACGTGTCGAACCGCTTCTGGCGGCGCTCGCGGCCTCGCCTCCGCTGTTCTACCTGCCGCCCGTGAGCTTTTCGCACACCCGTGCTTTCCTCCCGACAAACAAGATCGACGCGAACGACCGAAAACTCATTTTTGATGGTTTTGTCGTGCTCGATCCCTCCCGGGGCGTGGTGATGGGCTGGCCCGACCTGTTGCTGGAGCCATCCCAGCAATCCGATCTAGCCGAGCTCCTCATCTCCATTAACTACCTGGGTCGCTCCGAGTCCTGGGTGCAAGCATGCCTTCAGACCGGGACCGGCATTGCCGCGCCACGGTGGAACTGTGAACCCCTCGCAGACACGACGGAAGACAACGGCACAAATCTCATGGTCGCTTGTGCCCTGCCACCTGGGGATTTCAATCGAGATGTACGCCGAGTGAAACTCATGGAGAAAAGCTCAGATCACCAGGGTCAGCGTTTTGGCTCACCCTGGCTCCAGGCACTGGCGTTCTCGACCAGTGAAACGATGAAAGGCCGCCTTAGCGACCCACCGGCATTACTTTTTGTGCGCTACCAGGCACTACCGGCTGAATTTCCCGTAACCCTTGGATCGTCGGATGCGCTGACGCAAGTGAACGCGGTGCTCTTTGCCCTGGAATCGAAAGTCCTGCCCCAGGTCACCGCCACCCTCGAAATCTCCGAGCGGATTCGCACCAAGTTAATGGGGATTCATCGTCGAATTAAGGGGGATCCCAGACTCGTCTCGCCCCGGTTTAGTGGCAAAGATGCTCAAGGAAACGCCCTCCAAGGACACCAACACATCTACATATATCCGATGGACCAGGACCGTGACGGTCGCTTGGACCATGTGCTGATTGTGTGCCGGAATAACTACACCGAATCCGAGTTGATCGCATTCGACCGTTTGACCAGCCTGTGGCAATCAGGAGGACTGCCAGATATCCTCTGTGTTCCGGTCCAACTCGGCTCACAGGCAACCCTGCTGCAATCGAGTCCTCATTTTGAAAGCGCGACTCCTTTCATTCCCACGCATCATTACCGCAAGGGCAGAGGTTCCTATTCCGACTGGCTGAAAAGTGAGGTCAGTCGCGAATGCAACCAGGCAGGTCTCCCGTTACCGATGGAGGTGTTGCCCATGGAAAACCTCGTCCTTCCAGGAGGCCATCGCTACTTCTGGCTGGAATTTCGACGCAACCGGCGACAGGACGATTCTCAGTTGGGCTTCGGCTTCCGTCTGGCTTTCTCTGAACCCGTAAGGGGTCCGTTTAGCCTGGGCTACGGTTCCCACTTCGGCCTCGGGATGTTCGTGCCAGTGCAACGCGATCACCGTCAATCAAATGAGAGGCGGATTAGCGGTCTATCTCTCTGACCGGGCACTGCGCAAAAATGGATGCCCCGTGCTATGTAGTTTGAAGTGTTCTTTGACATTTGAATTCGCGAGCGGTCAGGTCGTGACGGAAACGCGCTGGGCGCTCGCAAGGCGTAACCTCCTCAAAGCGAATTGATACGGCAGGGCAAACCAACACCTCGAACACACTAACACTCTGAAAAGTGCAGCCTGTCGCCATCTAACTGTAGCGAAGCTGCGCCGGAAGGAGTAACAGAAGAACCCCCTCCGCGCTCGAAAGAGCGCGGCCCCATTGAAGCGTTACAACGTCCATCACGGTCTGTTGAGGGTAAGGCAGCCCTCCGCGCTCGAAAGAGCGCGGCCCCATTGAAGCATCGGCATCGGGATCGGCTCACTCGTATCCATCGCCGTCCCTCCGCGCTCGAAAGAGCGCGGCCTCATTGAAGCGGCGTCCGCGTTTCCGGGACCGTCGAATCCCTTGCTCCCTCCGTGCTCAAAGGAGTGCGGCCCCAGTGAAGCGTCGTCTCCATGAAGGCATTGCCTAACCAGCCAACGGCCCCTCCGCGCTCGGAAGAGCGC
>DBMR01000104.1:0-43733 GCA_002298785.1 Verrucomicrobia subdivision 3 bacterium UBA693
CTTTTAATTTGAGTCAACTCGCCCGGAGAAACGCTGCGGCAAATCGACCCTGCTCACCGTGCTGGCCCGCCTGGTCCATCGCCCCGTCGTCTCCACCAACATCAGCCCGCCCGCCTTCTTCCGCGTCATCGAGGAAGCCCGCCCCACCCTGCTCATCGATGAAGCCGACCGTCTCCTCAGAGGCAGCCAGGAACTGCGCGGCATCCTTAATTCCGGCTACACCCGCTCCACCGCTTACGTGATGCGCACTTGTCCCCTCCGCCACCCTCCCGCCACCGGGCGCGCTCCCGTGCCGGCCGCCACCCTGCCGGCGCCCGCCGCAGTTTCCTCCGCTCTCGGCCCTCCGGCCTCTGACCTCCACCCCCCGTCCGTGGGTTTGGTCAGCTTTTCTGCCTGGTGCCCCAAGGCCCTCGCCGGCATTGGCCGCCTGCCCGACACCCTGGCCGATCGCTGCATCCTCATCCAAATGCAGCGCAAGACTCAACAGGAACAATGCGACCGCCTGCGGGATCTGCGCACCACCTCCCTGCGCGAGCAATGCCTGCGGTTTGTTCACGACCACCAATCCGCGATCGCTGCGGCTCAACCCCTCATCCCCGCCACCCTGAACGACCGCGCCGCGGACATCTGGGAACCGCTGTTCGTCCTGGCCGACCTCGTCGGCGGCTCCTGGCCGGACCTCGCCCGCGAGGCGGCGATCCAGTTGACGGCCGCCGCCCACGAGCACGCCCCCATCGGGTTCCTCCTTCTCGACATCTTGATTCTCATGCTCCCGCTCCCGGAGGGCCGCATCTTCAGCCGCACCCTCGCCGATGGCTTGAACCGCCTCACGGACCGGCCCTGGCGCACCCGCCAAAAAGTCTCGGAACTCTGGATCGCTCAACAACTTCGCCCCTACGGTATTCAACCCCACACCGTCCGGATTGGCCAAACCCAGGCGAAGGGCTACGTCTTCCAGGATTTCCGCGATACCTTCCAGCGCTATATCCCCCGCGCCGAGATCGACGCCCTCAAGGCCCAATACTGCTCCCAGCCAAGACCTGCCTCCACCCCCGACACCGCCGAACCCTCCGCTCCCCACCCAGCCTGAGCCTTGCGACGGCTCCCGGGACGCCTTGGGACGCGTTTGGGACGGCTTAAACCTCCATCCTGACCAATGTTTACGGGCTTGGGACGGTGGGACGGCTTTTTCAGGGTGTGCCCCCCTCCCCCCACCACTTCACCCGGGCAGGGAGTGACTTACCCAGACAGGCGCGGACCCTGTGCGTAGGCCCCCTGTTCGGACGTGCAAAAGCGAGCTTGGAAGCTCGCGCTCCGGTTTCAGGCCGGCTGCGGAGGGCATTGTGAGGTTGAAAAGCGGCGCGGTTTCTCCCACTTTAGAGCCATGCGCAAGTTCATCCAGGCGGTCGGCGGCGTGGGGTTGGCCATTTTGACCATCACCGGCTGCAGCCAGCAGCCGCAGACGCTGCCGGTCCAGGATCCGCTTGCCCCGCGCCTGCCGGCCAAAGCCCAACCGCAGCTCGCGACGATTCGGCTGTGGATCGGCGCGGAGGAATTGAACACGGAGCTGGCGGTGTCCGCTGAACAGCAAATGACCGGCATGATGTTCCGCACCAACATGGCCGAGAATGCCGGGATGATCTTTCCGCTGTCCTACACCCGCCAGGCCTCGTTCTGGATGATGAACTGTCCCCTGCCGCTTTCGGCCGCCTATATCGACCCGGACGGCATCATCCAGGAAATCCACGATTTCCAGCCGTTCAACACCAATTCGGTCGCGTCGGCCACGGAGAATATCCGCTTCGTGCTGGAAACGCCGCAGGGTTGGTTCAAGCGGCATAACATCGGGGTCGGCACGGCGGTGCGCACGGAGCGCGGTTCGCTCTTGCAAACGTTCTTCCCACTGGAGACCCGGTAGCCGGGACCGAAAAACTTTCCGCGTGCGTTCAGCGCGGCAGCGGTTAATTTCTGATTATGATCTCGCGGCAAAAATCCGAGCAACTATTTGCGGAAGCCCTTAAATGCATCCCGGGCGGCGTCAATTCCCCGGTGCGCGCCTTTCGGGCGGTGGGCGGCCAGCCGTTTTTCGCCTATAAAGCCAAGGGAGCGCACGTGTGGGATGTGGATGAAAACGAGTACGTGGATTACGTCGGGACCTGGGGGCCCGCCATCCTGGGCCACGCGCATCCGGCGATCATCAAGGCAGTGCAGGCGGCGGCGGAAAATGGGACCAGCTTCGGGATCCCCAATCCGTCCGAGGTCACCATGGCGAAGCTGATCTGCGCCTGGGTGCCTTCCGTCCAGAAAGTGCGCATGTGCAACTCGGGCACGGAAGCGACCATGTCGGCGATCCGGCTGGCCCGCGGTTTTACCCGCCGGGACAAGATCATCAAGTTCGACGGCTGCTATCACGGGCACCACGATTCGCTGCTGGTGCGGGCGGGATCCGGCGCGCTGACGTTTGGCCACCCGGACAGCGCTGGCGTGCCGACGGCGTTCACCGAGCACACGATTGTTTTGCCCTACAACGATGTGGCCGCGGTCAAGGCGGCCTTCGAGGCTAACGAGGACCAGATTGCGGGCATCATCATCGAGCCCGTGCCGGGCAATGCCGGGCTGTATCTGCCGCAGCCGGGTTACCTTGAGGCGCTCCGCCAAATCACCAAAGACGCCGGCGCCCTCTTGATTTTCGACGAAGTCATGACCGGGTTCAGGCTCGCGCGCGGGGGCGCCCAGGAACGGTTTGGCATCACCCCGGACCTGAGTTGCTTCGGCAAAGTGATTGGTGGCGGTTTACCGGTGGGTGCGTTCGGGGGAAGACGCGAGATCATGGATTGCCTGGCGCCGTTGGGCCCGGTTTACCAGGCCGGCACTCTGAGCGGAAACCCGGTGGCCATGGCCGCCGGGATCGCAGCCCTCATACAGATCGAAGCCACCGACGCCTACAACACGCTCGAACGGATTGGAGCCGAACTCGAGACCGGCATGAAAGCGGCCGCCCACCAGGCCGGCATCCCGGTCCAATTCAATCGCTGCGGCTCGATGTTCTGCGGCTATTTCACTGCGGAACCAGTACACAACCTCGCCGATGCAATGAAGAGCAACCGCGAGCGCTTCAAGAAATACTTCCATGGCATGCTCGAAGAAGGCGTCTACCTTGCCCCATCCCAATTCGAGGCCGGCTTCATCTCCACCGCCCACGGGCCCGAGGACATCGAACACACCCTCAAAGCCGCCACAAAAGTACTGAAAACTCTCTAGCCGTCCGGTATGCGCATCCTGGCCATTGACCACGGTTCAACTCGCATCGGCATAGCGATCAGCGACGAACTGAAGCTGATCGCTCAACCGCTCGAGTTCATTCCGGCGGAGCCTTTCGCCGCTTTCCTGGACCGGCTGAAGTCGTTGCTGCGCGAGAAAGAGGTGGAACTGGTCCTGGTCGGCATGCCCCGCAACATGGACGGCAGCTATGGCCCCGCAGCGCTGAAGGTGCAGGAGTTTATCGCGGTCCTGAAGGAGGCGATCACCGTGCCGATCAAGATCTGGGATGAACGTCTGACCTCGGTGCAGGCCAATCGTTATCTCATCGAAGGAAACGTGCGCCGGGACAAACGTAAAGAGAAAGTGGACAAGATGGCGGCGGCGATCCTGCTCCAGAGTTACCTGGATGCAGGCGGAGGCTGATTCCCGCCGGGAGGTTACGTTTGAGCGCCTCCCGCGCATTTTTGCTGTCGCTGACAGCAGGGCTGCACGAGATGACACACCGGCACAGGTTGTCATCGTGCTCGCCAAAATTTTTTCTGGTGGTAGCTTGACCGGTAATGAAACACAAGCGGCTTAACCACGCCGTTTGAACCGACCTCATCAAAGGAGATCTATATGAAAATCAACCAAATCAAAGGGACAGCCGCGCTGTCGGCGCTGGCGGTGGGCACGATGCTGGCGTTTGCTGAGGAACCAACTCTCAAGGTGGGGGACCCCGCCCCGAAACTCCAGACCGGCAAATGGATCCAGGGCGAACCGGTTAAGGAATTCGAAAAGGGCAAGGCGTATATCGTCGAGTTCTGGGCCACCTGGTGCGGGCCGTGCCGGGAATCGATACCCCATTTGAAAGAAACCTATGTGAAGTATCGGGAAAAGAACCTGGTGGTGATTGGCCAGGATTGCTGGGAGAATGACGAGAGCCTGGTGGCGCCGTTCGTGAAAAAGATGGGAGATAAAATGACTTACCGCGTCGCCCTCGATGATAAGAGCAAGGATAAGAAGGGCGAAATGGCCCAGAAATGGATGGCGGCAGCCGGTCAAAACGGTATCCCCAGCGCTTTCCTGGTGAACAAGGAGGGAATCATCGCCTGGATCGGGCACCCGATGACCTTAAAGGAGAAAACGATCGATGAAGTGCTCGCCGGCACTTATGACGTGCAGAAAGCCGCGATCGCGTTCGAAAAAGAGCAGAAGGAGGCGGCTAAAATGGAGAAGGTCTGGGCGAGCTTCAATAAATCCATGCAGGCGAAGAAATGGGACGATGCCCAGAGCCAACTCGAGGAGATCGAAAAGGATATGTCCGCCGACCAACGCGAGAACCTCGATTTTCCCCGCCTGGCAATCCTGTTCGGCAAGGAAGACTACACGGCCGCATACAAACTGGTGACGAAACTGAGCGATGCGCACAAGCAGGATGCGGCATGGCAGAACGGTTTGGCCTGGCAAATCGCGACTGACCCTACGATCAAGCAGCGGGACCTGAAACTAGCCGAACTTTGCGCCAGTCGCGCCAACGAGGCAAGCCAGGGGAAGGACCCGTCCATTCTCGACACGGTTGCCCGCGTCAAATTCATGCAAGGCAATAAGGAAGAAGCACTTGCTTTGCAGGAAAAGGCGGTGGGGCTGGCAGACGGCGACCTCAAAACCGAACTCACGAAGACCTTGGAAAGCTACAAGAAGGGGGAAGTGCCCAAGGCGCAATAGCCCGATAAACGGAAAGGCCGGGTTATTCACCCGGCCTTTAACACGCTACAAAACATTTCAAATCCTAGATGCCGCGCCGCAGACATACGCTATCAGCCACACACGGTCTGATTACTGCGTTTTTGCATCACCAACGAGAACAGATTACCACAAGCCGTTTAAAGCGCATGTCACCATTACTGGTGACACCGTGTCCCCAACTGGTGACAGCGTCACCAGGCACTACAGCATGTGGCAAAACATCGCGTCCCGCAGCTTGGGCTCAAACCAGGTGCTCTTGGGCGGCATGATGCCTCCCTGATCCGCGATGCTCATCAGGTCCCCGATGCTCGTCGGATACATCGAGAAGGCGCAGGCGTGATCCCCGGAATTCACGAGTTTCTCCAACTCGGCAACACCACGAATGCCGCCCACGAAGTTGATGCGCTTGCTGGTCCGGGGATCCTCGATTCCAAACAGCGGCGCGAGCACGCGATCCTGCAACAGGCTGACATCCAAACCCGCGATTCCGGTGACGCCCGTCGTCCAGCTCGGCAAAAATTTCAACCTGTGCCAACCGCCGTCCAGATACAAACCCAACTCCCCTTTGGCATGGACTTGTCCGCCCCCGCCGGGCGTGATCGAAAACACCTCGCTTAACTTCGTCAACAACCCCGCCGCCGTCATGCCGTTCAGATCTTTGAGCACGCGGTTATAGGGCAGAATGTTCACCTGGTTATCGGGAAAAATAACGCTCAGAAACCACGCGCTGTGCCCGGCCCCAGCGCGGGCTTGATATACCCGAGCAGCCGCCGCGCTGCGATGATGCCCGTCCGCAATGTAGAGGCACGGCAGAGCGGCGAAGATCTGTTCGACCAACCGCAGGTCGTTCGGGTCGCCGAGCGCCCAGGCCGAGTGCCGCACGCCGTCCGGCGCGGTAAAATCGATCTCCGGTGACGCCGCGGTCCGCTGGCGCACTAATTCATCCATCGCGGGCTGTGCCTTATAGACCAGGAATACCGGGCCGGTCTGTGAATCCAGGGTCTGGATGTGCCGCACCCGGTCGTCTTCTTTATCCGGGCGGGTGAATTCGTGCTTTTTGATAATGCCGGCAAGATAGTCCGCGCAACTCGCGGCCGCCACCAGGCCGATTTGCGAGTGACTCCCCATCACCTGCCGATACAAATAAAAGGCGGGCGCTGCATCCTGCCGCAACACGCCGTCCCGGATCAAGCGCTCGAAGTTCTCCCGTCCCTTGGCATATACCGGCGAGGAGTAAAGGTCCGTGCCGGGCGGCAGGTCTATCTCCGGCTTGCTGACGTGCAGGAAGCTGAGCGGATTATCCCGGGCAATCTCCCGGGCTTCCTCGGAGGACATGACGTCGTAGGGCAGCTCGCATACGCGATCAGCCAACTCCGGTTTGGGCCGAAGGGCGGCAAAAGGTCTGATATTAGCCATGAATGGGCCATACCATAGGCACAGGTTGGGGAGGATTCAAGGGGCCAACCTCGCTTCAGCCAGCGGTTGGCTTCGCGGCCTGGCTGTGGCGGATATCCTCAGCTTCGCACAAGTAGACGACTTCCTCGGCGATGTTTTTGGCATGATCGGCGATGCGCTCCAGGCATTTGGAAACGGTGATGAGGTGCAGACCGCGATGGATATTCTCCGGACTTTCAGTCATCAAAGCGACCAACTGGCGATAAATCTGCCGGTTCAATTCATCGATCGCCTTGTCCTGGGGAATCACGGCGCGGGCCGCCGTCGCATCCGAGCGCACGAAGGCATCGAGCGCCTGTTTCAGCAGGTTGAGCGCCATGCCGGCCATCTGCTGCAATCCCAGATCGAATTTTAGCGGAGGTTCCTGGGCCAGCTCGAGTGCACGTTTGGCAATCTTGGTGGCTTCGTCCCCCACGCGTTCGACGTTCTGCGAAAGGCGCATGGCAATGGTGATCAGGCGCAACTGGGACGCCAGGGGCGCCTTGGCCAACAGTGAAATCGCCAGATTGTCCACCTCGACCTCGAAACGGTCGATGATTTCGTCGTCCCGCTTCACCCGCTCCGCCAGCGCGTCATCCCGGTTCACCAGGGCCTCGACCGAGTTTTTGACCGCCTCCTCCGCGTGGCTCGCCATCGTGAGCAGCATCTGCTTCAGATCGGAGAGTTCCTTTTCAAAATGAGTCTGCATGATGAAATCCGGGTTCAGCCAAACCGGCCGGTGACATAATCTTCAGTTTGTTTCACTGCCGGGTGGGTAAAGATCTTGGTGGTGGCATCGTACTCCACGAGGCGGCCCAGGTAGAAAAAAGCCGTGTGATCCGAGATTCGCGCCGCCTGCTGCATATTATGAGTGACAATGACGATGGTGAAATCGCGTTTCAACTCCAAAATCAATTCCTCGATGCGCGCGGTGGCCAGCGGATCCAGCGCCGACGCCGGCTCATCCATCAGAATGATCTCGGGACGAATGGCGATGGCCCGGGCAATGCAGAGCCGCTGCTGTTGCCCGCCAGAAAGACCCAGCGCGCTGGTATGCAACCGGTCCTTGACCTCATCCCACAAGGCGGCCTGACGCAGGCTCCGTTCCACAATCTCTTCCAACTCCGCCCGCCGGGTGGTGCCATGGAGTCGCAAAGCATAGGCGATGTTCTCGAAAATGCTCTTGGGAAACGGATTCGAGCGTTGAAAAACCATCCCGACCTGTTTGCGCAATTCGATCAGATGGACCTCTTTCGAGTAGATATCCTCGCCGTTGATCTCGACCTGGCCTTCGATGCGCACATTATCAATCAGATCGTTCATCCGGTTGAAGCACCGTAGCAAAGTGGACTTGCCGCAGCCGGAGGGTCCGATAAAAGCCGTGACGAGATTCTTGCGAATGGCGATGGAAATCTGGTTCAGCGCCTGGGCGGCGCCGTAAAAGAGCGACAACTCGCGGACCTTGATGATCACGGGAGCGGCGTCGGCGGCACCGCTCGTCGCGGCCACCTTAGGCAGGGCGATTTGTGGCGAGGATTTCTCGGTCATAGCCGTCATGTTATTGCAGCATTCGGAGGTTTCGACGCATGCGGGCGCGGACAAAAATGGCCACCACATTCAGCGCAATGGTCAGGAGCAGAAGGACCAGCACCGTCGCATAGAGAATCGGTCGGGTCTTTTCAATATCCGGCGATTGGGTGGACAGAATAAAGACATGGTAACCCAGGTCCATAAACTGGTCGGAGAGCCTGGTGGGAAGGTCGGCCATGTAGTAAGCCGCACCGGTGAAAAGGATTGGAGCAACTTCGCCGGCGGCACGACTGATCGCGAGGATGGCCCCGGTCAGGATACCGGGCAACGCCTGGGGCAGCACGATTTTGGCGATGGTTTGGAGTTTGGTGGCACCCAGCGCCAGGCTGGCTTCCCGCAACCCCGACGGAATGGCGCGCAACGATTCCTCGGTGGCCACGACCACCACCGGCAAGGTCATCACGGCCAGCGTCAACGACGCCCAGACCAGCGCCGGTTTGCCCCAAACCGTATCCGTGCCGTGAAGGACACCGTCCAGATGTTGCCCGATGAAATTAATGAAGAAACCCAGGCCAAACAGACCGAACACGATGGAGGGCACGCCGGCCAGGTTGTTGATGGCGCTCCGAATCACCCGAGTGAAGCGCGATGTGGAGGCCGCGTACTCGGTAAGGTAGATCGCGGTGATGACGCCGACGGGCAGGACGAAAATCGTCATGAGCAGCACCCGAGCGGTGGTGCCAATGATCATCGGCAGCACCCCTGCTTTCCTGACGTCGAACATGTCGCTCTCGGTTCCGCTCGTGATAAAACGCCAGGAAAGCGATGCACCGCCGCTATAAATGACATTCCCCAGGATCACCAGCAGGATGGCGATGATCAGGAAGGTGGCAAGACCGGTCAGGCCCGAAAACACAAACGAAGCCAAGTCAAAACGCCGGGAGCGAAACGGGCGCAAAGCCGGGGCGGTGGAGGCGGTCGCGCTCATCGCTTGCCCTCCATCCTGGATTTCAAGTGCGTGATGACTTGGCCCGCCGCGAGGTTGGAAACAAAGGTGATGATAAACAAGAGCGTCCCAAGCATGAACAGCACGCGGTAATGGTGGCCGCCGAACACCGTCTCCGCCAATTCGGCGGCGATGGTGGCGGTAATGGTCCGGGTGGAATCAAAGATGCTCCCAGAAACAATACTGGCGTTTCCGCTGGCCATCAGCACGACCATCGTCTCACCCATCGCCCGGCCAAAGCCCAGGACCACCGCGGCAAAAACTCCCGGCAACGCGGCCGGCAGGACGATCTGCCAGGCGGTCTGCCAGCGCGAGGATCCCAGCGCCAGCGCCGCTTGCGTGTAGCTGCGCGGCACGCTCGAAAGCGCATCTTCAGCGATGGAAAAGACCACCGGAATCACCGCCAATCCGAGCGCCACTCCGGCCACCAGGGCATTCAGGCGCCCCTGGTAGCCGAACAGTTTTTGGAGCAGCGTGGCCAGCACGAGGAGCGCGAAAAATCCCAACACCACGGACGGAATGCCCGCCAGCAGTTCAATGGAAGGCTTAAGCCATTCTCGGGCTCGCGTGCTGGCCAGTTGAGACACATAGATCGCCGCCCCGAGCGCCAGGGGAACAGAAAACAGCAACGCCACCAGCGTGACTTTTAAACTGCCGATGAGCAGCGGGACGATGTTGTATTTGTGGATTTGGGATACCGGCTGCCAAATGTATGCCGGACGCTCGTAGCCAGTCCATTGATGCGGCCCGATCAAATAACGCCACGCCGTGGTATTCAAGCCGGCGTCCTTGTCGTGCGAGGCTTCTGTCGCGCCCTCGATCTTCACTTCCATCAGCGCGCGAATCGATTCGCGATCCAGCTCGCGATATTGTTTCGCGCTCAACCCCAGGTATTTCTGCAACTCGACCGGCGTTAGAGTGTTCATTTTCTCCACCGGCAAAACCTCCTGCACCAGCGAACTGTTGGTCTGCCCGAGGAAAACTGGCAGCGCTTCGCGCGCCACGAAGACAAATATCAGGAACACCATCAGGATAGCCGTGGTGGCCACCAGAAAGATGCCCCGCTCGACCAGCCATTCGATCGGATGAGCCTGGTGACCGCGCTTCAGGCCCATCCAGCCGATGCTGCGCTTGCCTGGTTGTGATTGGTGCGACACGTGTCTCCGTTAAGCGACAGTCGGGCAATTGAAACTACCCGCCCGCCCAGGCGAAATCGATCTCGATATCGCCACGCCAAACCGCCCGGTATTCAACTCAGCTATTTGGATCGCAGGTCCGCCGGGAGGGGATAATAGCCGATTTCATGGACCAGCTTTTGTCCTTCGTCACTGCGAATCCAGCTCAAGTATGCGGCGATCTCATCCTTGTCGATATTCGGGTTCACATAGATGTAGAGATACCGCCAGATCGGGTACGTGCCGCCCATCACCGCCTCCTGGGACGGTTCGACGCCTGGGGTCGCTTCCGTGGCTTTCACCTTCAAATGCTTGGCACCCGCGCCATACGCCGCCCCGCCGTAGCCGATCGCGTTCTTATCCTTGGCTACCGCCTGCAGGAGCGCCGCCGTGCCCGGCATGGTCTGGGCACTCGCGGCGAAATCCGCTCCTTTAAGCACGTGTTCCTTGAAGAATTCATAAGTGCCTGAGCTGTTCTCGCGGCTATAAATCACGATGGGAGCATCCGGACCTCCGACCTCGCGCCAGCTTTTGACCTTGCCGGTGAAGATCTTCTCCAACTGTTCCAGGCTCAACTCCCCGACCGGATTCTCCGCGTTGACATAAATCGACAGCCCGTCCAGCGCCACCTTGTATTCGGTCGGACGCTTGCCAAAAGCCTTGATGCACTCCGCCACTTCGGCCGGCTTGATCTTGCGGGACGCGTTGGCCAGGTCCGTGGTGCGGTTTTGCAGCGCGGCGAAGCCGGTGCCCGAGCCGCCGCCTGTGACCTGGATTTTCGTGTCCGTATGCTTGCCCATGTAAACCTCCGCCCACTTCTGAGCCAGGATCACCAGGGTGTCCGAACCTTTGGCCGTGATGCTGCCCGCCAGCAAGGTACTGGGTGCCGCCGCCAGCAGCATCGCTGCCGCGGTGATATGCTTTAATGCTTTCAAGTTCATGTGCCGTTGCTTGTGTTGTTGTTCTATCCAAATGCTAATCAACCTCTAAAATCCGCCGCTAACCACCAAGGCCGCCTGCCCGTTCCAGGGTCTTCCAGTTCGTTGGCCTTGTTTCATCAGTCGAGGGCATTTTGCGACAAACAGGTTACAGAAGCGTTGGGGTTATGTTACAATCTCGTGACAGTGACTAAGGCCCGAATGAAGACAGCGATCGCTTGCAGCGCCGCCGTGGGTTGGTTGGCGACCGGTTGCGTGTCGTATGACACGAACTTCAACAGCCATTTCTCAGACGTGAGCTACCTCCTGGACGATTCGCGCGTTTCCGGAGAAGCGGCTTTGCAGGCCGCCAGGCGAACGCCTGTGCCGGTGAAAGCGCCGCCCAGTACGGTGGCAGCCCCAACCAACCCACAACCACCAGCGCTAACAACCGCGAGTGACCGGGAACCCGTGCCCGCCAACCCTGTTGTCGTCCCGAAGGAAAACTCCGCGCCGCGGATCATCACGATCCCACCGACTAAGGAGAGCTTCACCCCTAACCCCGTTACGAACACTGTCGGCACCGTCATCGCACCCGCCAGCATCCCGGCCTATGGCAATCTGGTCCGCACCACCAACACGGTGAACCGAAGCTCTTCTTCCGGCAGTTCCAGCGGGGGCCCCTCCCCCTCAAAATCGAGCAGCGGCGGCCCATAGAGTCCCAAGTTCCCCCAAACAGGAAACCGCCAAATCACACGATGGCGGTTGGCGGCAGTTCTCGATCGATTGCGTCGTCCCGGCGTCAAATCGTTCACAGCTTATTCACAGCCACGAGAGGCCTGGGATTCCGTCCTGCGCTGGACATTTCCGTAAGTCCTTGTGCCTCACTTATTGACAGTCCCTGCCCGCGAAATGCTTTGGCAATTCCGGGGCAACCCGCGCGGCACCTGGAATTTTGGGCGTGCAAGCCCCTCCGCCATCTGCCTATAAATCAGCATGTTTTCGCTACAAAGCATCTTCGGTAAGAAGGACCGTTTTTTTGGATTGCTCGAATCCAGCGCGCAAGAGGCGCGCACCAGCGTGCAGAACCTGGTCAAGCTCAGCAACGATATCGAGAACCCGCCTACTGCCAACGAATTCGGTTATTCACGGAAGAAAGACAAAGAAATTACGAACGAAATCCGGTCCGCCGTTTACACGACGTTCGTCACGGCCCTGGAGCGCGAAGACATCGAGGAACTCTCCAACGCCCTTTACAAGATCCCCAAGACTGTGGAGAAGTTTAGTCAGCGGGTCATGCTCGCACCCCAGCATGTGCGCGGCATCAATTTTTCCGGCCAGATCAAGCTGCTCGAGCAGGCGACGGAAATCGTCCTGCAACTCGTCCAATGCCTGCGTGACGGCATGAACCTCGAAAAAGTGAAGGAGCTTAACGACCGCTTGCAGTACATCGAAGGCGAGGCCGACAAGCACATGATGACCCTCTACAAGGATTTGTTCTGCGGCAACCATGAACCGGTCCAGGTCATCGTGCTCAAAGATCTCTACGAGCTGCTGGAGAAAATCATCGACAAGTGCCGGGACGCCGGCAACGTGGTCGCCCAAATCGTCCTGAAGAATTCCTGAGCCATGACGCTGCTGTTCACGGTCATCGTCATTGCGCTCGTCTTCGAGTACATCAACGGATTCCATGACACCGCGAATTCCATCGCCACGGTGGTGTCGACGAAAGTATTGACGCCGCGACAGGCGATCGTCCTCGCCGCCGCCACCAACCTGGCCGGTGCGCTCTGGGGTACGGCGGTGGCTAAAACCATCTCCTCGGGATTGATCGACACCAAGGTCATGTCCATGACCTCGGAAATCATCATCTGCGCCCTGCTCGGTGGTATTTTGTGGAACCTGATCACCTGGTGGTTTGGGCTGCCTTCCAGTTCCAGCCATGCGCTGATTGGCGGCCTCTGCGGAGCGGCCCTGGCGGCTTCCGGAAATAATTGGAACGCCCTCATCTGGTCCCAGCCCTCCGCCCAGCATTGGTATCTCGGCAAAGGCTTGCTTTGGAAAGTGGTGGTGCCCATGGTGACCTCCCCCATAATCGGGCTGCTGCTCGGATTTACGGTAATGGGATTGATGTACTGGTGCCTGCGCAATGCACGCCCCACACCGGTGAACCGCTTTTTCGGACGCGCCCAAATGTTCAGCGCGGGCGCGATGGGGTTCATGCACGGCACCAATGACGCTCAGAAAACCATGGGAATTATCGCCCTGAGCCTGCTTGGCGCAACCCAGGCCGGCAAACTCGAAAACCTCCCCTGGTTTCTCTCGTTCCTCCACACGCCGCAACCCCCACCGGGCCACGATGCCGACATCGCGACCTGGATCAAAATCGTTTGCGCGCTGACCATGGCCTGCGGGACCGCCGTCGGGGGCTGGCGCATCACTCGAACGCTCGGCCATAAGATGGTGAAGCTGCATCCGATTAACGGTTTTGCCGCCGAGACTAGCTCTGCCACCGTGATCCTGGCGGCGACCCAACTGGGCATCCCGGTCTCTACCACGCACAACATCTCCGCGGCCATCATGGGGGTAGGCGCTTCGCGCAAGCTGAACGCGATCAAATGGAGCGTGGTCGAGAGAATGGTGTGGGCGTGGATTTTGACCCTGCCCGTTAGCGCGGGGTTGGCCTGGGTATTCGTCAAATTGCTCCATGCAACTTTTAGTCCGACGCCATAACTGAATCGAGCGGGGTATGAATGAATATGCTTTGAACGTCCTGGCGGTGGCTGGCAGTCTGAAACAGGAGTCCGTCACCCGCGTGGTGATTCACCAGGCCGCCGCCATTATGCGGCAGGCCGGGTGCACCGTCGATTTGCTCGACCTGCTCCATGAACCGTTGCCGCTCTTCAACCCCGACACCGGGAGAGTTTTCCCCGGATTTCCCGCACTGCAGGCCCGCGTGGCCAAAGCTGACGTCTTCCTCCTCGGCACGCCCGATTACCACGGCGGCATGAGCGGCGCCATGAAAAACTTCCTCGACTATTTCTGGCGCGAATTCGCCGGCAAACTCTTCGTGCCAATCGTGGCCTCGCACGAAAAAGGGCTGACCACCATCGAAGATCTCCGCACCATCGCCCGGCAGTGTTATGCCTGGGTGCTGCCCTATGGGGTTTCCTTCGCCGAAAAGGCGGATGTGCATGACGGCCGGATCGTCAACCAAACCCTGGAGCGACGCCTGGAAATGATGACCCGCGACGCGCGCGTCTACGGGCAAATACTGGCACACCAACGGCGCGCCGACCTCGCAGGGGGTGACGTAGGCTTCATGGCCAAACATCGCTGAAACCGGCTCAAACCATCCGACTCTAAACACCCGCGCCATGGCCCTCGAGACCTCGCCCAACGGATCAAAACCGCAGCCGTACATTCCCGCCTGCGTGCATTTGCGGGAATTTACCCCTCGCGCCCTCATCCTGGGCACCCTCCTGGGCATGGTGTTTGGCGCTTCTTCGCTCTACCTGGTCTTGAAAGTCGGTTTGACGGTGAGCGCCTCAATTCCAGTCGCAGTCATCTCGCTTGGTTTATTCCGGCTCTGGTCGAAAATGGGCGGTCGCGACGCCACAATTCTCGAGAATAACATCGTGCAAACCGCCGGCTCGGCCGGCGAATCCATCGCGTTCGGTTTGGGCGTGACGATGCCGGCGATCATGATTTTGGGTTTTGACCTCGAGATCGCGCGGGTCATGCTCGTCGGGCTCCTGGGCGGTTTGCTGGGCATTCTCATGATGATCCCGCTGCGGCGGGCGCTCATCGTTCAGCAGCATGGTGAGTTGAAGTATCCTGAAGGCACGGCCTGCGCCGAAGTGCTCAAAGCCGGTGCAGATCACGAATCCCGTGCGCATGCCAACACCACCGACCTGGAAAGTTCCGCCGCCCAGGCGGCGCCAAAAGCCGTCACCATCTTCGCCGGGTTCGGACTGGGGCTGGTCTACAAGGCCCTCATGAGCGCCTTCAAGCTCTGGAAAGATACCCCGGAAAAAGTCTTCGGTGTCCCGCTCAAAGGCGGCTCGGTGTCGGCGGAGATTTCCCCGGAATTGCTGGGCGTAGGTTACATCATCGGCCCGCGCATCTCCTGCATCATGGCGGCGGGCGGCGTGCTCTCCTACCTGGTGCTGATCCCGTTGATTTCGTTCTTCGGCGAAGGGATGAGCACCCCGGTCGCGCCCGGCACCGTGCCCATCAAGGACATGGATCCCAATGGCATCCGGGGCGCATATATACTCTACATCGGCGCGGGTGCCGTCGCAGCCGGCGGCATCATCAGTCTGTTTCGTTCGTTGCCGGTAATCTGGCACGGACTCCGGACCGGCCTGGCTGATTTCGGCGCCGCCGCCGCCCGTTCCCGCGCGGCCGCAGTCCGCACCGATCGTGATCTCTCGATGAAATTTGTCCTGATCGGTTGCGTCGTGGTGATCCTCGGCATCCTGGCGGCGCGCACGCTGGAAATGAATATCATTGGCGCGCTGTTGATCGTCATTTTCGGCTTCCTGTTCGTCACCGTTTCCTCGCGGCTCACCGGCGAAATCGGCTCCTCATCCAACCCGATCTCCGGTATGACCGTCGCCACTCTCTTGCTGACGTGCCTCATTTTCCTCGTGCTTGGCAAAACCGGCGGCGCGGCTTACGTCACCGCCCTTTCCGTCGGTGGAATCGTCTGCATCGCCGCCTCCAACGGCGGCACCACGTCACAGGATCTCAAGACCGGATTCCTGGTCGGCGCCACCCCGAAATTCCAGCAGATCGCCATCCTGATCGGTGCCGCCGCCAGCGCCCTGGTGCTGGGCCCAATCCTGCTGGCCCTGAATCAAACGGCCACCGTCTACATTCCCGCCACGCCGGGCCTAGTCGCGCCCGCCGGCGCCCATTTCGGTCCGCCGGAAACGCTTTCCGGCCCGCAGTTCAAGACTGACTCCCATCAATACCGCGCCTGGCACAAAACCAGCAATGAAGGCGGGCCCGCCGGCCGTTACCTGGTCAATGATCAGGGAACGGCGGTTTACCTGGTGGACCCGGGCATCAACGGCGCTCACAAAGTGCGCCCGGACGGCACCGAGGTGCGTAAATTCGACGCGCCCAAAGCCACGCTCATGAGTTACATCATCAAGGGCATTCTGGATCGGGAACTGCCCTGGGCCCTGGTCCTGTTCGGCGTGATGATTTCGCTGGTCCTGGAATTGAGCGGCATTCCGTCGCTGGCTTTTGCGGTGGGAGTTTACCTGCCCATTTCCTCGTCACTGCCAGTTTTTGCGGGAGGAGTCGTCCGGTGGTTGGTGGATCGTGGCCTGCGCGGCCGCCTGGCGCATCGGAAACTTGATGAAGCCCAACTCGCCGCCGAAAGCGATCGCAGCCCAGGCGTGCTCCTGGCCAGCGGCTACATCGCGGGCGGCGCCATTGCCGGCATCCTCATCGCTTTTATGGCCGGCGTGCTGGGCGACTTGGATGCGCGTATCACTCAGTGGGCAACCAGCTCGAATCCCTTCTTCGGCGGCCCCAACGCTGATGCCCTGGCCCTGCTCCCCTTCCTGGCGCTCGCGGCTTTTCTCTTCCTGGTGGGGCGCGAAAAATTTTTCGGCAATAATTCCTCCAAGTCATAACTTTTAAATGATTCGTCTCCGGTTTCGATCTCTGGGCGCTTCTGGCGCGCTTCGCACCCTCCCGATTCTCCTGACGGCCACCGTGTGGCTCGGAGCATCGTCTCCAATTCTTGCGCAACGGCCCGCCGACATCCGGCGCGACGCGCAGTCGTTCCTCGAATTCTATAACCGTCTTTATCAAGGACTTTACACCGTCACCAGCGAAGCAAGCTGGAAGGCCAGCACCGACGTAACCCCGGAGCACACCGGCCTGCGCATCGGGGCTGATCATGCCTTCTCCATGTTTGTCGGCAACCCGTTCATCATCGAGCGAACCCGGTATTTTCTCCAGCACACCAACGTGCTGGATTCGCTCACGATCCGGCAGTTGCGCACCGCCTATCTCGAGGCCGCGGGATCACCCGGCACGATCCCCGACGTCGTCGCTGCCCGGGTCACTGCCGAAGCGCGGCAAAGCGCGATCCTCGACAGTTTCCCATTCCAATGGCAGCGCCCGGGCCAGGAGAAAACGGAACCCATTACCGCGAACCAGATCGACGACCTCCTGACGACCTCAACCAACCTGGCCGAACGCCTGGCTCTCTGGAAAGCCTCCAAGGAATCCGGGGTCGCCTTGAAGCCGGGCTTGCTCGAGCTGCGCGACTTGCGCAACAAAGTCGCCCGGGAAATGGGCTTCAGCTCGTTCTTCGGCCTGCGCGTGGGCACCTTTGACATGTCCGTGGCCGAGATGCAGGAATTGACGGAACGGTTGGTGAACGATACCCGCCCGCTCTACGAACAACTGCACTGCTGGGTCCGCCATCAGCTCGCGAAAAAATATGGCCAGCCGGTGCCGGCTTTGATCCCTGCGCACTGGCTTGGCAATCGCTGGAGCCAGGAATGGCCCGGACTCGTCGAGAGCATCGATCTCGACCCGCTCTTGAAAGGGCGGCAGCCGGAATGGATCGTGAAACAAGCCGTGGCTTATGGTGAATCCCTGGGCCTTCCCAAAGTCCCGTCGAGCTTTTGGCAAAAGTCCGATCTTTATGAACTCCCGGCGGACGCCACCCGCCGCAAGAACACGCACGCCTCGGCCTGGAGCATCAACCTGGCGGATGACGTCCGGTCACTGCAAAACATCCGGGCCGATTTCACCTGGTTCTCCACCGCGCACCACGAGCTGGGCCACGTGTTTTATGATCTGTCCTACTCGCGCCCGGAGATTCCGATGCTGCTGCGCCGCGGAGCCAGCCCGGCTTTTCACGAGGCCATGGCGGAAACGCTGGCCACTCCCACCATCCAGGTGCCCTACCTCCGGCAGGTCGGCATCGTGCCGCCCACCATGCAATTTGATGAAATCCAATGGCTGCTCAACAGCGCGCTCGACCAGATTGTGTTCATCCCCTGGTCCGCCGGCGTCATGCGCGCGTGGGAACAGGACTTTTATGAACAGGACTTGCCGAAAGACCAGTTGAACCAACGCTGGTGGCGGTATGTCGAGAAATACCAGGGGGTCAGCGCTCCCGAAACGCGCGGCGAGAATTATTGCGATGCGGCCACCAAAACGCACATCAATGATGACCCCGCTGAATACTATAAATACTCGATTGCGTTCGCCCTGAAATACCATCTGCACCTGCACATCGCCCGCAAGATGCTCCACCAGGATCCGCGCAACTGCAATTTCTACGGAAACAAGAAGGTGGGCGCTTTCCTGTATAACATCATGAAGAGCGGAGCCACCAAGGATTGGCGGGCGGTCATTCGCGAAGCCACCGGCGAAGACCTCAGTGCCAAAGCCATGCTGGAGTATTACCAGCCGTTGATGGACTACCTGAAGAAAGAAAATGCCGGGCGCAAAGTTGGGTGGTAACCCCGCCGAGGATCATTTCTTTTGGCCCGGCCCCCAGGTGAACCAGGCGCAGACGCCCAGGAACAGCGCGTTGCAGACTCCCAGGATTTGGAGCACGGCAACGAGAGTGCCGTGGAACTGGGTCAGCGCGACCATGTAACCGATCGCCACCAGCAGCACCATCGGCGGGAACAGCCTGGGGATTACCGGTCGGGCCAGCAAATTGTTCAGCAGCACATTTCCAACCGCCAAGGGAACCATAGCGAAGGCATACCAGGGCAGAATGGCCGCCGCGACCGCGACGTAGCTTTGGTTGTAGATGATCCCCACGATGAACGGCCCGAGCAGCGAAAGCGAGGCGGCCCCGACCGTGGACAGCACCGCGGTGCCAACCAGTACCAGTCCCATCAAGTTCGTTTTTTCCGAGCGCGCCGCACTGTGGACCAGGCGGGGAAACATGACCGTGGCCAGCGGCAGCACCAGCCACATCAGCGCCCGCGACATCGTGCCCGCGCTCAGGTAAAAATCCGCCTGCACCTGCGGAAAATAGGCCTTAACAAAAAGCGTGTCGGCGGTAAACAAGATCTGGAATCCGAGAAATCCCAGGATCAGCGGCACGATTTGCCGGAGCAATCCGCGCCAGTCGAATGATTCCGATGGCAAACGCCAGACGTTGCGGGTGTGCCATACGGCGATTAGAAAGGAGAGCACTAGTCCGACCAGCACGCCGGCCACCATCCCGGTGGCGTAAAGATGCAGCACCAGGACCGCCAACGCGGCCACGAACAGGCGCCCCACGCCGTTGCCCAGCATGCTCCAGCCCAGCCACAGGATGTTCTGCTGCCCTTGCAGCACTCCCCAAAAGATGGGCTGCCACAGCGAAAGGAGCACCACCGGCAGGGCCACATACAAGCCCGCCGCCTCCCCCAGTTTCATTCTCTCCAAAATCGTGTTTTGGGCCACCAGCACGATCACCGCCCCGATCAGCCAGACCAGGAATGTCACCCCGACCATCATGCGCAACACCCCGGAGAGCTGGCGCTGGTGGTCATTGGCGAGGGCGCGCGTGGTTTGCTGGGCCATCACCATTTGCAGCGGGATGGTCGGCAGCACCATGGCCACCGTCAAAAACGCGCCGAAATTACCGTATTGCCCCGGAGGAATCTTCTTGGCCAGCAAATGTACCAGGTACATTAGAATGCCGCCCCCGATGCTGGCGACCATCAGCCAGCCGCTTTGACGGAAAAAGGAGGCGCGATGAGGCTCGGCGGAAGCGGTCATGGGGGCCGTGGTGGATGCGGACATGATTTTGATTCAGGACAGGGTAACGCGGTTCAATCCAGGCGGGCCAGGTACGCGCCCAGCAACCGGGCGGCGCTCTCCAGCGAGGCCGTCGAGATCCATTCATCGGCCGTGTGCGCCTGCGCAATGTCGCCGGGACCGAACACGATGCTCGGGATGCCCGCGGCCGCCAGGATGGCGGCATCACAAAAGTAAACCGCGCTGGCCGGCTCGGTTTGCCGGGCCGCCTGCATGAATTGCGCCACCAGCGGCAGGGACGGATCCGTCTCCAGCGCCGGGCACGGACCCACTTTGATCGAGTCCACCTCGGCTTGCAGATTCTTGCGGCGCAGACAGGCCACCAACTCGCGCGTCACGCTCGCTTCGGTCTCACCGGGCAAGGTGCGACGGTCCACAATAATTTCGCAGGAATCGGGCACGATGTTCGGCTGACGCCCACCGCTGATCACGCCCACGTTAAGGGTGCCGCAGCCCAGCAAAGGATGCCGCCGTTTTCGGAGCGATTCCGCGTAAGTCGTTTCCAGCAAATCCACGGCCCGGCTCATCCGGTGGATGGCATTGATGCCCAACTCCGGCGAGGCGCCGTGCGCGGACCGCCCCCGCACCCGCAGGCGCATCCAGAAATTGCCTTTGTGCGCGGTAACCACCCGCAACCGGGTGGGCTCGCCGACGATCGCCAGGTCGGCGCGATACCGTGTGGCGGCAAGTGTCCGGGATCCCAGTTGCGCGAATTCCTCATCAATCAGCCCGGCAAAAATTATCTCCGTGCTGGCCGGCGGGCCGGACGTGCGTGCGCGTTCACACAGCGCAAACAGCATCGCCGCCACCGAACCCTTGGTGTCGCAGGCGCCGCGGCCATAGATGCGCCCGCCGGTGCGCCGCGGCTTAAACTGGTCGGGAGTGCCATCCACAGTGTCGAGGTGAGGGGCGAGGAGAATGCGCCGCTTCGCTTTGCCGGCCGGCCCCAGCCGCGCAAACACGATGGCCCGCCCGGTGTCCACTTCCCGAAAATCAACGTCCAGTCCGGCGCTGGCGGCATAGGCGGCCACGAACTGCCCCACCATTTCCTCGCCGCCGGCGGCAGGGCCATCCCCCGAAAGAGACGGATTCACGCTGGGCACAGCGATCAGCTCGCACAACAGTTTTTCCAACGGGGACATCTTAGGCATAAACGATAAACATCCAAAAACGACCGTTCAACGCCCGAGCAACCGGCTCCAGGCATGCAGGAACCGCAAGGCATAGTGCTCGTAAGTAGTGAGCACTCGGCCGTGTGCGAGGATCTCATGCACCGCTTTCAAATCCATGGAAAAATCCAGATCATGCAATGGTCGGGGCTTGATCAGGCGCTGGCGCCAGCGCTCAAAATCCGTGACCTCCTCCAGTTCCAGCACCGGCCCGCGACGAAAAGCGATATTCCACTTGTCCAGCACCACAAAACCATCCTGCTCCCCGCGCGCTTTGAACCAGTCGTCGCAGACCAACAGGCAAACCGAGCGGCCCCGGTGCGAACCCAACCGGTAAAATACCAGGCGCGTTTGCAGCTCCGCAAAATAATTGTAGGCATCCTCGGCCGCGTGCGGCGGCGGCGGCGTGAACTGGATCTGAAAGGCCGAAAGCTCGCGCAGTTTCCCCGCGCCATCAGCCTCGAAGCACAGGTTGTCGCTGAACAACCACAGCAACTCGACCGGCAAACCATGCCGTTGCAGCAGCGCCTGCCATTCGTGCACTGCCGTCGCAAAATCCGGCCGTTGGACTCGTTGATTGCTCATAATTGCTCAGACCCCACCGCGGTTAAACCAGTCCACAAAACGCTTGATACCGGCTTCGATACTAACCTGCGGCTGGTAACCCAGCCTGGCCTTCGCCTTCGATACATCCGCATAGGTCACCGGCACGTCGCCCGGCTGCATGGGCTGGCGGTCGATAATCGCCTTGCGGCCCAGGGCTTCCTCAAGCAACTCGATCAGTCGGCTCAACGTCACCGTCTGCGACTCGCCCAAGTTAAAAATCTCATAACCAATCGGTCGCTCAGTACACGCCAGGATCCCCGCCAGCGTGTCGTCCACGTAAGTATAGTCACGCGCCGTCGATCCGTCACCGAAAACCGGGATCGGCTTGCCCGCTTTGATCAGCCGCGCGAACTTGTGAATGGCCAAATCAGGGCGCTGGCGCGGCCCGTAAACGGTGAAAAATCGCAGCATCGCCACGTCCAGGCCGTACAAGTGATGATACACGTGGCCCAGCGCTTCGCAGGCCAGCTTGCTGGCGGCGTAGGGAGAAATCGCCTGAAAAATGGGGTCCCGCTCCTCGAACGGCACCTTTGAATTCACCCCGTAAACCGACGAGGAGGAAGCCAGGATGAGTTTCCGGACCCCGTGTTTCCGCGCCGATTCCAGGATGTTCACGGTGCCCTCGACATTCACCCGTTGATACAAGGCCGGCTGCTCCAGGCTGGGTCGCACCCCCGCACGGGCCGCCAGGTGAATGACTTGATCAAACTGCACCTCCTGAAAAAGGGCCTCAACCGCCTCCGCGTCGCAAAGGTCGCCGAAGACAAACTCGAACGGCCGCGCCAACGCCTGGATCTCCCGCAGGTTCTGCCGCTTATACTGCGGATCATAAAACGGGTTCAGGTCGTCGAAAGCCCACACCGCATGTCCGGAATGCAGCAGGCGCTCGCAAACGTGCGAGCCAATAAACCCTGCACCGCCAGTTACCAGGAAATTCATGAGCGAATACCCTGAATCAGCCCGGAAATCCCCCGGTTGTCAAACCCAAAGCCTTTAAAACGGGACTGGCGTTCCGCGTCCACCGGCCACAAGCTTGAACCATGCGCGGAACCGGTTTGCGCGCCTTCACGTTAATTGAGCTGCTGGTGGTCAGACACCCCGCTACGCCACCACCGCCGCGACTTTGCGCAACAACTCGTCGAGCCGGGCCGGGGAAACCGGGAACGCGGTGCCCAGTTCCTGCGCAAACACAGAGATTTTGAATTCCTCGAGGGCGCGGACGTAGGTTTGCACCGCCTGTCGCGCTTCAACAGTCCGGGCTTGAGCACGCAGATTAGGCAACGCCGCAAGGTAGGGAGCCAGGAGTTTGGCTTTTTCCAGATCTTTGATCGGGTTCAGGGCGGCGCGCTCGGCACGAATGGCCAGGGCCTTCAAATATCGCTGCAAGTCCTGGAGCCGCTCGTAAGTGTAATGGTCGAGAAAGTCCGGCGGCATCAACGCTGGCAGTTCCGCCGCGAGGATCGCCGCTGGCCGCGGCAAGGCTTTGACGGCCGGAGCCTGGAGTTGGGACAAATCAGCAAGGGTTCGCGGCGCCGGCCGGGCGGTGACTGCAGCATAGCGTCGGGCGATTTCCTGGCGCGACTTCAGGAGCGGCCCGAGGCGATCGATGAATTGCAGCGCCAACCCGGGCAACTGCACCTTCGCCCGCGCGGCCGCAGCCTGAAAAGCACTGTGCGTGAGCAGTGTGAAAGCCTCGCCCGGGAAAAGATGCCGCTTCAAATGCTCGTAGGCGCGCGCCTGCAAATCCTCCACGGTGGTGAATCCGGCCAGGACCGGTGCCAACCCCACCAGCGCGCGCAAATCCTTTTGCAGCCAGGCCAGGTCCCGGCCCAACTCCCGCTCCAACAGCGCGTGGATGCCCCCGAGGCTCGCAGCGCGAGCGGCCACCGCCGTGCGAAACAATCGCAAGCTCACCAACCCGTCTTCCAGGGCCAATCCGGGAAAGGCATCCACGGTGCTCCCGTCCGGTTCCTTGATTTCCACGCGCTCGGCCACGTCGCCAAAACTCCAGGAGGTCAATCCCGGCCGCTCCCATCGGGCGGCGAACTCGGACCAGACACTCTTCGACGGCGGCCGCTTGCTCTCCGCGCGCGCCAATTCCCGCCGCAACGTGTCCAGGTCTCGCCCGCTGGCGACGACTTTCTTTTGTTCATCCAGGATTTCCACCCGGGGATGCAAATGTTTGGGTAAGGCGTCCCCGGCCCATGACTCCGCCGTCACCTCCAGGTGATAACGCTCGCGGATGAACCGCGCGAGGTCCTGCTTGAGCGTGGCGCCGGACGGCTGCAGGTCCCGGACGATCTCGGCCACTCGTTCCGCGAGCGGCATGAGTTCGCGCCGGAGGGATTTCGGCAGCGCCCGCAACAACTCGCCCACCTGCGCCTCGCGCAAGCCGGGCACCGACCACTCGAGGCTCGCGCCGTTGGCGACTTGCGCCAGGTTGAATCCCAACCGCACCGTGACGCCATCCTGCTCCTCGCCAGGCTTATATGCATAAGCCAGCGGCACCGTCTTGCCTTCCACCTCGATGCTGTCCGGGAACGCCGCCGTGTCGAACTCGAGTTGCTGATCGCCCAGCAAATCCGCCTCAGCGGCGCACAGCCAGCCGGGCTCGGGATGTCCTCCCAGCAATCGATTCAGCTCCTCCACCGATGACACATTCTTAACGCGCTCCTCGTAAAATCTCCCCAGCGCTTCGTCCACATCCACCAGGTCATGCCGGCGCGCCTTGGTTTGCCACGTTTCGATCTTTTCGCGCAACGCGCGATTGTGCTCGAGAAACTGAAAGCGCGGCGGCAACGCGGCGGGCCTTTGCTCAACCATCAGATGGCGGCGGCGCATCGCCCGACTGGCCCGCTCTTCCGGTTCCTCTTCGGTCTCCGGAGGCGGCGCGGGAAAAAGGTTTTCCTCCACCAGCGCCGAACGGATGAAAATGCGGGTCGCATCGGCGGGATTAATATTCCCGTAAGCAGCGTGCCGCCGGAAGATTTCCATCCCATACAGCGAAATGCGTTCCTCGACCATCACGCGGCCGGCGGCCGGGCTCCAGTGCGGATTTTCGTAGGTGATTTTACAGACGTGCGAGGCCAGTGCCACAATCCAGGCGGGCTCAATGCCCGCTACGGTGCGGGCGAAGATTTGCGACGTCTCGACCACCTCCCCGGCGACGATCCATTCCGGTTGACCGCCTGCGTCAGGCTTGGGTTCCGGGCCTTTTTGTCCCTGGCGCTTTTTCGGGGTGGGCGCCGGACGATGGTAGAGCGCCGAGCCCGGAAAGATGGTGACCTGGCGGTTGCCCGGCGCCTTATACAAATTGCGCTCGGTGCGCTGGGCCAGGTGGCCGAGCAAGCCGGAAAGGATCGAGCGATGAATGGCCTCGTAAGCCGCGTTGCTCTCATTCAACCGGACAGTTCCGAGATCCTCGAGCGCGGCCTCCAACTGCGCGTGCAGATCCTGCCATTCGCGCATGCGGACGTACGAAAGGAAGTGGGCCCGGCAAAATTTCCGCCGTTGGTTTTGAGTGCGCAGGGTCTCCCACTGGGCATGCACGGCGGTCCAGAGGTTAAGCAGCGTGAGAAAATCCGAGCGAGGATCCGCAAAGCGCTGATGCACGGCGGCGGCAGCGTCCTTTTGATCCAGGGGCCGCTCGCGGGGATCCTGAATGCTCAGTCCGGAGGCGATGATCAACAACTCGCGTACGGCGTGCTCCTTCTGTGCCTGCAACAGCATGCGTCCGAGGGTCGGATCAATGGGGAGTCGCGCGAGATCCTCGCCCAGGGGCGTGAGGCGGAGCTGCGCGTCCAGCGCGCCCAACTCCTGCAACAGCCGGTACCCCGCCTGAATCGCGGCCGGCGTCGGTGGGTTCAAAAACGGGAACGTCTCGATCTCCCCCAGCGAGAAAGCTTTCATCCGGAGAATCACCTCGGCGAGGTTGGCGCGCTGAATCTCCGGCTGCGTGAACGCCGGTCGCGCCAGGAAATCTTCCTCCGAATACAGCCGCACGCACAACCCTTCCCGCAATCGCCCGCTCCGGCCTTTGCGCTGGTTCGCGCTGCTCTGCGCCACGGGCTCGATCGGCAACCGCTTGGTGCGCGTGCGCGGATTATACCGGCTGATGCGCGCCAGCCCGGTATCGATGACAAAGCGGATGTTGGGAATGGTCAGCGAGGTTTCGGCGATGTTGGTGGCGACGACGATTTTGCGTTTGCGCGTGGGCGCAAAGACGCGCTGCTGATCGCCGCCCGCCAGGCGGCCGTAGAGCGGTATCACCTCCGCATCGTGGCTATAGCGCGCATCGAGCAGGTCGGCAGTTTCCCGAATATCGCGCTCGCCGGGCATGAAGATCAGCACGTCGCCATCGCCGGGCTCGCACAACAAATGCCCGGCGGCACGAACGGCGGCATCGATGATCGTCAGTTCGCCCTCTTCCTCGCTGGCCTCGTCCAGCGGCGCGTACACCACCCCCACCGGATACACCCGCCCCGAAACCTCGATGATCGGCGCCTGGTCGAACGCCCGTGAAAACGCCTCTAGATCAATCGTGGCCGAGGTGATGATGAGCTTCAAATCGCGGCGGCGCGCGAGCAGGCCCTTCAGGTAACCCAGCAGAAAGTCGATGTTCAGGCTGCGCTCGTGTGCCTCGTCAATAATCAAGGCGTTGTATTCCGACAACAGCGGGTCGCCCTGGGTCTCGGCCAGCAACATGCCATCCGTCATCAGCTTGATGTACGACTCCGGGCTGGAACGATCGTCGAAGCGAATCTTGCAGCCCACGCCCCGGCCCCATTCAACCTGCAATTCCTCGGCGACCCTTTGCGAGATGGATAGTGCCGCAATCCGGCGGGGCTGGGTGCAGCCGATTTTGGCCTCAATGCCCAGCCCGGCTTCCAGGCACATCTTGGGCAGTTGCGTGGATTTTCCCGAGGCGGTCTCTCCACCAATCACCACCACCTGGTGGGAACGAATCGCCTGCACAATCTCCTCCCGCCGCGCGCTGATAGGCAGCTCCGAGGGATAGTTGATCGAGGGGACGCGCGCGAGTCGTTCGGCACGTAGTTGCGCGGAAGCCTGCGCTTGTTGGAGCAGTCGGTCCAGAATGGCCTCGTGCCGGGCCGGGTGATGTGCGTCCCGCAGCAGCCGTACCAGGCGCGAGCCCAGCCGCACCCAATCCCGCAACATCGTTTGCGGCAGCAATTCCCGCAGCTCCGTTATGCGGGCGTCATTCATTCGCGACCTTCGGAAACCAACACCCTCACCAGTTTACGGCCACACTGAGCCGCTTGCCCGAGCGGTTGAGGTAATGCAGTTGGCCATGCTGCACGCCGTATTCGTGAACGAGGCGCGTGATCTTCACGTCGTAACAGCAGTATTCGGCGATCTCGAGCAAGCGGCCCTGGCGATACCACTCGATCGCCTGCAGGCCTTCCGCCGTCTTCGTCACGCCAAACGTGCCCGAGGCGATGTCATCCAGCTTCAAGCGGTGCTGCAACGTGTTCGTCAAATCCACCAGCATGTCCAGCGTCGGCAATTGCCGCAAATCATACGCCGTGTAGCCGTGCAACACCTCGTAGTCGAATCGCAAGTTGTTGAACCCCACCACCAGGTCCGCCCGCTGCAGGTCTTTCAACAAATCGTCCACCTGCTTCTCACCATAGATGACGTAGGAATCGCGTGCCGTGCTGTAGGTCACACCGATGCTCATCCCCATCGCACTGATCTTGTCCCATCCGCCAACTTCGTCAGCGGATTTCTGCGTTTCCAAATCAAAATAGACAATGTTCTTCATACGACGGGCCGTCCCACTCTACCCACCGCCTTCAGCGGATCAAGAATTTACCGGGCTCAACAAGGGCAGCGCGACATCCAGTGCTGACACCGACGAATCGCTCCAATTCCACCGGAAACTCCAGTCCAAGTCCGAATTCATGAAGGACGGTTTTCCGGCCTGGTTCGAAATTACGACCCCAACACGGATTGTGTTGCATGCACGTTGTTCACTGTAAATGAGATGTTTACCAATACTCTCGCGGTTCGGCACAAATAATGCATAAAGGCAATTGGTAGTTGAACCGGATCGAATAATTGAACACGAACGAACAAATCCGACAGCCTATGCACCTTGACATAACAGATTTCGGGAAGGCGGCGCTGCGCTCCAGTTTTCCAGGTCCAACTCTTTGGCGTCAGGAATGGGAACGCCAGCCTGAGCATCATCCCCATAGGTCCCAACGCCGAAATGTGAATTGAAACCATGTTTACCGAATCCAATGCCGGCGGCCTCAGGCCGCGTTACTCCGCAAAGCGAAACTTCCATCACGCAAAATTCTATTGTAGCGCCCCGGAGGCTCAGCAGGTGTCGCTGGTCGGCGATTTCAACCAATGGGACCCCAACGCGAATCCGATGATCCGCCAGCCGGACGGCCAGTGGCTGGCCAGCCTGGAGTTGAACCACGGTTACCACCTCTACGTTTTCCTCGTTGATGGGGAGCGCGTCCTGGATCCGAAGGCCGCCGGAAGAACCAAAGACGCACAGAACCAGCCGGTCTCGATGCTGGCCGTCAGCTAGCTTCGAAGCGGCTCCAATGCTGCCAATGAATTTCTCGCACGATCGCCCAGGCGAAATCCCATGAGGCTCTCCTTCCACAGCGAACGATCCGGGGACGTAAACCGGCGACTTTTCAGAGCCGCACATTCGCTGGCCTGCTGTCAGCAAACGACAGCGCTAACGCTGCCCTTCCGGGTCCCGGCCGGGAAGATCATCACCGGACCGCTGTTTTGCGAACCGGCGGGCGAAAGAGCGAGACGATTCTTGCGCCAGGCCATCAGCAGACTCGCTGGACCGCTCAACCGCGTCCGGCTCGGGCTTAGCGCCTGACTCCGCGAGTGGGCACTCACGGTCAGGAAGACACCCACGCCGGCGCCAAACCACCGCCTGGGGGTGATTCGACCGCAGGCGAATCTTTGCCGAGAAAATAAGTAATTCTGCTCACCCCCATTCAATTTCCTGCCATCCAACAAGCCCGCAAACCCATCTCGCTGATATTCAACATGTTAAAGTGGTATATTAGAAATTGACACCATTTGCAGTAGTGATAGTGTATGAATCAAAGCGGGCAATCCCCCCCGGCCTCGTGGCGCTACCGCCGCGCGGTTCTCGGGCCGCCCAGCTCCGAACTATCTTAAAATGAGCGACACCGCAATTACCACGCCGCCTGCGGGCGGCGCCCCTCGATCCTCCGAAATTTCCGAAGCCGTCATCCGTATCGCGGGCAATTCACAGGATGGCATCCAGGCCATTGGCGGCTTCCTGGCGCGCCTCGCCGGGCGCAGCGAGCAGGAAGTCATGACCTTCATGACCATTCCTTCCACCATTTCGGGCGGCCCCTCCATTTTCCAGGTGCGGATCGGTTCCGGGGAAGTCTTGAGCGCGGGGGACGAAGCGGATGTGCTGTTGGCGTTTTATCAGCACTCGTATGACGGCCACCTGGCCTCGCTGAAAAAGCACGGCATCGTGTTGTATGACAGCGACCACGTCGAGCCCAACGCAGAATTGCAGAAGGACTACAACCACGTGGGGATCGCGATTTCGAGCCTGACCGTGGAGGCGATTGGCGGCACCGGCAAAGACAAGGGGAAGAACATCTTCTCTCTCGGTCTGCTGGCGAAAATGTTCGACCTGAACGTGCCGAAGCTGGAGAAGCTGATCGGCGAACGCTTTGGCGGCAAGGACGTCAGCGTGCTGAACAACGCCCTCACGGCGTTCCACGCGGGCTACAATCATTCCCTCGGCCACGTGATCGAGACGTTCAAGTTCGTCGAAGCCGAGCGCAAAACCTCGTCGCAGGTAGTCATGAACGGGAACGAGGCGTTGGCTTACGGAATGATCGCGGCCGGAGTCCGCTTCGGGGCCGCCTACCCGATTACCCCCTGGTCGGACGTCATGGAGATCATGCGCCGCGAGTTGCCGAAGTACGGCGGCACGTTCATTCAATGCGAGGACGAGATCGCGTCGGTGTCGATGGCGCTTGGAGCGAGTTACGCCGGCAGAGTGGCCGTGACCGGCTCCAGCGGACCGGGCATCTCGTTGAAAGCCGAGGCGCTGGGCTGGGGCGTCATGGCGGAAGTGCCGCTGGTGGTGATCAACGTGCAGCGGGGCGGTCCCTCGACCGGTCTGCCCACCATGGTGGAGCAATCGGATTTGAACCAGGCGATCTACGGCAGCCACGGCGATTCCCCGCGCGTGGTGCTGGCTCCGGCTGACGTCGAGGAATGCTTCTACCTCTCGATTGAAGCGGTGAACATCGCGCGCCGTTACAACGTGCCGGTCATGATCCTCAGCGACCAGGCCATCGCCACCCGCATCGAGGCCTTCGACGAGCCCAACCTCGAAAAGCTTTGCCAGGACATCACCCCGGATCTCACCCCGGTCGAGGACTATAAGCCCTATGACCTGAACACCCCGGATGGCACGGTGAAACGCGTGGTGCCCGGCACCCAGGTAAAGAGCGGACAGTACCCAATTGCCGGCGGCCTCGAGCACGACGAATTCGGGCACCCGACCGGGTCCCCGAAGCTGCACGCTTTGATGAACGCCAAGCGCCGGAAGAAACTGCAGGCCCTGGCGGCGACGCTGCCGGCGCCCAAAGTTTACGGGCCACCCGAAGGGAGCGTGCTGCTGGTCGGCTGGGGCTCCACCCGGGGCCCGCTCCAGGAAGCCGTGGATCGCGCGCGCGCCGCGGGCGACAGCGTCTCCTCGCTGCACATCAAGTATATTAACCCACTCCCGCCCGGGCTCGAGAGCATCTTCAGCGGCTTTAACCACGTGCTGGTGGTGGAGATGAACGACGAGGGTCTCTACGGTTACGGCCAGCTCGGCGGCCTGCTCCGCGCCCGCTTTTGCGATCCGAAAATCCGCGGCCTGAACAAGACCGACGGCCTCACCTTCAAGGTGCGGGAAATTCTCGAACGCGCCAAAGCGAACGTCACGGACGCCATGCACAAACTCTGAACCAGCCAATTTTTCAGCCCAGCATTTACCGGATTATTATGAGCAATACCGCGAATCTCAGCCCCAGCGAAACCGTGGCGTCCATTCCCGCCGCCGTGCCCGCCCGCAAGCCCCTGTCCAAAAAGGAAATCGCCTCCGACCACCCCACCTGGTGTCCCGGGTGCGGCGATTTTGCCGTCCTGGCCCTCTATTTTAAACTGATCGAAAAGCGCCAGTTGTGGCAGGAAAAAATCACTACTGTCTCCGGCATCGGATGTTCGAGCCGCTTCCCCTATTTCGTCCAGGCCCACGGCGCCCATTATATCCATGGCCGCGCGCTCTCTTTCGCCAGCGGCATTTCCCTCTCCCGCCCCGACCTGCACGTGTTCGTTTTCGGCGGCGACGGTGACGCCTTCTCCATCGGGGGCAATCACTTTACCCACACCGCGCGGAAGAACATCAAGCTCACCTACGTGGTGATGGACAACTGGGTATATGGTCTGACGAAGAAGCAGACTTCCCCCACTTCGCCGCTGGGTTTCAAGAGCAAGACCGACACCTGGGGGGCGCTCGATTATCCCATCAACCCGATGAAGCAGGCGATCGCGGCCGGCGCCACGTTTGTGGCCCGCACCACGCACTCCAACCCCAATCACGTCCTGCAAATGATGGAAGCGGCCAGCGACCACGACGGCTTCAGCTTCATCGAGTGCCTGAGCGAATGCGTGGAGTTCTACGACGGAGCTTTCGACGCCTCTAACCCCCGCAAAGGAGGCAAATTCAACCTCGTGCCCGCCAACCACGATGTCACCGATGAACAGGCCGCCTACAAGCTGGCCGACGAGGCTTTCCCGGGATATTTCGGGGTGTTCTACAAGAACAACAAGCCGACCAAGAACGCGAAGGAAGCCGCGGTCAGCGCCAACGCCATGGAAAAGCTTAAAGGTCTGAAAGACTGGCAGGTGCTGCAAAAGACCTTTGACCGGATGAAATAACTCGCGGGCACGGCCGCACCGATTTCAGAGCGGGACTAAATGTAATACATTTTGTCCTTCTCCCCGGACTCTTCGAGCAAGCGCTGGAAAGTGATGCCGTCAGCGGCGGCATCGAGCGCCTTTTGAAGCTCACGCCACGCCAACCGCAGTTCGGGCGGACACCCGGCATCCTCCAGCGCGGGGGTGTCAAAAACCGTGCCGTGCACAGCTCGCAACACCTGGCCCAGCGTGATTTCACCGGGAGGCCGCGCCAGTAAATAGCCGCCCTCCTTCCCCCGGACGCTGCGCGCGAGACCTTGAGCTTTCAGCTCAATCAGGATCTGAACAAGGTAATTGCGCGGCACGGACTGTTCCGTCGCCAAATCCTCCACTCGAACCGTCGCTCCCGAAGGATAATGACGGGCGAGCCCCAATACCGCGCGGGCGGCGTAATCGCTTTTCACCGAGAGTTTCACGCCCGCAAGTTAGGTCTCCGCCAGCAAATCCGCAAATTGATTGCGCCGCCATGGCCTCAGTCCGCCCCTCGTCACCACCCATCTATGGCCTCCCACTCCGCGCCCGATTCTCCCACTCGCCCCCAGTATCGGGTCGAATTCCCCTCATCCACGCGTCGGCGCAACCGCGGTGCGCAGCAGTTCCTTCAACTCCTCACAGTGTTCCTCCCAATTGCCCTCGTTCATCGCCAGCAAACCATCCAGCACGTCCGAAAGCACCCCAGGAAAATCGGCGGTTTCAGTGCGCTGATGCCACAGGTTCTCGTTGAAGGGCACTTTGGCGCGGCCGGAGGTTTTCTTGCGCCAGCGCACCAGGTCCAGCATGGCGATGTAGGCCGGGCCGCGACTACGCCACGTGCCCAGAGCCGAACGGAGGGTCGCGTCTTTCATTCCCAACGCCCGGCTGGCTTTGGCCACATCGCCCTCGCACAAGATCGCGGCGAATTGCCGGAATGAATCCAAATCGATGCGCCGCACGAACTCCAACAATCCCGCAGCTTGCATTTGTTGGAGTTGATCCCGGGCGGTTTTCAAAGCCACAAATTCAGTTCGGACCCCGGCGATCTCGCTATGAATGTCGTGCAACGTCCGAGAGAGGTCTTCGCCGCGAACGACCCGATTCACCCAGTCGGAAAGAACTACCGCTACCGATCCCGCCGCGGCAAAGACGCCCGGACGAATCATGCGCAGGCAGAGGGCCAGTGGCAGCAGCAAGCCGGTGCCAGTTGGTGGTTCAAACCCGGGCGCCACCGCCGCGGCGAGGAAGAGGAACGGTTTGTCTCCGGTGGCCCGGACACAGGCTTGCCAAGCCGGGGCATTGGCGCGAGTCGAAAGAAACACCGGCGCCAACAAGGGTGGGTAGACACCGACCCGCCACAGCGGACCACCGCCGGGCATCTCAGTCGCCACGCCGCCAGGACAAACCTGTAGACTCAATGCTGCACACAGAGCCGCTCCCAACGCGGCGCCGTCTAGTTGATACACCACCAGGTCACCTGCCGCCACGGTTGCCGGAGGACAATCACGCTCGGCGCAAACGCAAACTGCCAGACACTCGTTGTCGAGCTGGATAATCTCGTGCCTACACCCGCAGGGAGGCTCAGCCGGGCACGGCAAGGTCTCCGCGACTACAGCGGTGGGCGCAAGAAAGGGGCGCAACCAGGGCAGCGTCGCGCGCGCGGCCCCACGCCAATCGGCCATCACACCCACGGCGTGCGGGCAGCGCCCCAGCGCGTTCCAAAACCGATCCTCAGCTCCAACCGGCAATCCCGTTGGTTCGGCGAACAACGTCGGATCGACCGGTGGCGGTGCCGTGATGAGCGAGCACTTCAGTGTCTGCATGGAATAGGTTTCCGGCGCGGTCTTCATCAGCGGCGAAGCCGCGATCAACTTTTTCATAGCGATGGCCGCGAAACTCGAAGCGCGCCCCAACGGGCAGTTCGATGAACCGGACAATTTGGGCGCTCGCCAGCGCGGTTCGTTTCCTCTCGGCAAGGGTGGTGGTCATCATTGGTCTTACTGTTCGATGAATTTTCAAGCTTGGGGACGATGAGCAAAGCGGCGTTCTTCGAGCCAGGGTTGCAGCCACAGGCTGTCCGTGTCCCGGCTGTAGAGCACGCGGTTGCACGGGATGATGGTGAAAGTGCGAGAACGCGCCACCCGGGCAAAGGTGACCTTGAACGTGGCGCGGATAAGATCCTCGCTGTGCCGGGGACGTTCCACCCGCCCGCTTTCCAGGGACCGGAAGACATCCTCCGAGTTAATAGTGATCCGCTCCGACGGGACCCCGGGCGAATAGATTTCCAATTCGGTGAGCTGGATGCGTTCGACGCCGGGAACGCCCGCGCAGGCCAGGCAGGAGCGCCCAGCCTGCAGGACCGGCGCCAGCGTGTAATGGCGGGCCGACGGAAAGAACTCGGGCTTGCCGAAAAAGCAACTGCCAAAGGCGCGCAGGAGAGCGGTACGCTCGCGGGCCCCGCAACAATGCACCCGAATCTGTCCGCGTTGCGGATTATAGGCCAGGATGTCGTAGCCGACGGGCCGAAAGCAGACGCTGGAAAGCTCTTCGTCACACAGCGATTCCTGCCGGCGAAAAGTCAGTCCGTGACGCACCACAAACCACCATTCCTGGAGCCGTTCGCAGGTGAATACGCGTGCGCCACCTCCTCGCTTCCAGGCGCGGTAAAATACGTTGAGCCGCTGCTCCAGCCCCCGCAATTGCTCGCGGGTGGGCTCGGGAAAGTCCGGCAGCGGTTGTTCCGGGGTCGAGAAGTGCGTGAAAGCGCGCCGGCGCGAAACCAGGCGACGGGTGTGCATCTCCTGGAGCAGCTCCGGACACAACAGCCAGGCGCGCACCGCAACGTTCTCGGGCGTGGGCTCGCCATCCTGGGTCAAGTCCAAGCCCCGCACCAAAGCAGCTTCGATGAGCGCATCCATGCATTCGGCGCTCGCCATGCCTTGGATGAGGCAGAGGGAATCCACGAGCCCCCGCGGCATGCGGGCATCGCCACTCATCAGAATTTCCGCCACCCGGTCGCAGTCCAGCGGCCGCCCTCCGCTCTCGCTCCAAACCAGCCCGCGACTCAGCAAAAAAGCACGCGCCGGCCGCAGCCATTCCAATAACAACTCGGGAGCCAACCTCCGCACCAATTTGAACTCATTCATAACGACATCGCCACCATATTCCAACCGGTGGGACAAAGAGTGTCCGAGGTATTAAATAGATGGTAACCATTTTCGAGGCGGCAGCTCTTTAAGCAGCGCACTGAAGCGCTCCCGCCCCTGCGGACCGATCGACTTGAGCCATAGCTTCTGGGCCGGTCATTTAGCACGTAAAAACCGGCTCGATGCCGATGGGTTTGCAGGCCCTTTCGCAGTTTTGCTGATAGAATCTTGGCGAGAATTACTGAGAAAAGGTGAGAATTGGTGAGAATTGTGGGGAAGTTGACGAGATATTGTGGACCGGAGAGTAAACCCGAAAGCCCGCAAATTACGCCGAACGGCGATTTGCGAGTTGTTGCCGCGCCGGGTCCGGACTCATCGCGCTTCACTAAGCACTTTGCTGCCATCTCACCCTGTATGGCGTGACCAAGGCTGTCTCTAACGCGACAAAACGTGTCCCGAATGGCTAAAGCCAACCGGAGGACTGAATGGGTCGGCCCGCCCGGGAGGGGGCAAGGTCCGGAAACTTGCAAAGGAACGCGCCGGCTCGGCTCAGTTCTGTAGAGTGATCGTCAGTACCACGGTAAAAGGCCGGGTGGAAAGATACCGTGACACAAAACGTGTTTTCCGTCGACCAACACCACGGGTGACCCCATTTCGGCCCAGCCAGCAAAAAATGTCTTTCTCAAACTTTCATGGCACCCGCAAACGGTAAAACCGTGAGGGAAGGTTGGTGGAAGCAGGATCAGCGAAGTAGCACGTCCCAGCACCGATTGTGTTCGTGCCGAGAATTTGCCAGTTCAATTGATCGCTCGAAGCCTCCACCAATACCACCTCACCTTGGCGCCCGGCGAAATTAAACCCGAACTGATTTTGCCGAAAACCTAAAGCACCATCGTCTACCAAAATGCGCCGCCGATCATTCGAAGGCTCACCAATGGTTAGGCGCGATTCGACGAACCAGGAACCTCCAGTAGCGTACCCGCCACGGGCAATGTAACCTCGTGCGCGAACAGTGGTCGGAGATTGAAGGGAGAGTCCCGTAAGTTTCCAACCACCTGCGTCACGCGAGCCTTCGCCCAAGGGTATCCAATCACTGCCGTTTGCCGATGCCTCAAAACTCGTTCGCCAAACTTCCGGACTGGAGCCAGCTCTTTGCCAACTAATCGTCGAACCGTCCCAACTGAGCGCCTGGAGTGCGGGCTCAAGACTGTTCAGGCGCCCCACGAAGTCGCGCACCCCCCCGCCTAAATGATGGAACACGCCGCCCGCCAATACTTTCCCATCCTCCTGCAGCGCAACACATACTACCATGTTGTCCGCTCCCGGATTGAACCCGCTGTCCAATGACCCGTCCCGATTCAATCGGCCGATGTGGCTGCGGGGCTGTCCACCCAAGCTTGTGAAGTCCCCCGCCACCAGCAGCTTGCCATCGGCTTGCATGACCACCGAATACACTTCGCCATCCGCGCCTGGATCAAACCCGCTGTCGAGGGTACCATCGCTATTCAACCGGCCAATCCCGTTTCGGGGTTGCCCGCCTAGCTCAGTGAAGTTTCCGAAAACTACAAGCTTTCCGTCAGGCTGTAGCGCTACCGAATAAGTGCCAGCGCTGGTCGCCGCGTCGCTAAACCCAGAGTCCAAAGTGCCGTCCGGCATGAGACGAGCAAGGCGACGCGGACTCAACGATGTACCAACTCCAGCTATATTCCCTGCTATTATGATCTTCCCGTCTGGCTGCAGAGCCAGCGACATAACGGTGGAGGTGGGCTTTAATTTGAATCTGCTGTCAAGTGTCCCATCCGCATTCAGACGACCCAAGCCATAACACGTTTGCCCCGCTAACTTTCCAAACCAGCCTCCCACCACGATCTTCCCATCCTGCTGCAGCCCCATCGACCAGACGGCTGCATCGGGGTCCGGTTTGAACCCGACATCCACTGTCCCGTCCGCATTCAATCGCGCGAGATTGGTCCTTGGCTGCCCCCCCGCCTCGGTGAATATGCCGCCGATCAAAGTTCTCCCGTCCGGTTGAATCGCCAAAACATGAATGTTATTGCGGACTCCGGAGACAAACCCGCTGTCCAAAACGCCATTCGTATCCACTCGACAAATATTAGTAGGGGTCTGGTTAGGCGCAAATATAACAGTCCCAGCCGCCAAAATTTTACGGTCAGGTTGGACCACGAGATTTGCCAAGCCCTGGCCCAAGGGAGGCGCAAAATCGTCACTCGCTGGAGTCTGAGCATGAAGCGTTGGCGAACTCCCTCCCAAGACCACCGCTAATCCTACCAACAGTACAGTCTTGGAATTCAAGTTTTTCAGTCCCCAGGACCCATAGACACCGGGGTTTTTTGCCTTGGTTAAACGTCCGAAAGAACTGAGAGCCTTCGATCCGTTCCGATTCTTGAGGAGGTGTTGTATAGCAATCATAAGTTCATGACCTGGAATAGGAATGATCCCGATAGAAAATCTAAAGCATAGTCTATGCCACGGGCATATTCCTCGCTATTATCCATGTTCAAGCGGCCTTTGCAGGTCCAAGTGCGTGATTTTAACGCATTTTCGCGTGAGGCCCACGCACAGGATCAGATGCCACCGAAACTGGAGGACGGAAAGTGACAAATCAACGAAAGGCAAATAGGCCGGCAGTCGCTTTGCGTTTGCGGAAAGAGTGGTTTTTTGGTAGGCTCACTTTTTCTCATTATGAGCCTGAGAATGAACTTGATGGTACTGGCGTTGGTGCTGGGATTAATCGGCGCGGGTTGCGAAAAGTCCGGCGGGGACAAATCGACGGGCGCTGACCGGACCGCCACGCCGTCCGCCAAACCGGTCCCGGCCGCAGAAACGATCGGCAGGATCCATTGGCTGGGCAAAGATCGCCTGGCGGCGGCCACGAACGTCGACTTGTTCATGGGCATTTGGAGCCTGTCCGAGAGCACCAACCTCGAAGCCCAAACCCTGGCCCGGCTGGCCACAGCTCCGTGGCGCTTGCTGCCCGGTGCCCCGGCCCTGTCGAACGCGCCTTCAGCCCTGATGTTGCCCTTGCTGGAAGATCTCCTGCGCAAAGAAGTGCTTTTGGAAATTCGCCAGACCGGCGATGCCCCTGGCGCCCTGGTGCTCGCCACCCGAACAGAGAGCAACCTGTGGTCCACAAATCTGGCAGCGGCGCTGGAACATCTGACCGGCATCAAACCCGCCGCCGATGGCACTAACGGCTGGATTTTACAAAAACATGACGCCCCGGACTTCATCGAACTGCGCCGCGCCGGGGATTGGGTGGTCGTCGGGCTCAGCCAGTCCAGCAACCGGTTCGCGGTGGAAATCGGCGAGGGATTGCTCGAAACTCCGTCGCCCGCTGCGGAATCGAACTATTTCGCCACTATCGACCTCGATTTGCCGCGGATTTCCCGCGCCTTTCGCCTCGGTTGGAATCTGCCGACCGATTGGCCTCGAATCACCCTCACCATGACCGGGGACGGCAACAGCGTCCGCACCCGGGGTGATTTGGTTTTCCCGCGACCGCTGCCGTTCCAGGTCGAGCCGTGGAATATCCCGACGAACCTAATTCACGATCCGCTGGTAAGTTTCACAGCGGTCCAGGGCCTGGCTTCGTGGCTGAACGCTTGGCCGGGCTACCAGGAATTGCAGCTTGGCCCGGCGCCCAATCAGCTCTTTGTGTGGGCCCAAAGCAGCATGCCGTTCCTGAGCTATGCCGCCGCCGCCGTCCCTGACGGCACTAATTTCATCGCCAAACTCAGTCAGACCCTGATTGATAAGGCCAACCCGTGGCTGACCAACAATGGCATCGGCTTTTTCGAGAAGGGCACCAACGGCGCGGAGGTGCTCTGGTCCGACTTGTTGCTGATGTCGCCGTTTCTCCAAGCCGTCCCGGGGCCCCAAACCAACTACATTTTCGGCGGCCTGGTCGGCCCCTTGAACACGAACAAACCCATGCCCGCCGAGTTGTTGCGCCAATTCGAAAATCGGAAGGATTTGATCGGCTACAACTGGGAAATTACGGGACCTCGCCTCCAGCAATGGCTCTATTTCGGGCAGTTGACTCGGTTCGCCCTGAGCAAGGGCCAGATTCCGCCAGCCTCGGTCGGATTCGCCTGGTTGCGAGCCCTGGAAGGCCGCGCCGACAACTCGGGCACCGCTCTATCCGTTTCCGGCCCGAACCGCCTTACGGTCACAAGAAACTCAACGCTGGGCTTGAACTCCGCCGAACTCATCTGGCTCGTGGACTGGCTGGAATCCCCCACTTTCCCTAAAGGTCTGAACACGTTCACGGGCAAACCCGAGACTCTTAATCCGGGCAAGCACCGGGCGCCGAAACCCGGCGCCCCGGGCACCAAGTAAACGGTTGGCGATGCGAGGACCACGTGGCCATCCAGCTTCTATTTCCGCCTGCAATTCTCAATATGGCGTTCGGTGTCCACGCTTCAGCGTGTCAGGGCCGAAAACCGGCGGAAGCCGGGACACCAAACCCAGAAGGCACCAAACGGGTCGGGGGCACCAAAATGAGACTTACTGCACATGCGATTGCCATTCGCCCGTCCGCCATCCTCTTCAATGCCACAATCTAACCTATTGATCCCGAAGACCATGCGCGCCGTGGTCTATCGCGGCGCACACGACTTGCGTGTCGAGACGCTGCCGGTTCCCACTATTCGCGCCGGTGAATTACTAGTGAGGGTGGCCGTCTGCGGCGTCTGTCCTACGGATATCAAGAAGATCCATTACGGCACCGTTCCGCCGCCGCGGGTATTTGGACACGAAACCGCCGGAACGGTCGTGAAGCTGGGTCGCGGAGTTCGAGGATTTCAAGTCGGGGAACGGGTGGCCCTGCATCACCATGTGCCGTGCCTGGATTGCCATTTCTGCCGGCACCAGGCTTTTGCCCAATGCGAGCAGTATAAGCGCACCGGAATCACCGCCGGCTTCGAACCCGCCGGAGGCGGCTACGCCGAATTTGTGCGGGTCATGCCCTTCGTCCTGCCCGGGGTTGTGAAAATACCCCCCCGCAATTCCTTCGAGGAAGGCGCGATGCTGGAACCAGTCAATACTGTCCTGAAAGGCGTCGAGCGCCTGCGGTTGTTGGCGGGAGACGTCGCCCTGGTAGCCGGACAGGGTCCCATCGGACTGATGTTCACCCGCCTGCTCGCCTTGCGCGGGATCAAAGTGTTGGCCACCGACCTTTTCGAGTCCCGCCTCAAACTGGCGCGAACATTTGGCGCGCGCTGGGTGGAACAACCGAACCGGGAGGGTATTAGCCTGGCCAGCATCGTGAGCCGTATCACCCGCGGACGGGGGCTCGATGCCGCGGTGATCGCCGTTGCTTCTGCCGCCGTGATGCAGGAGGCGCAGCAGTCCGTACGGGGCGGGGGCCAGGTTTTGCTCTTCTCACATACCAAACGCGGCGACCATTGCCCCACTGACCTGGCGACCATCTGCGTGGATGAGAAAGATTTGATTGGAAGCTACTCTGCCGACTACCTCCTGCAGTCGAAGGTCGCGCACCTGGTCTTTTCCCGGAAGCTCGATACCAGGCGCCTGATCACCCACCGGTTCCCTCTGGACCAGACGGCGGCTGCGGTGGACCTCGCCAGCGCCCCTACCCCGGAATCGCTCAAGGTCCTGGTTAGTCAAGAGCCTTTCAGGATAATCCAATAAAGTGTTTATTATAAACACTTTATAACTAGCAATCATTACTGGCAAAAATGCGAAGCTGGAGGGGACACATCAGGGTGGTCGAAGTCGAGGTTTAACGCCAAGCCATCAAGGCTTTAAGCGTTCAAAAATTCCTAAAAAAACTATTGACTGCCTCCCGTTCCTTTGCAATAGTTGCCACACACACGGTTAACACAACTACAAAACACATGAGAACAAAAGTACTACTCGGTCTGGCTGCTTTGGCGGCCTGCGCCTTCTCTGCGTCGGCGCAATCCAACGTTTATTCGTTGAACGTGGTCGGCTACTACAACCTAACGGTTCCCGCGAACCAACTGGTTATGATCGCCAATCAGCTCAACACCACCAACAACAAGATCAGCTCCCTGCTGCCTGGCGGTCCTCCGGGAGCATTGTTGTACAAGTATAACGGCGGTTATACCTCCTATGCATTTGATGATGCAGACATGGTCTGGACCCCGGATGGTAACGCCACCCTGAACCCTGGCGAAGGCTGCTTCTTCAAGAGCCCCGTAGCCACCACGGTTACCTTCGTGGGTGAAGTGCTCCAAGGCAGCCTGACGAACACCCTGCCGATCGGCGCCCTGGCCATGCGCAGCTCGATCGTTCCTCAGTCTGGAACGCCGACTGCCCTTGGTATCCCCGGTGAAGGTGGCGACTTGCTGTATAAATACGCCGCTGGCTATACTTCTTACGCGTTTGACGACGCGGATCTGGTTTGGACACCCTCTGTGCCTACCTTGAATGTTGGCGAAGCCTTCTTCTACAAGAAGTCCCCGACTGCCACTTCGAGCCAATGGGTCCGCAACTTTACAGTTCAATAATAGCACACACGGATTACTGTAAAACCAACATAAAACCACAACAAATATGAAGAAACTAGTACTCGCATCATTAGCGCTTACTTGCGCCGTAAGTGTCTTCGCCCAAGGGAGCGTAGTCTTGAATACACGTCTCACTGGGACGGTCATTACGCATGTCTACGCGCCGCAAGCTGGTAACACCACGTTCAGCCAAATCGGAAATGGCAGCACTGACTATCCAAGCGGCGCGGTCAATTGGACTGGATGGACCCCGATCTCAGGATCTGGCTATCTCGCTGCGCTTATGTCTGCTCCCGGCCAGAATGCCGCCGAAGCCTCCTTGGCTCTGAATGCTCAGACCCAATCGTTCCGCACAGGAACGGCTGCTGGTCAGATCCCTCAGACCACCTATGTCCTCGGGAATGTTGCGAAGGATTACGCCTTGGGCGCTACCCTCCAATTGTTCGCTTGGGACAACACCTCGGGCAATTACGCTACTGCTGCGTCTGCGTGGACTGCCTGGAAAGCCGGCACGATCGCTGGTGGCGTTTCTGGAGTGTTCAACCTAAACACGGTTATCGGTGGTGACTTGACCGCCCCGCCCGTGGTCGATGGCGTCAAGAGCTTCAACCTCTACATGATTCCCGAGCCGTCCACTATGGCGCTCGCGGGTCTCGGGGCTGCCGCTCTGCTGATCTTCCGCCGCCGGAAATAATCTAAGCTACAAGCTTTAGTTCACGAAAGCCGCTCGCAAGAGCGGCTTTCTTTTTGTACAGATCCAGAGGCGCAGGACGCCTTCCGCAGCTTTAAGCGCCTGGCAGAACGGACTGATTGCCGGCAGCGCATCAGGGAAGCTCAACATCTGCCACATCGGCGGTGACTTCATCGTCCCACCAAACCTGACTGGTCTGCCCAGCTTCAACTTACGCCTGATTTCGCCCGTCACCGTGGTTCCCGAACCGTCCACCATAGCGCTGGCGGGGCTCGTCGTCGCCGCTTTGTTGCTGGTCCGCCGGAAATAATCACCTGTCAGACTTCGCCCTACCCTCCCCGCATGCGAAAGCTGGCATTTGCGGTTCGCTGTGCCAATTTATGGGGATGTCAAATAGAGACGCGTCGGCACCAGTTGCGGCCCTGGAAACTCTGACCATCGGGATTTCAGGCATGACGTGTGATCATTGCGCCCGGCGGGTCGAGAAAGCCCTGCGCGCCCAAAGCGGTGTGAAGGACGTGTCCGTCAATCTCAAGGCTGGGTCAGCTACAGTCACCTTCGACCGCGCCAGCACTCCGGTGGAGTCACTGCGCCAGGCGGTGACCAGGAGTGGTTTCAAAACCACCGCCTAACTTCTCCAGCCTTCGGACTAAATGCGTTGGTCTCTCCGTGTCATCCGGCTTGCGGGCATAGACGTCTACGTGCACGCCACCTTCCCGCTGCTCCTGTTATGGGCGGGAGTGACAAACTACCAGGATCGGCGTTGGTGGCTCGACAGTGTATTCGCTATGGGCTTTGTGTTGGTGCTCTTCGGCATCATTGTGCTCCATGAACTCGGCCATGCCCTGGCCGCGCGGCGATACGGCATTCCCACGCGCGACATCACGCTGCTCCCCATCGGCGGCGTAGCGCGCCTGGAGCGCATCCCGGACATCCCCAGGCAGGAGTTGGTGATTGCTCTCGCCGGACCGTCCGTCAATGTGGCGATGGCCATCCTCTTCTTCCTCCTGGCCGGCGGCACTCGAATTCTGGGTCGTGACCTGGATTTCAACCTGTTTGCCGGCGGCTTGTTCACCAATCTGATGCTGGTGAATCTCGCTTTGACCGTGTTCAACCTGGTGCCGGCGTTTCCCATGGACGGCGGAAGAGTGTTGCGCGCGATTCTGGCGACGAGACTGAGTTATCTGCGGGCCACGGAAATTGCCACACGGGTCGGACAGGTTTTCGCACTGCTGTTTGTGGCGCTGGGTTTTCGCTACAACCCCATGCTGATCGTGATCGCGGTATTTATTTGGATCGGCGCAGTCCGTGAACGCGCCATGGTGCGATTTACGCACCCCATCTGAATGCTCGCTACGCCCGCTTACGTCGTCCGAACTGGTTCGCTGGCTATCTCTGGCAATGCACTGGCTTCCATGCGGACCTCCGTCGCCGTTCGCACATGCCAAAGCGGACTTGGAAGTCCGCGCTCCCACCGAGATGCACCTCCCCGGGGCGCGGGCGTCCGCGCCCGCTTACGTCTCCCGAACTGATTCGCTGCCGGTTTACACCCATGCACTTCGATTCCATGCGGACCACCGTCGCCGTTCGGACCTGCAAAAGCAGACTTGGAAGTCCGCGCTCCTACCGAGATGCACCTCCCCGGGGCGCGGGCGTCCACGCCCGCTTACGTCGTCCGAACTGTTTCGTTGCCGGTTTACAGCCATGCAGTTCGATTCCATGCGGACCACCGCGACCGTTCGAACCTGCAAAAGCGGACT
>DBMR01000104.1:43749-56117 GCA_002298785.1 Verrucomicrobia subdivision 3 bacterium UBA693
CCCGCTTACGTCTCCCGAACTGGTTCGATGGCTGTTTAAGGCGATGCACTGTGATTCCATGCGGACCACCGTCGCCACTCGCACCTGCAAAAGCGGACTTGGAAGTCCGCGCTCCCACCGAGGTGCACCTCCCGGGGCGCGGGCGTCCACGCCCGCTTACGTCGCCCGAACGGGCAGCTCCTTCTCCAACATGGCGATTAAACCCAATGGTTCCTGGACATGCCTCGGCCTAGAAACTCAACGAATCAGATTCTCGTATTCATCCCGGAACCGGGCGCTACTCCAACTCCACGCTTTGGCCTCAGACACAAATCCCGCCTTCACGGGATTGCTTTCGGTGTAACGCTTGAAGCGAAGCAATTGCTCCTCATTACGAACATAGGTATCCCAATAGTCGCACTCCCAAAACGTGCCGCCCCGATGGAGTATCCGGTTCGCGTTCCGAGCCACGAATCCCTTCCAATCTCGCATCAATTGCTTTAAGGGAATCCGCCGTAACTGCATCAAAATATGAACGTGGTTGGGCATGATGCACCAGGCCAACAATTCGTATCGTTCCAGGTCAAAATGCCGAAGTGAGCTTTCGGTCAAATCAGCAATCTCGCGTTGTCGCAGCCAGCAAGTCCCGTGGCCGAGATCCAAATAGCGCTCCAATTCCACTCGACGGCGATGATTATTCTCTATCTTCAATAGGGCCTCCCATTCGCCCCGGCGATTCGCTGGAAAACTGTCGCTGAGTCGGATAGTCAGGAACTGCACCAACCCTGGGAGGTCGCGGTGCGGAAGATACCCGCGTTGGTGCCAGCCCACGAAGCCATCCGCCTGCCCCCGCTGGTCCAAGGGTTCGCTCCACGCTTGCTTTCCGGCAACCAAGTTATGCAACCCGGGGTTGTACGGGGTGCAACTGGAGTGTGGTCGCTGTGTTGGAGGTGCCTTCTTTGGGACTAATTCAGGCACTCGCTTGGGTCCAGGTGGCGGTTTCCCGGAGGATGGTTCTTGATCATCGCGCATGCACTTCAGGTTACACGGTCATTATGGACTCAATGCAAAATGCGATCCAGAGTATTTTCCGGTTCCCGGGGTATTTCAAAGAATTGTGGGTAATCGCCAGTGGGAGCGCAGATCGAGCGAAGCTTGTTTCCCCGGGGCGCGGGCGTCCACGCCCGCTTACGTCTCCCGAACTGATCCGCTGCTGATTTACGGCGAGGCACTTCGATTCCATGCGGACCACCGTCGCCGGTTCGCACCTGCAAAAGCGGACTTGGAAGTCCGCGCTCCTACCGAGATGCACCTCCCCGGGGCGCGGGCGTCCACGCCCGCTTATGTCGCCCGAACTGATCCGCTGCTGATTCACGGCGATGCACTGTGATTCCATGAGAACCACCGTCGCCGTTCGGACCTGCAAAAGCGGACTTGGAAGTCCGCGCTCCATCTAAAGAAATCTTCACCCGGTTGCTGCTGCGCTTTTTCCACCCTATCTGCCATCGGTATTTCCGATGTTGCCCGAGAATTATTCGATTTTGCCACAGGGAGGGTTTGTGAGACTCTAGGTTTAGCAGGAACGCTGTACAGAACACGGTGTCAGCATTAAGTGTTTATGAAACCTCTCGAGGAACTGGAAGCACTGAAGCGCCGCCAGGATTGGCTGGAATCCGAAGTGGGCAAATGCCGGGAGCACTTGGGGCGAGTGGAGGAATCCCTTCGCACCAGTCTGCATACCAAATCATTCGAGCCCACCCCGGAGCTCCGACCAACCCAACTGGAAGCCGTCGCTGAACCGCCTGCTCCGGTACCACCACTATTTGAGCCCGTCCCTATCACCCTCGAAACCGCGTTGTCTAGCGACGCCGTGCCCCCAGTCATACAGGAAGCGCAACCGGCAATCCTGGCCCAGGAAGAGCTCGTGGAACCTCCGTTTGCAACCACCGAGTCCCTGCCCCAGGAAAGCGAGCCGGCGTTCGACGCCGCGACTCCGCCTCCAGTCATGGCCCAGGATTCGAATCTTAACGCGTCCCGGATCCCGCCCCGGGCAACTCCGTCCGACACCGAGGGTTCGTTTGAGATGCGACTGGGCACCTATTGGCTGGTGCGCATCGGCATCGTCATGTTTTTAACCGGGCTCGCGTTCTTCGGAAACTACGCTTACCAGAAGTTCATCGTCAACATGGGCCCGGGCGGGAAGTTATGCCTGCTTTATACGGCCAGCGCGCTGTTGCTGACCGGGGGCGCCTGGTGGCAGCGCAAGGCGGCGAAGGAATCTCTGCGCAACTATGGCCAGGTCCTCTTTGCCGGAGGCTTGGCGGCGGTTTACTTCACCACGTATGCGGCGCACCACATACCGTTGCTGCGGGTGATCGAGAATCCCGTGCTGGATGGGGTGCTGCTGCTTGGCTGGACCGGCTTCATGGTCTGGATTGCGGACCGCCGCAAATCCGAGGTGCTCGCCTTTTTCGCCCTCGGCCTGGCCTATTACACCTCCATCATCACGCGGGTCGGTTATTTCACGTTGTATTCCAATCTCTTGCTCACCGTGGCGGCGGTGTTCTTCCTGGTCCGACACCGCTGGGCCACTTTGACCTTTGCCAGCGTCGCCGCCACCTACGGCGGTTATGCCTTCTGGCGGTTCTTTAACGGCACTGAATGGCATTGGGCATCTCCCGAGCAGGGGCTCTGGACCGGCACCTGGTTTTTGCTGAGCTATTGGGTGGTGTTCACCGCCGCGGTCTTCCTGTCCAGGGCGGAGAAGTTCCGCGACGAAACCCGCGCCGGTTTCGCAACTATGAACAACGGCCTCTTTTTCGGGCTGTTCATTCTGACGATGCTCCAGGTGCAGAGCGGACGTTTCTGGGAATTCTGCCTGATTTACGGCACGGGCTTGCTCGCGCTGGCGGCAGCGTCGCGCGTGCGCTTCCCCGACGAACCGGCGCCGACGAACAGCTACCTGACGCAGGGCTTGGTGATTTTCACCCTGGGCTTGATTTTGAAGTTCAGCGGCATGCAACTCGCCCTGATCCTGGGGGCGGAGAGCGTGGTGCTGCTGATGCTGGGCTGGCAACGCCAAAACCTCATCCTGCGGGCGGGCGGCTACCTGGCGGCCTTGCTGTCGACCGGCTGGGGCATTGACGGCATGGGCCGACCGGATCCTGCGGGCGCTTACACCGGAGCGGGGCTGGGATTGTTCATGCTGGCAAACTGCTGGGAGGAACACCGGAAGACTCCATCGGACAACTTCCGTGGCGGACCGGCATATTTTGGCGCGCTGGCGATAACGGCCTGGCTTACCGCGCTCTGGAACAACGCCGCCGCGCAAGACCTGCCATTGCTGGTACTCTGCCTGGGGGCTGTACTGACCTTCTCGGTATACGCGTTGCGGATCAAGGAACTCACGTTGCTCGCCCAATTATGCGTGCTGCTGGGCAATCTGCTGCCCTTGATGCTGACGCAGTGGCAGACGCCGCCCTGGTGGAACCTGGTGAGCATGGCGGGATTGAACCTGGCGCTGGTCCACTGGTGGCAGAGACAACGCATCACTCTGGTGGAGCCGCCATTGCCCACCGTGCTGGAAGCGCTATATAGCATCGCCGCGATGGCTTGGATTTACCAATGGCTCTACCCGCATTGGCCAGGGAAGGAATGGCTGTGCGCGGGCGCAGTGGTGGCGGTGTCGCTCACCCTTTACGGCGCTCTCACGCGCTCGGTCTGGGTGGCGGCCAGCGCACAACTCTTCACCCTGGCGGGGATGTTGCAGTTTACCTGGCACTTAGGCTCGGATCGGCCGGAATGGGGTTACCCACTGGTTCCGATCGCCACCCTGTTGGTGCTCGCGGCCGGCGGCCAGGTCTGGCTGCGCCTGCGCCCGCAGGTAAGACCCGAGCGGGCGGCGCTCCTTCGCCAAATCGCGGCGGTCTATCGCTGGCTGGCAATCGGCATGTCCATCTGGTGGGTGTGCCAGTATGTGCCCGACCAGCACCGCATCTGGCTCTTTGGTTTGATCAGCCTGTGCCTGTTTGCCATGGCGGGGCACTTTCGCAACCGCGAAACGGCGATTGCCAGCGCGGCATACCTGCTGCCCGGACTGATTATCTATTGGATTCCCGGCTACGAACCCCGGCCCACGTTCATCGCCGATTTTATGATCATCCTGGCCGTCATCGCCGAGCAACGCGTGGCGCGCCGCGCGCCGCACCGGTTCGGGTTCCCCGAGCAGGCCCACTCGACCTATGTCATCGTGGGCGGTTTGACCCTCTGGCTGTTCCTCTCCCGCAACGTGCTGCAACACGCCAGCGGCTTCTACCTGACAGCTTGCTGGTCGGCGCTGGCCCTGGTCCTGTTCGGCTTCGGCTTGCTGGTGCGGGAAAGGATGTACCGCTGGCTGGGCCTGGGCGTGCTCGCCTGCGCGCTGGGCCGGGTCGTGCTCTTCGACGTGTGGAAGCTGGATACCGTGTTCCGAATCCTGAGCTTCATGGCGCTCGGCATCGCGCTGCTAATTCTTGGGTTTATCTACAATAAGTACCAGGAAAAATTCAAGGAATGGCTCTGACCCTCAGCGCGGCGTCGCCACCAGGTAACCCAACAGGTTCGCCATGTCCTGCGGCGTGAGACCGGTTTCCAGCCCCTCGGGCATCACCGACCACGCCTGCGGCGTAACGGACTGCAAATTGATCCGCGGAAACACCCAGCGCACGCCGCCCGGGCTTACCAGGGTCACCGTCAGCGGGTTGGCGTTTTCCACCAATCCAACATAGCATTCACCACCGGCGGCGCGCAGCACCTGCGCCGTTTGACCGGGTCGCGTCCGCACGCCGGGTTCAAGGATGGCGAACAATAGCTTCTCTCGGCCCAGCGCCCGGGCACCGTCCAAATCCGGGCCCACCCGTTCCCCTTCCCCCGCCAGCCGATGGCAGCCGATGCAGCGCGATCGGAAAACTTCACGTCCCCGCGTGGCAATGGGATTCAGCCGTAACGCCGGCAGAAATCGCTCGATTGCATCATCGCCAGCACCCGGCGGCCCGAACAGCCGGGCCGCGGCGGCAGCCACCCCGGGATTACTATGCGTCCGCAGGAATTGCACCGATTCGAGCGGAAAATCACTGCGTTGAATCTGGCCGCGCACCGCCGCATCCAAGACCCAGCCCACCCGGTCCTCCCAGGTCAGCAGGCCCGCCACGGCTTCGCGGCGCGAGGCTGGCCCCAGCAAATGCCAGCGCGCCAGCAAGCCGCTGCCAACGCGCTCTTCGCGATACGCACAGAGGCTCGAGATCGCCGCAGCCTGCACTCGCTCCGGTTGCCCCGAGCCAAAAAGCAGCAGCAACACATCGCCGCTATCGGCAAATCCCTGCGGCAAAAACTCCAGCGCCCCAATCGCGTTCAGCCGCAAATCCGGGATCAGTGAATCATCCACCGCCACCAACTTCGCCTGGTTGAATAGCGGCGTAAGCCGACCGGCCGGATCCGCCAGGGCGATCGAGCTTCCCGCACGATGAAGCCCCTGCCCCAACGCCTGCAACACTTGAAAGGCAAGGTTCGGAGGCAACGCGTTGCCTGCCAACAGGTCGATGGTCGAAGACACTTCGCCGGCCTGGCCCCGCACCCCGATCATGTCGGCCAGCCGCGTCAAAAACGCGACCCCCACCTGGTCCGTGCGGCGTGCCGGATCCCGCGCCCACCCCTGGAGCATCCGATCAGCCCCGTCCGGCAGGGATGAAAGCACCGCGCTTTGCATCCACACATTGCGCGCGTCACGTCGCAACAAGCCGGCCAGCAATCCGAAGCGTTCGGCCCGTTGAATGCCGCCCAGAGTCAACGCCAGCTGGTGTCGCACCTGGATGGACGGGTCGCCCGTCATCGAGCGGAGTTGTGCCCAAAGCGCCTCTGAAATTGATCCTTTGTGGATGAAGTTCTCCGCCAGGCGAACTCCCAATCGCCGCAACGTGGGATCCGTATCGCGCAGGGCCCGCAGGACGTTCGTTTCGCCCAAGCCGTCAATGGCGTCCAGCACCATTAATGCATGGAATCGCGCCAGGGGAAACTGCCCGCGCTGCACCACGCCAGCCATGACCTCCCGCACTTCAGCCCCGCCCCGTTCGCACAGTAACCGCGCCGCGGTATCCCGGCGCCAGCCGTTCGCATGCGCCAGTTGCAGTGCCAGCTCACCTGCCGTGGCTCCCGTTAGCTTCAACTTTTCCGGGCCCCGGAAATTGGCAGGCACCACGCGATAAATCCCACCCGCGTTGCTCGGATCGCCAATATCCACCACATACAAGGCCCCTTCCGGCCCGTTTGCCAACTGCACCGGGTGAAATGAAGGTTCCCGGGAGCAGAGGAACTCGACCGATCTTTCGTCCGGCGCGCGATCGGCCAGAGACAACAGGCCCTCTTCCCGCAGCACCAGGCGATGGACCAGGCCCGCTAGCGGGTCGGCGATAAATGCGTTCCCCACGTAGTTGGAAGGAAACAGGTTGCCGCGATAAATCGTGAGCCCCGTGGCGTTGGTCATCCACACCGCCGTCGACTCGCCCGATGCGCGAGCGGTCGGACCAGGCACCACGCCCGAAACCGGTTTGGCCGGCGGGGGCGGACGAAACACCAACACTGCGGGCGCAACCTCTTGCACTGCCGGCGCGGTGGCGAAGAAGGGATTCCGCAGAAAGTAGGCATCCTGGGAAATGGTCTTTTGCAGCGGCCGATCAAAACTGGAGAGGAAGCGCGCGCCCGTATTGTCGAAAGCCATGCCGGAATCAGCCCCACCGGGTTCTGATTGGAGGACGGGCTTGCGCGGGTTGAAGTAAAAATCATGCCCGGCCAGAAGCACCGGGGCGTTTCCACCGCCGGCCGGCAGCTCCAAACCGCAACTCAGACCGTGGATACGATTGTCGGGTCCCCACATCAGGTTCTTGATGAGGCTGCGAACGTTCTTGGGCCGGGAGGGGTCGCCCAGGTTCTGGAACACCGCCTGCCGGCTCAGCCCCGAGGCTCCCCGTTGCACTTCCGGCAAATAAACGATCTCCGGGGTGGCCGCCACATAGAGCCCACCGCGAAATGCGACCAGCCCGGCGGGCCACGATAGATCCTCCGCCAACACCTCACTGCTGCGAAACACGCCGGTCCCATCCGGATTATCCAGGCGGCGCACTCGCCCTCGCTGCTCCGTTGCCTGCGACCCCGGACGCAATCCCTCGTTCTCCACCACGTAAAGCCGGCCTTCCTCATCGAAAGTTATCGCCGCGGGGCTTTGCACGACGGACGGCCCCGCCACCAATTCCACCCGGAACCCTGGCTTCACGAGGAACCTACCCGAAACCTCCAGCCCGGTCGCTTTATCCAGTTTCGCCGCGTCATTGGTGCCGGCCACGGGTTGAGCGGACACTGAAATTGAAAACCACATCCATCCCACCAGGATCAATCTGCTCACCCAGCGCCTGGCGTATTTTGTCATCACCATAAAGTCATCATCGCCGAAATATCGCCGGTCGCAACTCTTCGTGTGGGTGCCAGGACACCAGGTAGTACTCCCCCGCAGACGCCAACAATTCAGGTTCCCAAACAACGGCCTCGTGATTGACTTGAACTGGAGAGTATTGCCAAGCTCCCGACATGCAGCATGGAACACAGGAGCGATTGAAACTGCAATCGCGCCGGAGCTTTCTGGTCCAAATGGGACTGCTCACCGGCGGCGTGGGACTCGCCGGGTGCCACCTGGGGGATAAAGGGCCGGCGCGCGAGGCTATCATTGATATCCACCAGCACCTGGGTTACTCGGGCCGGACGGATGCCGAGTTTCTGGCCCACCAAGCCGCCATGGGCGTGAGCCGGACGATCCTATTGCCCGCAGGCCGTCCCATGAAGACCAAGTCCACACATGACGGTGTGTCGAACGGTTTGCAGGCCCAATGCCTGGGCAACGAAGCCTGCTACCTCCTCTCGCGGCAACATCCGGACCGGCTCTATTTCGCCGCCAATGAGGTGCCGGACGCCCCCGGCGCGGCGGAGGAGATCGAGAAGTACCTCAAGCTCGGCGCGGTGGCCATCGCGGAGCAAAAGTTTGGCGTGGAATGTGATGCGCCGGAAATGCAGCGGCTCTACGCCCTCGCCGGAGATTACCACGTGCCCATCCTCATGCACTGGCAACACCAGATGTATAATTACGGCTTCGACCGGTTTCACAAGATGTTGGCGCGGTATCCTCAAACGATCTTCATCGGCCACGCGCAGACCTGGTGGGCAAACGTGGATCAAAGTCACACCGACCAGGCGCAGCTCTATCCCAAAGGCAAAGTCACTCCCGGTGGCTGGACCGATGTTTACTTGCGGGACTACGCCAATATGTATGGCGATTTGTCCGCCGGTTCGGGGTTGAACGCTTTGACCCGTGACGAAGAACAGGCCTCGGCGTTCCTGGTCCGGCACCAGGACAAGTTGCTGTACGGCAGCGACTGCAACGACCGCCCCGGCAAAGGCAACGCCTGCCAGGGCGCACAAACCATCGCCGCCGTCCGCCGCCTTGTTCCAGACCAAACCGTTCGCCAGAAGCTCTTCTGGTCGAACGCCCGCAGGGTCTTCCGGATTTGAGGTTCCAAAACCGCTCTAAGGGCTGGGCTGAATCCGATAGAGTCTTCGCGGCTGGCCAGGCGCGGTGACATCAAAGTAAAGCTGCGACGTGTTAGTCAGCTTGATAGTGTCCAGGTTCACCCAGGCGCCCGTGGGACCGATGGCATTGATCCAGTCCAGACGCAACGTGTTCCCAATGTTCCCGGTCAGTGAAATCGCCGGCACGAAATTCAGATTGAGTGAGGAAGCCACCGCCGGTGTTCCCGTCTGCCAATCGCGATAAAGCCGCCGCGACGGCAACGGCACGGTGAGATCAAAATAGAACTGCGAAGTGCTGACCAGGCTAACCGTATCGAGTGGCGACCAAGTCACCGAAGGTTCCAGGCCGTCGGCGTGTTCCAGATTCAAGGCGCTGCCTGGTTCGCCAAACAAGTTAATGGCTGGAACTGGTCTGCGGTCCACCTGGGCAATCACCTCGAGCATGGCCGGTGCGCTGGTCGCAGAACTGAGGCCATTGTCGATCACCACCGTATAGGCTCCGGACTGGGCCATCTGGAGGTTGGTCACGGCAAATGTCTGGTTGGTCGTCGGCGCGCCCAGAACGTCAGCACCGTTAAAGAACCACTGAAAAGTCGGAGCGATGACGCTATTGGGCCGAGCCCGGAACACCACGGTAGTCCCGACTTCCGCGGTTTGGCTTGAGGGAGTAATCACCACCTCCGGGGCCAGCGACAAGCTGAAAACTACGCCGCAGTTGGAAATGCCGCCGTAAGAAGTTGTGCCGTAAAGCTTCCCATCCAGCAGCAATAAGCCGCCGAGGGGCGGATTCGCCCCGTCCACTCCCACGAAGTTCTTGAGCACGGTGTACGCATTTCCATTGGTGCGAATGCTGAATATAGTACCAAGATTGGAGGTGCCGCCGATGGAGGTTGTCCCGAAGAGCGTCCCGGCGGCCAGAACCAGCCTCGAGGCTGGCTGTGCCCCCTCGGCACCACTGAAGCTCTTCAGCACCTTGAACCCACTGCCATCGGTGTTGATTTTGAAAATCGTGCCCTGGCCATTCGCCCCGCCGCCGCTGGCCGTGCCATAGAGCGTGGCCCCCGACAACACCAGGCCCGACCAGGGATGCGATCCCTCCAGATAACCATCAAGACTCTTGATCACGCCAAAGCCGCTGCCGTCGGTATTGACCTTGAACACCACTCCGCCGCCCTGGTTGACGCCGGACCCGCCAAAAAATGTCGTTCCATACAGCGTGTTACCAGACGAGATCAACTGCGACATGGGCTGGTAGCCTTCGCCAATCGTGCAATGTTTCAAAATGGTATCGCCGCTGCCGTCGGCACGGACCTTGAACACCGTGCCGCAATTCGCCGCGCCTCCGTATGCCGTCGTGCCGTACAGATTTTGACCAATCAGCAGCAATCCCCCGTAGGATTGAGCTCCGTTGGTGCCATTGAACTCCTTCACCACCTGGTAGCCGGTCCCGTCCGTCTGCAACTAAAAAACCCGGCCCAAACTGTAACTGCCCTCATTGACGGTGGTGCCGTAGAGGGTGTTTCCCGACATCACCAACCCACCCGAGGCGCCATTCTGCTCCAGCGACCACAGCTTCGCAAACCCGCTGCCATCAAGGTTGACCTTGTAAACCTCCCCCCTGCCGGTGAAGCCTTCCGTCGCACCATATAATATGCCCCCAGACTGCACGAGGTCCCCCCAGGGACTTTCCTGTCCCCAGAAGTTGGTGAACTGATGCAGGAGTTTGTAGGAAGGCTCCGCATTGCTCACCGGCACCAGGCAGAGCAATACCAGCAGCCAGCTATGGCGAAAGGCGGACCAGGGAGCGAACAGGTTGCCCCGCTGAATCTTCAGGTGAAATTTCGTATTCATAGATGGATCCGTTCCTTGACCGAGGTTAAGTGAATGAAACTTCGGAAGCGAAGGCGGGCGGGGAATCACCAGGCACGGTCAGTTGGTGGGTCGCCCACCCCTGCCAGGACGCAGGAAGCCAGGATGACAGTGGTTCTTTTGGGGTTCGAGGTATAAAGCTCCCGCTGCAGGAAAACTGGGGCCAAAACCGCTGGTCACCATTCCATACCCGTAAACACCCCATGTATTGGCCTTGCGCCATACGCCCGTTCCTCGCCCAAAACTACCCCGATCGGACGAACTCCGAACCAAATTCCCACCTGATTTAGTGTGGGTCAAGGGCCTCGCAAGGCTGGCCCTTGCGAACCACTTCCGGGTGAGGGATTTGGAATCGACGGATAAAGTCGGCGCGCCAGCCCCTAGTCCCTTAGAAACCCAGCGACTAACTCAAATCAACTCCAAGCAACACGGTCTGGCGGCGCCCAAATTCTGAGCATCATTCCTGTGAATTCCGCTTTGACAGACGCATTGGCGATTGGCATGGTTCTTGTTCTGTTTTTGCGGGTTTTCGGCAATTGAACGGCTGAGGGTGTTCAGCCTTGGTTAAGCAATAGAAACAAATATTATGGCAGAATTAGTCGGTAATCTACTAGTCGCGCAATCGGGCGGTCCTACAGCCGTGATCAATTCCAGTCTGGCGGGCGTCATTCAGGAGGCCGGGCACCACGATTGCATCGAGGAAATCTACGGCGGCGCCAACGGCATCCTGGGCATCCTCAATGAGGAGTTGGTGGACATCAACGATGAGAAGGCCAAGACTATCCAGGGTCTGCGGTACACGCCTTCCGCGGCGCTCGGCACCTGCCGCTACAAGATCGATTTCAAAAAGAAACCCGAAAAGGCCGCGAAGGACATGGATCGCCTGTTCGAGGTTTTTCAGGCCCACAACATCCGCTACTTCTTTTACATCGGCGGCAATGATTCCCAGGATACCTCGCACAAAATTCACGAGGAAGCCGTCAAACGCGGCTACGAGATGCGCGTGATCGGTGTTCCCAAGACCATCGATAACGATCTGCCCTTCACCGATAGCTGCCCCGGCTACGGTTCCGTCATCAAATACGCCGGCGCCACCGTCATGGAAGTGGGCATTGACGTCGGCAGCATGGCGACCGACGACGGTTCCTGCTGTATTGTCGAGGTCATGGGCCGTTCCGCCGGCTGGATTGCCGCCGGCACCGTGCTCGCCAAGCGCGGCAACCCCGCCAACCCGCCGCACATTATCCTGTTGCCGGAAATCCAATACGATATCGACGCGGTGATGGCCAAGATCAAGGAAACCGTGTCCACCTATGGCTTTTGCGTGATGGTCGTGGGCGAAGGTATCCGTGACAAGAACGGTGAGGAAATCGGCGCGGACAAGACCCGGCTCGATTCCTTCGGCCACCCGGTCCTCGCCGGCGCCGCGGAAAAGATCAAGGAATATGTCCAGGGCAAACTGAACACCAAGACCCGCACCGTCCTCCTCGGCTACGCGCAGCGCGCGGCGGAACATTTCGCCAGCCTCACTGACGCCAACAACAGCTTCGCCTGCGGTGAAGCCGCGGTGCGCGCCGCGGTAAACGGCCAGAGCGGTTTCATGGTCAAGATCGTGCGCAACACCGAGGGCGGCACCCTCAAGTGGAGCACCGACCTTCAGGAACTCGGCACCGTGGCCAATGTCGAACATTTCGTGCCCCGCGACTGGGTTTCCGAGGACGGCCTGCTCCCCAACGAAAAATTCGTCGAATACGCGCGCCCCTTGATCGAGGGCGAGGTCAAGTTCCCGCTCGAAGGCGGCTTGCCCAAGTACGTCACCCTGGAAAAGTCTAAAGTGGAGAAGAAACTCCCTCCCCGGAGCTAAGCTTCAGCCATAATTAAACAAATTCACGCGCTGCGCGGAGCAATTCCCC
>DBMR01000118.1 GCA_002298785.1 Verrucomicrobia subdivision 3 bacterium UBA693
TTCAGCGGAATCAGTATTGACAACTGCCAGCAGTCGCTCACTGCCGTCCCTTAATCATCCGCTTCTATGCAGGAGCCTTCCCCAACCGGCACCCAGCCCCACACAGCGCCCTCCCAGCTCAAATTGTCTCTGGTGCTAGGAGCCTTAACGGCTTTCGGACCGCTTTCCATCGACATGTACCTGCCGGCGTTCTCGCACATCGCGAAGGATCTCGCGGTGCCGGTGGGCGCGGTGGGTTATACGCTGGCGGCCTATTTGTTGGGCAGCGCGATTGGACAATTGATTTACGGACCGCTGGCGGATCGCTACGGACGTCGCAAACCGCTTCTGGCCGGATGCCTGGTGTTTGCGCTGGGGGCACTCGGTTGCGCGTGTGCCACCTCGGTGGGCATGCTGACGAGTTTTCGAGTCATCCAGGCGCTGGGAGGGGCGGCCGGCATGGTGATCGCCCGCGCGGTGGTGAGAGACCTCTTCCACGAACGCGAGGCCGCGCGCATGTTTGCACAACTCATGTTGGTCATGGGAGTCTGCCCGGTGTTGGCTCCAACGTTGGGCGGACAGGTGTTGTTATTAGGAAATTGGCGAACGATCTTCTTCATCCTCGTCGCTTTCGCCCTTGGTTGTGTCGTTATGGCGGGCTGGTGCTTGCCGGAAACACTGCCTGCCGGGCGGCGTTCACGAAGCGGAATCGTCGGAGTTGGGCGGTCCTTTGCCATGCTATTGCGTCATCCTCAATTCCTGCTCTACAGCCTGGCCGCCGGTTTTGGTTCTGGAACCTTGTTTGCCTACATCTCCGGATCGCCGTTCGTGTTCATTCAACTGTTTCACGTTTCTGAGCAGCGTTTTGGCCTGCTGTTTGGCCTCAACGCCGTCGGATTCATTTCCGGGGCTCAGCTCAATCGCTGGCTCCTGCACCGCCACCCGCAACGCACGTTGGTACTGACTGCGGCTGGGATGGGGATGGGTGCCGGCATAGCATTGGCACTCTGTGGGGCCACCGGTTGGGGCGGTTTACCGCTGCTGTGGCTGCTCCTCGTCGCCTGCCTGTTCAGCCTCGGGGTTTGTGGCCCAAATATTGCCGCATTGGCCCTTGGTCCCTTCGGTAAAAACGCCGGCAGCGCCTCCGCCCTGCTCGGCACGGCGCAATTCCTCGTCGGAAGTCTCGCCGGAGCAGCAGTGGGCCTTTTCCACAATGGCACTGCTGTGCCCATGACCTTGACGGTCGCTCTTTGTTGCGCGGGCAGCTACCTGGCGTTGAAGTCGCAGCAACCAACTGGCATTGGCAAAACACCGGCGCAGGATTCGCCAACCAACTCTCGCTCAACCGCGGAAAACAGCAGCGAGGCGGCGCTGTCCTGATTCGAGGAACCGCGATTCGGCTGTGGTCAGGTAGTTGGCTTGGCGGATGAAAGCGCTTCGATTTTCCCCTTCAACACTTCGCGCGGGACCAGTCCCACCACTTTGCTGGCCACCTTGCCCCCCTGGTAAAAAATCACCGTAGGCACGCCTTCGATTTGGTACTGGTTGGCGAGCTCGGATGCATTGTCGATGTCCACTTTAACAAACTTGACCTTGCTTTTGTAGGACTCGGCCAGGTCTTCCATGATGGGTGCCAGCCGCTTGCAGGGACCGCACCAGGTGGCATAAAAATCGACCACCACGGGCGAACTGGCCTTCAGCACCTCCGCTTCGAACTCCGCTGTCCCCACATTCTTGATGTTGGCCGTATCACGACCCATATCGCTTTCCGGTGCGCAGCCTGGGGTCAACAGGGTGAGCAACAGGGTCAGGGTCATTGCACCGAGGACTGTCCCAAATAATCGATTCATAAACTTAGCTTGGATCAGGATCTGGCTTTCGCCAAAAAGTTTTCACGCCACCCCATTATCGTTCACCCGTTTGAAACGCGCAATTCTCGCGCAAATAAGCGCTCAGCAGATCAACTCCGCCAGGGCCGCATATAGCTTTGCGGCATCCGGACAATGCCCCACATCCGGGCAATCCCGACGCACCACCCCGAACCCAGCCCCATAGGCCGCTCCATTCGCCACACAAGCGTCCGTGCGGCACTCGGCCAGTTGGCGGCGAGCCAGCGCTACGACTCGGTCCGTGTCGCCAGCCACTTCGTACTTCCAACCAACCAACCGTGCCTCGGGAAACCAGCCGCGCAATTCCGGCAGCAACTTCGGCGCGGGGTGCAGTTCCGCCAGCATCACTCCGTTGCGCGTCGAGAGCTTTCCCCCGCTGACCGGCAACAATTGTCCGCCTGCCCCCTGCTCCCAAGCCTGGCCAAAGACAAAATCGCTGACCGCCGCCGCCTGGAAAACCGCCCTCACCGAGGTCCCGCGCAAACCCAGCAGCGCTTCTCGCAGGCTGGCAGTCGTCGTAAACGGGATGACTTGCGCCGGATGCCCGACTCCGCGCCACTGCGCGGCTTCCCCCAACAGCAAAATCGTTTCATGCCCGAGTCCCGCCAGGTAACGGGCCAACTCCGTTCCCAATTTTCCTGTGGAAAAATTCGTCAGGCGCCGGACTCCATCCAGCGGTTCAAAGGTTGGCCCGGCGGTAACCACGCAGCGCATATCCCCAACATAAGACTTTGGCGTCAGCAATAAAGCCCCAAACACGCTCCGCTCCGAATCCTGCTCGGGCAAACCCACCCCATGGCACTTCACACCGGGCCAGGTGGGCACCTTTCCCGTTACGTGCTATAGATAAGTCGATTAATGAGCAGAATTATTGGCATTGATTTGGGCACGACAAATTCCCTGGCTGCCACGGTGGATTCCGGCATCCCGCTAGTTATCGCGGACGCCTCGGGCCGCCGCCTGACGCCGTCAGTGGTGCATGTTCCCGACGGGGAAGGTTCCATCCTGGCTGGCCTTCCAGCGGCGCATCTCCGCGTCACGCAACCGGAGCAAACAGTTTATTCCATCAAACGCTTCATGGGCCGGCGCGGCGTGGATGTGCCCGACGCCGAACGCCGCTTAATGTATCGAGTTGAAGGCACCGGTGCGGGGCCCGTTGCCGTTCGCATCGGCGATCGCGCTTGGGCCCCTGAGGAAATCTCCGCCTGCATACTCCGCAAACTGAAAGCCGACGCGGAAGCCTCCTTTAATGAACCAGTGACCCGGGCGGTGATTACCGTGCCGGCATATTTCAACGATGCTCAGCGCAATGCCACCAAGAAGGCCGGTGAATTGGCCGGCTTGACCGTGGAGCGGATTCTGAACGAACCAACCGCTGCGGCACTGGCGTATGGCTTGGATCGCCTGCAGGACCGCGCCCGGGTAGCCGTGTACGACCTCGGTGGCGGCACTTTCGACCTCTCCATTCTCGAACTAAATGAAGGAGTCTTTCAGGTGCTGGCGACCAGTGGCAACACTTGCCTCGGCGGCGACGACATCGACCGGTCCGTTTCGGAATTCCTCCTGGAACGAATCCAAGAATCCGGCGGTCCTCGAATCACAATCCCGGAGCGTCGAGGCGAATATCCGCTGGACCAGCACGCGTTAGCGATGCTGGCGCGGGTTCGGGAAGCTGCCGAGCAGGCCAAAATCGCCCTCTCCACCATGGAAGCGACGGAGATAGTGCTACCCTTCCTTGCACCCGGATTCAGTTTTCAGTATCGCCTGACTCGGACCGAGTTGGAAACCATGGCGCGAGCAGTCGTTCAGCGGACCCGGCCACATTGCCTCCGCGCACTGGCCGATGCCCGGTTGCAACCGCACGAACTGGATCAGGTAATCCTGGTCGGTGGCCAAACCCGGATGCCCCTCGTGCGAGCATTCGTCGCCGACCTGTTTGGCTGCGCCGATTTCGAGGAAACCCGCGGACAGTTACGGCTCGGAACCGAGCACCACCGCCCCGCCGGCCCGCAATTGAACACCAGCCAGAATCCGGATGAAGCGGTCGCCCTCGGGGCGGCGATCCAGGCGGAAATTCTCTCCGGCGGACTCCGCAACGTGCTGCTCCTGGACGTCACCCCGCTCTCGCTCGGCCTCGAAACCTTCGGCGGCCTCATGAATGTCCTGATCCCGCGCAACTCAACCATTCCCATCAAGGCGGGCGAGAAGTTCACCACCGCGATGGATTACCAGCGTGAGATGCTGATCCACGTGCTCCAGGGTGAGCGCGAACGCGCGGCTGACAATTGGAGCCTGGGAAAATTCACCATCGACTTTGAACCCGCCCCTCGCGGCGTAGCGCGTGTGGGGGTTCAATTCGAAATTGACGCCGACGGCATCCTCCATGTGCTCGCCCGCGACACCCTCACTGGTGTCGAGAAAGTCGTGGAAATCAAATCCGCGGTAAACGTCGACGATGCAGCGGTCCAACAGATGGTAGACGAATCGGTCACCCACGCGTTCGAGGATCTCGCTGCGCGACGCTGGATCGAAGCACGACTGAAATCGATGGAAATCCTGGCTGCCGCCCGGAAAAGCCTGACAGAGTGTGGCACCCAGGTGATTCCTGAGGTTCGGGAAAAAATTGAAGCAGCCATGGTCCAGGTCGAGCAGGCGCTGGTGGAAGATCCAAATACAAAAATCGGTGACCTCGCCCAACTTCAAACCGCAACCGGCGCCCTGGATCATGCCAGCCTGCCCGTGGCGGAGTTGCTTCTGGACCGTGCCATGGAGGCTTTGCTTCGGCAACGCGGTATTGTCCTTACCCCGGTCACGGAATGACTCCCTCTCCGAGCCGCGTATTACCCGATAGCGATTTTGGAAATCCCTTGATATTTATCAAGGCCGCCCGGTCGACAACCGGCTTATGTTTTGCCGCAAATAGGTGTCGGCACCCGTCGTGCCGACTCGGAATTTCCCAGGGTGGCCAGGTTGCTCGCCGCCCATGGTAATCATCAAAACATGAATGCAGTGTTGAAAGATCGGGTTGGCCGGGTGGCCGTGCTACTGCTGGGCATGAGCTCACTTGTGGCCGGGGTCTGGGGTGGGCTCGTGCGATTGCCCCTGAATCTGCCCCTGCCCGCCAATAACGCCAACTGGATCACTTTCCACGGCCCGCTGATGGTATGCGGATTTCTCGGCACCCTGATCGGTCTGGAGCGCGCGGTTGGTTTGCGAGGCTATTGGACCTACGCCGCCCCGGTGCTGACTGGCGCGGGCGCGGTCATGGTGCTCTCCGGCATGATGGGGCATGTGCCTCACCTGCTAATCACCGTCGGCAGCGTCCTTTTCTGGATCGTCACGTTGCGCGTCGTTAAATTGCAGCCGGTCCCATTCACCATGCTCATGTCCGCTGGTGCCCTGACCTGGGCGGTCGGTAACGTCTGCTGGTGGGCCGATTGGCCGGTTTACCGGGTGGTACCCTGGTGGATTGCGTTCCTGGCCCTCACCATCGTCGGTGAACGGCTTGATCTCAGCCGCTTTCAAAAGCAATCGCGATGGTCGCAGCCGTTGCTCTGGATCGCTTTGGTGATTTTTGGCGCGGGATTGGTGCTGAGCGCGATTATCCAGATTCCGGGAGAACGTTTGCTCGGCCTGGGCATGCTCGCCCTCGCCATCTGGCTGGGCCGGTTCGATATCGCCCGTCGGTCGGTCCGCCAACCCGGCTTACCCCGGTTCATGGCGCTGGCGCTCCTCATCGGCTACGCCTGGCTCGCGCTCTCTGGCCTGCTCCTCATCCTCTTCTCCCCGCTCTCCTCCGGCCTCCGCTACGATGCGATCCTGCACTCGTTCTTTGTGGGCTTCGTTTTCTCCATGATTTTTGCCCACGCCCCGGTGATCTTCCCGGCAGTGCTCACCTTGATGCCTATCTTCACCCCGCGGTTTTACGTCCACGTGGCACTGCTCGAAGCCGGCTTGCTCCTCCGCGTTGCCGGCGATCTGGCTTCAGCCCAGGGGCTGCGTCAATGGGGCGCCATCCTCAGCGCGATTGCGGTCGCCGTCTTCCTGCTCAACACCGTTTCCGCCTTCGTGTTCCGCCCTCAACCGGTCAAAGGCAAAGCCAAGGTTGCCGCTTCCCCAAGCAGCTGACCACCCCCGCCCGGCCACGGCCTCGATCAGCCGACGAAATCGCAAGCCCGGGCTGGACGGAAAGGCTGGCTTAATGTTAACTTAAGGTTAACTGGATTAGACTCCACTCGAAGGTTTAATACTATAGTATATAATACATGATGAATATCGTCAGCCAACGTTGCATAATCCTATCGCTCCTGTGCCTCGCCACGGCTTCCTCGCGAGCAGAGGTGGATCTGAGTAAACTCCCGCCCCCGTCCACTAAAACCGGGGTCACCTTCGCGCAGGATATCAAGCCGTTGTTGGAGGCTTCCTGTGTGAAATGTCACAGCGGAGACAAGCCCAAAGCGGGTCTCCGACTCGACACCCTGGAAAACACCCTCAAAGGCAGTAAGGAAGGGAAAGTCCTGGTCAGCGGGAAAAGCCAGCAGAGCCAGATCGTAATTGCCATGGCCCAACTGGACCCTGAAAGCGCCATGCCGCCCAAACCGCGCCAGGGTCGGCGCGGCCCCGGTGGTCCTGGTGGCCCCCCGGCCGGCGGTCCGCCTCCCGGAGCTCCCGGAGCTGGCGGCCCTCCCCCGGGACAACACGGTGGCTTTGGTCCGCCGCCAAAACCGCTGACCCCGGCTGAGGTCGGCTTGGTCCGCGCCTGGATTGACCAGGGTGCCAAGTAAATCCTTCTTCAGGTCACGCTTACTGATCCAATCGGACTTTAAGCGTGACCGCATGCAGACACGGCAGGCGATGAGGGCGCTGGATCACCAGCGCCTCGGCTTCCTGCTTCCAAACCAGCTTCTCTTCGGTTCCAAGGAGTTCGACGGAATGAATAGTCCCAGGTTTTACTGGTGAGGATCTCCCCAGGGATGCGATACGGATTTCGTCCGTAGGCAGCGCGAGGCAAATCGCGTAGACATTGCCGTCCTTCGACGTGAACCGCACATCGGATGATTTGAAGATCTGCTTGCGCTCGGCGTCGGCGCCTTTGGCCGGCTGAGTCGGTCCTTCCCCATTCGCCTTCCATGGACGACTGCCGTAGATAGCCTCTCCGTTTACCTTGAGCCAGTCACCGATCTCGACCAGGCGCTGCTGCATAATGTCCGGGATGCGCCCATCGGCGGTTGGTCCGATGTCCAGCAGCAGGTTCCCCCCTTTGGCCACCAGGTTCACAAGCACACAGACCAGGCTGTAAGCGGACTGGTAATCGTCGATGGTTTCATTGCGATTGTAACCAAAACTGGCGCCGATTCCGCGGCACTCCTCAAACTTGCGCGCCGCATTCAGCTTCGTATCGCCCCCAACTTCGCCGTACTCGGTCGTGAAATAGCCGCCATGACGACTGCGGGTGTCCTTGCCCCAACGGTCGTCCACCACCACTTCGTCGCGGCAGGGAGACTCGTTAAACAGCCACGCTAACAGCTCCTCGCTCTTCCATTCGGCGCTGGTGCGGGCCCATTCGCCATCGGCAAAAATCAGCGAGGGTTGGTAACGCATCACGAGGTCCTTGAACTGAGGATGAAAGTGCTCGCGCACGAACCGCGGGAAGTCCATCTGATAGACCGGGTGAAACCACTCGTAGAGCGAATAGTAAAACCCCATCTTCAGGCCCCGCGCCCGCACCGCTTTCGTCAGGTCACCACACAAGTCGCGGTGCGGCCCCACATCCACGCTGTTCCAGTTCCAACTGTCGGCGTTGGGCCAAAGGCAAAACCCTTCGTGGTGCTTCGAGGTCAACACCACGTAGCGAGCGCCCGAGCGCACGAAGATATCCGCCCATTGTTCCGGTTCGAACAACTCGGCGGTAAATTGCGGCGCGAAGTCCTGATACTTGAAGTTGGGGCCGTAATTCTTTACGTGAAATTTCCACGTCGCGCTATTCGTGTTCTGCAACGCATCCCAATACCACTCCGCATAACTCCCTTTCGGTCCCCACGCCGGGACCGAATAGACGCCCCAGTGGATGAAGATCCCGAACTTGGCTTCATCAAACCAGCCTGGTATGGGGCGGGCATCGAGCGACTTCCAGTTCGGCTCGTATTTCTCAGCGCCGGTTGAATTCGGCGCAATAGTCAGTGAAAGGCTGGCGGCCGCCAGAAGGCACGCGGTTCTAACGCCGTTGAAACCTGGTTTCGAGTCGCGACGAGTTAAGGATGAGAACAGACGTTTCATGTTAAGGTAATGTCAGTGCTCACCGCAGTATAGCAAGGGCCCGGGTTATATCCCAAGCTGTTTCCTCCCGTGGTGAAACAGCCGTTGGCCTCGTGATTGACCCCTCAGCGGACAAATTATAGCTTTGCCTGCATGAAACCCGAGCAATGGGATGTCTTCAAGCGGGCGGCACGCGGAGAACGCCTCCAACAAATTCCAATGGCGCTCATCATCGACAGCCCCTGGATTCCGGTTTACCTCGGCCTCAAGCATCTGGATTTCTACCTGGACCCCGAGCTCTGGTTCCAGGCGCACCTGAAAATTCATCGTGAGTTTCCGGACATCATCTTCTTCCCCTCTTGGTGGGCGGAGTTTGGAATGGCGGCGGAACCTTCGGCGCTTGGGGCCAAGATCAAGTTCTGGCCCAACAACACCCCCAGCGAATGTCACGCCCTGCGCCAGATCGAGGACCTGGAACATCTGCCGGAATATGAGGTCAAGGCCGACGCGTTTATGGCCCTCACCTTGCACCGCATCCAGATGCATCGCCAGCACATCCTGAATGAGGGTGAAATCCTCCCCGTGGTCACCAGCCGCGGACCGCTGTGCACAGCAGGATTCGTTCGCGGCACCACCGATTTCATGATGGACATACTGGAAAAGCCGGAATGGGCCCATAAGCTCATCGACCTCTGCACCCGGATGATCATCGATTGGCTCAAGGCCCAGGCCCAGGTCATGGGCGACACGGTCGAAGGCATCTTCATCCTGGACGACATCGTGGGCTTTCTCAGCCCGGAGCACTACCGGGAATTCGCTCATCCCTATCTCAAGCGCATCTGTGAGGCTTTCCCTGCGCATTGGGTGAAGGTCTACCATAACGATGCAAACGTAAACGCTTGCCTGGAACATCTGCCGGACTGCGGTTTCCACGTGCTGAACTGGGGCAAGCAAACCGACATCGCCGATGTCAAACGGCGCGTGGGCAATCGCCTGTGCCTGATGGGCAACGTAAACCCGCTCGAAATCGGCGTGCGCGGCACCCCGGAACAGGTGCGGGTTGCCACCACCGCCGTCCTGGAAAAAAGCAGCGGCGAAAACCTGATTCTCTCTGTGGGTGGAGGAGTCAGCCCCGGCATGCCGCGGGAGAACATTCTCGCCATGCAACAGGCTCTGACCGAATTCAACGCGAAACGTCAGGAATAACCCGCTTCCCAGCGGTAACCGACGGGAGAGCTCTCGATCATTTTCCCTTTCGGTCTCGAGGCAACGAGAGATGGCTATTTTTGATCATGACGGCAAAATGAAAGCTGCCCGGCAACACCGACAGGATCAGGAGCATTTTGACTACCAACTTCACATCAATGACTTGTACGGATGATCTTTGTTTGGCACGCCAACTGCCTAGTCGTCATCTCGCATACAGACCTATCCGATGGAATTTGGTAGTTCTGTAAACAGAAAAACAACCGAACATAACCAAACCAAATAAATGAAGTGCAACGCATGGACCTATGCCCTCCTGGGCGCCGGAGTTATCAGCCTCCCCTCGATTACGAGCGCTGAAGAAAAACCGAGTTCACTGCTAACGTCCCTGTCCTCTACTACGATCAGTGGATATGTCGATACTTCCGCCCAATGGAATATCGGCACCGGTAATGCCTTTGTCCCCACCTATTCCTATGGTGGCTCCTCTAAAGCTGACGGCTTTAACCTCAACGCCGTAAAGCTGAGCATCGAAAAACCGATTGAAGCCAGCGACCATTGGGCCGCCGGGTATAAGGTGGACACGATGTTCGGACCTGACGCCAACACCCTGGCCACCCAATCCACCGGAACCGCCGCGGATTTTGCGCTCCGCCAGGCCTACGTGGCACTCCGGGCTCCGATCGGAAACGGACTCGATTTTAAAATGGGAGTCTGGGACCCCATCATGGGCTATGAGGTGACCGACGCGCCGTCCAATCCCAATTTCACCCGTTCCTACGGCTATACGATTGAGCCGGTCTCGCACACCGGGTTGCTGGCCAGCTACGCCTTCACTCCGGCCATCTCCGCCAGCGCCGGCGTGGCCAATACCTACGGCCCCATGATTAACCAACGCGCCAACCCGCCGTTGGCTGAATCCTACAAGACCTACATGGGCGCCTTTACGTTGACTGCCCCCGAAAGCTGGGGTTCCCTCGCCGGCTCCACCCTGAGCGGGTCCGTGATGAATGGCTTCAACTCCGGGGTCGCCGGCAATCAAACCAGTTATTACATCGGCGCATCGGTCAATACTCCCATCAAGGAGCTCAAAGTCGGCGCCGCTTACGACTACCAGGGCATCAGCCAACAACCGTTGCGCGGCTCCGGCTACGCCAACGCCACCGCCCTCTACGCCGCTCTGAAGCTCTCGGAAAAGGCCACCTTCTTCGCCCGCGGCGAATATGCCTCGTCCGACCTGACCCCAAATCCCTTCGGGGCCCGCAAAGTGGTCGCGGTCACCGGCACCCTGCAATATGACCTCTGGGCCAACGTCCTGACCCGGCTCGAATTCCGTTGGGATCATGCCGCGGATGGCTCCAATGCTTACGGTTCTCCCGCCTCGGAAGGTTCCAGCAACGGCCCGGGCGACAAGAAGAACAGCTACATCCTGATGGCCAATATCGCCTATAAGTTCTAACCATTTCATTAGTTAGTTCCTCCATCACCCCCCTCCGCCGCTTCGGTGTCGGAGGGGCCTTTTTTTGCTTTTCTTTCGCTTTAACTTTTGTTATCGTGCTCTTGCCATGGCGACCGGTGACTCGAGTTTTGGGTATATTGTTTGGGGCGTCGATCAAACTCCCTATGGTCCAGTCGAACTTCCCACGTTAATTTCCTGGGTCAAATCCGGGAACGTAACCGCTGATACCTGGATCTTCCGACCCCGCAACGGCGAATGGAAAAAGGCGTCGGACCTGGAAGAGCTGCGAATGTTCTTCAACCATTCCGGGAAAGCGTCCGACCGGCCGGCCGGTGTCCAGGGCGTCCCTGCCGGATCCCTCCGCCGCATCAAAATTCTCGCCGCCATGTCCGAAGACCAACTCCAACGCTTCGCCGATTTTGTCCAGGTGGAATCGGTCCCCCAATGGACGGTCATCGTCCATCAGGGCGATCCCGGAGACTCCATCTATTTCATCCTCTCGGGCGAACTGCGCGTGCGCCTTGATGTCATGGGGCGCGAAAGCATCTTAACGACCCTCGGCCCCGGCGATTTCTTCGGGGACATCAGCCTGCTCGATAAGGGGCCACGCTCGGCCGATGTGGTCGCCAATTGCGATTCCATCGTGGCTAAAATCTCCGCTTCGGACCTCGACGAACTCACCAGCCATGCTCCCGACCTGGCCGCGGTATTCCTGAAAGGCCTCGGACGCACGCTCACCGCCCGGATCCGCGCCGACAATAAACGCTATGGCGATTCGGTGAAGTTTGCCCGGGCCGCTGAGTAGCCGCCCGATGCGCAGTCAGTCGCCAAACAGTTTCTTCAGGTCCTCCCGAGCTTTGGCCTCGCGCGAAAGCTCAAACGCCGTGCCTGGCACTTGGTATTCCCGCCGGATCATCTCAAAGTACTCGCAGTAGTTCGCCGCCCCCTTTTCCGCCACCGGGTCAGCCCGGCGATCCCGGCATTGCTGCGCCACCCTGGAATCGTAACTGACACAATTCAGGCACACCTTCAAATCCGACCTGCACTTCATGCAGGTCTCCGAGCGCCCGGGCGTTCCGGATAGTTCGTAAACGGTGCCGCATTTCCAGCAATGTCGGGTCAGTGCCATGGCCCGAGTCTGCAGAAGTTACCCCGGGTTTCCAAGACCGAACCACAGCGGCACCGCATACCGTCAAGCATAATTATTCCTTCTTCCCGTCCCCACCGCATTACCCCGACTGTGCCTACCAACGCTCAGTTGACCCGCAATAATTCTCCTGTTAAACATACTTCAGGCTTGAAGTGGCGTATACTTCGAGCCAAGTTATACGCACGACAACCCCTATTTTGGTATGCAAAGAAAAAAAAGCGGCTTTACGCTTATCGAACTCCTGGTAGTGATCGCGATCATTGCGATCCTCGCGGCAATGCTCCTCCCGGCTTTGGGTCGCGCGAAGCAAAAAACGCAGGGCGTCTCCTGCATGAATAACACCAAGCAAATGTCCCTGGCTTGGACGATGTACGCCGATGACAACGGCGGCAAACTCGTATTTAATCGGGACGGCGGGAATGTCGGCAAATCCGCCGCGGACGCCGCCTGGGTCGGCGGTTGGTTGGACTTCAGCGGCAGCACAGATAACACCAACGTTTCCTACCTGATTGACCACGACCGCAATCCGTATGGGGCTTATCTTGGGCCGTATATCAAGACCCCGGGCGCCTTCAAGTGTCCTGCGGACAAATCCATGGTCCAGATCGGCGCCGCCCGACTCGCTCGCGTGCGCTCCCTCTCGATGAACTGCTTCGTCGGTGAAAAGACCCGGACCTGGACCGATCCGAGCAAGTACACCAAATGCACGAAGATGAGCCATATCCAAACCCCGGTCATGATGTTCGTGTTCCTGGACGAACGCGAAGACAGCATCAACGACGGTTGGTTCGCCACCAACCCGGACTCCCCGGCTAACCTCGTCGATTACCCGGCCAGCTACCATGGTGGCGCCGGCGGTTTCTCGTTTGCCGATGGACACTCCGAGATTCGTAAATGGAAAGATCCGCAAATCATGCCCCGCCTGGCCCCGGGCGCTCTGCTGTCTTTGAACGTGACCTTCCACGCGCCTTACACCGACGTCTACTGGCTCAATCAACGCGCCGCTGGCCTCAGTTCCTATCCCTGATCTTAGGCCGTTATTAATCTAAACGCCAAACGGGCATCGATCACTCGATGCCCGTTTTGCTTTACTGAAATCCACTTCCAATGCCGGTCGTCAGTGGCATCCGCAACCGCCACCGCTACCGCCGCATCCGCCGCCACCGCTTTCCAGTTCCTCCTCCGACGGCAACCGACCCAACTCCAGCGTCTTATTCACGAACTTCTGGATCGAATGCTGCAACTGATGCAGTTCCTCTTGCGCGTCCAGGTATCCGCGAGCCACGGGGTTGCTCAGCAGCGTATCCCGATGCTTCTCGAAAGCGGCGATTTCCGCGTCGTTCAACTCCTCGGCATTTTGTTGTTTCTGCTGTAAAGCCTGCCCTTTGCTAACCAGATCGTCGTACTGTGCGCGCGTTTCTTCGTCGTCCAAAAAGGCGTCAATGCGCTGGCGGATTGACTTCATCGAAGGCTGATCGAGAACCGTTTGGCACAATTCCCGCGTCTTCTGCATGACCGGCGTCTCTTCAATTGTGGAATGCATGTTTTGTATGTGTTAACTCCGACGCGGGCCAATCGGCCTCATCACGCGCCAGTGCGCATAATACATCACACCTTGGATGAGAAATCAAGCCACTTGGGGTCAGTCCCTAGTATTGACAGTTAGAATTATTAATAGGCTACATATACTCCAAAAATAGTTCAATACTAGGGACTGACCCCGGGGCAAAGTTTGGCGTTGTGTTCACCCGCCCCTGCGCGCAAAGTTTTTCCAGCTTATGCCGATTCTGGACACTAAACCTCCCGGTTCAGCCAAGTATGACCTGCTGGCTTTGGGGGAGATCATGCTCCGCCTCGACCCGGGCGAAGGACGGATTCGTACGGCGCGCGAATTCAAAGTCTGGGAAGGCGGAGGAGAATACAACGTCGCGAGGGGCTTGCGTCGCTGTTTCGGAATGAAAACGGCCATCTGCACTGCTTTGGCAGACAACGACATCGGCAGATTGATCGAAGATCTGATCCTGCAAGGCGGCGTGGATACAGAGTTTGTCCGCTGGGTCCCGTTTGATGGTGTGGGCAGAATTTCCAGGAACGGACTTAATTTTACCGAACGCGGGTTTGGCGTACGAGGAGCCGTCGGCATCCCGGACCGATGTCACTCCGCTGCCAGTCAACTGAAGCCGGGCGATTTCGATTGGGACAACATCTTCGGCACCTTTGGAGTGCGCTGGTTCCACACCGGGGGGATCTTCGCCGCGCTAAGCGATTCCACGGCATCCCTGGTAGTGGAGGCGGTGCAATCAGCCCGCAAACATGGAGTCGTCGTTTCCTACGATCTCAATTACCGACCCTCACTCTGGAAAAGTATTGGCGGCCAGCAAAAGGCGCAGGAAGTGAATCGAGAAATCGCCCGATACGTCGATGTAATGATCGGCAATGAAGAGGATTTCACCGCCTGCCTGGGATTCAAAGTGGAAGGCATGGATGACGCCATCTCGAAGATCGACGTGTCGGCGTTCAAACGCATGATCGAACAGGTCACACAGGCTTATCCCAACTTCAAAGTGACCGCCACCACCCTGCGAGCGGTGAAGTCGGCCACGCGCAATGATTGGGGCGCCATCTGCTGGGCGGGCGGCCGGTTTTTTGAAGCCACACCTCGTCCCGATCTGGAAATCTTCGACCGCGTCGGGGGCGGCGATAGCTTTGCCAGTGGGCTGATCTACGGCCTGCTGAAATACGGCGATCCGCAACAGGCGGTAGAATATGGCGCCGCGCACGGGGCACTGGCGATGACCACCCCCGGCGACACCTCCATGGCCTCGCTGAAGGAAGTCGAAGCACTGGTCAAAGGCGGGAGCGCGCGCGTCCAACGCTGATTTTCGGGGATTGCCGGCGCAGCGCTCCTCGCCCGTCCCTATGTTTTTGACAAATCGGGGTTTGGTGTGATTTTATGGTAATGGAACATCGGCTGGATGCAGTCATACAGGGTTACCTCCCCTCTGCCTGACGGTATCAACTCCGCGCAACAGGCGGCACCAGACGTGCAAGTTCCGAAACGGTTGAAAGAACATTCGATGAAGAACTCTTGGCACTGGCAAATCACTCTCCCGATCACATTGGCAATCGCACTGGGCATCGGATTTCCCCTAACAGTGGAAGCCCAGTCCAAGTCCCGAAAGCCAAGTTCCACCACCAGTTCCAACACGAATCCTCCCCCGCACCTCACGGTCCAAAACAGCCCGCTCACCAAGGAGACCAAAGCCACCACCAGCATGGCGCCGATTGTTAAGCGCGTCGCGCCCAGTGTCGCCAACATCTATTCCACGGTGATCATCCGCGATCGCAGCGGCGGCGGGGCGCACCCGTTTCTCAATGACCCGATGTTTCGCCGCTTCTTTGGGGATGATTTCGGTCAACGCTCGCGTCCACGAGAACGCAAGACGCAAAGCCTCGGCTCCGGTGTGGTTGTGTCGCCCAACGGCTACCTGTTAACCGCCAACCACGTTGTCGAAGACGCTGACACTGTCAAAGTGGCCCTGACCCTACCTGGGGGTGAAAGGGAGTTCGACGCCAAGGTCATCGGGGCGGACAAGGCTACCGACATTGCTGTCCTCAAGATCGAATCCAGCACGAACCTGCCCGCCATCACGCTCGGCGACAGCGACAGTCTCGAAGTGGGTGACATGCTGCTGGCGATCGGCAATCCCTTCGGCGTAGGCCAGACCGTCACGCTGGGGATCGTGAGCGGGCTCGGACGGGGCGGCTTTGGCATTAATGGCTACGAAGATTTCATCCAGACCGACGCCGCCATAAACCCCGGCAACTCCGGCGGAGCGCTGGTGGACGCGGAAGGTCGACTCGTCGGCATCAATACCGCCATCATTAGCGGCAGCGGAGGTTTCCAGGGCGTTGGCTTCGCGGTCCCGATCAACATGGCGCGCTACGTCATGGACCGCATCACCACTGAGGGCAAAGTGCGCCGGGGCTACCTGGGCATTAACATCCAGCCGCTAGACCCGCGCCTGGCAAAGGAATTCAACTTGCCCGAAGGCGCTGCTGGAGTGCTCGTAGGCGGAGTGACCTCGGGCAGTGCGGCTGAAAAAGCGGGTCTGCGCGGTGGGGACGTCATCTTGGAAGTCAACGGCAAGAAGGTTCCCGAACCGCGCAATCTCCAATTGCTCATCGCGCAAAACGCGCCGGGCACCAAAGTGAACCTCAAGGTGCTGCGCAGCGATGTCGGCAAGAAACCGTCCGAAAAGACCATCGTCGCCACCCTGGCCGAATTGCCGGCAGACCTCGCCAGCGGCGCGACTAACGACGGAGATAGCGGCAAAGGCCAGGATACGCTGGACGGTGTGGAAGTCTCTGACCTCGACAGCAAAACGCGGCGTCAATTCGAGATCCCGAACAGAGTGCGCGGCGCCCTAGTGAGCAATATCGAAGACGGTTCTCCAGCGGCGGAAGCAGGCTTATTGCCCGGCGATGTAATTTTGCAGATAAATCATCAACCCGTTACCAACGCCGATGAAGCGGTGGCCCTTAGTGAAAAGGCCAAGGACGGACGTGTATTGCTGCAAATCTGGAGAGGTGGACGCGGCGGCCAGGGCGGCACCCGCTACGTGGTTATTGAAAGCCCGAAAGACAAGAGCAAGTAGGACCGCGAGCGTGAAGCCGCCGGGCGGTGCGCGCCATTGATTTGATGCCAGGAATGACCCTGCGCATCCAAGTGAAAGGCACGTATGAAGCTAACCTGGAACTTGTTCGTAAAGAACATGCGCCCGCACGGACAACTCGAGCGCAAATTGGGCGAAAAAGTCTCCAAACTCGAAACGCATCTCACTCATTTTCCCCAGGATGCTGTGCACCTGCAGGTCAATCTGCAGCGCGGCCCTCAGAAAAAGCTGTTCACTGCCGCTTTAACGCTACGGCTTCCCTGCAAAGTTCTTCACAGCCGAAAATCCGCCGAAGACCCGATCCCGGCCTTCGATCAGGCCACCAAAGCGCTGCTGCGCGAATTGGCAGTCCTCAAGGCCGCCTTGCGACACCAGGATGATTGGAGTCGATTCCCGCTGCAATCCGGCGAGGCGATAGCCCCTGCCATCTTCGCCGAATCCGACCTCTGACGAGCCCGTGACTCCATTCGACGCGGCCGGATTTCTCAGCCTGGCCGCGCCGAAATTTCCAGCATCCGGTCGATCGGAAGCCGGGCGCGCGCAATGAGCTCGGAAGGCAACTCCAGGCGTGGAGCAAGGTTCTTCATGCAATCGCGCACCTTGGCCAAGGTATTCATTTTCATGAATTTGCACTCACTGCATCGACAGGGATCGGTCGGCGCTCGCATGACATCCACGGATGGCGCGCAAATAAACTCCTTACCCGGACATTCCTTCTGCATGCGGTGAATGATGCCGGACTCGGTCACCACCACGAATTGCCGGGCGGCGTTCGTCTTGCAGTAGGTGATCATCTTTTCTGTAGAACACACCATGTCCGCCAGGTCTCGCACTTCCCTCAGGCTCTCCGGATGCACCACCACCTTTGCTTCCGGAAACTGTCGCGTCACTAGCAGCAGGCTTTCACGCTGAAATTCCACATGCGCATAACAATTCCCGCGCCACAGCGTCATTGGCCGCCCGGTTTGTTCCGTCACCCATGCGCCCAGGTTCTCGTCCGGAACAAATAGCAAATCACGCTCCGGCGGGCAGGCGTTCACGATCTTCACTGCGTTGCCGCTCGTGCAAATCACGTCGCTGAGCGCCTTCACCCCAGCGCTGCAATTGATGTAAGTTACGGTGTAAAAGTTCGGATTAGTTTGTTGCAGCGCCCGGAGTTTTTCCGCCGGACAACTTTCCTCCAGGGAACAACCGGCGTCCTTGTCGGGAAGCACCACAATTTTGCCAGGATTCAGAATCTTGGCGGTTTCGGCCATGAAATGCACGCCGCAGAAAACAATCACGTCGGCATCGGTGCTGGCCGCCTGCTGGGAGAGCCCGAGTGAGTCTCCCACAAAATCCGCCACTTCCTGAATCTCCGGCACCTGGTAGTTATGTGCCAGCACGACCGCATTTAGCTGCTTTTTGAGCACCATGATTTCCCGGGTCAACGCATCCGCCTCGCCACGCGACAACGGCTTGCGCACCGGCCATCGGTCTACTTGTAATTCAGTCAACGACACCATTACTGAAGCTTAATCCCCGGCCAACCCAGCGTCAACCGGACATGCCAACCCGTCAGCAATGTCGGAAGCCAATCCATATTTGGGGTTCTGGGGGTGAGCCCTCAAAAAAACCGGCCACAGGTTGGACCGGCGTCTTTTTCGGACCGGTCCGGCTCGGCAGAAGACGATACCTCCCCTGTCCCCCTGTTCATTCAGTTTCTCACGGCCAGTTTATCAATGAGCAGCATTCCCGAAAAGCGACCGACTCCCCCCCC
>DBMR01000045.1 GCA_002298785.1 Verrucomicrobia subdivision 3 bacterium UBA693
TCGGCCGGAGGTCGCTGACTCCCCCCTGACTTGACGACAGCACCTCGATTACCAGCAACCCGAGACAAGGCTGTCGGTCAAAGTCCCGCCAAGATTACACGATTGACACTGCATCGCAGCGGGAGCAATGGAGCTGCAATCAGGCTCAAAACATATAGAGCTGCAAGGTGATACATGGCAAAAAATTGAAATTTTCTGGCAGTCATTTTACACCCACCTTTCGGTCAAAACGCCGCCCACAGCGCGACGTAAAGTGCTTGTTATGAATATATTATCGATTTCTTAATCGTGATTGACATACGGAAAATCGCGGAAAACGGAGGTTGGAGAGGCGTTCTTTCGAGTACGGCGATTCGAAAAAAAAGCCTTCACCACATGCAGATTTTCGATTTTTCCGTAAACTCCATTCCAAGACGGGGTGTAAAGCGTTGATAATAAGCTATTTGCTTTCTATGTAAAAAACTGCGAGCCGTGGTAAAGTCGCAGGTTTTCCAACACTAAATTCAATAGAGCCAAGGTAATTACTTGACAGTGTCAGTGGTTGATGGTGGCGCCTGGTGATCGTAGCCCTGGGTGCCCGTACACCCACAAAGGCTCGGCTGCCCGAGTTGATGCCGCTACGAACACCTGGGGGACCGGGGTGATCGAAACGCCTGAGCCCCCGGTGATCAACTTGATCGTTAGTGAATAGGCTCAATCTACGACAACCGGAAGAACCTTTTGACGACCAAGCCTTTCTGCCGCTGCGGCGTTGAGGCAAATCGAACACCTTGCCGATAGGCTGGCAAAAGTGTTCGATACCAAACGCAACGGGCCATAAGACAAGCATCGGGCTAAGGCACCAATGTTCGTGCTTTGACGCTGAGTGGGGCTACTTCCCAAAATGCTCAGCAACAATGCGTTCGACTTTTGCTTTGTACTCCATGCGCAGAGCTGTGGAAGCCTCGTCGAGCGTCGCGCTCAGCTTGGTTAGCGATGGTTGGATGGCGTGTAACTTTGCATAATACTCTTCCGGCGGGAGGTGCAAATAATGCGTACCCAACACTTCGTACAAGATTGGGCACCACCAATAGACCTTCACGTATAATTGTCCCAGCGAGAGATCACCACCAGCCTCCGAACTTTCACTGAAAACCGGATCATCGATTGGGTATTTTATCGCATTCGCGTATTGGAATGCCTCTTCCGCCTCAATCGTTCCGTTCCCATCGCTATCCGGATTGAAGGCCAGCGGATTGTTGTACGGGTCATGCCCGACCTGTGCGGACGCCCAGTCGCGAGCGAAGTAATTCCAGTCGTAGTTCACGTGGGCGACATTTGGCTCGCTCACCGACGCGGCGATGCTGGTCGCCTTGGCCGGACTAGCGGCAATAACTGAACTGTTAAACCCTCCGGAATGGCATTGCCCCATGATCACCAACAGACCCCGGAATTGGGGCAACTGGCCGAGCTTGGCTGAGAGATCCGAAGCGTGATAGCCATCCCAATTAGGGTAGGTGCATAGATCGGCCGACCCTGGAGTGTTGTCCCAGCCTCCGTGGTTCCCAGTGTAGAGAAACAGCAGGTCCGGAGCCTTGATTCGCTTCTTGAGCTCGTCGATCGCCGACTCAAAAGCGCTGCGAGTTCCCGCGCCCGTAATCTTCATGCGAAACGCTGTCCCGTCCCCGACCCAGTTGGTGGGCGTCCCGTCCAGTGAGTTCAGGGTGCCGTCATAGTTCAACACATAGATGTTGTCCGGTTTGAAGGCGTATTCGTCCAAGAGCATGCGGTACATATACTCCAGGTTATTGAGGTGCCGGACATTCGACATTCCGGAGAACAGGAGGGCGTACCGTTGCCCCTTGGGCAGAATGATTGGACACCGGTAACGCCATCCACGGTGGAAAACCACACTACTCGGCAGGAGTCGCACCGGCTCGTGAAACGGCTTGAATGTGGGCCTCTTGCCTGGGGCATGCGGCGGGAATTGAGCGTTCACTTCCTGCCGGAGATGGCCGCTCGCCGCATCATAAAACAAGTAGCGCACCGGGTGCGAATAGTCGGCGTTCGGCTCGTCGTCGGCAAATACCAGGAGCGAGGGGACTTTTGCCACGATCTTCTGGCGACTTGGCCCGATCATTTCCCCGGGTTGGATAATTTGCTCATCGAGATAGAGGTTCGTTCGCTCTCTCTTCCTAAAAGAGAGTTGATTGAAGGCGTGGGCTCGAACACGCTCCAGGACTAAGCTGAGTTTATTCTCCGGCATACTAGTTCCTTTGATGTTATGCAAACCTCGCGGCGAGGGACGCTGACCGCGAGGTGCGTTCAGGGTGAAACCGCCGCGTCCGGAGCGGTTGGTGCCTTATGCACAACTTGCCAGCACCATGGCGATCCCACCCGAAAGGGTGGAAATTGGCCTGGGAATGAGCGCGTTTCGCCGTTCTCAACCCCGATCAACAAATAGCGGCAGGGATGTCCCCAATCCGCATTGGGCTCACCATCAATGAAGGCTAACCATGCCCGCCAGGGGACTTCGATTACCAGGCGCGGAAATTGCAGCCGCGCACCCCGAGGAACGAAAGTCGCGGCTAAGAAGGCTGTCCCGTGCGCTCGCTCCACCGGGGTTAATTGGGCCAGTACGATTTCGCGGGCCTTTTCTGCAGACAAGCTGGGGTTGTTTTGTTCACCCTGTGGACCCTCTGGAGGAGCAGGTTTCATAGTCGGTGGTTCAGAATATTTTCACTGCTCGCAGCGAATTGCTGGGTGCGGAGAGATTGCGCGAACCGCGAAGCGAGGGCGCTGAACCAACCCGGCAGCGGGGCCAGACCGCGGAGCAGACGGGAAAGCGTTCGCAGATTGGCAGTTGCAAATACGTTCCCATTCATCGCTTCGTCGAAAATTGGAAAGCGCGGCCGTAAAGATGCCGGCCGTTCGAGACCCGATCGGTTACCCCCTCCTCTGGGTGATTTTGGCAATACCATCACCCCACTCGGTCGACCCTGAAATGCCATTGTCATGATACCCCATGTTCCGAGTTCTCTGCACTCGGGGCGTTGGTTAATGAAGCGAGCCGGCGCCTCGTTATGGAAAGTCAGAGGAACTTCCACCTGCCCAGGCACAATGTCAAACGGAAGCAAACAGTGGCCTCGATGGCAGGACCAGGCAGAACGCAACCCAGGTCGCGATTGGCAGCCGAGTCTTTGGATTGAGCTACGTCGCAAGGCCTGCCCTATTTACTGACCAGGCAACCTTCCACTAGCCGGAACGGATGCAACATGAAATGAACGCTTCCGGGAACTGCTCCGGATCAATCCCTACCAGCAATGGAGGTTCAGTCAAACTCACCTTTTAGTCACCCAGGCCCATTTCGAACAACTGGGTCTTGGTAATTGGGTTTATCTCGAAAAAGCGGAGAGTAAAACAAGGTGAGATTGTTGGTTGCTTTGGAGCCCGAAGATAACACGAGAAAGGAGGCGTGAACCTGGCGATCCAGTGCAGCTGATGCTCCCCGAAGCTACCAAATGGCAGCTTCCCCACTTCCCTGGCGATCACCCGTTGCGCATCCCCCGGCCGCCTTTCAGCGACCAGGTTCACGAACGCAGCCTGTCACATGCTGGAGTGGTCGTATATCCCCAATAACAGGTAGAAAAGTGAGATAAATTTCGATTTTTGGCTTATCACTACCTGGAATCAGGTAGGGTTCACTCGATTTGGAATTCCTGAAACACCCCGCAGAGCCGGGGAAAAGCAAATTATTGGAATTCAGGAAACAGAGGTCTTTGCTTGCTTGGCTCCGTCCACCTGATCAAGTGGGCCGTTCGCTCGCCCGTCTCCCTCTTAGAATGGGCAAAAGCTGTCGGTTGACGTCGCATTCTGGCGTTGATAGGGTCGTGCCATGCTGGGTGAGACCCAAAAGCAATTCTCCCTCACCCGCGCAGCGTCAAGTAAAGGAGGCGGCGTGAAAAGGAATCTATCAGTAACAGCTGTGTTGGTTGTACCAGTTACCCAGCACTTAGACGTCCGGACATTAGAGCGGGTTTCTACCTACAACGTAGAACCTGCGGGTTTTTCCGGCACTCGAAGTGTCGGTGAATGACAAGGAACTCTCTCCGCTGTTTGGCGTGTACACCGGGCCGATGTCGTGCCAGTCGCCAACGGCCATCGTCTCGGACCACTTCACTTGGTAAGTATATCCGACTTTACAGGTCCAGCGAATGGTGAAGCTGATGGCCGGATTTCCGCCGGATTCGATGATCTTGACCGGCACCTCAATCGTCGCCAGCCAGGCAAGCCGTGGATAACCATTCGCCGGCATCATCCAATCCGCGGGGTCGCCATCGGTTGCTGAAAAATCCCACCCCGCGCCGGTAAAGGTTGAGAGCGTTTTCATTTCCGCCGTTGTCTTGCCAGTAACGCCACTGGGGTCAGGATCCAAATTCCCCACGCCATCCGTCTTGCCGCTGGTTTCTGCATCCCAGAAGCAGGCAGTTAGTGTGCCGCCACCATCATACCCTATCAGCCCGCCGGGGTAGGTGGTTCCCGCAATCGCACCAGTCGCATAACAGTTGGTGATAGAAGAATAATTAGAACTGAATCCCAGCAGGCCGCCGGCACAGTAGTTTCCGCTCACCGAACCGTTCGCATAGCAGCAGGTTGCGGCACTGTACACATTCGCCCCCACCAACCCGCCGGTATAGTTGCCGGCTCCACTGACTGAACAGGTTGTATAGCAGGAGCTCATGGCAGCATCATAAGCTCTTCCCGCCAGCCCGCCGACATCGTGTGTGCCTCTGACCGTGCCGGTCGTGTAGCAGGCGGTTATCGTACCACCATCACTCGTTCCCACCATCCCCCCGGTGCTGTTGTAGCCGCCGGTTATATCAACCTGTTCCACGCCAAGGTTCTTGATTTGACTGCCGTAGCTGATGTAGCCAAATAAGCCGATGTGATTGTCGGTGGGTTGGCTGTTGATGACTGCATTGCTGACTCTATTGGCATTCCCATCAAAAACACCAGTGAACTTCGTGGTGACGTTCCCTACCGGCGTTAGAGTTACGCCGGCCAGATTGATATCCGCTATCAGTCTATAGGCTTTATCCCAGTCCGTGGAATCACTCATCAAGACCTGCCAGTCGCGGATGGAACTGATTCGATAGGGGTCCATTTCTGTTCCGCTGCCGCCGGAGTAATGTACTCCGAGAGAGACCACAATACGTATCCGGGTTCCCCCTGGTACGGCCAGCCCTGCGGCAAGCGATTGGCTAATCACCTGGCCGGCGGGAATCGTATCGCTGGCTACGCCGGCAACCTCAAACTTCAGTTCCGTCTCAGTGAGTGTTGTTTGGGCATTTGCCTGGGTTTGGCCGACGACATCGGGAACGACCACGGTTATTTCCCATATCAGGTGCGGATATTCGACCCCCGACATAACCCAGTCTGAAATATCACCATCGGTATGGGAAAGATCCCACCCCGCCGAGGTAAAGGTCGAAAGTGTCTTCATCTGTGCAGTCGTTTTACCGGTTACCCCTGCAGTTGTGCCGGAGCCAACTCCAACTGTTACTGGAAGACAGGTTTGTGTATCCCAGAAGCACGCCGTTGCCGTGCCGCCGAAATTCCGTCCTGTCAGCCCGCCTGGATTGTAGTATCCGCTGACTGAACCGATCGCATAGCAGTTGGTGATTAAATTATAATTATATCCAACCAGGCCGCCGGAATTGTAGCCTGTTCCGGTGACTGAACCGGTTGCATAACAGGAGCTTATCACGCCTTGCGGATCATTAATGCCAACCAAGCCGCCGATTTGGTTTCCATGTCCGGAGACCGCACCAGTCGCATAGCAGGAGGTTAGTGAAACGGAATCGTTATAACCCACCAATCCGCCGACAGTGGCGCCTCCGTGCACATTGCCAGACGCATAGCAGAAGTTAATCAGCGTCCCTGAATCATTATATCCCACCAGCCCGCCGATATTGTAGCTCGTGCCGCTTGTGCCTGTGACTGAACCGGTTGCATGGCTGGAGATTAGCGAGCCGTTGTAATTCCACCCTACTAATCCGCCCACATGGTTGCCTGCTCCGCTGACTGTGCCGGTCGCATAACAATTGGTTATCGTACCATAATAATTCATCCCCGCCAGCCCGCCGACGGAGGAGTTGCCGGTCATATTGACACCCGCGACGCCAAGATTGCGGATTTGAGCGTAGGGGCCGGTATAGCCAAACAGGCCGATGTAATTGCTGCCAGGTTGATTGATGGCGGCATTGCTGATGATTTGATTGTTGCCGTCAAAAACACCGGTGAACTTTGTGCTCTCGTTTCCAATTGGCGTCAGGGTTTCTCCTGCCAGATCAATATTCGCCGTCAGAATAAAAGACGCCCACCAATCGCCCGGTGTCTGGCACAATTGTTGGAAATCAGCGACATTGGCTATTTGATACGGATTGCCTGATGACCCATCCCCCGGGCCAGTATAGGCCAAAAGACTGCCCCTGAAACAAAGAACCGCCGTAAGCATTGCCGTGAAAAACAACCTCTTACACATAATCATAAATCGAAGGACTTTGTTTTTTGCTCGCCTGCCTGCACTCACCGCTGCGCGGGTAGGAGAGAATTGATTTCGCCGTTCACCCATTGCGATTTCAGCTTCCCAGACCTGGCCAAGCGCGACAACAGGAATTTTTGCAGTTTTTGGCAGTCTCGGCTTACCCCTGGTGGCGTTCCGTGAAAGGGTCAATCAGCACGTTGATAGGTATTAAGATTCATAAACGGGGTAACCAATCAGGGCTGATGTCCAACAGAAAGAACGTTGCCGCCCCGGTTCCTTCTTCTCCGGTTTCACCGAGGCTTCCGAGTTGCACGCAACAGTTTAGCTCCCATTCGGAAGCCGCGCTGTGGTGGCTCAGCCTCTCAACAACGAATCGTCCTGGAGCGATTTCGACGAAAACAGCTCACGGACGTTTCGGACGGGTGAAATGAACTCCTAATCACCAACGATCTGTCATCGGGGGTTATGAAATGGTTCTCCGAAAGCCGGGTGAAAGCAGTCACGGCGGTTGGAGGTTCAGTCTTGGTGTCTTCCAACACCAGCTGCATCTTGCTTCCATTTATGCCGCCGGCGGCACCGGCGATGTCGCGGTGCGGAACCATTTTGACCTGCGTGGCAAGATTCGCGATTTCCTTGGCGAGACCGGCATCATCCCAACGAGTGCAGGCATCAACAACAAAGCCGCCACGATTAAGACCGGCCACCCCGATTCGCAAATGACCGTCGCTGAGGAGTTCCTCAGCGTTGCGTGTTTCAATGGGGCTTCGAGATGTCCGAAGGTCATGCCGCCCCGATGCTGCGCGAATGGAATTATTGCGAGTAGTGCCGGGAAAACGATGATGGCTTCCGTTAGGGCGAGTGGACGCTGGCCGGCCATATCTGGGCCGACGGCGGCTATGCCGGTGCGTTGCTCGAAAAGGCGCGCCAGCTTTGGCGCTGCACCGTCGAAATTGTGAAA
>DBMR01000011.1 GCA_002298785.1 Verrucomicrobia subdivision 3 bacterium UBA693
GACGTGGAAGTCGTCCCTACCATTACATCTTCCACAGCACTCGATATCCCGCAGGACTATCGTCCTGGGAAAAGATCACCGAGCGCTTCTGATTCAACAGCGTTGGGAGGACTTGTCGGTCCTTCTTGCTGACGGTATTTGGTTTCGGCTGTGTTGGCTTTTGCAGCCTCAAGCGCAGCCACTTTGGCACGAATTGAACTATGGTTGTCATGATGGGCTCCCCGTTTAAGTGTAGAGTTTAGAGTGCGGAGTGAAGAACTTGCCGATTGCAAAATTCCGCACTCTTCATTCTGCATTCTGCACTGCTTTTGGCTGCCAGGGTTGGACTCGCACCAACACCGAACGGCTTAACAGGCCGCCGTGCTACTTTGACACTACCTGGCAATGGTTAATTGGCGCTGCCGGCAGGAGTTGCACCTGCATCGGTTCGTTTAGAAGACGAACGCCTCGTCTATTTCGGCCACGGCAGCCCAAGCAGTGAAGAGTTAAAAGTGCCAAGTGCAGAATGAGCCGGATAGTAATAGGTGTTCCACTCTGCACTCTGCATTCTTAACTCTGCACTGGAATAGTGGCGGATCCGAAGGGACTCGCACCCTCAGCCTTCCCGCAGACAACGGGTTGCTCTGGCTAGTTGAGCTACGGATCCAAATTGAAAGAACTGAATGGCATTCTGCACTCTGCACTTTTCACTCTGCACTTAAGTTGGTGGGAGGTGCTGGTAACGCTCCAGTCGTCACTTCCGACAGTTATTTTCGACACCGGTTTTACAGACCGGCAGCCGGAACACCTCCCGAATTGGCCTGCCGAGCCGCAGCTCGAGACCGCATCAGTGTGCGAGGGCGCTGGGTTCGAGCGAAGGCTGGTAGCGGGGGCAGGAATCACACCTGCCTAAAACGGATTATGAGACCGTCCTCTGTGCTTTAGTCGAGTTCCCCGCGATGAAATGGTGGAGTCGGCGGGTAACGCTCCCGCATGAGCTTGCTTGCAGTGCAAGTGCATTTCTTGTCTGCCACGACCCCGATATAAATGGAGAATGCAAATTGGAAATTGCAGAATGCCGGACTGCCCCAAACCTGCCATTTTGCAATCTACATTCTTCATTTTGCAGTCAGACCAGGCCGCCCTGGTGCTGCCCCAGGCAGGCTGAGTTTTGGAGACTCCGCTGCACGAGCTGGTGCGCGGCCTATTTGAATGGAGATTTTAGATTGCAGAATGCAGAATGACCTTCCAATGCAAGATCGAGATCTCCAAATCAGGACAAAACGGTTTGCCCTTCAAATAATCAAATTCTGCGAAGGGCTATCGAACGATGAGACAAGCAGAATCCTGAAGCGACAACTGCTCCGCCCAGGGACATCTGTCGGAGCGAATTATCGCGCAGCTTGTCGCGCCAAATCGAAGCCGACCTTTATTTCGAAGATGGGTGACGTGCTCGAAGAATCCGACGAGTGCGGCTATTGGGTGGAATTGCTCACGGAATCCGGAAAGGTGGATTCGAAAACTGCCGCTCCGCTTGTAAGCGAGGCCAACGAGTTGGTCGCGATTTCCATTTCTTCTATCACTACCGCAAAGCGCAACGCAGGGTTGGAAGACTAGCCGCAGTCCCACGAAAACTGTGGGCCGGGAGGGTTCTACATTCTGCAATTTGCATTCTGCACTTAATTGGTGCGGCTGCCGGGAGTTGCGCCCGGACATTCGCCCTGGCGAGGCGACATTCTGCTTTTAAATCACAGCCGCGGAAATTAAGAAGCCCCGGAGCGTCATCGCGCTCCGGGGCTTTGCCATTTCAACAAAGAACAAACACCTCTTGATATCTGGTTAGATACCAACCCACGGTTTCACGGTGGTTCTTTCGGTGTTTAGGGGCACACCTCCTGGGAAGCCCTTAGATTGTAAAATCCGGCTTAAATCATCTGGCGCGCATCTGTAGCGACCTGCCCGCTTCCGGGCCGGCGGAGAACCTCGGCTCTCCCGCCCGTCCTCCGTAGCTTCACCACGGAAGACCAGCGCATTCCTGGCCTCAGCAGCCTTTGCTTGCCGAGCCCCCTCTACGCACTTACTGCGGAGGGTGGACGCCGCTTTATGTTTTCTGCCTGGTGACATCGTTCAGATGCCGTCTCGTGTTCGTCTCACAGTCTTTACCTTTCGTTTTGAGGTTCACTTCAGTCGTTCATGGGCAACAAAAAACCCTGCTTACGTCGCGGTAAGCAGGGTTGGAAAATCCAGTGGATCCTATGATCTCATTACCTGCCTACCAAAAGTCTATCGGGGTTGCTATATCCGGACCTATGCAATTTCAGGCCCGCCGATAGACTCCGGCTGAACATCCAGCCGGCGAGCTGGGCTTCACGACGTGTCGCTCTTCCGAGCGGCCTCGTCGGCCCTATCGTTGCTAAAATGTTCAAACAGGTCTTCATAGAACGTGCGCACAGACTACAGCATTAGCGCTAATCTTGTCCACTTATACTTTTAGGGGGGCGTATATTCTAAATTCAAATATCTGGATAGGTTGATGGAAGATCCGCTCAGGGAATGTTCTTCTTCTCCACTTTCCACCCTGGCGCCTTCGCGAGGCCGCAAGGGTCACCAACGAACAACTTGGCCGTTTCCAGGTCCTCTTTGAGCTGCCACTGCAGCCAAGCCGTGGCCACTTCGGCAAATTCACCCCCATGCGGTTTGCTGTAGGTGCCACCGTGCCCAACATTCAGATTCGCCGCGAATATCGGCAAATGGTTGATGCGTTTGAAGTCGTCCATCCCATTGGTGTAGGCTATGTCCTTTTCACCACCCAGAATGTACAGGATAGATGTGTGAAGCTTTGCTAAATGATCCTTAGTCAGGCTGGGCATCCCGGGCATTCCTCTTCCAGGATCCCCGAGGATGCCGCTGTTGCAGATCATCGCCGTTGCTATCCGCGTATCGGGTGCCACTTCGAGAGCCTGCAAGCCTCCGCAGGACATCCCGGCGACCGCGATCTTTTTCGTGTTGAGCTTCTGGTAATACTGGCTCGAATGATCACTGTTCTGTGCGATTGCCCAATCGATTGCCTCAGTCAACATTGGTGACTTGGTTGGGCCACCCGCGCTGCGCCGTTGCCCCTCCGCCGGCATGGGGCCAATGGCGACCACCAGAAACCCATGCGATGCCACCTCGGACAAGAAGTTCACATGCTCCCATGGTGAATTAGCGCATGCCCCGTTTCCCCACGCAACTACTGGCATTTTGGCCTTCTCGCCAAACGCGCCGAGGTCCTTGGGCCGAAAAACCGTATGCGTGGCCAGGGATTTTTCTGAAACCATCAGCGCTTTGTACGGCCCTGTCCCGCCATCTTCGACGGTCCGGCTCGCAGTCTCTATAGACGGGGCCGGAGCGTGTACATCCGAAGCTGCAATGGCCCGGGTCGCGAAGGGCATCAAACCAACTGAAGCCAGAATAACGAAGTAATGAATTCGGGTCATAGGGGTGTGTTCGCTCAACGTTTCCTCTCTACCGCTGCAGAGTTGGCAGGAACTCCATCACAATTGCGACGGTTCGTTTTAATTGGTCGCGGTTTGTTGGCATCGTCACTATTTGACAGTACTTCCGACAAACAGAGGGATTTGGACATCGTTCGGTTCGCTTTAAGATCCTCGCTCAGAGATCCGCGGCATTCAAAGAACGCGCTCCAGCGCGTTTTGCGCTACGTTGCAGAGGAAAATATGCGGTATCTGGTGAAAGCGAAAGTGAAGCCTGGGCCGGATTGCTATGGGCTTAAGCGCATAATGGCCTTTTATGCGCTTGGAACCATGTTGACAGATTATCGGCTATGGCACATAATTGGAGCATGAGTGATCTGGCTCGCGATCCAAAGCAGATCGGTAACCTAATCCGCCGTGCTCGCAAGGGGCGAGGATTAAGCCAGGGTGCCCTTGGGGCCAAAGCGGGTATCCGGCAGGAAACCGTCTCCCTACTGGAAGCCGGTAACGAGACCGCCAAGCTAGAGACAATCCTGAAGGTCCTTTCTGCTCTGGACTTGGAATTGCGCATTGCTCCGCGTTCTAAAGGCGACTTGGGCATAGAAGAAGACTTCTGATGCCACGAAAACCAATAAATGCACCGCTGCGGGTTCTTTTGAACAATCGGCTGGTCGGCCGCTTGCTGAAGGAGCCCGGTGGCGCGATCTCGTTCCGATATGATGAGAGTTGGTTGTCTTGGAGCAATACCTTCCCGATTTCGATGTCGCTTCCGTTGCGGGAAGATAGGTTTAAGGGGGACCGAGTCGTGGCCGTTTTTGAAAACCTCTTGCCGGATTCGGAAGAAGTTCGGCGACGAGTGGCGGAGAAGGTCGGGGCCAAGGGTCTAGACGCCTACAGCCTGTTGTTTCAAATTGGCCGAGATTGTGTAGGGGCGCTGGAGTTCCTTCCCGATGATGACGGTGCCGTGCATGATACATCAGGCATCAAGGGCGAACCCATCGATGATGAGGGCATTGAAAAATTGCTGAAGACTCTGGCTAGAGCGCCACTGGGCCTTGGCGAAGACAAGGAATTTCGCATCTCGGTTGCCGGCGCACAGGAAAAGACGGCGTTACTCTTTCACAAAGGCAAATGGCGGAAACCCCACGGTGCAACGCCCACAACGCATATCCTTAAAACGCAGATTGGAACGCTGCAGAACGGTATTGACCTCTCAAATAGCGTCGAGAACGAGTATTACTGCCTCAAACTAATGTCGGCTTTTGGGCTGCCAACAGCTGCAGCAGAAATACGGGTGTTTGGCAAGACCACGGCCCTGGTCATTGAACGATTTGATCGGAAATGGACGGATGAACGTCGCCTGTTGCGATTGCCACAAGAGGACTTTTGCCAGGCGCTTTCAGTCCCGCCCGGACTGAAGTATCAGAGTCTCGGGGGTCCAGGAATAATTGAAGGCCTAAAACTGCTGAAGGGAAGCGATACACCAACTGAGGATCAGAGGTCATTCTTGAAGGCACAGGTGCTATTCTGGCTGATAGGAGCCACCGATGGGCATGCCAAGAATTTCAGCATCTATTTGGGCCGGGGCGGCCGATTCAGGCTCACGCCGGTGTACGATGTGCTAACGGCTCAGCCCAGTTTTGTGACCAGGCAGATTGAGCGCAAACAGATGAAGCTTGCCATGTTCGTCGGGGATAGCCGGCACTACCGTCTCGATGAGATCAAGGGCCGCCATTTTATCCAGACTACGGAACGAGCCGGATTGCCCGGGGCGCTTGCAAAACAAGTGCTGGAAGAGGTAGCCAATGCCGCTGACGCGGCGATTACGAGCGTCGAGGCACAACTCCCTCGGGATTTTCCCGATTATATTCACAATGCAGTGAAAGCTGGCCTTTCCGACCGCATCAAATTCATCTGACCCGCATCTGACCAACTTGCGTCGAGGAATCAGCGCATCTCCCTTGAATCTCATCGAGATGATCGTGTTGCCAGGCGAGTGTAATCGCTGTCGCTAGTGACGAGGCAGAAACCGCCAACGGCGCCGGAGTGAAGAATGTCCATCGTGTCGATTATCATGGCGCTGAGCACGAGGCCCGGGCCTTCGTGCGTGACCTGCACGCCGTTGTTCGCCGCACGCAGGCGGGTCGGGTCTTCAATGTGTACGCTGAATCTTGAGCGCCTTGAGGCGGGAGGCAAGGGTCGTGGGTTTCATGCCGAGCAATTCCGCTGCGCCATCCGGACCGAAGATTTTGCCGCCGGTCTGCTGCAAGGCCGTTGTGATGCTCTCACGTTCCTGGCGTTTGAGTTCGTCGCGGGTCAATAACTTGGAGATCGTGGCTGCAGGGGAGGCGGGTTTGGCTGATTCCCCCGGCGCCGGGCCAAACTCGAAACGCAGCGGGCCGCCTTGGGACAGGATGACGGCGCGCTCAATGGCGTTTTGCAGTTCGCGCACGTTTCCAGCCCAGTCGTGAGCGGCCAGTTGGTTCATGGTCGCCTGGGTCACCCGCGGGGCGGGCCGGTTCATCCGCCGGGCGGTTTGCTGGACAAAATGCGCGGCCAGCGGCGCGATGTCCTCACGGCGCTCGCGTAATGGCGGCATCTCAATCGGAAACACGCTCAGACGGTAGAACAAGTCTTGCCGGAAACGACCAGCCTCGGCTTCCTTTTTCAGGTCGCGATTCGTCGCGGCGATGATGCGGACGTTCACCCTGCGCGTGCGTGTGTCGCCGACGCGCTCGATCTCTTTCTCCTGCAACACGCGCAGCAGCTTGGACTGCATGGCCAGCGGCACTTCGCCAATTTCATCGAGGAGAATGGTGCCGCCGTCGGCGAGTTCGAACTTGCCGGGCTTGTCCTTCATCGCGCCGGTGAAGGAGCCTTTGACGTGGCCGAAGAATTCGCTTTCGAACAGAGTTTCTGGAACGGCGCCGCAATTTACCTTGATGAGCGCGCGGTCACGGCGCGGGCTGTTCTCATGGATGGCGCGGGCGACGAGTTCCTTGCCCGTGCCGCTTTCACCCATGACCAGCACGGCGGCGTCCGTGGGCGCGACCAATTGGATTTGTTGCGTCACCTTTTTCAGTCCCGGACTGCTGCCAATAATGTCGCCGACGCCGAGCGCGGAGGTGACTTCCGCCCGCAGGTAAGTGTTCTCCTCCTCCAGTCGCGCCTTCAGAAATTCGATTTCCTCGAACGCGCGCGCGTTGGCAATGCTCACCGCGGCGTGGTCGGCAAAGACGCGCAGCCAGTTAAAATCCTCCTGACCGAGAACCTTCCTGTCAAAAATCGCGAGCACGCCGAGCACTTCGCCGCGAAAGACGAGCGGCTGCGCGGCAAAGGTCTTCACGCCTTCGCGCTTCATCCATTGGGGTTCGGCAATCCAAACCTCATCGCCGCGAACATCGGGAAGCAGCAACGGTTCGCCGGACTGCCCGACGCGTCCGATTTTTCGCACCCCCAGCGGGAAGCGCCGGAACGCGCCGTCGAGCCGCGCGTAGTTTTGGTTATCGCCGCCTGGATTGCCCGCGCTCGCCGCGAGATGCAGGCAACGTGCCTGGTCGGGACATTCTGGACGGAAGCGGCACGCCTCGCAGATGTCGCCGGGCTCAACCAGCCAGATGCGCGCTAGCACGACGTTCTGGCACTGTGCGATGCCGCTCACGATGGCGCGTAACACCTCAGGCAAGGAACGGTTTTGCGCCATCGAGACCATGACTTGCCGAAGGTTCGCGCAGTTCACAGGCGCAAACTACGAGATTTCGCCGTCGGCTGCAACGATAGTTCGTCAATTACGATATTTCGTAGCGAAGCCAACTGCGGTGGATTTTTTGCAAGCAACTGCACTTAAACACCTTTTGGCAAATTTTGCTCGCTGGCACGGCAAGTGATTAGGGAGTGGCAGAACCGCGAATCGCGGGCAAACAAACAAAACCAAGAAACTAAAACGAAAGAACGAACATGAACCGCATCACTCAACTCGACCCGGCTACCGCGACTGGCAAGACCAAGCAACTTTTCGACGGCGTCCAGGCTAAGCTCGGCGCCGTGCCGAATCTCTTCCGTGTGCTCGGCAATTCACCCGCGGCGCTCGAAGGTTACCTCAACTTCTCCGGCGCGCTGGCGGGCGGCACGCTCAACGCCAAGGTGCGCGAGCAAATTGCGCTCGCGGTTGCTGAGGGGAATCTGTGCAGCTATTGCCTGAGCGCGCACACGTTCATTGGCGGCAAAGTCGGGCTGTCCGAACAGGAGATTGCCGATGCGCGCCAAACGAACGCGGCGTCGCACAAGACCGACGCCATCCTGAAACTTGCGCTGAGCATTCTGGTGCAGCGCGGCGAAATCAGCGACGGCGCACTCAAGTCCGCCCGGGTTGCTGGCGTGACTGACGCGGAGATTGTCGAGACGGTGGCGAATGTGGCGGTCAACATCTTCACCAACTACGTCAACCACGTTGCGCGCACCGTCGTGGATTTCCCTGAAGTGAAACCCGGCGAAATCGCCCAAACCGCCAAAGCGTGAAGCACCGAGTGCGGCTGCGGACACTGAACTATTCCAACTGGCGGACGGCGCGCCACGCGTCGTCTCCCGCAACCACCAATTTTTAACACCCCCCCATCATGGCCGGTAAATTTCTCGAACTCGCATTCACACCCAACGTGCTCGCTGCGCAACGAAAGTATTTTGGCCGCGCGCAGAGTATTCCGCCGCAGGCGGAGCGCGACGCGTTCAGCGATGACGAAATGCAATTCATCCAGTCGCGCGATTCGTTTTACATGGCGACGGCGAGCGAGACCGGCTGGCCTTACATGCAGCATCGCGGCGGGAAGCCTGGATTTCTGCAGGTCGTCAGCCCGATGCAGCTCGCATTCGCTGACTTCAAAGACAATCGCCAGATGCTCTCCACCGGCAATCTCACCGCCAACGACCGCGTGTGCCTGTTCCTCATGGATTATCCGCAACGCACCCGGTTGAAGATCCTGGGCCGCGCCAAAGTTGTTGATGCCCGTGAGAGTCCCGAACTTGTCGCGCGGTTCACCGAGCCGGAGTCGCGCAACATCGTTGAAAGAATTTTCCTCATCGAAGTGATTTCCTACGATTGGAACTGTCCGAAATACATAACGCCACGCTACACTGTCGCCGAAGTCGAGGAAGCGGTCGCCCCGCTCCGCGCGCGGATCGCCGAACTCGAAGCGAAACTCCAAACCAAAAAGTGAAATGAACCCACGTCCACCAGTGCCACCCTTTACCGAAGAAACCGCCCGCCAGAAAGTCCAGGCCGCCGAAGATGCCTGGAACACTCGCGACCCCGAACGCGTGGCGCTCGCTTACACCGAGGACACCGAATGGCGCAACCGTGCCGAGTTCCTCAAAGGCCGCGCGCAGGTAGTCGAATTCCTGCGGCGCAAATGGAATCGCGAACTCGATTATCGGCTGAAGAAGACGCTGTGGGCGTTTACCGGCAACCGCATCGCCGTCCGTTTTGAATACGAGTATCATGACGACTCCGGCCAATGGTATCGTGCCCACGGCAACGAGAACTGGGAGTTCGACGAACTCGGTTACATGAAGTTCCGCTACGCCAGCATCAACGACCAACCCATCAAGGAGAGCGAACGGAAATTTCGCTGGGAGCGAAAGAGTTGAGGTTTTGGCTCACGCCATCCCCTCCTCGACGTCCGCCAGAATCTTCGCGATATCTTCCGCCTTCGGCTGCGCACCTTGCGGGCCGCCGTGGTGGATGTCGCCGCTTCGAAGGAGAACCAAATGTGAGCCCTGGATCGCTCCAAGGCTACGGGAACCGGCGCGACAACACACCGCCGTTGGCCCCCGGGCAAATTTAAAGATTCCGATTGTGATTTGCCCTGGTTGAACGCAGAGTGGAAATCATCTCATGACGACGCACACCGATACCGAGAACTGCTGTCCAGGCACTCTCGTATTGAATTCAAGCACAACCAGCACCAGCGTATGAAACTGAGCGTATTTGTTCCGGAGGTACTTCGCCGCCTGGCGGTGTGCGCCCTGGCGGGCCTATCCTTTAGCTCCCACGCTTTGGTCACGAACACGGCGGGAAATGTGCCGGCGGCGGTCTCGAGTATGACGGTCACAATCGACACGAATGCGCGAACTGTGCCTTACAACCGCATGATTTTTGGTGGTTTTCTGGAGCATTTCGACCACCAGATCTATGGCGGGGTTTACGACCCGGGCTCTCCCCTCGCGGACACGAATGGCTTTCGACGGGATGTAATTGCGGCATTGAAGGAACTTCGCGTACCGGTCGTCCGGTGGCCGGGTGGATGTTATGCGAGCGGGTATCATTGGGAGAACGGTGTCGGGCAGCAGCGCCGCCCGACAGACGAAATGGCCTGGGGCGTCGTGGAGCCCAACTCATTCGGCACAGATGAATACGTCGTGCTGTGTCGACTCCTTGGTTGGCAGCCCTATATCTGCAACAACGCTGGTAACGGAACGATCCAGGAAATGCGGAATTGGGTTGAATACTGCAATGGGAACACCGGCCCGTATGCCGCGCGGCGCCAGGCCAACAAATATTCCGAACCACACCACGTCAATCTTTGGAGCATCGGCAACGAGAACTGGGGACAGCACGAAATCGGATACAAGCCCATCGCAGAGTGGGCGCCATTTGTCCTGGAAGCCGCCAAGGCGACGAAAGCGGCCGATCCGCACATCCAATTGACAGCGGCAGCGCTGCCGACACGAGAGTGGACGTTGCCCCTGCTGAAGCTGGCTGGCGCTTACCTGGATTATATCTCCATCCACAAATACTGGCTGCCTTTGTGGGGGAAAAACGAAATTCCGGATTACCTGACGTGCATCATGCACTCTGAAGGACCGGAGCAAAGCATCACCGACTTTCTGCACGTGCTCGATGAATCGGGGTATAGGGGCAAGATTAAAATCGCCTATGACGAGTGGAACTTGCGGGGCTGGCATCACGAGGGATTTCCTCGCAAGATGATGCAGAATTATGCCGATCCAGAGGTCGCCCGGCTGGTTAAAGCCCGCGAGAAGAACGACATCGCCTCCCAGTATACCACGGCCGACGCGTTGTTCTCGGCTTCATTTTTCAACGCCTGTCTTCGCCACGCGGAAGACGTCGGCATGGCCAATATAGCCCCGCTCGTGAACACCCGCGGACCGCTGTTCGTGCATTCCAAGGGCATTGTGAAGCGAACCCACTTTCACACCATGGCCATTTACGCGAACGAACTGGAATCCCGGGTCGGAAGTTTGAAACTCCAGGCCCCTGCGCTTACCCAAGGGGACCGCTCCATTCCGGTAGCCGATGCGATCGTTACGACTGACAGCTCGGGTACGCGCTGGGCCATCGCGCTCGTGAATCGACATCCGCACCACCCACTCCAATGCGCCGTCATAATGAAAGGTCGCCCGTTGCAGGGCGAGCATGCCGCCGTGGTTCTGGCAGGGGATTCACCCGACTCGTTCAACGACATCGAGCATCCTGATCGGGTTGTCCCCGTAAGAAAGACAGTGAAGTTCACCCGTGGCACGCTGGAACTCCCGCCGCACTCCCTCACAGTTCTCAAGGTCTCCCTAAAGCCATAAAGGTGAACCCCGGACTCGAACCGGCGACCTTGCGCTTAAATGGCGATAAACCAATCCTACGATGCGTTGAGAAGTGAAGGGAATTTGGCAATAACCGCATAGGTCGGGAACTGACTCCGCCGTTGCGGCTTAAGACCCCGTGACTCCTCGTCAACTTCTAACCCTTCGGAACGTCGTAAGTAGTGATCTCCAGCAGAACTCCATCAGGATCAGAAAAGTAGATCGAGTGTGCGATTTCGTGGTCTCGAAACTGGAACGAAACACCGCGTTCCGTAAGTTCGGTTTGCGCTAATTGAAAGTCAGCATTTGTCGCCGCCCGAAAAGCCAGATGCCAGAGTCGACCATCTGAACCCTGCTCATTTCCCTTCTGTGGAAACAGCGCGATGTTTGTCGAACCCAACCGCAAGAAAATCGGAATACCGGACCACCGCCCCGGGAATACGTGCTCGAATCCGAGTGTGCTCACATACCATTCCTTCGTCACCTCCGGCGAGGCACACCGTAAAGCCACATGATCAATTTGTTCCAGGCGCATCATAAAACTGTGGTGCAACTTTAAAACCTGAGCCACGGTTAGCTCTTGATTAAAATTTGGACCCTTAAATCTCACGACACAATTCAGAACTCAAGCAGCAGAAGCCATTCGATCAAGCATCGTAACATCCCATCAAGAAGAAGCAGGGCATCGCCGTTACCCGCAACTCAACTGCCCGCCAGAAAAAGTGACGATTGCATAGTGCAGGATAAAGGACCGGACTGGCCTCTCCGGCCTTCTTTTCTTTCTTCGCACTCTGCTCGTTACACTGGACTAAAATCGCCTCCTGGCCGCTTTTCGTGCGGCTTCACGTTCAGGGTGCTCGAACGCGTCAGCGAATTGATCCAATTCCTGTCTCGTCATGCCCAGAGACAAACCGGTCTCACGCCATTGGGATAAAGCGTGCTCCATCCGGCTCAGAATCTCCGTCGCCCTGGTCCGAGAAATCCGGAAATAGGGCAGAGCCGACAGCAGTGCCTCGATGGTAGCCTCAGGACCGGCGTTTTCGGCGATCCAGGTTTTCAGCTCTCGCACACGGTCCGGAAAAGGGTTGAGGTCAAAGGCAGGGGCCAGCCGCCATTGTCCGCGGCTCGCATGGAGAAATCCATAATTGTGCAGATGATCATCTACGTTGGTGATCAGAACACAATAAGCCATGCGTCGCCAAAGCTCCTCGATGTCGCACCGGGCGTCAGCGCCGTGGATACGGAGGGCATCGACAATCTCCGTGTAAAAATGTTCTTGCGGATTTGCGGGGTCAGCCCCCAGCAACGTAGCGGCGGACACATACGGAATTCTTCCACCGTCCCCCCTCCGGTCAAAGCGCCGGATTAGCGCAACCGGCAGTCCGTCGCTGTCCACCAACCGCGCCTGGGCCACCTGCAACCCGGAGGCACTCGCAAGCCGCATGGCCAACACTTCCCCTTTGGTCACCGGACGCTCGTCCTTCACGCTCGGGAACTTGCCGACGGCCAATTGGCCATCCTCATCGACCACCGTGCATTTGGGACGCATGCCTCCCAGCGAAGTACCGCGACCTCGTAGATAAACGAGATCGGCAACGGTTTCGCTCTCAGTCTCGACAGCACGCGTTGCGGTCAGCAACTGCTTCAGTTCGACGAGTGGTGGAGCCGTACGGCGGCCGGGTTCTGGCGCCCGGCGAAACACACCCGCCTCGTCCTGAAAACGCAGCGCGCCAACACGGCTGGCATCGTCCACCGCGAGCAGGAAATCGATGGCCTGGAGCTGAACCGCCTGCGGTTCTTGGCCCGCCCGGCGAGCCGCTTGGCGACGCTTGGCATGGTCGCGCAGGATGACCCGCCTAGCCCAACCATCGGGCTCTGTATCTGCGATTGCCCCATGAAAAACTGACCCGTTTTGCACTTTGCGATGGAATTGAGGGCCTGCCACCAGTGGAAGCGCAGGCTCAAGAGGAAATGGCTCCTGTGCACCCAGCCACGTATCCGCATAGGCAAAAGCCGCGCGCTCACGGGAGCCAATTGCATCATAATGCAAGGTTCCCACCCACCTTGGCTCATCTCCCACAAAGACCTTGATCGTTCGTTTCATAATGCTCTGGGGGTCTTCTTGACGCGGACGCGCTTAGGCAGACGCTCTTCGTCCAATAGCAGGCCATCCTCATCGCGACGAGCGTCGGTCAAGTTGCCAAAAACTTCGCCGAAACCTAAAACGAATAAGGCCATCGCGTAGGCGCCCATGGCCACGGACGGATCGCCTTTCTCAATACGTGCGTACGTGCTCTTTGCGAGACCGGTTCGCTCCGCCATCATCTCGACGGTGAGATGGCGCTTGCGTCGAGCCACCGCCAAGTCGTGGCCGAATTTAGACAATGAACGGCGCAGTCCTGTTGATAAAACATCATGTACGGCGGATCGCATTACAAGATCATACATAGGTTCTTAATTTTCGTAAAGCATCATATATAGATTTTTATTTTATCCTGACGCAAACTTCTCCTTTGACCGCCAGACACCCCAACCACCTATGGAATTCCTGTTCAGCCATTTGGCAAAGGCGGGCTGCCTTCTACCAAGGGAACAAGTAACCACGCTCACTCAAGCCAGACCGGCATGAATCATTTGAAATAGTCGGGCGGGGCGTCGCCTGCCCCACTGCCCCATTTATCATTGGGCTTCGAGCCCATCTGGAACTCGAGTGAACCGCCGGCGGTGATCGTGTTGTGAGTCAGCCACGTCTTAGTGAACGGCTTGCCGTTGAGGCGTGCGGATTGGAGGTAGCGATTCTTCGGGCTATTGTTCGGTGCACGAACGGTGAAGGTTACGCCGCCGTGCTCAGCCCGTTCATTCGCACTCTTACCAACAAATCATTCAAAGCTTGCCGAGTTTCTTCACTGGGCATCTCCGGCAGCAAACTCCCCTCAAACACGCTCTGCAATTCAGCCCTCAGCTTCTGGTATTGTGCTTCGTGGAAAGCCACGTCTGCATCATCGAGGGTCGATTCTTCTGGTCCGGCAAGTTTTCTGGCCACCAAGTCAGGGATAAAGGAAAGACGCGCAGCCTCATTCAGGATCAGGAGATTTGCTTCGATCTCGCCGGTACGCATCAAGTGAATGCCCGTGAGCAGGACGCGGTAAACATAAAGCAACGGCTTGACCCTCCGCGGCGACTCCTTCAGGAAGAGTTTCCATTCGGTGTCAGCAAAACCGAAATAGTGATGTGAGTGGTGCTTGGTGATCACCCCTTGTTGCCCCCTGTGGCGGGCAATTTTCTTCAATTCCTGATGCTCCGGTGTGGTCCGAACAACCAGCGGCGAAAGCAACTGCTCCAGCACGTAGCCGTTCTTTTTGAGCAGCAGCTTCATAAACTTCCGCACGTCGTGGCTGACGATGTCCATCTCCAGGCCTTCGATCACCCGGGAATCCTGTACCGTCTCATCCTGAACCTCCAGGCCAACTATCCTATGCATGGGCAGCACGTGCGCCGCGCGCAGGTCGAAATCGGAATCAGGCGAGGGAAAGCCATACAGATGCGCGCCACTGATCGTAGCGAAGAAAAGCGGGTAAGGCTGGGCAGCAACACGTTGCCAGCATACACTGCTCCGGGATTCGCGAGCAGCCGGCCCGCTTTCTCAATTACTTTGTCCCAGTCGCCAAGAAAGGCATACAACTCGGCGAGAGACGACGCTGCACTGTCATCACCATTCGCAGCGAAGTTTTCAAGAGATTGCAATGCCACTTCAGTTTGACCGCTTCTGGCTGCTGCTTGGGCCTTCTTGACGGAGACCGGCTTTTTGGCGGTGACATACTGCTTCACCTTCTCTTTCGGCAGGGGTTTGAGTTGCTTGCGGCATGTGTTGCGCTCCGTTGCGAGCCATTCGACAAACGACCGGTAACGGACAGCACCCGGCAGCCAGTTGGCAAAAAGCCACGTTTCCCATTCGCCCTCCGGCGTTACCACCTTGGGATTAAGCAGGAGGACTGCACCGTCCCCCACATCTGAAATCTGCAGGGCGGTGCACAAATACTCCGTGCGGAATTTGACGCAATCCTGCTTCGCCCCGTAAACAAAGTATTCCTTATCGGAGATCGGCGGCAACTCGGCTGATGGGCCGACGTAAGCGTCAATCCAATCCTGGTTCTGCTCGCGAAACCAGGTCACCTTGGAGATCGGCAACAAATCAAAGATCGAAAGCGATGGAAACCGCCAGCCGTTGCAGGCTTTCACAAACGCACGATAGGACGAAGGCAAGCGAGTCGCTAAACGCTTTTCTGCTGCAATCCCCTCTTCCTCAGTTGCACCGGGGTAGCCTAGCCATCCTGCCTCGATGAGTTCGCGCGGAAGCGTCTCAACAACCTGCTCATAAGAGAGCAACTCGCGATTGTAGTTCGCAGGGAACGCATTCCATTCTGATTCGGTCATAGCGAGTGCGGTTATTTTGGTTGGGAGACCCGCGCCTTGATAAGAAAGTGATTTGCCCCCTCATAATCCGGACGTTCGGGAAGCCTGGTCTCTGAAAGCGCCTTTTCAAAATCCTCGTGTAATTCCCTTCGCCAGGCGTCCACCTCAGGCCAGGGCACAGTGCCCGTCTTGACGGCCAGCAAGCGATCCCGGTGGCATTCGACACGGACCGGCACTCGTGCCTCCCGGAGCGTCGCGGCCCCAGTGATGAGCAGCCGCAACAGATGCATGGCATGTTTCCAGCGGACCTCGCCCTGGGTGCGCAGGTCCTGTTCGATCTTCTTGAACTGGCTCAAGGCGTAGCCGTTGAAGGTCTGAAAGATCATCTGCGAGAGAAAACGCTGGCGTAGCGACAGCAGCTCCTCGGCCAAGGGCGTGGCTTTCTCGACCAGTGGTGAATACAGGCACTCCAGGATGTTTGGATTGGCTCGCAAAGCCATGATCAGAAATTTCTGCAACTCCCAGTAAACTGCTTGAGCCGCGTTGTCCTCGAATTGTTCCGGCGCGCCGAACATCGACCATTGCAGCTCAGCAGGCGCAAGGTAGATCCCACGCCGGTCTGTATCAGAGTCATCGGTTTCCAAGCCGTACGCCTGAGAACCCATCACACAGCGATAAATGATGACCGATTCCAAGTCGAAATCGGGTTGGCCGCAGCCCGGGGCTTGAAGACGGTCCTTGAAGTGCTTCAGAACCTCCAGTTGCTCGGCCGTGAGAGATTTCTCGAATCCGTCGGGGAATCGCACCAGAAAATGTCGATCCGTTCCCGTGGGAGTGCGCGTAACCACCCCTACCGCTCCACGGGGATGCACCAACGACTGGTTGGGACCGCGAATCTCGACCAAGGCGACGACCTGGGTGCCGGCAGAGATGTTTTCCGGTTGATGGGACATCGGTTAGCGAATCGGTTAGCGAATATGTAGCCGCACCGGTTGCCATTTGCCACGCACGGCGGTGCATAGGTACCACGCAGATTGGTCATGCATGGGCACCCACCGGCGCTCCTCCTTGCGGTAAAACCAATCCTTGTCTATCTGGTAGAAGACCTGCCGCCCGACGATCTCCAGGAGGTTGCAGATTTCATTCTGGTGATAGTTGTGCGGGTCACGATCGGTTAATCGGGCTTGCGCCATCTCAGAATAGACGTGGTTCAGTTCCCGCAGCAGTGTGTCCACGACGGGATCCAGGTCGCGCACGTTCAGCCCCAAATCCTTCGCCGCTCGCGCGGTGATCGGGTACGAATGCGAGGGATAATCGTAGTTGAGCGCGTGGCTGATGCGCACGGTCTTGGCGCGGGACTTGATATGATAGCCGAGCAACTCCTGGCAAATGCGCATCGATAGCGAGCTCGATCGGTCCAGAGCGCCCAGCACCAGCGGGTGCAGGTACCTGTAAATCTCCGGGTAGGGATTGCCGCCCTTCCCTTGTTCTCTCCACAGGCGCAAGATGCGCATCACTTCGTCCTGACTAACGGAAACCAGGTAATTATTGTGATCCACGGGTGAGAGATCGTGTTTCAGGGAGGAATCGACGGCCGTCAGGTATGATGTTGGCCCCATCTGGATCTCATCCGCTCCCAATGCCACCATGGTTGCGGCCGAGGCGCAAACGAAGGGAGCCAGCAAGGAAATGTGCTCGAACGTCTGACGCAACAGATGGACCAGCCTTAAAGCAGCCTCCGGGTTGCCGCCATCGGACTTGAGAAACAGGGCCACGCGTTTGGCTCGTTTGCCCGGACCCAGCATGGCCGACATGGCCGTGACATCGTTTTGGCAGATCTCGCCCGCGGTCGAGATCCAGTAAACCAGCACTGGCATGCCGAGTTGCTCTTGCAGGCGCTTCAGCATCGCCTGGGTGCGGGGCGCAAATACGGGTGGCTTTCGTTTCAGCGGTGGCGGGGTTTGGCTGCTCATATTCTCTTTAGGACGGTACTTATACAGACATATTAATCGCAGGGCGAGCATTCTGCCCAACCTGTACTTCAACGCTCGAGGCGCAGCGCCCACTCCCAAATGATCGAACTCCGGCGGGCCTCAGTTCTTCTTGTCGGTGAAGGTGGCCCGCAAGGTCGCGGCTTCTACGGCAGTCAAACGGGCCACAACGGCTAAGCAGAGAGACCCGCTGGGGCGGGCGACGCGCACCCACGGTCCACTAGGAAAACAAACTCGCCCTACCACAAGATTGCTAAAAGCCGCAGTGGTTGCTGTCTTTACTTGCAGATTGTGTATGGGAAGAATGAGGCCGTGAAATTGAATCGTTGGTTTCCCGCCTCGCTGGTGTGCCTGGTGATCGGATGTTCGGCGAACGCCCAGCCAAGCGCGATGAAGCTCTGGCCGCAGATCACACCTGGCATTTACAACCATGCCAACGTGCTGGTCATGAAATGCGAGGTGGCCGAAGACGGGCTGACGGTCACCGATGCGGCGTGGGATTCCTACAAGATTGAGAGTTGCGGCAAGCGCTGGACCGTGAACATGGGAGCGCCCATGACCGGACCGCTCAAGGGCTACAAGTTTAGCCCGGAATTTGCCGGCTTGCCGGTAAATCTCACGGTCGAGTTCTTCAATCCCGCCAAGCCGTGGGAAGTAAAGGAGAATTACCAGGAAATCCTGCTGCTGGGTGGAAAGCAGAAAATTGGATTGCCCGGGTGGTTTCACACTCCCACGAACCGGCTCGGCTATGATTTTGATGAGGGCGCCTGGTTTCCGTCCGGGTGGTCGTTGCCCCGGGGCAAGTATGCGCTTTGGCAGGGCGCGGCCAAAGCGCGGCAGCAAGATCGCCAGGAGACCTGCCCGATGTATGATTTTGGCTTCACCCATGTGGCCCCCTGCGCCATGACGCACAACGGCGCGCGTGGACAGCGGGAACGCCGCGCCCTCTTGTTTGGGGACAATGAATGGATTCCTCACGATGGCGCCAAAGACACGTTCACTGCCGATCCCACCAATCCCAAGAACTGGCAAATTGAACCGTTTCATCACCATGCCGAAGAATGCGCCATCATCATCCCGGATTTCGAAGCGCCCCTGTACCACTCCTGGAAGGACTTTCAATACGACGCCTTCGCGCAGCTCATCGATGCGGTGCGCAGCCGCCATTCCGATGTGCTTGTGGGCTGCTGGGGAGTGGGAGTGGTCAAATCGTCTTTTCGCATTTTTGACAGCGTCTGGGAGGGCAAGCCCACAGGATCGGTTGATATCACGGGAGCACGGCAGTGGCGCGAAAAGTACAACAATCCCGCCGCCGATTTGCACCCGGTCTTTAACCGCTGCCACCTCAACCTGGGCAATCCGTCGGTTTATTGGATCAACAACTCCAAGCCATCCCAGCTCTACGCTTTCGTGCAGGAATGGGAGCAGGGCAAACTGGCCCGGCCCGAGGTTCTCAACCTGCTCTCCACCTGGATCCAGGTCGAGTTTGTGGACAACTACCCGTTGTCCCAATACCGGTTCACCGATGCGAAAGGCAAGGTGCGACTCGATGATCTAAAGCACCAGGCCCCGGCTTCCTCTACTTACGCCCTCTCATTGTTCGGTCACTGCGTGATGGATGGGCTGCAATGCTGGGAAATCGGCACCCGTTATTCCGAAGCGTTGGAAGATTATTCCGATTGGCGGGCGCGAGAGCCCATCGCCAAGCGCATCATTAACGGAGTGGAGGTCGATCTTAATTATTACGTGAAGTATTTCGGTTTCTACAATTACCACGTCCTGGGCATGTGGCAGGCGAGCCAGAACCGCGACATTATTGAAGCCAGGACGACCTGGGAGATGCCTGAGATCAACTCGTCGACAGGAAAAGTGTGGCGGCGGGGTGACGAGCGATACCCAAGCTACGCCAACCTTTACAAAGAACCATTGGTCCGCACCAAGCTCGCTGCGGACGCCAAGACGTTGCTGGTTGTGGCCTGCAATCCGCACAACCAGGGCGTCGAGCAGGTTCGTGTCCGGCGTCCTGGCGCCGTCCAGGAATACGGATTTGAACTGGTGGGGGATTTTCCGATCATTAAGCGCTTCCCGATAACCAAGCCTTGATGAACCACCCGGCGCGAGCGATCCGCAGGGATTTGTTACAGAGGAACGATTATGGTTTAGGCTTTTAGGATCTCTGGCGGGTCGCATACCCTCGCGCCAGTGAAAGCAAAAATGCCACTTTGGACCTGGCTGGTGCCGGTGCTGGCGCTCGGCTCCTTAATCGCGGCGGTGGCGGTAGGGGTCGGGCCGGGTCTTGCCCTGCTCTGTGGCGCGACACTTATCGGAGCAGTCTTTGTGGCGGTCCACCACGCGGAGGTCGTCGCGCATCGAGTGGGGGAACCTCTCGGCACTCTCGTGCTCGCCCTGGCAGTCACAGCGATTGAAGCCGCGCTCATTCTCTCCATGATGGTTGCCGGCGGCCAGGACGCCGCCGTCCTCCCGCGTGATGCCATCTACGCGGCCGTGATGATCATCTGCACCGGCGTCGTGGGCCTCTGTCTCCTGGCGGGTGGCCTGGCCCATCGCGAGCAGACTTTTCGCGTGGAAGGCGCAGGCGCGGGATTGGCGGCCTTGATCGTGATGGCGGTGCTGACACTCGTTCTGCCGGTGTTTACCACCAGCACCCCGGGAGGCACTTATAGCCGATCACAACTGGCGTTCCTGGCGGTAAGCTCGGCGGTGCTTTGGGCCATCTTCGTTTTCGTTCAAACCGTACGCCATCGCGATTATTTCATGCCCGCGGCGAATGCTTCCGATCCCGAGGTTCATGCCGAACCGCCGACGACCGGGCACGCATGGGCGAGTTTCGGATTGCTGTTGCTCTCGCTCGTGACCGTTGTAGGGCTGGCTAAAATGCTTTCGCCCACCATCGAAAAGGCGGTGGAAGTGGCCAAGGCACCCAGGGCTGTAGTCGGGATCGTGATTGCAGCTTTGGTCCTGTTGCCGGAAACGGTGGCGGCAGTGCGCGCGGCCCGCGCGAATCGCTTGCAGACGAGCATGAACCTGGCGGTCGGCTCGGCGCTGGCCTCTATCGGCCTGACGGTCCCCGTGGTGGTGGTGGCCTCGATCGCCTTCAACCTGCCCCTGGTCCTGGGTCTTTCGCCCAAAGACATAACCCTGCTGACGATGACCTTCCTCGTGAGCGCCGTCACGCTTGGCACCGGCCGCACTTACCTCATGCAAGGAGCAGTGCACCTGGTGCTATTTGCCGCATATTTGTTCCTGGCGTTCGTACCCTGAGTTCCACCGCGGAAAAGGGCACGGTTCAGCCTCTCCCCCCAAGCTTTCGTCTTGCTGTCGGAATACCTTCCCACTTCGAAATCCGTCCGGTCGAGAGCCCCTCCTTTCATGCCAGCAGGATTCAGGGAACCTTTCGAGGCGTTCGCGCATCATGAAGACGTGCAACCTGTTCTCAACAGCCTAAACCCGGAACACATTACTCGGGCGCTTCGCAGCGTCAGCCTCAGAAGTTTGGCCAGCTTCGCCTCACTTTTGCTGATCTCGTCATGGCCGCTCATGGGGCAACAGTTCACCGAAACGGCCACGACCTTCCCGGCTTATCCCCAGCCCTGCGTCGTCTGGGGTGATTATGACGGAGACGGTCGACCGGATGTATTGATCGTCGGGATGGGGAAACGGGACACGCCCACCACGACCCTGTACCGGAACACTGCGGCCGGATTTGTTGACAGCGGCATGGCGCTCGCGGGTTTAGCCCGGGCATCTGCGGCGTGGGGAGATTTCAACAACGATGGCCGCCTCGACCTGGCTATTACGGGGATAACCGCGGCCGGGATTCCGGCTACGCTCGTGTACCAGAACAACGGCACCAATTTTACCCTGGTGCCCGGCAACTTCACCGCGGTCTTTGCTGGAAGTGTTGCCTGGGGGGATTACGACGGAGATGGCCGCCTGGACTTGCTCGTGACGGGCATTACCAGCGCCAGCCAAAATGGAGTGGCCGTGACCAGGCTATATCATAACGACGGAAACGGTGTCTTCAGCGCGGTGGCGCATCCGTTCCCAGATTGTTACAGCGGTGCGGTCGCCTGGGGTGATTACAACCGCGACGGCAAACTCGACGTGGTCATCACCGGCACCACCAGCAGCGGCGGCCTTGTAACCGCCATTTGGCGCAATGACGGCGGCGGGAAGTTCACCGATGCCGGCGCAAACCTTCCGGGCACAGACCTCGGTTTCGTGGCCTGGGGCGACTACGATAATGACGGCGACCTGGACCTGCTATTCGGTGGCAACTCGAATGAGGGTTGGATTTGCCGCATTTACCGCAATGACGGTGGGGTCTTCACGAACATCAACGCCGGTTTGCTCGGCGTGATCTGGTCCTCCGCCGCCTGGGGCGACTACGACAATGATGGCAAGCTCGACGCCATGATCATGGGATACGATCCGGTGGCACAGGTGCCTGTGTCCCGACTGTACCGCAATATCGGCGGCGATGTGTTCACCGACAGCGGCCAGACCTTTCACAACCTCTACCTTGGCACTCTGAGCTGGGTCGATTACGACAATGACGGCCGACTGGATTTGCTCCTGGCGGGCAACAGCGGCGGGTTCGATCTGCTGAGCCTGTACCACAACAACAATGCCGCCACCAACACGGTTCCTGGCACCCCGGGAGCGTTGACGGTCACAAATTTCGGCCCCCAGGTTACCTTCACCTGGTCTGCACCGGTGGACGCGCAAACGCCCGCAGCGGGCCTGAGCTATAACCTGCGCGTAGGCACCTCTCCAGGCGGTGCGGACGTAGTAAGTCCGGAAGCCGGCACAAACGGATCTCGTCGCGTGACCGCGTTGGGCAATGCAGGATCACGCCTGGCAGCCGAACTTAGCAATGTCCTGCCTGGCACGAACTATTATTGGAGCGTTCAGGCCGTGGACAGCGCCTTCGCCGGAGGGCCCTTCGCCCAGGAAGGCAGTTTCGCTTTGCCTGTGCCGAATGCTCCTCACCTGCTCTCGATTCAGCGCGAAACCAATAGGTTTCGGATCGAAGCCAGCGGTTCGCCCGGATGGAACTATGGCATCTTGTCCTCTCCCGCCCCCACCACGAACGCGGCTGGCTGGCCACGCCTAGGGACCGCCGCTGCTGATGCCGCAGGGCACCTTACGTTCACAGATACGAACTCGACCGCCCCCCTGCGCTTCTACCGAGGCGTTTATCCGTGAATTCGGATTTCACCACACCGCCTCCACGGTGAATTGGCCGTCAACGTTCGAACCAGAAACCACCAGGAGCTCCTAAAACCACGCCTCAGGATTCAACAGGTTCCAGCCGGACAATCCGATCTGGAGCATTGAGCGCTACATAAATGCAGCCGTCCGGGCCGGTGATCAGGTAGCGCACCCGCCCGATGTTCTTGAACAAAATCTCCTGCTCGACGACCTGGTGACCGTCAATGACCAGGCGCCGCAACTCCTGCTGTGCGAGCGCGGTGGCAAAGAGGTTGTACTTCCAGTTGGGAAATTTGTCGCCGGTATAGAAGTTGACCGCACAAACTGCAATAGACGGGGTCCAGTAGGTGACCGGTTGCTCCATGCCTTCTTTGGCGGTGAAATCGCTGATCGGTGCGCCGTCGTAATCCATTCCCCAACAAATTACCGGCCATCCGTAGTTGAGGCCCTTCCGGATCCAATTGATTTCATCGCCCCCGCGAGGGCCATGCTCCGCTTCCCAGATATCACCGGTCACCGGGTGACGCGTCAAACCTTGCGGATTCCGGTTGCCGTAACACCAGATGGTCGGGAAGGCATTGGACACGCCAACGAAAGGATTATCAGGCGGAATTCGACCATCATCGAAAATGCGATGAATCTTGCCGTTCGGCCGGCTCAGATCCTGGGCGTCTTCCTTCACGCCACGTTCACCCATCGAGAAGAAGAGATGCCCCTCGCCGTCGAATACAATCCGCGACCCAAAATGAATATCGCTGGGTTTATAAAAGTTGTGCGGCGCCTGGAAAATGAGCTGCCCATCGGTCCAACGATTATCCTGGAGATGGCCGCGAGCGACCGCGGTCAGTCCCAGTGAATTTCCGTTCTCATCGGTGTACGGGTCGCTGATCGTCAGATAAATCCAACCGTTGGTCCGATAGCCGGGATGGAGCGCCACCTCCATCAGGCCACCCTGCCCGCGGGCGCGCACCTGCGGGGTGCCTTCCACCGGAGGAGGCATGGGCTTCCCGGCTTCGATCACTCTCAGGGTTCCGCGCAACTCGGTCACCAGCATCTTGCCGTCCGGCAGAAAGGCAATCGACCACGGAGTGTTAAGACCTTCAGCCACGTTCTTGATGCGGAATTTCCCGAGCTTGCTTTCCACGACCTGTCCGTCGACCGGCTTGGGAAACGCGATCTGGCCTTTGCGGAATTGTTCCTGCTTTTCGCGAATAAGCACCACCATGGCCCGGATCTCGGCATCGGAGAGCACCATCTTCCAGGCGACCATGTTGTTGGTCGGGTAACCCTCGCGAATACTGCGAGCCAGGCTGGCATCGTCCACCCCGTGCTTGAATTGTTCCGGCTTCAACAACCCCGGCGCCTGCGCACCCTCCATGTTCTTCCCATGGCAATTCGAGCAAACCTCGCCATAAAAGGCGCCGATATCTCTTGCCATCGCCGCCGGACTGGCGGCCAGCACCAGTGCCAACAGGAGGGCAATTCCAGGCCGTAAACCTGATAATCCGCCGGTTTCCCGGTCGTTCTCACAATAATTCATAGTTTCAAAGTGCGTGTAATATTCATGAGCTTGACGACCTGTCAACGGCACCCCCTTCAATTCTCTCCTGGCTACTACCGCCAATTCCGGTTCAGCGCTCCGCAGAGAGGAACTCAACGTACTCGACCGCTCCCGGTCCGAGCTCCACTTCCACCTGCTCGACGGATTCGTGAATTCGCAAGGAGCGCCATTCTCGGGCCGATTGGCAGGCCATTTGCGGCTTTAGGATAACTCTGGCGATGGCCTTTGGATCTGTAATCGCAGGTTGGTCAGGCTTCTTGATCACTCCACGGTTATTGATCAACTCGACCGCCCAACCCTTTGGCGTCCGGTTAACCTGGTATTGCACTGCATCGCCGGACACTTCGATCGGCAGATACTGCCGGGCCAATTCCTGAAGGCGCTGGTTGGGAATTGCCGCGTCCCGGCCGGTCGCCGCGTTTTTCCAGGGTGCCAAGACTTCTACCTCGCCTTCACGCGCCAGGCGATTGTACTCCGCGCCCAGCGCCTCCCGGTGCCGCTGCGCTATCAGGACCCGGCTCCCTCTGCGCAAGGCCTTTTCCAGTTCACCGAGGAAAGCCACGTCGAATTCGATTTCGCCCGCCAGCAGAATCACCGGGTAGGCCGGCAGCACTTCCGGCGGCGCGCTGGTCAGCAGCACATCAAAGATCTCGCCATACGGAGTGGGCCGCAGGTAACTGAACTCCGGATTGTCAGGAAAGGGATTCGAGTGGATATGATCGCTGCCAGGAAAAAGCTGCTGATCGAATAGATCCCGGAGTTCACGGTCGCCGGCAGAAGGTTCAAGAATGCCCCAGGGCTTATTCATATAGGCGTTGTAGCCTGCCAAACGGTCCAGCACGATGGCGACCGGGGTATAAGGCACACCGCGCTCATGTTTCCGCATGAAGTCAAAGACCTCGACGGCTTTCCGGCCGTGTGCCGTGAGGGTCCACGGGGCTTCGGCTTTCTCAAAAAATATCGCGATGCTGTTCTCCGGAGTGACCATGGCCGCACCGGCGAACCAACTGTGCAACCACATCCGCTCGTAGAAACTGAGCGAGTGTCCGGCGTCCAGACCGCGCGCGCCGCCGCCTTCCCTCCGCAACGGCCCGCTGGTGGTACATGCGCCCGAAAACCACGGACTCACCTGCACCGACCACGGTTTTTGCCATGACCGGGACGCGCCCCGGGCAAACGCCAGTTTGGATTGAGTGAACGCGATATTCTCCCCAACCTCCAACCCGATGCAGCGCGCGCCCCATTCGGCCACGTAGGCTTCGTAGTGAGAATGCCCCGTAACGCTGATGACCCGGCCGAGCAAATCCCGCTGACGGCTCAAAAAGTAGTCTTTGATCACCTCGTAACATTCCTTCCGATTCGACGGCCGGCGATCGTAGCCGGCCAGGCCGGCCGGTTTCATCAAATGCTTGTACGCCGCGAACTCCTTTCCATAAACGTCGCGCCACCAAGCTTCGTTAGATGCCAGGTTGTGAAAATAATACCCCCATTCGCCCAATTGAACCGCGGTGAAGACGCCCGCCTGATCCATGGCCGCCAACGACAACTCCTGTTCCCGTCCGAAAACGGCACGCCCGCCCTTGATCTGCATCTCACCACCGGAATAGCAAATCAGCGGCCACCCGACATTTGCAAGGTAGTCCAGGACCGGCTTCGCAGCCTGTCCTGGCCCCGGCCCGGGATCGAACCCGTTCCCGATCTTCTGGTCGCGCATGACCCCGACGAGTTGGCGAAGCGTTTCCAACTCACCCGGCGCACCGTACATGGTGAAGACGCACTCCCGTTGACCGCGCAGGAGTTGCACCTGTTGCACACCGGAGGCCAGCGAGTGGAAATCCGGAAACGCCACGCTGGCGCCATCGGCAGCCAGCAATCCGAGCAACCCCGCTGCCAACCCCAATAACCGCTCGCGCACACCGTGCTGAATGCTGGAAATCCAGTTCATAAAAATCACCCGACCGAGACTCTCCTCAACCTTTCAACCTCACGCCACGCGCAATCGCACGCAAAAGAATTCAGAGAGTGAACGACTATTAGCCGTTTCCAGAGTCAAATCAAGCGCCGGTCGGGGCTCCAACTTCCATTCGGACGCGGTTTGCGATAGTGTGCGTCGTGTACTTGTTGCTGAGACTCGCCGGGTTCCTGGCATTGCGGCGCAACACTTCGTTACTGCTGTTGACGCTGGTGCTGGCCGGTACTGGCGAGCGTCTCTGGCTGGGGTTCGCGCCCAAATACCTGGAAACGCTGGGCGCAGGAGTGTTCATCATCGGTTTGTTTGACGGTCTGCAGACTCTGCTGGGCGCGGTCTACGCCTATCCCGGCGGCTGGCTCACGGACCGCTGGGGCCAACGCCGTTCCCTGCTCTGCTTTGCCGGACTGTCTGTCGTCGGCTATGCGATCATCCTGTTCTGGCACCATTGGCTGGCGCTGCTGCTGGGGGCGTTTCTCTTTCTGGCGTGGAGCACGCTCTCCCTGCCCGCCACTTTCACCGTCATCGCCACAAGCCTTAAGGCGCACCAATATACGATGGGTGTGGGTGTTCAATCCCTGGTGCGGCGTGTCCCAATGATGCTGGGACCGCTGGTGGGCGGTTGGCTGGTGACGCACTTCGGATGGGACCGCGGCATCCACTATGCTCTGCTGGGTTGCATCGGTCTCGGAATCTCGGCTGCCGTCTTCCTCTCGTTCCTGGCGAATCCCGAAAGTCAGGGATCGCCGGGAAACGCAGGAGGACCCGCACCCGGCGTGGTTAGCGTTGTGAAATCGTTCAGCCCGGCTCTTCGCGAACTGTTGGTGAGCGACATCCTCATCCGTTTTTGCGAACGCATCCCCTACGCGTTCGTCATTCTCTGGGCCATGGATCATGGCGGCGTGAATGCCCAACAATTTGGAATTCTGGTGACCATCGAAATGGTGACCGCAATGCTCTGCTATATTCCAGTGGCGCGACTGGCGGACAAGTACGGCCGTCGTCCCTTCGTGCTCATCACGTTCATTTTCTTTACTTTGTTTCCGCTGTCTTTGCTCGGCGCGGCGAACTTCACCTGGCTGGCGGTGGCGTTCGCCATTCGGGGGCTGAAGGAGTTTGGTGAACCTGCCCGCAAAGCGCTGATCATTGGCGAAGCCAGCCCCGCGCTCCGTTCGCGCACCTATGGCGCCTATTACCTCATCCGGGATTGTGTGGTGACAACCGGGTCATTCCTCGGTGCGTGGCTGTGGAGCATCAGCCCTCAAGCCAATTTCATCGGGGCCGCCATCTGCGGGGCGCTGGGCACCCTCTGGTTTTGGCGCTTCATCCGCCTTTGAAGTTGACCCCCGGGCCGGTTTCGCCCACAAGGGAATCCTATGCGCACGCTTTGCTGGTTGGCAGTCGGCTTGATGGCTCCGTCGCTTGGCTGGGCTTTTGAAAGTGCTGACATCCCCGCGGGACCGCCCGAAGACGGCATCATGGCCGACGCCGCCGAGGTGGCGGAAGTTGATCGGTGGGCTGGCCTGGCCTTCGCCGGCATCCAGTCTCCTGGTGATGGTGTACGCGTCGAGGTGCGCCGTCAGGATCACAGCGTGCTGCGGTTTGGCCAATCCTGCATGGAGACTCCGATCCGTATCGGGACGCGCACGTTTGATCATGGGCTGGGCACTCACGCCAACAGCGAGATCGTCCTCGACCTGCCGCTTGGCGCTCGACGGTTCGAGTCCTTTGTTGGCATCGACAATAATTTCGACACCGAAGGCAAGCGCGGCTCGGCGCAGTTCAGCGTCGAGATCGGTGGCCGTGAACTACTCCGCACCCCCACGCTCAAAGGTGGCGACGCCCCCCTGCCGGTCTCGATTGAACTCCCGGCCGACACGCGTGAACTCACGCTCAAAGTGGACACCACGCCCGATGGTCCAGCCTTCGACCAATCGGATTGGGCCGAGGCGCGCGTCATCATGGACAATGGTCAAACTCTATGGGCGGATACCGACCGTGTGCCATTCATCGTGGGCGATCCGCCATTCTCCTTTGTTTATGACGGCGTTCCTTCGGCAAACCTATTGCCGCAGTGGAAACGCGCCGTGCGGACAATGCCCGGTGAAAGCCGCGTCCTGCGCGAAATTCAGTGGGACGATCCCAAAACCGGCCTGAGAGTCGAAACCACAGTAACGACCTTCAAGCGTTACCCAGCCGTCGAATGGGTGTTGCGCTTCGAGAATACCGGCACCCAGGACACCCCGATACTGGAGCGGCTGCAAACCCTCGACGCACAGTTGCGCACCGGTTACGCGCGCAAACCGGTGGTGCTGCACCAGATCACGGGTGACGTTTGCGGTGAGCAATCGTTCCTGCCGGTGGATACCACCCTGGAAGTCGGCAAACCGATTACCTTCGCTCCCGTGGGTGGCCGCCCCTCGAATCAGACCTTCCCCTTCTTCAACATACAATACGGGGAGGAAGGAATGCTCACCGCGATCGGGTGGTCCGGGCAGTGGGCCGCGCGCCTGGAAAGATCAGCCACCGGCCCCACGCGGCTCCAGGCTGGTTTGGAGTTGGCCCATCTGCGGTTGCATCCGGGCGAACGCATCCGCGCCGCGCGCATCCTGGTGATGCCCTGGAAAGGTGACCGCCTGGCGGCGCACAATCGCTTTCGCCGCCTGCTGCTTTTCGAATATGTCCCAAAGTTGAACGAGCGCCCTTTGCGTTTACCGATCGCGTCACAATGCTTTGATCGTTACAGCGGACCGCGACCGGAATGGAGCACGGAGGCGGGTCAGCTTCGCGCGGTCAAGGCCACCGCCGATCTCGGCTGCGACACGCATTGGTTCGACGCCGCATGGTTCCTGGGCGGCTTCCCCAACGGCGTCGGCAACTGGTTTTGCACCCCGCAGAATTTTCCGAATGGCCTGCAGCCGGTGAGCCAAGCCGCCCACCGGGCCGGCCTGAAGTTCCTGCTCTGGTTTGAACCGGAACGAGTCGCTGCCGGTTCGCAGATCGCACGGGAACACCCCGAGTTTGTATTTGGTGGGACCAATGGCGGCTTGTTCAAACTCAATGAACCGACGACGCGGCGCTGGCTGACCGACCTGCTTTCACAGCGCATCACCGAGTTTGGCCTGGATGTTTATCGCAATGATTTCAACCTCGACCCGCTCGGCTTCTGGCGTCGGGCGGATGCACCGGACCGGCAGGGGATCACTGAAATCCGCTACGTCGAGGGTCATTATGCTTTGTGGGACGATTTGCGCGCGCGCCACCCGGGATTATGGATCGACAACTGCGCCAGCGGCGGACGCCGGATCGACCTGGAGACCATGATGCGCTCGGTGCCCCTGTGGCGCAGCGACACCGGTTGCGGGCCCGGCCATGCCGATTGGGATCAGGTCCAGGCCCTGGGTCTGAGCCAATACGTGCCGCTCTTCACGGCGTGCTCCTGGGACCCGAACGCTTACACCGTGCGCAGCGCTGCCACCGGCGGGGCCATTACCCAGTTCGATTATCTCAACCCACAGTTCCCGTTGGAAAAGGCCCGCGCCGCCCTTCAGGAAGTCAAACGCAACCAGCCTTTTTGGTATGGGGACTTCTACCCGCTCACCCGGGCCGCAGCGGGGCCGGATGTCCTGGCGGCATGGCAGTTGCATCGCGCGGATCTCGACGCTGGCATCGTGCTCGCCTTCCGCCGTAGTGATTGCCCCTACCCCGTGCTGCAAACCGCCTTGCGCGGCCTTCACCCCGGCAAACGCTACGCGGTCCAGTTCATCGACGAATCCCGCCACGCGAAGACCCGCACGCTCACCGGACGGGAGCTTCTCGCCAATTTCGAATTGCGGATTCCGGAGCGCGGCACCAGCCTGCTGGTGCGGTATCAGCCCAAATGATCTCACCACCAGCCCTGCCGGCCGGTACTCGGATCATTGCGACTCACGAAGGGCTTCCCCGGCAGCTTCCTCCAGGGAAAGCGCGGATCCGGCCTCGAAACAGGCCGATTGCTCGGCGGCGCTGAGCTGCTGCCGGGCTGGTGTCAGGGCGGCGTCGAGATGTTGTTGCTCCGAAGGTGAAAGCGGGGATCCGACGGCGGACCTGAGGGCGCTGGCCGCGCCTGCCAAGCGCAAAGCCCGGGCCGGTTCATTCTGAGCCGCCGCCATCACCGCAAAACATTCCTGCACAAAGGCGACCGCCGTGCGGTCGCCCAGATCCAAATTGATGGCCAGGCTTTCCTCGAGGTATTTGCTCGCGCTGCTCCAATCCTGCTGGTCCAGCGCCGCTTCAGCCAAGCTGCTCAGCACATTGGCGATAGCCCAGCGGTCGCCCACCTGCCGGTTGAGGGCCAGGCTTTCCTCCAGCACATTGCGGGCGCTGCCGAGTTCGCGCAAATCCCGCAACACCACCCCCAGGTTATTCAACGAGTTGGCGATGGCCCATCGGTCTCCCGCTTCGCGCCGAAGTGCCAGGCTTTGTTCATTAAGTTGTCGCGCCTGCTCGAGGCCGCCTTGAAAGCGAGCTATGATTCCCAGATTGCTGAGCAAAGCCGCCTCCTGCACCTTGTCCCCCAATTCCTGGCGAATTTTCAGACTTTGTTGATAATGTTCTCCGGCCTGGAGATAGTCTCCCTGCATGGCCGCCACCGTTCCCGCCGCGTGCAGCGCCTGCCCCACTCCCGCCCGGTCCCCGATCTCCTCGAACCGCGTCCGCGCCACGCTCAACCAATCCGTCGCCTCAGAATACAGCGCTTGCTTGCGCAGCAAATCGCCCGTGGCCACCTGGGACTGCGCCTGCGCCGCGACATCACCGATCGCTTCCGCCGCCTCGAACGCCCGCTGATAACACGCGCCGGCTTTCTTCCACTCGCCGATCAACTCGCGCACCTTGCCCAACTTCAACAACGCGGGCACGCGCTGTGCAGGCTCCAGGAGCGGCATCACTCGCTCGAAGTAGTTGATGGCGTCCGCATTGGCGTAGCGGGCTTGCGCCGCCGCCCCCGCACGCAGCAAGTAATGCACCTTCTTCTCCTGGTTCGAAGTGCGGTCAAAATGAAACGCCAGCAAGTCCAGGTTCTGGTCCAGGTCAGCCGGATAAAGTCTCTCGAGCAGGAGGGCGATCTCGTTGTGCAGCCGCGAGCGGGTCGCATGCGGCAGACTGCCGTAGGCCACTTCCTGCGTCACCACATGCTTGAACATGTAAACCATCTCCGGCTCGGGCTGCTCGACCGCCGTGAGGTCGACCCGGCGCAACTCTTCGAGATCCGCGGCGACCAGCTTGTGCTGGAGATTGGTCTGCATCCCAAACACCACCGCTGCGGGGAAAAGCCGCCCGATCACGCTGGCGATCTTGACCGCCGCCTGCTGGTTTTCCGAAAGGCGGTCAATGCGGCTCAACACGACGGCGTGCAAGCTCTCCGGCAGATCGGAGTCGGTGATGGCTTGGGGATCCAGGAAGTTGAGCTGCTGATCCTTGATGAAATTGAGCAGTTCTTCGAGATAGAACGGATTGCCGGCGGCGCGGCTGAACAACCGCTCCAGCAAGGCGCCAGGCACGTCGCCGTGATAATCAAAAAGCTGTGACAGCTTCAACCCGGCGAAAATCGCGGCGTCCTCGGCGGTGAACACCGTCAGCTCCATCGTCGTGCATTGCGGGAGGCTGGCGAGCCGCTCCGCTTCCGCGCGACCCAATTCAGCCGGGCGCTGAGTTACCAGGAGCAACACCGGCACCCTGGCGGTCGCGCGCGCTAGTTCCAGCAGCAGATCACGCGACAACGCGTCCATCCAGTGCATGTCTTCCAAAACCAGCAGCAAAGGTTGGGCGGCAGCGATTTTTCGCAACACGGCCGAGAGCAGTGCCTCCAGCGAAACCTTGCGCAGGCGGGCTTCCAGCGGACGGGTAAGATCGTTGTCGGGAATGGGTAGGTTCAAAACCGTCCCCAACAAGGGAAAGCGCAGCAGCAACCCCGGATCCAACGCCGCCAGTCGCTGCTCGAGGGCGGTTACCTGCTCCGCAGGGGTGGCTTGCGGAAGGTCAAACAGTCCATGCCAGATGGTCTGCCAAACCAAATAGCTGCTGCTCACCCGATGGGACTGGCATTGGCCAACATGGATGGAGAAACCCAGATCTCGGGCCACCCGCATCGCTTCGGCCACTAATCGCGTTTTTCCAATACCGGCCTCGGCCCGAATCAGCACGGTCTGCCCGGCGCCACCAAGAGTCAGGCGCAGCTTCGCTTCGATCGTCGCCAACTCTTGCTTCCTTCCAACCATTGGCAGGCTGTAGTGTGATTCATGCAGCCGCGAAGCGTTTTCGTGGGTCTGACCCAGGAGGCTGTAGACCGGCACCGGCTCCGTCTTGCCTTTAACCTTTAACGGCGGCAGTACCTTCCACCGAAAACTGTTTCCCGCGCTGCGCTCGAGCCGGCTCGACACCAACACCTGCCCCGGCGCCGCATGCTCCATCAACCGGGCCGCCATGTTCACCTCGTCACCCAGCACCCCATAGGTGCGCCGGTGCGGACTGCCATACGCCCCCGTTCGCAGCGTGCCTCCGCTCACCCCAATCTTCACGGCGGTGACGAAAGGCATGCTGGCGGGCGGCTGAATCAAATCCCCCGCCGCCGCCACCGCGCGCCAGGGATCGTTCTCGTGCGCCAACGGCGCCCCAAAACACGCATGTAAATGACTGCCTTTGTCGCCGATGGAAACGCCCAGCAGAAATCCGCCATAATGCGCGACCACCTCCTGCACCCACCGCACATAGGCGTCTAATCGACCGCGAGCATCCTCATCCTCGTCGTAGTCGATTCCTTCAAACTTCATGAACACCACATTCGCAGGCCGCAACTCGGTCAGGAACTCACCCTGACCCGCTTGCATCCGGTCATATACGGGTCGCAGCAGCCACGGCCGCAAGGTCTCCGGAGCGAAAGGTGGCACGGTGGGCCAGGGTGTCGCGATCATGGTACCGACGCATCCCTTTACCACCGCATACTGGGCGCCGCCTTTTCCTTTCCCCCGCCACTCGGAAATCACCAGTTGTTTCCCCAGGGCTTCGGCCACCGGTCCGTCAAGTATTATTTCACCCCGGGCCGCAACCTGCGCCGCCGCCCCCATGCGCGCCAGCGTTCGCCCGGCCAGTATGTCCAGCAGTTGCGTCTCAGGATCGCCCGCCAGGAAACGCCGGGCCGGACCGGCCGCGACGGAGATCTTGACGACTAGCGACACGGTGTCCCCGTTCGGGAGACTCACGGTGGCGAATTGGGCCATGCTAGCCTGCATGGCGAGGGCGCATAACGTCGCCCGCAGTCCATCGTCCTGATCAAACCAGCAGGTAATGGCGTCACCCGCAAAGGCCGTCACACTGCCAGCATGCTGGTTTACCTGCTGATTTAACGCTTCGTAAACCCGGTTGAGATGGACAGTTAGCTCTTCTGCACCTCGTCGCGGCCCCAAGGTTCTCGCTAACGCCTCCGTTAACGGCGTGAAGCCCGAAATGTCCGCAAAAAGGGCCGACCCCTGCGTGCGCTCAGGCAAAGGTACTCCCCCAGCCATCGCCACCCGCCGGTCCATCGGCAAATATGACTCGATAATCTCCATGCTCCGCACCCGACCCGTACCAACTGCCAATAACCGTCAACTCCGGCTCGAACCGGATACTCGTAATGCTGATCAAATTGCACCCTAACACGGATGCCGCCAACGCGCCATAAATCCCGGTCCCGCCCAGACTTCCCGAAGCTGTCCGCGTCACCCGGATGGCACAAAACCAAGGGGGCCGAGGCCAAATGAGAATCGTCCGGCCCCAGCTTGACAGAAGGGCGGGGATAGGGAAACTTCTTATTCGATTCACAAGGTTACCTAATGTGTGAGGGAATTTTTTTGTCGCGAGTCCGCGATCTGGGACGACCCACGCGTCGCCCGACGGGCGGTGCCCTCCTCGTTCTCTCGGTCAATTTAACGGAACAACTATGAACAGTTCATTTCTTAGGGTCACCACGGCTTTTGCAGTCGTAGCGGCCGGTATGATGGCGGTGGTGGCGCCCACGGTCAATGGAGCCACGCAATACAACACCAAACTGGTGCTTGAAGGATGGTGCAACCTGGCTAACGCCTGGGGCGGCACGGTCCAGACGAGTAACTCCAAATACTCAGACGGGGATACCCTGCCCTTGCGCTGTCAGGCCAGTCTCCTCCCCGGAAGCAGCAACACGGTGTTGTTAAAGTACGATTTTTCAAGCGGCGGGTCCGCGCGATTCTTCGATTCACTGGGCTCGTATAAACAAGGAAACCCGGACACGAACCTTTTGTCGGGAATTTCCGGAGCTGGGTCGCCCAGCCAATGGGCGATTCCGCTCGATCCCCTGTTGCCCGCAGGAGCTCAAATTCCTGGGGTATTGATCACCTATAACCTTTCGAAGGTCACTTTTGGCGCTTACACCCTGGTCAATGGGGTAAAAGTGCTCCCGGTAAATTTTGTCGTGGCGGGCACCGGAAAGACCGCAGTGACCGTGGTGATTGGCTATGGCGGACACCTCGCCGGACAAGTCGCCTGGGGCGTCGGCAATGGCGCCTCGACCTTTCCTGGGGCTTCTCGCAAAGCCTACGCGAGCCTCAATGGATGCTCGGACGTAAATGTGGCGGTAAATCCCGGAACGGTGATCGCTTCGGCGGACCTGGGCATCAGCCAGCAGGCAACTCCCCAACCCGTGTATTCAGGGGATCCGCTGAGCTACCAACTCACCATCCAAAATCCCGGCCCTGACCAGGCATGTTCCGTGACGGTCACCGATTCGCTACCCGCCGGGGTGACTCTAAAAAGTGTGTCTACTTCCCAGGGAACCTGGTCCGGAACCACTAATCTTGCGTTTGCTCTTGGCAACATCAACGCCGGTGCGTCAGCCAGTATCAGCATCTCCATGACGGTGAGCTCGACTGCACCGAGCATCGCGAATACCGCCGTGGTGAATTCGCTGACTCAGGATCCGAACCTGCTCAACAATACCGCCACCGTTACCAGCACGATCCTGATCCGGGACACCACGCCGCCCCAGATTCTTGCCTGCACAAATATCACCCAAGGCACCGACCCTGGCCAATGCTCGGCCAAGGTGACTTACAACGTATCGGCCACCGACAATCAGCCGGGGGTTAAACTGGTGTGCTCGCCGCCCTCGGGTTCCACATTTCCACTGGGCACCACCACGGTGCAATGCGTAGCCACCGACACTTCCGGAAATTCTTCGAGCTGCAGTTTCACCGTGACGATCGTTGACCGGGAGCCGCCCCAGATCTTCTGTCCCCCTACCCTCGCAGTGTCGAGTCTCCAGGGTAGCTGCGATACTCCCGTCGCTTTTACCCCGCCGACCGCGAGTGATAATTGTGGAGGCGCCGTACCGGTAATTTGCACCCCGCCCTCGGGTTCAACGTTCTCCGTGGGAACAAATCTCGTGATCTGCACGGCCACAGACCCCGCCGGAAACACCAGTAGTTGCGCCTTTGCCGTCGTCGTGCAGGACGTGGGAAATCAGGCCTGGCCGCAGGCGTTGCCACTGACCCTGGTGGATAACGGCGGCGTGCAGGTGGCCACCGCCCGGCAATGTCTCAATCGCCTCGACCAATCGCGCTGGTTCAAATTCAAGATCCAGCCGAACAGTCGCATTTTTGTCACCCTTAGTGATCTGCCGGAGAACTACGACCTCGTCCTGTTCAAGGACATCGCTGCAGCCTACACCTCGCTGAACTCAGCGCAGGACCTTGTCCGGTTGAGCGCGGAATTCGCGAGCGATGCCTTCAGTCCCAGCGCATTTTCACCGGACGCGTTTAGTCCGAGTGCTTTTTCACCGAGCGCCTTCTCGCCATCGGCCTTCAGCCCCAGTGCGTTCTCCCCTTCGGCTTTTTCGCCTTCGGCCTTTAGCCCCAGCGCCTTTTCCCCGAGCGCGTTCAGCCCGGACGCTTTCTCGCCGTCGGCGTTTAGCCCCAGCGCGTTTTCTCCGAGTGCGTTTTCGCCATCCGCTTTCTCGCCCAGTGCCTTTTCCCCGAGCGCTTTCTCGCCCAGTGCTTTTTCCGCCGCACAGATCCAAAGTGTGATTGCCGCCTCCGCCTTCGATGGCGTCACGAGCGAAGGCGTGGTGGTGAACACATGGGACAACGACGGATATTTTTACGTGCGGGTCCGTGGACGCAACGGAGTGGCCAGCTCCGGACGCCCGTTCTCCCTGGCGGTGTTCGAAGTCCCGGGTCCCTGCGGCAGCGTGAGCAAAGTGCCGGTCGATTCCTCCGGCCAACCGCTGCCGGCCGATCCACCGCCCGCACCCGCCGGTAATTACCGGACCTTGATCCTGACCGATCTTGACCGGTTGACCGGCCCCGGACCAAGCACGGTGAAAAGCAACCTCACTGACAAGCTCAACGCCCTTGCCTCCCGTCCGGAAGTGGCCGGCATCGTGGTCGATCTCGCGTCCGATCCGGCAATCAACTTTTTCAACGCGCAGGCCGACAAATATTACGATTGTCCCTATGCGAAAAACCTGCTCGCCGGCGCCATCAAACGCATCGTGGCAAGCTACCGGGGAGCGAACCCGCTGCAATACGTGGTCCTCGCCGGCAGTGACGCGGTCGTGCCTTTCTTTCGTTACCCGGATGAAGCCCTGCTGGGGCCGGAGCGCAATTACGTGCCGCCGGTCCGGGACCTGACCACCTCACAAGCCAGCCTCAAATTGAATTATGTGCTCAGCCAGGATGCCTATGGCGCGCAGTGCACAGTGAGTTATAAAAACGGAGAGCTGCCGTTGCCCGACCTTGCCGTGGGGCGGCTAGTGGAATCTCCGGCCGAAATCAGCGCGCTGATCGATGCCTACCTCCAGACCCCCGACGGCCAGGTGCCGACGCCAAACTCCGCCCTGGTCACCGGATACGATTTCCTCGCCGATGTGGCGACCGCAGTCCGCGATGAATTTTCCCTGGGCCTGGGAGCAGCGCCGGACACCTTGATCTCCCCCAATTCGCTGGCGCCGAGCCTCTGCTGGACGGCCGACGATCTCCGCCAGGCCATGTTCAGCAAGCCCCACAGCCTGATTTTCCTGGCGGGTCACTTTAGCGCCAGCTCGGCCATGGCCGCGGATTACGCCACCCAACTGTCGGCGTCGGAAGTGGCGGCCTCGACCACGGATTTTCGCAATGCCATCATCTTCAGCGCCGGGTGCCACTCCGGTTACAATATTGTTTCCAGCGACAGCATCCCCTACGTCACGCCGGACCCGGACTGGCCCCAGGCTTTTGCCCGCAAACAAGCGACGTTGATCGCCGGCACCGGTTATCAGTACGGCGATACTGATTACATTGAATACAGCGAGAGGCTGTACCTGAACTTCGCGAAACAACTGCGCACCGGTTCCGGGCCGGTGGCCATTGGGAAAGCGTTGCTGAACGCGAAGCGCGCCTACCTCACGGCCACGCCCCAAATGCGCGGCATCCACGCCAAATCCTACCTGGAAGTCGCCTTGTTTGGGTTACCCATGCTCCAGGTGAATCTCCCGGGCTCCCGACGGCAAAACGATACCACCTCGCCAGTTGTCGCCAGCCTGACCCCGGTCGCGACCAACCCCGGCGCCACGCTCGGCCTGCGCACCGCCGACCTGGGCATCACCCCGGCACTCGTTCCGAGCGACGTCGTGTTGAATAACACCGAAGATGGCACACAAATCACGGCGACCTTCCTCGCCGGCGGCGACGGCATTATCAACAATCCAGCAGAACCCATCCTCCCACTGGAATCCCGGGACGTTACCTTCCCTAGCTTCGTCCTGCGCGGCATTGGTTTTCGCGGAGGCAGCTACAGTGACCTCCTCGGAAAAGTGCCGCTGACCGGCGCCGCCGCTACCGAAATTCGCGGCATCCACGCCACGTTCCTTTCGGAAGTCTTCTATCCCGTTCGCCCCTGGAGCGCTAATTATTTTGACGCCTTTTGCGGCGGTTTCAACGGCAGCACCTTGCTGCTGGCCATTCCAGCCCAATTCAAATCCGACTCCCCCACCGCCGCCACTGGCACCATCCGCGCCTTCAGCCAGATGGATTTTCGCCTTTATTACAGCAGCAACACGGTCACCTACCTGGACGCCCAGGGCAATGCCAGCACACCGGGACTGGCGGCACCACCCGCCATCTCAGGAGTGGTCGGCATCACCAGCGCGGCCGGCGACAACGTCGCTCTTAGCGCCCAGGTCGTTGGCAACCCCGCTGCCGGCATTCAGGCGGTGTGGGTCACCTGGACCGCAGTCGCGGGCCCAAGCGCCGGGAAATGGCAATCCCTCGACCTCATCCAAAACCCTGCCAACTCGACTTTGTGGGAAGGTGTCCTCAACTTAAATGGCACGCCTTCGGGAAACATTCGGTACCTGGTCCAGGCCGTCAATGGCGTCGGCCTCGTCACCCTGGACACCAAACTCGGCGCTTACCATATCCCGGACGAATTTGATAGCGGATCCACCGCCCAATTGGCCCCGACCTCCGTCACGCTGCTGGCAGCGGGCACCAACGGCGCTTTTGGGGACACCACCCGCTTCACCGCTTTGCTGCAAGGGGCCGGAAACACCCCGCTTCCGTCGCAGCGAATCGTGTTCAGCATCGGCGACCAGGAAGTTTGGGCCACCACCGACGCCAACGGCCAGGCCTCGGGCGCCCTGGCGCTGCGCAGCGCGCCGGCCGGCTACCAACTGAAAGCGTCTTTCCCCGGCGCCACTGGTTTGGCTCCTTCCTTTGTCATACAGCCGTTCACGATCGACCGCCAGGTCACGCACCTGGGCATCGCACCTTCCATCGTGTACGTAAAGCCGAATACGGATTCAAAGATCGTGGCCACCCTGACCGATGCCACAGGTGATCGCGTGATTGAAAGAACCATTCTCTTTTCCGTGCAGGGCCCCAACGGTGCTTATGGACTGCCGGTGATCACCGGACCGAACGGCGAGGCGCGCCTCGGCCAGGTCCCGCTCCCGGCCGGGGAGTACAACGTCGTGGCCTACTTCAACGGCACCATTGGCCTACCCGGGCAGACGATCACTGTGGACGATGGCCGCTACCAGGCGTCCTCCACCGCTGGCAGCATCAACGTCACCCTGGTCGTCGACGATCAACCACCTTCCATTACGTGCCCCGGCACCCTGCTCCAGGCCACAGACCCAGACCGTTGCGATGCCGTGGTTACCTTCACGGTGGCGGCGGCCGATGATCACCCCGGTGTCACCCTCGTTTGCACGCCTCCTTCAGGTTCCGTTTTTCCGAAGGGAACAAATGTCGTCAACTGCGTGGCCACAGACCTGGCCGGCAACCAGCGAGCCTGCTCCTTCAACGTCGTGGTCTTTGATGGTCAATCTCCCCAGATCACCTGCCCGGCCAATATCCTCGTGAGCACCGATCCCGGCTTGCCTACGGCAGTGGTCAATTTCACCGTCCTGGCCGCGGACAATTGTCCCGGTGTCGCAGTCGCCACCAGCCAACCATCCGGCACCGCTTTCCCGATCGGTACCAACACCGTCACTTGCATTGCCACCGACACTTCGGGCAACCAGGCCGCGTGCAGTTTCACCATCGTGGTGCGTGACACCGAATCGCCTAAGATCAAAAGCATCAGCGCATCTCCAAATGTCCTGTCCCCACCGAACCATGCCATGATACCGGTGGTCATCTCCCTAAATACGACGGATAATTCGGGTACCGCGTCGGCGTCCGTGGTTTCCATCACCAGCAATGAGCCGCTCAACACGACGGGGGATGGGTGCACCAGCGTCGACTACCAAATCACCGGCCCACTCACTGTGAAGTTAAGGGCGGAACGTGCGCAGAACGGGAATGGGCGAACCTACTCCATCACGGTCAAGGTCGTCGACCTGGCGGGCAACACCACGTTTGGAACCACCACCGTCTTTGTTCCGAAATGACCGGCGCCCGGCGAGGGCGCAGATCAATTTGCGCGGCAAACTCAACCATCTTAGTATGCGCGCCATGAACACCCGACTGCTGGCGGTCCTCGGCGTCTGCTTGACGTCATGGGCCGGTGCCGCCGACCCCACACTGCGCGAGGCGGTCGCGACCAAACTCGAAGCCCAGGCGCCCAATTTGCTCGCACTTTACCAACACCTCCACGCTCAGCCCGAGCTGTCGTTTCAGGAAGAGCAGTCCGCGGCGAGAATGGCCGCAGAGTTGCGACAGGCGGGATATACCGTCACCACCGGCGTGGGCAAGCATGGTGTGGTGGGAGTGCTGACCAATGGCCCCGGTCGGACCGTCCTGGTGCGATCGGATATGGATGCCCTGCCGGTGCCGGAAGAAACGGGACTGCCCTACGCCAGCCACGTGAAGACCAAAGACGCCGCCGGAAATGACGTCCCGGTTATGCACGCGTGTGGTCACGATATCCACATGACCTGCCTGGTAGGTGTGGGACGTATGCTCGCCCAACTCAAAGACCGGTGGCAAGGCACCCTGGTGCTCATCGCCCAACCCGCCGAAGAAACCGGCAGCGGCGCCCGCGCGATGCTCAAAGACGGCTTGTTCACCCGCTTCCCCAAACCGGAGGTGTGCCTGGCCCTGCATGACTTCGCGGGACTGCCCGCCGGGAAAGTCGGCTACACCCCGGGTTACATGCTGGCAAATGTGGACTCCGTGGACATCGTCGTGCGGGGCGTGGGCGGACACGGGGCTTGGCCGCACACGACCAAGGACCCGGTGGTGCTGGCCTCAGAAATCGTGGTGGCGCTGCAAACTATCGTGAGCCGCGAAATTGAACCCGGCCAGGCGGCCGTGGTAACGGTGGGCTCAATTCACGGCGGCACGAAGCACAATATCGTCCCGGCGGAGGTGAAGCTCCAACTCACCGTGCGCAGCTATACCGATATCGTGCGTCGCCAAAGCCTTGATTCCATCAAACGCATCGCCCGCGGCCAGGCCATCTCCGCCGGTGTCCCGGAAACCTTGCTACCCATTGTCACGGTTACCGAAGAATCCACCCCCGCCACCTTCAATGACCCGCAGATCACGGAGCGCGTCGTCGATACGCTCAAACAATGGCTCACGGACGAAAACGTCGTACGAACGCCCCCGGTCATGGGTGGTGAGGATTTCAGCGAACTCGGCCGGACCCCGGACAAAATCCCGATCTGCCTGTTTTGGGTGGGCGGGCTCAAGCGCGAGGTTTTTGACGACGCCCGGCTGAACGGCAAACCCTTGCCCTCCTTGCACTCGCCTTTCTGGGCGCCGGACGCTCCCCCCACCCTAAAAACCGGCATCACCGCCATGACAGCGGCGGTGCTGGAGTTTCTGCAGAAATAATATTTCGGCTCAGTTCATCGCGTTCGCAATGCTGGCGGCGCGACGCGCATTGTCTTTACGCGCGGTATTATTAAGAAAAGTCAAATTTTTGTTCCCGGGTCGAAACTTCTTTGGCAGACTGCCGTGAACAACAGATCATTATGGCCACCACTAACAAACGTCTCTTCATTGGCGACGACGGTAAGAACCTGGTCGTTACCTTCACTCTGGTGAGTTCCCTTTTCTTGCTGTGGGGATTCTGCAACGGGATGATCGACGTTATGGACAAGCACTTCCAGGACGAGCTGCACCTGACGCTGTCGCAGTCCGCCTGGGTGCAATTTGCGCACTACCTGGGCTATTTCCTGATGTCGCTGCCGGCCGGTTGGCTGGCGACGAAGCTGGGTTACAAAGGCGGCATCATCGCCGGCTTGCTCATGGTGGCGGTTGGTGGACTTTGGTTCATTCCCGCCACCAAGATCGCCGCGTTTTGGGCCTTCTTGCTGGGCGTGTGTGTGATCGCCTCGGGATTAACCTTCCTCGAGACAGTCGCCAATCCTTATACCACCGTGCTCGGCCCCCCAGAGTTCGCCGCCACTCGCATTAACCTGGCGCAATCCTGCAATGGCATCGGCTGGATCCTCGGCCCGATCGCCGGCAGCATGTTCTTCTATTCCACGGACGCCACAGGCAAAAGCACTGGGGCGGTTACGCTCTGGATTCCCTACGCGGGCGTCGCGGTGGTGGTCGTCCTCCTCGCCGCCATCTTCTTCAAGGCCGAAGTCCCCGACATCAAGACCGAGGACGATTACCATCTGGACGACAGCACCCCGGGAGTCTCGCACTCGATCTGGAAACATCCGCACTTTTCCATGGCGGTGGTGGCCCAATTCTTTTATGTGGCGGCGCAGGCGGGCATTTTCAGCTTCCTGATCAACTATATGACCTCGGAAATTCCGTCTCTGCCGGAATCGTTGCGCTCCGGATACACCCAAAAATTCGTGGCCACGAAAACAGCCATCACTGCCGGAGATATCCAGGATTTGCCGGGCTTGGCCACCAAGCTGCAGGAACGCACCGATCCGGTTTCCGCATTCATCGCCGCCGATCTGGGAGCGTCCACGTCCAACAGCCTCGCTGCCTATCGGCCCGCAAGCGGCGACTCGAAGGCTCTGCGCATTATCCTGGCCCAGGACTTGAACGGCGTGGTGAAGAAGGCGGCGCTCTACACACCCGAACGGTTTGCCGGCGTTACGCTGAGCGAGAAGACCAAAGCCGTCCTGGCGGAAGACGCCAGCACCAGAAACACCGCCTATTTCAACCGGTTGTTGCTCCAGGACGCCTACAGCAAACAACTGACCTTCAAGGACGGCATCCTGAGCTTCAGCGACAAGGGCGCCTCCCTCCTGGCCTCGGCGGGCTTTGTCTGCTTCCTGATCGGACGTTTTACCGGCGCCGGCCTGCTGAAGAAATATTCCGCGCACAAAATGCTGGGGCTCTACGGCGTGATGAACGTGCTGATGTGCCTCCTGGTGTTCTTCAAATTGGGATGGTTTTCCGTCGTCTGCGTCTTCCTGAGCTACTTCTTCATGTCCATTATGTTCCCGACCATCTTCGCGTTGGGCATTTTTGGGCTAGGAGTGCGAGCCAAACGTGCTTCCGCTTACATCGTAATGGCGATCATGGGCGGCGCGCTTCTCCCCAAAGTTATGGGTGCGGTTGCCGATAACTACGATATGTCCCGTGGATTTATCGTCCCAATGGTGTGCTTCGCCATCATCGCCTTCTACGGCTACAACTGGCCAAAGCTCAGCAAGAATGAAGGGGTGAAAGGTCTGTCTACCGCCGGTGGGCACTAACTGTGCCGGCTATAGCCCATCCACCGGTGGGATGGGCGGCCGATAATTGGGATTCCATTGCTTCCAGCGCCAGTCCGATTCCTGCGCGGGCGAGGCGCATCCCACGATCAACGCCAGCAGTGCGATCGCGAGAACGCCACGCGCCAACCGCATGAAGGTTAGGTTTGGCTCCACAAGTTTAGTCTTAATCGCGTCAGAGCTTACGACCAGCAAAAAGCAGCGTCCCCTAATGGAATTTTCCCCCTCCGCGCACCCGTTTTCGAGGTCAGAAAGACGTTGATCATTACCACCGGGTCGAAGTAATCCGACGCAAATGGCAACTCCTCAAGCGGATGGTCATCCAGGACGCCGGCCGCCTGACGATAATGGAGTTTTGCTGCTTACTTGCCCCCGGGTGCCGGTCCTAGTTGGCCTTCATAATGTTTCCGACGAGCCATCACCGACCGGACATATTCTTTGGTGCCCGGAAAACCGATGTTCTCGATGAACAACTGGCTATTGGTCGCAGCGGCGGCCTGGTTCCATTTCAGCACATTGGCACGTCCGGCGTTATAATCAGCTAGAGCATAAGGGACTGGGTCATCGGTCTTCAAATAGCGTCGCAGCAATCGGGCCAGGTAAAAGGTGCCGGCCAGCGTGTTAGTGACCGGGTCGACGCAGTGCGCGTGGTCAAAGCCGGGCACCCGCTCTGCATCGGCCCATTCCCAGGCGGAATCCTCCCGTATTTGCATCAGCCCAAGTTCCCCAACTTTGCCCCGCGCCCCGGGATGAAACCGACTCTCCTTCCACACGATGGCTTTGATCAGCGCTGGGTCGATCCGATACCGGTTCGCTGCCGCACGGATCGGCACATCCTGGCTGCGCTCCAACCGACCCTCCCACCACCAATAAAAAACACTGACCCCCGCCGATCCAGCGAGCAGCAGCAGCCATAATAGTCGGCGTCGTTTGCGCACCGCTCTCTCCTATCCGACTTGCGGACACAAGTCGAGCCGGTGAATGGAGCGGGAAGGGTCGCTCAAGTTTCAAGCCGTTAACTGAATCGGCGGTCTGCCGATTTGCCCGCCCTCCAGCTTTCAGGGCTTCTGGGCGTCATCCAGCACAGCTTTGGCCTGCTGAATCAAGGACCGGAATTGGCCCAGGATTTCCAGGTTAAACGTCACGTTGATCGGGTGTTCCAGCCCAATCTGAACAGATGCCTGGACCTTGCCATCCGGACCGTTCAGGGTTTTGATGGCGAACGTCCCCCGGGTCCGATAAGTCGCTTCGAAATTCGGAAGCCGGGTCACCGTCTTTTCCACCTTCCCGATTTGCTCGATGCCTTTCAACAGCGGATCCAATTCGTCGTACTCGATGATGCAGCTTATGGTGCGAAACGGTTGGGCCGTCTCGATCGCGGTGATGGAGATGCTGTATTCCTTCTGCCGGGAATTCGCTTCGGAAAATTCATGGCTCTTGACGGCGAGCTGCGTGCCCTGATCACCGGTAACCGCGCCGATATCGCCGAAGCCATGGATGATCACAGCTCCAATTCTCGCCTGGGCGGGCTCCGCCTTCGCCACCGGCTCGACCGGGGGCGGCTCCGTAGGCTTGACGGGAGTGGCTTCCGGTTTAGGTGATGGCTCGCTCGCCGGCGCTGGCTCCTGAATTTGCGCCATGATCGGGATGACAGCGGCCAAAACCAACGATACGCAGGCAAATCTTTTCATAATCAACAGTGCGGAGCTCGGGGTAGGGACAAAGCACCCAGACAAATTTTTACTAACGAGTCGGAGGTCACGGTGTGCGGATGTCGCATGGGCTGAGCTTCCTATGACTGGGGCGACAGTCAACTAAATGTTTCACCTTGCCTACCGGCCAGGCCAGGCAAGTCCGGGCGAGCCTCTCCCGGTCGTTGCTGCCCGGTTTCCTTTTTGCGCCGAGCGGCTTTTAAGGTAGTATGATTGATATCCGCAGGAAACGTCCTGCATTGCAATGCATGAAAGCAACCAGCCAAGGCCCTAACGGTAACCAGGCATTTGTTCGTCTAATCAGTCTGCTCGCGCTGTTACCGTCCGTGCTGACCGGACAACCGGCACACGCCGATGATCTGCAGCCCACGCCCATCGTCCGCGACGAGACCTCACCTCCGCCCGCTCCCCCTAATATCTTTAATGCACCTTCAAAGTTTCCCAAAGGCGGGGGACCGTCCTATGGCCCGGGACCAACGCTTTACTCCATTGGCCAGCCGACCGACGAAGAGCAGTTGTATCTGGAAATGGTCAACCGCTCCCGCGCCAATCCCACGGCTGAAGGAGTGCGTCTCGCAAATACCACCGATCCGGATTTGCTATTCGCCTATGCCTATTTTGGCGTGAATCTCAGCCTGATGCAGGCCGAGTTTGCTACGAACATCGCGGTGCCCCCGCTGGCGATGAACGCTGCCCTACTCACCTCGGCCCGGCTGCACAGCGGGGATATGTACACCAACAAGTTTCAGGGGCACGTGGGTTCAGACGGGTCGACCTTGGGAGACCGGCTCACCGCCGTAGGTTACGCCTACCGATCGGGCGGCGAAAATGTCTATTCCTCCGCCAAATCCGTGCTGCACGGTCACGCCGGTTTCAATGTGGACTGGGGCACTAATGGCCCTTCGGTTGGCGGCATGCAAGACCCCGCCGGGCATCGCGAGAATATCCATTCTCCAAACTTTCGCGAAGTCGGAATGGGCGTTGTGGATGGCACCAACGGAGGTTATGGACCCCAGTTCATCACTCAGGATTTCGGTTCCCAGCTTGCGGCCACACCGCTGATTACCGGGGTCGCTTTCTATGATTTTAACGGAAACAATTTTTATGATCTTGGGGAAGGCATCGGCGGCGTGACCGTGTCGGTATCCAATGCGAGTTATTATGCCGTGACTGCCGATTCGGGGGGATACGCGGTACCCGTGCCCGGCAACGGTGCCTATACCGTAGCTTTTACCGTCCCCGGATTATCCACGCAACGTGTCGTCACGGTCTCCTCATCCAACAATGTTAAAGTGGATTTTGTTCCACAATACCTCCCGCCCATTATTTCAGGTCCGAACCCTGCGGGGCTCAACGTGAGCAACGGTTACACCTTCACGCTGGTTGGCGGAGCCACCGCTTACGATTATCGATTCAGCCCGCTTAGCGCCTACACCCTCGTGGAAGGCGCGGAAAACGGTCTAAGCAATGTCATCGCCACGACCTCGGCAGGTTACAACGTCATCACGAACGGCATTGCGGCCTCGGGCACGTATTCTTTCCACCTCGCACATTCCGCGCCTGTGCCGCAGACCCTGACGCTTAAGGCCAGCATTCGTCCGAGCGGGTCCAGCCAGCTTTCTTTTGCCAAACGACTCGGTTGGGCCAGCACCACCCAAATCGCGCGCGCCCAAATCTCGACGAACAACGGCATTTCATGGGTCAATCTTTGGGGCCAGGCCGGCACCAATGGCAGCGGTGAACCTTCCTTTACCACCACGAACATCAGCCTCGCCGCTTACGCGGGAATCTTCTCCCAATTCCAGTTCGTCTACGATGTCAGTGGCTCCTACTATTCCCAAACCAGTGCCGGGGTGGGCCTCTACCTTGATAACATCGCTATCAGCAGTGCGGATCAGGCCCTGGGTTTCACCACTAATGCCGTCTCTTCCGGCAACACGTTTGCCCTCACCCCCACCGCCACCAATAGCCTCGTCATGAACGTCCGCGCCCGGATCAACACGCGCACACTGGATTGGGGGCCATCACTGAGCGTGCCGGTAACCACCCCTCCTCCCTCGCTGCACCTGCTGTCCCCGACACTTGCCGGGAGCCAGGTCCAGGTTGACTTCACAGTTGTGAATTACCGCTCCGGAATGACCTTCCAACTCTGGAAAACCACCGATCCCTCGGGGGCGTGGTCCCAGGATGGCTCGGCTGTTCTCAGCACTATCAGCGCCGGTGCCAGGTATCGCGAAACCACCACGACGGTTGGCACGAATCGCTGGTTCTATCGCATCAAGGGAATTTACTAAAATCCAACTCCCAACGCCCGAGGGGCCAAATTGAATGAGCCGCTATTCCGGCTCCACCCCCGTCGATCCTTGGCGAATCTCGGGCCACAGTGCTTCCAAATCCCGGTCCTCCAGCGCCAGCGCCTGGACATGATCCCGGTCGCCCACTTTAAACGCGCGCTTAAGCCATTTGCGGGCGGAATCCAACTCCTGCATCTGGCAGGCGTAGCACGCCAGGTTATACGCCACGATCGCTTCTCGGGGAAATTTCTCCCAGGCCGGCAATAGCGCTTCCCAGGCCGCCTGCAACCCTCCGGAAGCCACCCGTCGCAGCGCGTAGGCCTGGTGCAGCCATCCGGATGCCCGCTTCGGTGCCTTTTGCACCAACTCCCGCGCCACGGTCAACGCCTTCTCCCAATCTCCGAGCCGCGCCAGCACCAGCCACCGCGCCTCGAGTACATCCGGATGATTCTGCCGCGCAGGCCGAATTCCCGCCAACTCGATCAACGACTCGGCAGGGTTGCCCAGTTCCAGCCAGCCAATAGCGGCAGAAAGGTGGTGTGTGTCCGGCGGTTCCAACGGTTCCATTGTGGTACTAGCTTTCCCGAGACCCGGACGATGTCAAGCTTACCGCACGTGCTTCCGGCGAAGCCTTCCGCAGGTCTGGATAAGAAAGGCCGGCAAGCCCGGAAGCCCTGCCGGCGAGATCCTGGCCTTAAAACTGTTTACACGAGACCGCCAAAGCTGGCGTAATCATCGAGATCGAGCATATCGAACCAAGTGGCGATGTCCTCCCGTTTCGGAGCGATTTGGCCGTGCACTCCATGCAGGTACTCGCGACCTTCCCGATCGGATGGTGGCCGCTGTTCCACCCAGGCGGACCACGCGGCGATCTCCGAGCCGGTGCGCTTGTGTTTCGCGTTCTTTTGAATCCATTCGAGAATTTCCCCGTCCCCTTTGCCCGCGGCCAACTGCTTTTTTAACTTCTCCGGATCCACCCCGGTGAATTCGAGAAAATGCTGATCCATCGGACAGGCATAATTGTATTCGCCGTTGGTGCCGTTGATCACGGCCCGGCCTTTGTCCAGAATGCGCGGCAAAAGGACATAACCACCCAGGCGCACCCGCGTGCTGCGCGGCGGACGTTTCGTGAGATCCATTGCGTTTTTCAGTGCCATAATTGCTCTTGTGATTTGCGGTTCGTGTTGATCGGCGCGAAGCTCGTTTAGCGTCCACGCCCTGCGATAAATTGCCGTGTACCACGGTTTATGCAAGTGCCGCCCCCGGGCGCCGCTCGACATTCCCGCCGCCTCTGATAGGTTCACGAGGTGAGTTTTGCTGTTGAATTCAATAAATTGCCCTTGAAAGAGCTGCTCGCGGTGTCGGAGCAGGCGACGTCCAGTCAGGTGGCCGAGAGTCTGGCCAAGACCCGGCCGTCCCTCGCCGATTTTGCGCGCCTCATCTCGCCCGCCGCGGCCCCGTTTCTCGAAACCCTGAGCCGCCGCTCGCAGCAAATGACCCGCCAGCGTTTCGGCAAAGTTATCCGCCTTTTTGCCCCACTCTACCTTTCCAACGAATGCATTAACAATTGTCGCTATTGCGGTTTCTCCCGCGACAACCCCATTCTGCGGGTAACCCTGACGGTTGACGAGGTGCGCCGAGAGGCCCAGGCGCTCGTTAAGGAAGGATTTCGCAACCTGCTCGTGGTCTCCGGCGAACACCCCAAATTCGTCTCCGGCTCGTACCTCGTGGATTGCCTCAGCGCCCTGCGCGAAATGGCACCGTCGGTTTCCCTGGAAATCGGCCCGATGGAAACGGAAGCTTACCGTCCATTGGTGCGGGCGGGAGCAGACGGCCTGGTGGTTTACCAGGAAACCTACGACCGCGCGGTCTACGACGAGATGCATACCGCCGGGCCGAAACGGAATTTCGACTGGCGCCTGGAAACTCCGGAGCGGGCCTATGCCGCTGGTTTTAGGCGACTCGGCATCGGCGCTCTTTACGGATTATCGCAATGGCGGCTGGAAGCCCTGGCAGTCGCCGCCCATGCGCAGTATTTATTGCGCGAATGCTGGAAATCTACCCTCACCATTTCCCTGCCCAGGCTGCGCCCGTGCGCGGGTGAGTTCGAGCCGCTCACCCACATGGCCGATCGCGAGCTGGTCCAATTGATCTGCGCGCTGCGCCTGACGTTTCCCGACGTGGGATTAGTCCTCTCGACTCGCGAAAACCCGAAGCTCCGCAACGGCCTCATTCCCCTGGGCATCACCCTCATCAGCGCGGGCAGCCATACTGAACCCGGCGGCTATACCGGGGCCGGACGCGAGCATTTGCATGTCACGGAGCGCGGACGAATTGTCGATCTCGACGCCAGCGAATGGGCTGGGACTAAACCCACCTCCGCCACGGGCCAATTCCAGATCGCGGACGAACGTTCGGCCGCGGAAGTGGCCGAACTGCTGCGCAACCTGGGCTACGAGCCCGTCTGGAAAGACTGGGACACGGCGCTGGCTTCCTGATTTCCCCAGGCTATGAGTGAATCCTGTGTAATCGCAAACGGCAAACCAGTGCCTGGGGACTTCCCCTGCACGATCGAGTCCTTCCTGCATGGGCGCGGCCTGCCACCGCGCAGTGTCGTTGTGGAGTTGAACGGCGAAGCGGTTCCACCTTCGGTATTTCCGGATCGCCAACTCGTGGCCGGGGACCGCCTCGAGATTGTGCGCATCGTCGCGGGAGGTTAAGGCGCAATTGGGCTTGATCTCAAGGCCACGGGGAGTAAAGTGGCCTTGGAACCAGGAAAATTCACGTCTACCGCGTATGAAAACTGTTATCACCACTGTAGCCGCACTGGCCTTCTCCGCTTTGGTATTGGCCACCCTGTTGAGCCCCGCCCCTGGCATGGCTCAAACCCGGAAAGCGGAAAAACCAGCCGGCACCGATCTGCTCAACAAGCCGCTCTCCATTAGCTTCACCTCGGTCGATGGCAAAGCCACCTCAGTCTCCGGTCTCAAAGGCAAGGTGGTGCTGATCGATTTCTGGGCGACCTGGTGCGGGCCGTGCGTCCGCGAAATCCCCAACGTCAAAGCCGCCTACGACAACCTGCATCCCAAAGGCTTCGAGATCGTCGGCATCAGCTTCGACAAAGATAAAGAAGCCCTGACGAAATTCGTGGCGCAGCACAAGATGACCTGGCCGCAATATTTTGATGGCAAAGGCTGGGAAAACGACTTCGGCCGAAAGTTCAACATTCGCAGCATCCCCACTATGTGGCTGGTGGATAAGAAAGGTAATCTGCGCGATCTCGATGGCCGCAGCGACCTCGAGCAGAAGGTGGCCAAACTGCTGGCTGAGTGATGGACTGGGTCCAGCGCTGGCTTTGGCACGATGGCAACTTCCTGGGGATTGAGTGGGGTGTTTGGAAGGTCGTGGGGTGGCTCGGGAACCTGGTTTTCTTCTCGAGATTCTTCGTCCAGTGGTACGCCACGGAGCGGCTCAAGCGCGTGGTGGTGCCGGCCTCGTTCTGGTGGCTGAGCATCGCCGGTTCGGGGCTGCTGCTGGCTTACGCATTGTTCTATCGCCAGGATTCCGTTTTCATTTTTGCCTACGCTTTCACCTGGATCCCTTACATCCGGAATCTCATCATCCAGCGGCGGCATGACAATGCCCATTTGGATTGTCCCAAATGCGGCGCCTGCTCTCCTCCCCAGGCTAAGTACTGCTTCGCCTGCGGAACCCACTTACTGACTGCGGATTCGACCGAACCACAAAAGGGTTGATTCCAACTGGCAGTCAGTTCCCCAGGCGCTAAAGGATTGCTACAGGCTCGGGAATACTTCAGCCTCTGCCCATGCCTTATCGGAAGCAGGTGCGGCGTCGATGCCGCCTGGCGGGCGCCGGTTTCACGCTCATTGAACTGCTGGTGGTAATCTCCATCATTGGCATCCTCGCGGCGATGTTGCTGCCCGCTTTGTCGCGGGCCAGGGCCAAAGCGTTAAGCAGCGGCTGCAGCAACAACCTGCGCCAACTCGGCACCGCCTGGCTGATGTATAGTGATGACAACTTCGACCGCCTGATCGTCAACCATAACAAGGCCCAAACCACGGAAGAACGACAGAGTTGGGTGAACAACATTGAGGACTGGGGCAGCACCGAGGACAACACCAACCGCGCCCTGATTCTGAGCGGCAAACTGGCCCCCTACATGGCCATGGCGACGGATCCGTATAAGTGCCCAGCCGATCGGTCCATCGCGGCTAATGGGCCCCGGATTCGCAGTATTTCACTCAACTCGCTCGTGGGGGAACCGGGTCGCGCGTTGGACCAGTTTAACCCGGACTACGTCCAATACCTCAAGATGGGACAAATCACCCGCCCCGCGCTCACCTTCGCTTTCCTCGAGGAGCACCCGGATACCATCAACGACGGCTTTTTTGTTAACACGTGGAGCACCGTGAAATGGAACAACATGCCAGCCTCTTACCATGACGGCTCGGCCAACCTGCATTTTACCGACGGTCATGTCGAAAGCCATAAGTGGCGCGCGCCAAACACTCTTTGCCCGCCGGTCCAAGGGGGAGCAGGCGGAGGCACCGTGCCAAATCCCACAACGGATTACGATTGGCTCAAAGAACGGGCCGGAGTAAAGAAGTGACAACCGAAAGCCTCCCGGTGAGTCCAACGAACCCAGCGGTTTACTCTCGCCACCGAAGCGATGCCTCAGCCCAGACCGCAGTGCCCTGCGGATCACTTCGATTTAGAGTCGGACTCCCAGCGAGCTGAACCCGTCTGTGGATCAATGATGATGGGCCGTCCCGCCGGAAGGCCGGGACGCTGATGCCCAGTAGCCGTCAGCCAGGCATCCCGCCATTGCGAAAGCTGTTGCTGTTCCATTTCCAGGACAGCGTGACCTTGGGCATATCCAGAAAGCATATCTTCTGCCGTTTGGCTCTCGACAATATCCCGGGCGCCCAGGTGCATTAAAATGGCCTGCGCCATAATCCAATGCCCGAGGCTGCCCGGATGCACACCGTCGTTCGCGAGGGCAAAACCGGGATCCCTGCCTCGTTCCTGCGCCAGGCGCTGCTTCATCGGCGTGTGCAGGTCCACTACCTCCCAACCCCAGCCGCGTTGTTCCACCAGCCACTCCGAGTAACGATCCAGCACGGCGCCGTAACCTTTCTGCCCGCCGCGGACCTCGTCATAAACGGGTGGCGTGACCAAAACCAAGCGAGCGCCGGTTGCAGCGACTTGCGCCCGCAACCATTCCACACCCTCGCGAAATTTCTGAAATCGTTCCGGGCTCAGCGGCAGATAAATGCCGTCGTTCATGCCGTAATCGGCAAACACCAGGTCCGGTCGGGTTTTAGCCAGCACGCGGGCCAGTCGCTCGTGCAAATCCGGACGCGGAAATCCGTGCCGCAGATGTTCCGGTTCCGAGAGTCCACAAAGCGTTTCGCTCGGCAGACCGAGGTTTAGGAACTCGACCTTCCGGTTGGGGAATCGGGTGCGCTCGTAAGCCGCAATATATGCAACGTATTGGCCGTTGTAGGTGATGCTATCGCCCAGAAAAAGCACCCGCTGCGAGTTGGTCGGTATGGGATCAATCAAGCCCGGACGCACGGCGTGTTCGAGGAGAAAATCCACGATCGGTTTGGGATCCTGCAAACTGTGCGGATGATGACCGACTCCGGGTTTGCTGATGACCTTGATCAGGCCGCCCAGCTTTTGGTAGCGCTCCTGGACCAGCAGCGTGTTTTCCGCGATGGGCACGACGTCGTCGGCATCGCCGCACACGCTCAGAATTGGAATCCTTGCCCGGGCCAGCGGTTCCAGGTTGTCGACGGGATTGAGCCCGTAAGCACGGGCCTGTTCGTCGTTCAAACCATACACCTGCTTGCAGCGTTCCCAGTCGCCGGGGGAGCCTTTGCCTTTTCCCCAGCCGGCGGGCCAACTCTTGAAATCGCAGACCGGCGCGTCCACATAAAGGCCCGCCACCCGGTCGGGATGGCGCGCGGCCCAGTTGAAGGCGAAAAGGCCGCCACGACTGAACCCTTCAAGCACCACCCGGGAAGATAGCCGCCAGGTATTGGTCACGTATTCATAAAACCGGTCCATGTGATCGAGAGCGACCGGGGCGCCATAGAGATTCTGCACGTCCATGTAGGCGGCGTGCCAACCGTTGGAAAGCAGCGCGAGATCTCCTTGGGGTTCGTGCCCAAAAAACTCGGTACGCCAGATCCAAGGCGAGCCCGATGCACTCGTCTTCGGCACCACGAGCAGGCACTCTCTGCCATCTACCGTAAAGTGAAGCTGCTCAAAACCGAACCAGACGGACTTTGTGACCGCCGGCGAAGATGGCTTTTCCACTACTGCCGAAGCCGGAGCATCGACAGCAAACATCCGGGCGCTGACCAACGAAAAGGCCAAAGCCAGGATGGTGAATCCGGGAAGTCGCATGCTCATTAGCCTCCAAATTCGCTGATCGCCTCGTACATCGCCACGATATTTTGCGGCGGCACTTCGGGGAGAAGGTTGTGGACGGTGTTAAACACGAAGCCGCCTCCCGGCATGAAAATCTCCAGCCGGCGTTTGACGTGCTCCTTCACTTCTCCGGGCGAACCATGCGGCAAAATGGTTTTGGTGTCGCAACCGCCGCCCCAGAAGCAGATCTCTCTGCCAAAATCCGCCTTTAATCCCTCGGGTTCCATGCCTCGGCAAGTCGTCTGAACCGGGTTGATGACATCGAATCCGGCCTCGATCAGGTCGGGCAGCAGCGCGCGAATCGACCCACAGGAATGCAGGAAGGTCTTCATCTTCGAATGCTGGTGGACGTACTCACACAGGATCCGGTGGCGCGGTTTGAAGAACTGACGATAAGTTTTGGGTGACATAAACGGTCCGTTGTTGGTGCCGAGATCGTCACCGAATCGAATGATATCCACGACATCGCCCACTGCGCTGCATACCTGCTTTAACCCGGCCAGATGCCGCTCCATCAACGCGTCGAGCAAAGCCTCCACTTTTACCGGTTCAGCGGCAAGGTCCATGAGAAAATTATCCATGCGCCGCAGAAAGGTGCCCCATTCAAATAGATTGCAGCCAATGACCACCATCAGCGCACGATCACTGGTGCGGCGCAGCTCGAGCGCGGTCCCACGCAGTCGTTCCCAGAACCCGGGATCTCCTGCGTGATCCCATGGACTGTGCACTAGCGCCGCCCAGAGGATCCGGCCCATTTCCCGGGAAAGATCGGCAAAGTCTGCGGGGTAGCCTTCAAGGTAGGGAAAATAGGTTTGGTCGAAAAAGGTGCCGCCGGCGGGCATGTGGGCGATGTCCAACCCGTCCGGCATGCGGGCAATAAACGAACCATCCGGCTGGAGTTCGGGATGAAACCAGGCGGGATATTGCGCAGGCTGCCCGTCGGCCAGCGTCACCGGTCGCCAGGCCGAATCCGCCTGGTTGAATTCACGGCCAATATCCACGACATCGATCCGGAAGCGATCGAGGATAAAATCCTCCGGCTGGGCGAGCTGCTGGACGACGTCATAAATTCGGGTGTGCCCATGGGAAAGTTCCAGGTGTTTCTTGAGATTGCCGTAAGCGATGGCGGAGATCCCGGAGCTGGGAGTGGCGCCCAGGTCCACGGGCACTCGGTCCGGCTGGCGGTGTTCAATAGCGGCGAGAATGCGTTCGCGTGAGGTCATTTCAAAGAGTTGGGTTCACCGCCTGGTAGAAGGCGTCCAGGCTGGACAGCGGCGCGTTGGGCGGAACGTCGCAACCGGAAGAGATCACAAAATTCTTATGCGCCGCAGTGGCCCCCAGTAATTGGGAAGCGCGCGCCGTAATCTCCGCAGGTGGCATTTGTACAAAGACCCCGGCCGGATCCAGGTTCCCACACAGCACCACCCCGGGCTGAACTACACCGAGTGCCCCCAACAAATCCATCGGAGCGCCGAAGTGGAATGCCTGCAAACCGGTCTCAAGCACCGCGGGCAAATGCAACAACTTCGCGGCGCAGTTGTGGAGCATTAGCGTGAACCCCTCATTGGAAACCTGGGCGGCGATGCGTTTGATATAGGCGCTGGAGAACGTCGCCAGACCTCGAGGCGACAACAGGCCGGCAGCCGGTTCGGCCATGATCACACCGTGAGCTCCCGCCGCCTTGAAACTCTTAACGTACGCGGCGAGAAACTCGGTGCTCTTCTCCAGCAAGGTATGGACCAGGGCCGGCTCGGTAACCGTCAGTTCCATGGCTTCACTCACTCCAACCAAACGCGCGGCGAGCGAAAACGGACCGATGCAACCACCAAACACAACTGGTTCGCCCGGCATTTGCGCCAATGACCGCACCGCCTCGAGGTAGACCGCGGTACGTCGGTCGCCGGGCTGCGGGACCGGCAAAGCCTGGGCCTGTTCAAGGTTGGTGACAAGACGCCCGGTAACGGTCGGAATCTCATTTTCAGATACCACGACGTGCGCCCCAAAGGCCTCGGCTTCCGCGCTCAGATCCATCGCGGAGAGGGCGAAGGGCGAATGGTAGCGATCGCGCAATGCGGTTTGTGCGTCGACCTGGGCGCGGGGATTCGTGACGATGTCCGAGACTTTCGCACCGGTCAATTTCAGCCCCGGATAAACCGCAATCGGGAGAGCAAGCCGGCGCGGGGATTGCAGCACCAACTGATGGAAACGAGAGCTCGTCATAGGCGTCAAATTCGAGTTAGTCCGATTTTACTGACTGCGTTGACTCCGCGGCTTGCGCCCGATCGCCAGTTTGATGGTCGGTCTGCAGATGCGCGCCGGCGCCATCGGGCAGACCGTCGCGAAAGGTCCCGAACCATTTGTCGAACGGCAGGGTCGCTTCGCCGTAATTGCACTCAAAATAGCGATGATGCAGATAGTGGAAGTAGGAACCGGTTGGCCATTTCTCCTCCAGGATTGGCCCTTCAAATCCGTGATGCCCGCAGGCGGGCGTCAGCGCCGTATGTTGCACATTGAACAGGAAATGAAATGGATGAGATGGAATCACCCAATGAATGAGGACCACGCTAAAATAAAGGAGGATTTCCACCGGATGCATCGCCATGCCGGACCAGGGGATGGGGTTGAGGTTCTTGTGATGGAGATAATGCACGTGTTTGTACAGTGGCTTCCAGTGGATCGCGCGGTGGATCCAGTAAAAATGAAACTCGCGCCAGAACGGGATCAGCCCCAGCCAGACCACGAAAAGGACAGGATGCTGATTCCAGTCGAGGTACGGAACGTGATGATTGGCGTACAGCCAAAACGTCACCACTTCATAGGCGGTCCAAAGAAGGCCGGCCACGCCGGCGGTCCAGAAGATATTGTCCCAAACCTGATCGCGGAAAAGGAATACCCGGCTGTTCCGCGCCGGCCAGCGGGCATCATATTTACCCCGGGTGCCCTCTCCTTTCAGAACATACAGGTAGAAATGGTAGCCGCCGTAAACAAGCCAGATAAGCACCTGATTTCGAACCCAAAGCTCGGCGATCCAGTCCCACTGAAACACCGCGCACCGGTCTAGTCCCGGCTGGAACCAAAACCAGGAAACCGCGGTGATGACGAGCACCACGAGATTTCGCGGCCAAAGCAAGCCCGGGAAATTGACCGCCCATTTAAGCAATACCAACGGACGTGGCGGCCAGGAAAAAAGCGGCGCGTAGGCGACCGGATAAGGCGGACGCCATTCGCCTTTGTCATTGCGCAGGCCGGGATCCGGTTTCGCACAGGCGGGCCTAAAATGATCGCGCAATCTCATGGGCCAGTGACGGATCGATTTCAGTCCTGGTGGAAGACCTCGTCCATACTCGCCCACCATTCGCCCGGCGCGCGGCCTTCAAGCGGTTTCTGGCAGGGCTCACAAAACGTCCACCAACGCTGGGTCGCCGGATCAGCGGCCATCTGGGCCATGTCGGCGGCAAAATCACTGCCGGTGTATTCGAAATAGCCGAAGAGATAATATTGACCGTCGTCCAGGCGGCGCAGGTAAATGGAGTAATTCCGGATGTGGCATTGCGCGATCATGCGCAACACCTCGGGCCAAACAGCGGCGTGCAACCGCCGATATTCTTCAAGTTTTTCCGAGCGCACACCGATGACCGAACCGTAGCGTTTCATAGTCGTGTTTCCTTTCGTCGCCAGGTTTGTTCGAGCCTGGCGGCTTCATTAGCGATTCCAGTTGAGTTTGAATTCAATGCCTCAGCTCCACATCCGCCCGGCGGGATTCCGGTGTTACCCGCAGTTCCTGCATTTTGCCCCCCCGGTAACGCCCTTCGATAACGGTCTGACGAGGGGCATGGAGTTTGAAGTCGACATCCCAATCTGCCGGCCACGCGGGCAGCAGAAAGATCTTCTGTCCGTCGGTCTGCAGCAGCATGGACTGGAAGGCTTTCATCAGCACCCCACCGTGATCCTGGTCGGGCGTCCAATCGTAATTGGGCCCCCAAAAGGCCGGGAAACGTTCGCCCCGATCGTAACTCAAGGCGCGACTAACCACGGCCTCGCGCGCCGCGTTGGTAAGTCCGAGGTAGGCCATAAAAATGTCATCCTGACGCCAGCCTGAGTGGCCGCGATCCGAGCGGTGGTTCAGCGCCGTGATCGCCCAATCCGGATGCGGCCGATTGAATGCAAACAGGCGAAATGGGAAGACGGAGTAGAGTTCCGGGTTTTCGACGTTGCGCTTATCGGCGAAAAATTCCGCCGGGGCCAACGCCTGTCGCCCTTCAATCTCGTGGCGCGGAATTGGTGGCAATTTGGAATGCAAACGCTGCCACAGTTCACGGTCCTGCGCCGAAGTGAGCTCCTCGGGCAGCGCCAGGAGTCGTTCCGTCACCGCGAGGCAACCGGCGAGTTCCGGTGCGGCGTTGGTGCAGCGCCACCAGGTTTCCAGGGCCTGCGAGGGATACATGACCAATTGCCCTTGCGCGTTTGTGGGATAATGCTGCTCAAAAAAAGTCAGGATCTCCCGCGTGAACAGCAACGCCGTCCGTTGCATGAAATCGCGGTCGAATGTGTGTTGGCAGTAGTCGAGCATCATCCAGCATAACTCGAGACCGCCCACCCATTCCCACTTGTGCCAACCGCTCTCCTGGAGCTTGTCCTGCCGCTGCTCAAACGGGGTCCAGCCGTACGTCTCACTGAAAACAGCGCCCCAAAACATGATGCACTCCGGGTAATACGCACCGTCGTGCCCCAAGTAGTGCCGCGTCCGGTATCGCGCCAACGGCAGCAATTCATCAGCGTACATATGAAACAACGGACGCTGGAGATCGAAATCCCCGGAAGTGCACAGGCTGATGTAAGGCAGTCGCGTGTTTTGCCACCAATAACCCGGCCCCCAACGGCGGTAGTCGGGGTCCTGTTCAGTAGGCCCCGGTGGGACCGTAAATAACGAGCCGTTGAACTTGATCGGGTAAGCGCCGCGCCCCGCGCACGCCGTGATGAAACGCTGGAGATGATACATCTGGCTCACATACGCGGCAGTGTCACGAGCGACCACGTGACCGCTGTCAGCGGCCAGTTTGCCATTCACGTAGAGCCGGCAACCGCCACCCGCGGAATCCACCGCCACCGCGAGATGTGTCCACTGCCCGGCAGGCAAGGCGTCCGGCTGTCCCAGTTGCGTTTGGCCGCAAATGAAGCGGACACTGTTGGCGGGAAAGCTATCAAGAAGAAAACCATCGCTGCCGCCGATGGTGATCTTATCCACTATCCGGGCGCCACCAGCGCCAAGGGTCTGCGGCTTCACCCAGGCTTCGATGGTAGCCCCAGAGCTGAAATCCCAGGCAGCGGAGTTGGAGTAAGCCTGAATCCCCGGATTGATGGTGGTTAAGAGCAACCCGTTTTCGCGCGCGATCACCTGGTCAGGCTTCAGCTTTGCCATACGGGTGACCTCCGCCTCCGTCAATGGCTTGGAGAAAATGCTAATTCGCCCCATTTCACCGGCGAACTTGTTGCCTCCGGCCTGGTCCATCCCGAAACGTACCAGGTGCTTATTCGCGGGTACCAGCGATCCTTTCACCAGTGGCGTGTTTGTGCCGGCAGAGGCCCGAATCCAGCTCCGCTCCCAAAACTCGTTCCACCAACGCTCATGCGCCGCGCGGCGCACAGCAAATTCCTGCGCCTCAACCTGTCGAATGGTCTCGTCCATTTCCGCCCGCCATTGTTCAGGCGTCGACGGATGGCGAGTGAGGACAAAAACACTGAACCGATGCGACGTACCGAGAGGCGAGCGGAGGCGCAGATCATCGAGGCGCTCACCGTTAACCGCTGTCATCATCGCGCCGAACGTGCGGTGCAGGAGCGGGTCCGCCTGTTGAAAGCCTGTGAGTCCCTGGACTTCGGCCAGCAACTGTGGCCCGACCGATTTGAGGTTGTGGTGAAACCAGCCCACACGATCAGGCAAGCCCATCATTACGGAATCAGGCTCTATGATGGTCGACGCACCTTTGCCATCGGGCATTTTGCGATTGACCATGATATCGCTGGTCTGCAATTCCGCCAGTTCCTGGCGATTTGTCCGCCAAAGCTCGACAAAAGCCGTCGCCACCATCGGAGTGGCACTATCGGCGGTGAGGTAAATGACCGGGTGATTGGCATCGACAAAGAGCCGAATGGTTGACCGCCGAGTGCGGTTTGTGGATTGGACCGCAGCACCACTTTCTCCCATGGTAATCTCGAGACAACCTTGATTTAGTTTGAGTTCCTGCCGGAACGTCACCCCCGCTGCTACTGGGTTCGGATCGAAATGGACGCGCACTTTGCCCACCTTCACGAGACGGGCGTTGTCGTCCCAGGCGTCGGTCTTGCTGATGTAAAAATGCAGGTCCCCATCGCCCGTCATCCAGGCATTTAATGCGATATCGCCATTCCCGAGCGGCATCGATCCGTGGTGATTAACACTGGGCGAATCCCAAACCACGTTGAAGCCATCGACCGGTGCCGCGGTGGCCGCAATCAAACCCACGGAGACGGCCAGGGCGGCACCATTAAATAGGAGGCAGTGCTTAAGTAAGTGGTTCATTTCGTGAGTGCCGTTTTCAAAGGGTTATTATGGGTCGTGCCAAGTATAGGCCGGGTAACAACCTCCACTTGCCGATTCCAAGGAAAAATTGCCGGCACCAGGATTTGCGCAAGTTCCGCGCTTTGCGAAGGTGTTGATGCGGGATCACGTTCCTTGCTCCTCGAATTCTTCTGGTAACCGGATTGGGTATCGGCCGTATTCACGCACGAGCTTCACAATGTAATCGTAGGTTTGGCCGGACACCGCGCTGCTGACCGAATGATCGGATTGGAAGATAAAGCCACCACCCCTGGCGGCGTTTAGCTTGCGCAGCACCTCACGGCGAATGGCCTGGCGGTCACCGCTTTCCCAGACCTGGATGTCGCTGTTCCCGCAGAAACCGATGCGATGACTATATTGACGGCGCAGTTCTACGGCGTCCATGCCCGCCTTCACTTCCAGTGGATTATAGGCGTCAACTTGCAGCTCGAGGTAATCTTCAAAGATCGCCTTGACGTTGCCGCAACCGTGGTAAATCACCGGCAACCCGGCCGAATGCGCTGCCTCCACCATTTGCCGGACCCAGGGCTTGAAATACTTGCGCCAATAGGCCGGCGACATGAAGGTGCCTTTCTTATAGGCGACGTCTCCCCAAATAACGAATCCGTCGAGCAACCCGGCGCCGGCTTCAATCTCCGCCCGAGCCATGTCCAGATAGTATGCGCCCAGGCGATTAATCACTTCCCCCATGCGCTCCGGATACAGCGCCATCCACAGCAACATGTTTTGCTGCCCAACCAAGCGGGTGAGACATTCGCTAACCTCGATGATGCTGCCAAACACCGGAAAATCCGGGCGCAACGATTTGACCGTCTCAATCCAGGGGGGTGAATGGCGCTGGAACCCGTCCCCTACCCCGGCAATTTGATTGTCGCCAGCGGCGTAAAACCTCCGGGTATCACGAGCGGCGTCGAATTCCGCCGCCTCGAGCTTTTCAAAGGTGTCGGTCTCCCAGGCGTGCATTTCCGGCATGGGAAACTCAAAATGCTTGTGCATTACCGCGCCAAAACCGGTCTTCACCACGACGGCTTCACTGGTCTCTGACAGTGTTTCGAACGGGCGAATCCACGGATCCATATTCGGCACGGTGACAATCCAGTCCAGGTCGTAATGATAATAGGGACTGGCACCGGCACCGAGGCCCAGTTCCCGGCGCCAACGCTCAGTAAAACTGCCCCAGAAAAAATCGCTGATCGGCACCCGATCCGGTTCCTCGTGGCGCAGCGCCAGGTTCATGCGCTCGAGCTTGCGCCGGGCGCTTTCGTTGCGACCGATTTCGCCCACTCTTCCCGCAGTGTTGAACATGCTCATGTTCACAGGCCCGAGGCGCAAGCGCCCGAAGGGGCTATTTCAAAAAGTACACTTCTTTCGTGTCGGACCAGATTTTGCCTTTTGCTGCCGCATCAGGCAGCGGTGACTGGCACGGATCAGTCTCCTTCCACCAACGCACGGTCTCCGGGTCGGCGGCCATTCGTTTCATATCCGCGTCGAAGTCCTTCCCCACGTATTCCAGGTAGGCGAACAGATAGAGTTGCCCGTTGATTTCCCGTTCATGGATTGAAAAATTCTGGATATGGCAGGCCTTGATCATCTTGTTCACGCCGGGCCAGGGGTGGGCGTGCAGGTCCCGGTAAACAGCCGCTTTCTCGGGCTTCAGGCCGGTGACCCAGGCGTATCGCTGCGGTGCCGTCCGCGTGGCACAACCGGCCAGCAACAACGCGAGCAGGAAGCAGGGAATGGTTTTCATAAAGTCAGTTATCGAAAAACAACATATAACACCGCAAACACCAGCAGCACAGCCACCGTCGCGAGCCGGTAATTCCCCAGGCCGCGCCCGCCCGCATTACCGCGTAATGGCTCGCGCCAATCGTTCCAGATGAGTGCGCGGGCCTCGGCTTTGAGCGGTTCGGGAAACAGGAATGTGGCCGCCACCATTATCACCACGCAGGCGATCAGCAACCCGAACGCGATCAGCATGAAGTCGCCGCGGTAGATATTATTCCAGTCGAGATAAAAGGCGCCGAAGCCCAGTCCCATTCCTCCCACCAAAGTGATAAACGCGGCTTTCCCCGAGGCCCGCTCCCAAAAAACGCCCAGCAGGAAGACTGCAGTGATGGGCGGAGCAACGTACGAAATGAGTTTGTTGATGCCTTCAAAGATCGTGGTGTAGTGGCCGAAGAGCGGGGAGGCGACTATGGCCAGGATGGTGCCCACCACGGTGGTCACTTTGCCAATGGTCACCAACTGGTGATCGCTAATCTCCGGTTGATGGCGCTTGAACAAATCGTAAGCCACCAGGGTGGCGGTCGAATTAAGGGCGGCGGAGCAGGTCTGCATGGCGGCGGCCAGCATCGCGGCCGCGACCAGTCCTTTAAGCCCCGTTGGAAGCAGGTGCGTGATCAGAAAGGTGTAGGTGTCGGCCGCCGTCAACGGGGCCTCGCCGCCAAACGCCTGGCGCTGCACCAGCGCCACACAAATCACTCCGGGCAATACGAAAAAGAACACCGGCCAGATCTTCAGGAAAGCACAGAACAACGGGCCGAGCCGGGCATGCTTTTCGTCCCTGGCCGCCAGCACCCGTTGCACAATGGTCTGGTCACAGCACCAGTACCAGATGCCCAGCACCGGGTAGCCAAGCAGAATGGAATACCAGGCCAGGCCGGAGGGGTCGCTGGAACTGCGCGCCATGTGCAGAAAGTTGCCGGTGCCCCAGGTAACCTTGCTATCCGTTACGGACAGCGGATGCGAGTGCGAGGCCAAAGTTTGGGCTAGTTCGTTCCAACCGCCAATTTTCAAATAGCCAACCACCGTGATCACGACCGCACCGACTAGCAGCAGGACAGTTTGCACGCTTTCGGTCCAAACCACCGCCAGCAAACCGCCGAGCATCGTGTAAACGCCGGTCAGCAATCCGAGCAAAATGATGAACACCAGGAGGGCGTCCACGCCGAAAATCGTGGCCCCCGGCAACATCCCCAGGATACCGCGCAACACCCAGGCCGCCGTGTACAGAGCCACGCCCATATGAATCACAATCGCCGAAAACAGCGACACCGCCGACAACACATCCCGGCAGGACCGATTAAAACGGCGCTCCAGAAAATCCGGCAAGGTGGCCACTTTCGACCGCAGATACAGAGGCGCGAAGAAGAGCGAAAGCAGGATGAGTGTGAAACCCGCCATCCACTCGAAATTGCCAAATACCAGGCCGAACTTGTAGGCCGTCTCCGCGAGGCTGACCAGGTGCACCGTCGAGATGTTGGCCGCGAACATCGCCAACCCAATGACCGGCCAGGTCAGCGTGTTACCCGCCAGGAAATAATGCCCACCTTCGCCGCCGCTCTCCCCTTTCCGCCGCAGGAACCCGGCCGCAACGCCCAAACCCACCACCGCCAGCAGATAGAGGGAGATGATTCCCCAGTCCAATTGAGTCATGCCGGTGTTCATCATGCTGGAGTCTGGCCAGGAATCAATGGCGGTGAGAATATGGTCCTCAACCGAGCCTCACTTGAAGATTTGAAGCTCGTCAATCGTCGGGCCGTCTTTCGCTTCCAGTATATTCAACCGCACGAAGCGAGCGGTGACGGGTGGGAACGATTGCTTGAAATTCGGTCCCATCGTGGTACCGGCGAGGAGCGTTTTCCAATCTGCACCGTCGCGAATCTGGATTTCGAATTTCTGAATGCGGTCTTTGTCCCCTTCCCATTCATGCACGGCGATTCTCGAGAAGGTCTGGGATTTGCCGAGATCGACTTCCAACCAGGCTTGCCGCGTACCGCCATCGGTCGCCCAACGCGTTTCCAAATCGTCGTCGAGCGCCTTTTCCGCCGCATATTCCGTTTGATGCTGATAGACGTTCGAGGCGGTCACCTTGGCGCCAATCGCGAGGGAATCGGACGGAGAGTGCCGCCGCAGCGGGGGTATGCTCATCGCCGACTGGTCCAGGTCGAGCGCGATCAGCGTATCCAAGGCCGCGTGACTTGCGGCCGGCATGGTGAGCTTGAGGGCGCTTTCGGTTTGCTGGAATCGAACCTGGCCACCGGTTAGCGCGCGGACGGCCACGATCCTCGCGGGAATTGCCGGTAATTCCAGCGTGTCACCGTCAAATTCGTAAACGTGCACATAAATCCGGTTGCCCTTGCGCGTCGAAGCGCCCCACTTGCCAGGTTTGAACGGACCGCCACGCGTGCCGTAAATGCTCTCGCCGTACTTCGCGAGCCAATCCCCCACCTCCTTCAGCCGTCCGGACTGTTCCGGATCAATCTTGCCGTCCGGACGAGGTCCCACATTGAGCAATACATTTCCATCGCCGCCGGCACCGCTGATCAGCATGCGCAAGCAGGCTTCCAGTGATTTCACCCCGTCCGCCGAACCACCCCACGCCCACGCATTGTGTGCGGAGATCGTCATGCACGATTCCCACGGACGTTCCAGGTTAAATCCGCCCAGCCGTTGTTCCGGCGTTTCATAGTCGCCACCATCACCGGTGCGATTATTGATCGTGATGTCGGGCTGGAGCCGGCGCACGAGCTTGATGGTGTTCGCGCCGCGGCCCTCGAACCTCTGCGGCACATCGTTCCAAATCGTGATCAGCGGCCCGTAATTCGTGATGAGTTCACTGATTTGCGCCAGCAAATACCGGTTGTAGGCGTCGAGATCGTACTTTTCCCGTTTCACGTTGCCTCCAGGACTGGTGAGCGGAAAGTCCGGATGATGCCAATCGCATGTCGAATAATACGTACCGAAGCTTATGCCCGCTTTCTTGCAGGCCCCGGAAAGTTCCTTAACGACGTCGCGTCCGAACGGGCTGTTCATGATATTGAAGTCGGTCTGCTTCGTGTCCCAAAGGCAGAAGCCATCGTGGTGCTTTGTCGTCAGCACGATGTACTTCATGCCGGCGTTCTTCGCGACCGCCACCCACTCGTCGGCATTGAAGTTCGTCGGGTTGAACTGGCGATAAAGATTGTCGTAAACCGCAATCGGGGTTTCCGCTCCTCTCGACCAACCAATCTCACGGGCGGTCAGGCTCACTGGTCCCCAGTGAATGAACATACCGAAACGTTTGTCTTGCCAATTCTTGATCGCCGCCGGGTCGACGCGCGGCCAGGCGGGTTGTGGTGCCGTGCTGACATCCGCAGCCTGCAGCCATAGGCCGGTGGTCAAGGCGGCGGTGAGACTTAGGTAACGCTTCATGTTCTTTTTCATGTTAAGTGATAGCCCCACCCCGGGCTGCGCACCCGGAGCTTAGGAGACATTCCAACCCTGCTACCTGAGCCGCGCGCGGGCGTCAAGCGCTCCAGACTGAGCGACCGAGGCCCCTGATCATCGCGAAGCGCGGAATGACGACGCTCTCGCCGGTTAGATCAAAGCGGTTTCCAGCCTTGAAATTGGTAGCGGTCGAACACCCAGCGAAAATCCCGGTTGGACTGCGGAGAACCGGCGGACCAAAAAAAGCTGCTCACGCCGTTAGCTGAGTCGCGTGCGGCCTTGATCGTGGTCGCCTCCAGCCATTTATGGCTTTCGGCATGGCCGTCGGAAAATGATACCGTGCTGCTCTCGCCGTGGAAAACGGCAAAGGTATCAACCCAACCCGGCGGCGAGGTGTCCAGCGCCCATGTGCCGTTGTTGTAGCTCCGTGGATCAGCCTCCTCGATGAACACCATCGTCTGCGTCGGCATTCGAATCTGCTCTTCCTTGAGGTACGGCTTTTGGCCGGGCTGACTGTAGCTGGACCAGACGCCGCCGGAAATGGTGTCGGATTTGGAATAGCTGTCGAAAGCCCAGCCGTAACCCGGTTTGCGGTTTTTGGTCCGCATATCGCCGGCGCAATGCCAGACATCGATATTCCTGCAGTAGGCATAGAGCGGGGAGGCGACAATTCCCTTTTCGACCGCCGCCTTGGCCTGAACGACCGTCATCCCCGAATTGATATCCGGGCTGGGGCCATTCCAGTAACCGCCGGCATAAAGATCCATTTGGCCGGTGGCGCCGATATAGCGAGTGGGTAGCAACACACCGCGATTGTCGCCGGCATACATAATGTAGGCCGTCATCAGTTGTTTGCCGTTCGAAATGCAGTTGACCGCGAATGCCTTGGATTTGGCCCGCGAAAGCGCCGGCAGGAGCATGGCGGCCAGGATGGCAATAATGGCGATAACCACGAGCAATTCTATCAGCGTGAAACCACGGGACCGGGAAAAACCAGTGCGACCCGTTCGGTTGGGAGATTTCATAGCCATATTATGCGCAATTCCAAGCCGGCTGTCTTTGTCTATTTTAACCTCTTTTTGTGTCCTCCGCGGCACTGCTCCCGCGGCACCCGCGTACGAGCCGGGCCACAGGCCGCAGCCCTGAATGAGCCTGACTGGGAAATTTAACTTATTCCCACCGGGAAAGCCGAGGCCCATATGGATTGGCTGATTGGCTGATCGCTTGGTCCACGGGGTTATGTGCAGAATTCGCTTCCATTCCGAGCATGGCCCGCAGAGAAGATGGCGAAGCGAAAGTTGCATGGTAAAAATAGAGCTGGCGGCGCGACGCCGGTCTTTGTCTATTAGAGTCCGATTTTATGTCCTCCACGGCACTTCGCAGACGCAACCGTGGCTGTTACACCAGCCCGTTTTCCGGCGTGGGCATGGAGTTCTTGCCGCCGGGCATGCCGGCCGATCAGTCCGGCGTGCTGTTGCATGAGACCGGCTACCTGCCCCGGAATGATTGGTGGAACTTCCCCAACCACTTCAGTCCGTTCTGGCGGCTCTATTTTAATGCCCGACGCGGCCATAAGGTGGTGTTCGCAGACGCCGAATTCGACCTCGGCCCCGAACACCTGGTCTTGATTCCCGACCGTCAGCTATTCCATTCCGCCGGGCACGAACCGGTACCGCACACCTGGATGACTTTTCAGGTGTCGTTGCGCCTGGATCCGCGCCAGTCCATTCCGATCGTGCTTCGACCCACGGCCACGGAACGGCAGTTGTTGCGGGAATTGGCGCGTCAATTCTCCGGGATTGGGACCGGCAACCGCCGTCAGGTACTGCACTTGAGCCTGGCGCTCCTCCACCTGGTCCTCCTCCACCCGGAAATTCATTGGCAAACCGACGTTCCCACGGAAGCGCTCTCCCGAACGATCCGTTACATGGAAGCGCAGCCTGCGCGGCCCTTAAACCTGGGTGAACTCGCCCGGATGGCTGGCCTGAGCCCGCGCGGCTTTGGGAAGGCCTTCAAACGCCACCAGGGAACCACCCCCGGCCATTACGTGACTCAAATGCGGATGCGCCAGGCCGCCGAGATGCTGGCCCATACGGATGAAAGCATCGAAATGATTGCCGAGAAGAGCGGGTTCCCAAACCGACATTACCTCACGCGCGTCTTCAAGCGGCTGATCGGCGATACGCCGGCCCACTTCCGCCACCAACAAAAAGGTGAAGCCGGTTGATGCCGGACGCGCATTGAAACGGCGCTGCGGTTTTACTTGGACAGTTCCGCGGGGATGATGTCCAATTCCGCGATCGAGGCAAAAGCTTCGCCCCTGGCTGCCGACTTCACGACAATTCGTAGAAAGCGAACCCTTGCGGGCTGGTGAAACAAAACCGTTTCCAGCTTGCCGTCATCCTGCCCCTGGATTTCCGCCAATGGCTCACCCCATTCAGCATCCTGTCGAGCACCATAAACTTCCGCATGCGCCAGACGACCGTTGGCTTGGTCCTGCCGCGGCAAATACGTTATCCCGCGCAAGGTCAGCTCACGGCCCAGGTCGATCACCAATTCATGCGGCATGGGGTCACTTTGCGGCTGCCAGCGGGTATGCCAAAAGGTAGCCGGCTCACCGTCGAGCGCATTGGCTGCCAGGTTGCCGTTGGCGCGGTCTTCGCTGCTCACCCGCAAGACTTTCGCCCCTAACCGGCGCAAGCCGGCCACGCCGCACCGACTTTCCAACCATGGCACCGTCAACTCCGCCTTCGGCGCAAAGGCGTCGCTACCGACGTAGCGGAAGAGGCTGCGCCGAAATTGTCGTGCTGCGGGCCGGCCGCCCAGGTTCGTATCGAGGTCATACCCACAGACCAGCAGCGAACCTTTACCAACCCGGGCTTCAAAAACCTGGCCCAAGAGTGAGTTGTAATGAAAATCCGGCACCGCTTGAATGATCGGGCGGTATCCCGCCGGTGCGCCTTCGAGATCAAATGTGGTGGCTCCGGCACACAACTCGCGCAATTGCCAGTCACTTACACCATCGTTCGGAAACAGTGCCAACGCCGGATGCCGGGGATCGCTCAACAGGCCGAGCGACGAGAACTTGTCACCCCACCAACCCGCCGACCAATAGACCGACTCGAATCCAGTGCGCGCAGCGTGGGCGTTCTTAAGACCGTTCGCCAGGAACAGCACTTTCCCTCCGTCCTTAAGCGCCTGCAGTGCCGCCTCTTCGAACTGGCGCGTCACCAGGACTCCGCGCGGCTCCGGTTCCTCCACCACAGGGGGATACACCCAGAGCGGCCAGCGATTCTCCACCCCCGCAAACCGCACGATTAACATCAGCGATGTCGCTTGATGGATTTTCTCAAGCGAAGCCGTAATCGCGCCTAAATCTGACACGCCACCGGTAGCAATTGCGCCTGCGCTCGGATGACCACTCGCGATCACCTCTCCCGCGCTGGTGCTCAGGCTCCACTCCACCGGACCCGGCGGCAGATCACGCGCACCGAAGTGGGCAACTTCCAATTTGGCCTGAAAGGTCTCGTCCGCGGTCCACATGAATTTCGAAAAACGGGCCAGCACCACGGTCGGCGCGTTCCAGGTGCGTACCTGGGCGGCGCTGATGATGCCCTTGGATTCCCAGAACGGGTCCAGCAGGCCAACCAAGGCCTCGCTCTGCCCGGTGAAGTCATTCAGCATGAGCAACTGGTAGCCCGCATAACCGCGCGTGCGCAGCATGGCCTCGTGCTCAGCTTTGTATTGAGTGAACTGAAACCGTGCCGAGGCTCGTACGAAATCCCTCAACTGATCGCTCACTCCATTGGCATGCAACGCCCGGCGATAGCGCTCCAGATTCAACGGCAACAAAGGCCCTGTGAACTTTGGCAGCAACACCTCGTAATCGGGAAAAACCGGCCGCTGCCCGGTTTCATGGGCGATGACCGGCACTGGCGAGGCGTCAACGGCTTTGGCAAAATCCCAATCGGTGTGCGCCGGCCCCACTCCGCGGGTGCTGGCTCCGCTATTGTGGGTGAACCAATAATCGTCGGCCGACAGATGTTTCCTCGCGCCGCAGCCGGTATAGAGCCGCCGGGGGTCGCGAGTTTTTATTTTTTCGACCATGGAATTGACCGTATCCCAATCGGTACTCTGCATCCCGAACTCGTTGCCGATCGCGCAGAGCAAAAAGGAAGGGTGATTACCATAGGCCTCAGACATCCGCTGTAGCTCCGCCCGCAGGTAAGCGGTGATCTGGGGATCGCGACCAATTGCGGGCGGCTTGGTGACCGTAGCCGTCCCCCAGTCGTCCACCCATGCCGGGGCTTCCGGTGCGAGGTACACCCCAAGCCGGTCGGCTGCCTCAAAAGCCGCCTCCGGCGGGCACCATGTGTGAAAACGCACGTGGTTAAATCCATATTCTTTGACCACTCCCAGCACCCGCTCCCACTCCGGCACCGTCATCGGAGGGTGGCCCGTCTTCGGATACACCGCACAATCCAATGTGCCTCGCAGGAAGATTCGCCGACCATTCAATCGAAGCTCCTTGCCCACTCGCACCACGTCACGAAAGCCGAAGCTGACTGTGGACTCGTCACTCGGACGACCCGCAGTTTCCAGTGACGCCTTCAAACGATAGCGGATCGGATCAAACTCATCCCAGGCTCGGGCAGGCTCTGTCAGCTTTACGGTCAGTCCATTGGTGCCGGATCCAGGCGGGCACAGGACGCTTGCACTGGTGCCTGCAAACTCCCTGGTCCCATCTTCGGAGAGCACCTGAATTTTCATCGTAGCGGACGCGGAACTTGCTTCTGAATTGGCATATCGCACCACCACTCGTACCGACCGCCGGTCCGCCGCAGGGAAGGCCGCCAGCGCTCGAATCGAGACCGGCGCAGCCGCTTCCAGCGTGAGGTTGCCCACCAACCCGTTCCAGCGCGATTGCGTCTCGGGCCCATACGCGTGGGTAACAGTTGAAATATTATGGATCATCCGGTTATCCACCCGGACACTCAAACGGTGTCGTCCGGGCGGAAGCCGGCCCAGATCGTGACGGTGCTCCGCTACCAGGCTGTCGCTCGAGTTCAAGTGCCGTCCGTCCACCCAGACATCCGTCTGCCACATCGCCCGCTCGATACGTAATGTCAGCTCGCGACCCTTCCATGATTCCGGAATCTCGAACTCCCGCTCGTACCAGGCGGGTCCGACGAATAACCAACGGCGAACCAGGTAGCCGTGTTCATCCGCCCGCTCGGGTTCCTTCACACCGGGAAAACGCGTGGTCACCGGAAACGGACTCGCATGCCGCATGGTGTTCGTGTCGAGTGCGGCCCCGAAGCCCGCGAGATCGGTGGTGTTCGGAAGCAGAATTCGGTCGTTGCCCTCCATCGGCGCCGACGGCCAATTTGCACGCATCCCCTCGTCTGCCGCATCAAGGCGCAACCGCCATTCGCCGGCCAGACTTACTCGGTCGGTCCCAAGTGTGGAACATTGAAAGGCCAGTGAAAAAACCAGCGAAACGAGCCACAGCCGCCACTTCATATTTCAGACCCTCCTTCTAACACCTGGTGCTCACCCCGGGCGGGCGTCCGTGGTCGCGTGGTCAAAACTGGGTCGCCCGGCACCTTCATCGAAGTTCCGTGCGCGCCGGCATTTTGAGGTCCAGTGAGTGTTTGCGTTCGCTGGGGGCGCGATCGAAGATTGGCCCCACGTTAACGACCACGTTCGCCCCATCGGCCACGGCTGTGGCACAGTCCGGCGAACCGGAACGCTCGCCGGGCCCCGGATGAACCACCCGGGCGGATTTCAAGGCCGGCGCCTGGCCATTCACCCGGGGATATCCAAATGTGACTTTCACCTCTGGAACCTCGCTCCGGCGAATCTTCTCAGTTGAATAAACTTCCACGAACGCCGCGTGCCGCTCCCAATACGTCAGGTCTTTGCCCTCGAACCGCAGACTGCCGAGGTAGCGGCTGACTCCCGTGTCATGAGCCGTCACGAAGCAACTTACCCAAGTGTAGTCTTGTCCATTAACCGTCTCGGTGTCGCAAGCCCGCAAACTATAGGTGTAGGTGCCTTTGGTCCAGGCGAACGATCGCCGCACACTCACGAAATCACCCTCATACCCCGCCGCCTCGTAATGCGAGTCGTCCGCCCCTCGAGCCTGGTTTACCGAAAGCTTGCCCTTCCCCCACCGCGAGAAAATTCCTCCCTTGCCCAGGTGCACCCGCGTGTCGTTGGTGCGCGATTCCCATCCGTTACAATTCGACTGCAAGCCGCCGTAAAACTTCACCCCGCTCAACTCCCCCAACCCGCACGGAGCGACGTAAAGATTAACATTGGTGCCCACGTCGCGGTCGATGGTCACATCCAGATCGAGCGATTCAAAATGCGGCGTTGGATTCTCAAAGGTCCACCAGATATCCGCCAGGTGCCAGGGTTGAGGCGGCAATGCGGCCGGGGCCGGCTGGTTTGTGTCGGCCGCAATTAAATCGATCGCCGCCCATAGGGCCAGGGTCGTAAAGATAGACAGGTATCGAAATCGTTTCATGTCAGGACAGGCTACGCTTCAGCCAATTGGAGCCGACCCGCGCACTCGATGGTTCTCTGCACTATTTGCCCTCAGGTTTCGCCGGCAACCCGAGTTTGGCCCGGACCAGTTCGGGCAGGTATTTCACCGGCAGGGATCCGTTGGCGAGCACCGCTTCGTGGTATTGGGCCAGGTTAAACTTATCCCCGAGCTCTCGTTGGATTTGCTGCCGCAACCGGTAATGCGCGATGCGCCCGGTAAAATAGGTCGAGAGTTGCACGGAACTTTGTTTGCTGCGGATCACTTTGAGCCGTGCTTCCCCTTCAGACTGAAACGATTGGTTCACGAGCAAATCCATCGCCTGCTCATCGGTCATTTGTTCGCAGTGCATCCGATGATCGAGGATTTTATTGGCAACGGCGCGCAGGTAGAACTTGAGCTGGCTTAAGCGGAGTGCCAAATCCCCGGCACCATAACCGCGGTCCAGCATCGTTTGCTCGGTGTAAACGGCCCAGCCTTCCACAAAGACCCCGGAGGCAAGCACCTTTCGGATCAGCGAGGGGTTCCGGTTCGCATACTCCATCTGCACGTAATGCCCGGGAAAAGCTTCGTGAATGGTCAGAATTTGCAGCATGTGCTCATTGTATTCCTCAAGGTAGCTGCGAACCTTGGCGGCGTCCCACGAGGACGGCGGCGGGCTGATGGCGTAATGACCGGCGGCGTTGGTGTCCAGCGGCGGCGGGGAGGCCATATAGGCAATGGAATTTCCGCGTTGAAATTCCGGCATCTCAATCACGCGGCAACGATCCGGGTCGGGCAATGCGAGTACGTCGGCCGCATGGATGAACCGCTTGATGTTGGCCACTGTGGCGCGGGCGTCACGCACCAGGTGCTCCGGACGGCCATGGTCCTGCGCGATCCGCTGCGTCACGCGCTCAATTGCCTGCCGGCGGCCTTCAGCATCATCAGGCGGCAACAACTCGCCGGGGAAATACCGGCTCCAGGCCTGGCGCGCGATGACATACATATCATTCCGAACCCGGTCGAACTCCGCCTGCGCGTCCGCATAATTCTGGTCCTCGGTAATTCCGGCGTCGGTCTCGAGTTCAAACTTCTTGTAGAATTTGTCCCGACCGATGCGCCACTCGCCGTTCGCGCGTGGCAACAAGTCGTGTTCGAGAAAATCCTGATAAGCCCGCAGCGTGGGCAGCAACGTATCGACGGCCGCCTTCAGCGCCGGGCGTTGCCGGCTCTTCCCGGCCAACTCGAATACTTCGGTTTCATAGAAACGAATGGCGCCTCGATTCTGTTGAATCGCGGTCTCGACATAAACCCGCGGCGGATTTTGCAGGCTCGCGCGCGCCGCCGCGATGACCTTTGGCACCTCGCGAATTCGCGCAATCGCATGCTCCAGGTTGGTCTCGCCCGGCAGGGTCGACTGCGTCAGCAGGCTGAAGATCGAACCGCTGATGAGCCCGCTGTAGCTGCGCGGATCGGTCGCATACGCATCGAAATTCTCGGTCAGCCAGAGCGAGGTGCGCAGGTTCTTTTGCAGGATTTCATAGTCGATCTGGCCGGCGCGGCTGAGTTTCTGGTAGTCCACTCGCCGGGGCAACTCGGCCAGGCTCCCTTGGGTTTGCTCTTTCCACCGGGACCGGGCGGCGGGAGAAACATCATCCAACCGATCATCGAAGCGATGGTCGCCTAATTCCGTGGCCATGTAGGGATGGAGCTGGAATTGCGCCTCAAGATCAGCCCGAAAGAAAGCCGCGAGCGCCGCGTCTTGCTCCTCCGCCGCATGCCCTGCGGAGGTGGAAAACAGGATCAAAGCCAAACCGCAAACCAGCAGGGACTGGAGCTTAATGATCAAAGTATGTTTCATGACATTGCATGGCCGCTTGATGACGCCAGGAGATCGAACCCGCCCGTGTCGCGGTCAATTTCCAGCCCGTTACTATAGAAGTGCATGGGTTAGCGCAAGCCACGTCCGCAAGCCATGACTGTGGCTTTGCTGTTAATAATCACCAAGGGATTGAAGCCGGGCGCCTTTCGGCGACCTAAAAGTGGTCGGCGGAAGAACATTTTGAGACCGTTCACCTTACTTCCACGCGGTAATAACGGCGCGCTTGCCCGATCGCGGTTGGGTCCGTAAGGCTGATTTGACCTCCCCCAGGTGTCCAACCGGCAGGGTCGACTGGTGTCCATAATGGAACGTCCAGAGACTGGCTATAAACCAAGCGGTATTGGCATCCAGCGATCGTGTCCCAAACCGTGAGCGACGGGATGCCGTTGGCTGGATTGACGGCAAAGTCCTCCCCGTAAATCACGGGTGCGGGCGGGATATTGGTCAACATGACATTGAGATTGTCCAGGGCCAGCGCGTTGAGATTGGTATTGCCGCTGCGCGCGATGGTAGCCCGCATTAGGAGTTCATCAAAACCTGACGGATCGTAAAACCCCACAATCGTTCCCATCTCCAGCATCGGCGCTGGCCCAACCGCGCCGGACGACACATTGGTGCCGTCGCGCCAGGTCTCCCACTCCAGCACGGCGTCGTGATTGCCCCATGGATACTGCCCATAGATATCCCCCGTCGTCCAACCATTGCCATACATGAATTCCACGCCGTGAATCACCGCCCGGTCGGTGGTGAGCACACTGGTCCATTCGAGGTTTTCCCAGGACACGCAAAAGAAGCCGTGGTCGGGAGGACTGGACCCGTGGAATGGGTCGAGCTTGGCGGCGGTATTAGCATCGTCCGCCCAACTGGTGGCTCCCGTCGTGATGAACAAGCCGCCTTCGGAGTAATGGCCCAGATCAACCACGTGGTTGACGGTCAGAGTGTCAAAAGTGGCGGAGCGATCAACGACGACGACCGCCGAACCAGCCCCCTGGGTTGGCAGCGTTGCCGCGTGGAGTGACCCGACGCAAAAGCCGCACCCAAACACCGTCACCGCGATAAGCTTCAGAATCATGGATTTCATAACCGGTTTCTTTCCACTCCTATTTGGGGTTGAATTATGGCGTTAGTCGGACATTTCATCATGCCTGCATTGGTGCTACACCCGGCGCGGATGACGCCGGGAAGCGCCGACATTCGTCCACCCGCTACGAAACATTAGCGAGCGGCTTGTGATTCGTGTAACTTACGCCCGCGGGACCCCGAAATCAAAACTTATGTGGACAAGGGCCATGACCGGCAAGTTTCTGAGAATTGTTGTCTGGTGTTGAACAAATCCAACCGGGTATGGTGTCTATCGTGTGACGTTGCGCGTGCATCGACGGGAATATCGGGCTGGGAAGCCTGCACTGCCCGAAGCGACTCCAGAAACGGTTAATCGACAGAGTGATATAGCTCTATTCAGTCCTAGTTATGGCAAAGTCAAAGAGTTCCGCAGTTGAACGCAACCCGGCCCCGAAGCCGGCAGCCCCCGAGCCTGCACTGGGCCCGGTGGCGCCCCTGTTCCGCAAAATTGACTGGCTGGCGTTCGGCCTGACCTTCGCGATGGTCTGGCTGGTATACTTCCTCACGCTCGCCCCAGAGTTGACCCTGGAAGATTCCGGCGAACTGGTGACGGCGTCCTATTACGCCGGCATCCCGCACCCGCCCGGTTACCCGGTGTGGACGCTCTACACCTGGCTCTGGACCGTACTGCTGCCCATTGGGCCGATCGCCTGGCGCGTCGCCGTCGGCATGGCCACTTCGAGTGCGCTGGCGTGTGGGTTGCTGGCCTTTGTCGTCTCCCGGGGCAGCAGCCTCTTCATGGAGAGCATCGAGGAACTCAAAAACATGACCGGAAAGTGGGAAAACGCCATCTGCCTGATCTCGGGTTTCGTGGCGGGAATGCTGCTCGGTTTGGACGGTTTCATCTGGAGCGAGTCCGTCGTTGTCAATCGCGTCGCGGTATTCAGTTTGCCGTGGTTCATGTTGCTGCTGGTCTGCCTGCTCCGCTGGCTCTATGCGCCGCACCAGTTGCGCTACGCTTACCTTGCGGCGCTCCTGTTCGGAGTGTGCATCACCATTCATCAAAGCCTCGTCACCGCCGCCATTGGCCTCGAAGTCGCCATCGCGGTCGGCAACCCGCGCCTGGGTCGCAATGCATTTTGGGGCAATTTCGCCGTCTATGCCGCCTACATGCTGGTGTATTCCATCACCGGCCAGCATTTGTTCGCCAACATCTCCAAGCCGGGCATGTTCGTGGTGTTCAACCTGGTCGGCATCGCCTCGTTCGTGGCGGCGCTTTGGCTAACCACGCGCCACAAAGACATCCTCAAAGGCTGGCTGCCGGTCATCATCATGTTCATCCTGTTCTTCGTCGGGGTGTCATTCTACTTCTACATGCCGATCTCGGGCATGACCATTCCCCCGATGCAGTGGGGCTACCCGCGCACGGTCGAAGGCTTCTTCCACGCCCTGACTCGCGGTCAATACGAACAGCCAAACCCGACCAATGTCCTGAGCGACCCCGGCCGGTTCATGGGCCAGCTCTGGATGTTGATCGACGGCGTGGCGGCCGAGTTCACCCTGGTATACATGCTCGTCGCGCTCGTGCCCTTTGTCTTCTTCTTCAAGATGCAAAAGCGCGAGCAGGCCTGGATGGTGAGTCTGACGGCTATGTATCTGTGCATCGGCGTCCTGCTCATGATCCTGCTCAACCCCACGCCGGACCGTGGCTCGGCCGATTTGATCCGGGTCTTTCTGACTTCCTCGCACATCTTGGTAGCTTGCTTCATCGGTTACGGGCTGGCCCTGACCGCCGCCTTCCTCGCCACCAACTACCAGCGGTTCCGCATTTGGGGTCTGGGCGGCGGCATCATCGCCGTCGTGCTGGCGATTTACAGTCTCTACGATGGGACCGCCAAAGCCTACTTCGGCCGAGCCGGCCAGATGCCCTTGCAGGAATGGACCTATTGGATGGGACAAGCCTTTGTCAAAAACCACTATGGCCTCCCGGTCTTTGCGAACCTGCTCCTGGTGGCGATCGCGTTGGCGTTTGTCGTGGCGCTGGTCCTCTACCGCCAGCGCGGACCCTTATTCGTCGCCCTCGGCCTGTTCACCGCCATGCCCCTTTACTCCGCCCTGGACCACTGGTTCGACAGCGAACAGCGCGGTCACTGGTTCGGCTACTGGTTTGGGCATGACATGTTCACCCCTCCATTCAAAGGCGCGGATGGCAAGCCGCTTTACCCGGAGATGACCAAGGACGCGATCCTCTTCGGCGGCACTGACCCCGGTCGGTTTTGCCCGGAGTATATGGTTTATGTCGAGAGTTTCACCCCCCACGACTGCCAGCCCGTGCAGGACCAGAAGTTCGACCGCCGCGACGTTTATATCATCACACAAAACGCGCTCGCCGACGGGACTTACCTTTGCTTCATCCGCTCGCATTACAACCGCAGCGCGCAGATCGATCCGCCGTTCTTCCGCGAGTTTTTCCGCACCGTGTTAAAGGACAAAGATTACCAGACGAATTTGCTGGCACGCGCGGTGGGGCCCCTGGACCGGTTCTTCACCGACCTGGGCACCAAAGTCGAGAAACGCCGACGCACCTACACCTCCTGGTTTACGGAGAAAGACTTTCTGGATCTGCCGGGTTTTGCGGTAAAGCTGCGGCCCGGTCCCGCGCAGGATCCGGTTTCAAAATATCTCTATGACCACCTGAGCCCGGCGACGCAACAACTGCTGAGCGCGAACGCAGCGACCAAAACTCTGGGCCCCGTCTTGGCGAAAGAGCTTAACCGCATTATCGAGCAAGAACTGTTACTCAAAGAAAAGCTCACCGCGCTGCAAAAGGACGAGGAACAGGTGGACCAGCAACTGGCCTATGGCACGCCTTCCGATCGACTCCGCCGCCAACAGGAGAAACTCGCCGGCGAAATCAAGGAACTGTCCAAGACCGATCCGCTCTACGACGCGCAACGATTCAAACAGGTGGCGATTTCGGAGTACCTGGCGGATTTCATTAAAGAAAACCCGCAAAGCCATACTCGCATCCGGCTGAACCGGCTGCTGCTCGAGGCGGCGTACCCGAAGGAAATCGCCAAAACCATCGGCGGCGTTTATCCCGACCGCGAGATCTACACTCCAACGCCTGAGGACTCCCAAGTGTGCTTCCAGGAGTACCTCGCCGATGCGCAAAAGCGCCTGCAGCATGACATGCAGTTCCCCAATGAACCCCGACAGATCAGGCCCGGCGAAGATGTCCGGGTCATGGACGGCCGGGTGCAGGTCTCCGGCCAGGTGGCGGTGATGTCCATCAACGGGCTGCTCACCAAGGTCATCTTCGATCACAATCCGAAGAACGAATTCTTCGTCGAGGAAAGCATGCCGCTCGACTGGATGTACCCCCACCTGACGCCGCACGGGGTGATCATGAAAATCAATCGGCAGCCGCTCGCGGAACTCTCGGAGGAGGTCGTCAAGCGCGACCACGATTTTTGGTCCCAATATTCGGAACGGCTCGTCGGCAATTGGCTGACTTACGAAACGCCGGTGAAAGATCTGTGCGCCTGGATCGAGAAGGTCTATTTGCGCCGCGACTTCAATGGCTTCACCGGAGACCGAAAATTCATCCGCGACGACGATGCCCAGAAAGCCTTTTCAAAGTTGCGCAGTTCCATCGGCGGCATCTATACCTGGCGCATCTCTGATCCCAACAATCGCAACCCCGCCACCCAGCAGCGCATGATCAAAGAGGCGGACTTCGCTTTTCGGCAGGCTTTCCTCTTTTGTCCCTACAGCCCGGAAGCGGTGTTTCGCTACATCAACCTGCTGTTCAGCCTGCAACGCTTCGACGACGCCCTGCTCATCGCCCAGACCTGCCAGAAATTGGATCCGTTCAATGCCCAGGTCATGGATCTCGTCGCCAACATCCCTAAATGGAAGCAACAATCCGGCGGGCACACCGCCCAACAGAATCTTCAGCAACTGGAGCAAACCCTCCAGGCTAATCCGTCCAACCTGCAAGCGGTCTTTGACCTGGCCGGCGCCTATCTGCAAGCCGGCCAACCCGGACCGGCTTTGATCACCCTGGATCGGGTTCTGAATCATCCTCAAGCCGACGCCAGCGCCATGCGTGCTTTGATCCAGGCCTATTCAAGCATTAATAACCCGCCAAAATTACAGGCGGTAGTCGATAAACTTAAAGCCATGGTCACTGCCGACCCTGCCAATCTGTCCGCCGCACTGGGTCTGGCCGAAGGTTACCACGCGCTCCACCAGGATGAACCCGCCACCCAGACGCTGGACGGCATCCTGAACCATCCTCAAGTCGACCCGGCCACCATCACCCAGATCGCGCGGCAGTTCGCGAACCTGATGAATTATCCGCGGCTGGAGATTACGCTCGAGAAACTTGTGAAAGTCGCTCCCGGCACCCCGGAAGCCTGGTACGACCTGGCGGCGCTCAAATCCGCGCTGGGCAAAACCGCCGAGTCCCTCCAGGCGCTTCGCCAATCCCTTGAATTAAGCGCCAACCGCCAGGCACTCAATCCCAGCGCCCCTAACCTGGCGCTCAAAGCCAAGGATGATCCCAGCTTCGCCGCCCTGCAGCAGAACGCGGAATTCAAGAAGCTGACGGGAAAGAAATAGCGGTTGATCGGCCGCAACGACCACCTGCCAAAAAGCGAACGCGGGCGCGAAGTTTGACTCCGCGCCCGCGCTGAAGGTTAAAGCCCGTGATCACGGGTTGACCACGCGGAAGAACTTGGCGTTGCCGCTGATCGGAATCGTTTGCGGGTTCTGCGTGCCCAGGTCGCTCCAGGTAACATTGGATCCAACCACCGTAGCAGATTGCAGTTTGAAGCCCGGGCCGTTGGTCCAGGAAACCACTACGTTGCTGCCGCTGCGGGTGATCGTGAGCACCGGCGGAGTTGTGCCCGGAGGCGCCACCGGATTCAGGAAGTCCACAAAGAAGAAGTTGAATTGGCTGTCGCGCAACTTGACCACGCCCTCGCCACCACCACTGGCGTCCACATACCGCGACTCGACGATGAAGGCGTTGGCCGGGGTGTTGGTGCCGCCAAACTCGTAGGAGAGGTAGCTGTTGTCGACGACATTGGTCATGCCCGGCGGCTGATTGGCCAGGTAACCGGTGTTCTGCAGCAGCAGCACGCCGTCAGCCCCGGTCTTGCCGGGAATCGTGACGGCATACCGACCGGTTGCGAGGTGCGTCACCGTGAAGTTGCCCGCGCCTTTGATGGTGGTCCCATTGGCCCCGATGTGTCCGCCGATCAGGTTGTCGGCGTTGTACGGCATGTAGAGGAAGGAGAAGCTGGCCCCGGCATCGCTGCCACCGCCGGTGGCGTAGATGGTCGGATCAGCTTTGCTGGTCTCGATATCTCGGACGGCGACATACCAGCCGGCACCATCCGTCAGGGCCGCGTTGCTAGCGGAAGGACCACGCGTGCTGTTGTTTTCATCGTTACCAATCGTAAACAACATGCCGTCAGTGAGGGAATTGACTCCCGGCAGGCTAAGAATCCCCAGGCCGGTATAAACGCTACCGCCACCGGTGATGTCCACCCAGTTGAGCAGGTTGGTCGGGCTGTTATAGTAGCCTTGTCCGCCGAAAAGCGGCAGGCCAACCACCGCCGCGCCGCTGTTCAAACCCCAGCCGTCACCGCGTTTCCAGTGGGCCGCACCGATGTTCACCTGGTCTGGAGCGTCAAAATAACCGGCCTTCCATCCCTGGTCGTACGGGAACCAACCGACCGAGATCGGAATGGCGCACCGCTGCAGGTTGCCGAGGTTGCTGGCAGGGTCGGTGGGCGTACCCGTCACCAGTTTCGTGGTGCGCGTATAGAACTGCGCGCCGCGATAGTGACCGCCGAGCATGTCGTACCCCTGAGCCGTGGCTACTCCGTCCAGTTGCACGTAGGTGGCGGCGTTGAAATACGGAGAGGTGTCATTCCATGCCTGGCCGTTCTTGTGAACGGTTGTGAACACAAAACCATAATTCGGGGACGGCGCCCAGGCTTGCGAGGCGGCGACGTTGGTCCCGCCACTCGAGTAGCGTTCGCGCAACGGATTGCTATAAGGACCCAAATGCTGCACCGAGGCCACCGGATCCCGAGGACTCAGCAGGAAATCAAATGCTCCCGCCTGATACCGCGCGAAAGCAAACCCGCCGGGGGTCTGGCCACTGATGTTCGCGATGATGTCGCGGGCGACACCACCGAAACCGCCACTGTTCCAAATAATCTTCTCCGGAGCGCCCTGGATCGACTGAACGATATCCGGAGGATAGCCCATGCCATCCGCGGCGACGCTAGCGTCGAAATTGGCCGCCAACACTTTTTTGTTCGGGAACGCTCCCGGGCCGGTGCCGGGAATCGCGGGGCCACCACTCACCGAAGGATTGCTGGGCGGAGTCGGGGTCGGCCCGTAATTGGCGTAAGTCGCCGTGACGGTATGACTCGCGTCCGCAATATTGGAGTTGTGTGCGACGGTGCTCAGCCCGACATAAACCGTTTTCGGGAAGTTGGTGCCGGTCTTGGTGGTGGTCAGCATCTGCCAACCGTTCGTGCTTCCGGGATTCGAGGCCCAACCCGCCGGAAAGTCCGTCGTGTTCGTGGTCTTGAAGTAGGAGGTGATGCGATTCCCCTGGCGCTGCAACCGCAGCCAGACATCCGGATACGTGCAATACCCGACTTCAGTGGTATCGCCACCGTATTTCTGCATCCGACCCGGCATGTCATCTGTGCCGATCGCCGTGTCCAGGAGGCCGACGCTCTCGATCTGGCCATCCCGTCCTGAGGGAGCCAGCGGCAAGGCGTTGATCTGAACATCGTAGGCCGCTGCACCCAACCCGGTGCGAACCATGAGCGAGCCTTTGGGAGAGTCCTGCAACGCCGGGTCGGTGGCCGTGAGATTCAAAACCTGCACGCAAATGTCAAAATCGCCCGTAACCTGCTGGTAGGCGTAGGTAAAGGAATACGGCGAAGAGCCAACCGGTTGGTCGTAGGTGTCGCCTCCGCCTGCCGTGATCGAGATCGAGCCGTCAGCGTTGGTGACGACAATTGGTGTGATCGGATTGTTAATGTTAGCGAGGGTTAAACCCCACTTGATCGGTTCAGCCGGTGCATTGACCAACCCAAGGCTGGCCACGAGGATACAACCGGCGCGGGTGAAAAAAGGCAATCCCTGCCCCATTCGGATCTCTTTGGGTATCATAATTGGATAAGTGACCCTTTACCCTAGGTCAACTTCCCGCCGTGTCAAGTGACGCTCCGGTACCAGTCCGTGCCCCTGCCCGGAACCACCCTTCACCACCTCGGAGCCGCCCGCGAACCGCGAGCGCTGCGAATTTAGGCGGTCCGCGGGCGGCGGCATTAGCCGGAATTCTGCACCACCATGGCCAAGTCATCTCCACGAACACTTTTGCCGCAGCCGCTGGAAGCGTGACTAATCATTGGATTTATAAATAAGCTTCTTCTATGCAATAAAGAAGTTGACCTTTTGACCTTGTTGATTTACATTGGCTCGTCCCGGGTCGTTCAGAGGATGCGGCAGCGGCGCCATGTCGGCCCAATCCGCAGCTAACCCGGTGATTACGCGCCAAAACAACTCAGAGAAGCATATGGAAAGAACAACACAGTGCGATCCGTGCGACAACCCTGTGAATAACTGGTTACGAAAGTGTGATACCGCCGGCGGAAGAAATCTTCCGGCACCTCACTATCCCCCAATTAGGCTGATCGCCGGGTTACTGGTCGTCTGGCTTGGATTCAGCGGAGCACCGGCCCAGGCCCAGTCTTCCTGGACCCTGTTGACCAATGGCACCCCATCGGCCCGGGCGTATGCGCCACTGGCAGAGGATCCTGCGCGGGGTCGCCTGGTGATGTTCGGTGGCACTTTGGATGGCCTGGCGGGCCTGGACGAGACTTGGGAGTGGAATTCCGCCGCCCATTTATGGCAACAAGTGGCCTCGGGTGTCGCCCATCCCTCCGCCCGCTTCGTGCACGCCTCAGCCTATTGGTCCGGGGCCACCGGCCATCATGTGCTGATTTTCGGGGGTCAAGACAACTTGGGAACCTCACTGGGAGACACCTGGACCTGGGACGGCTCAACCTGGCAGGCGGCGGCGAATAGCGGGCCATCCGCGCGTGTACTGCCGGCCATGGCCAGCGAAACCGCCCGCAGTCGGGCGCTCTTGTTCGGCGGCTACGGCGCGGGCGGCCTCCAGGGTGATACCTGGGTCTGGAACGGAAGTTCCTGGAAAAGCCTGCCGGTGGCTGGCCCCTCAGCCCGCGCCGGTCACGCCATGGCTTACGATGCCGCTCGCGACCGGGTAGTTCTATTTGGCGGCCAGGATTCAACCGGCTACACCGGCGATACCTGGGAGTGGGATGGCACCAACTGGGTGATCGCCTCCACCAGTGGCCCGATGCCCCGGCGGGATCACACGTTGGCGTATGTGGGCGGACACGTTGTCCTTTTCGGCGGCGTCAATAGCGCCAATGTCGAGATGTCCGACACCTGGGAGTGGGATGGAACATTCTGGCGCAAGACCCCGATTGGCCCGCCCCCACCCCGGGCGTCCCACAGCATGGCCTCGGACTCGACCAGCGGCACGCTCCTGATGTATGGCGGCGCCGATGTGAATGGGGCCTTTGACGATACCTGGAGCTACGTTCCGGGCAATTACACGGTGTTCTATCAACTGGCACAGCAGGCCCTCGGCAGTGCCAGCCTGACCTCGACTCCGGACGGTAAACTCACCGTGAGCAATATTGGCTCCAGCGGACAAGACGGCATAGCGGTGGCGTTGCCGGATGTCGCCGGCTTCCGCATGCTCTTCGATGATCCGAACCCGAACAACGTCCCGGTAACCGGGGCATTCTTGCGGTTCCGCGCCCGTGGCGCACTGGGCACCCAAACTGACCAGGCGCTCGGTGAATTGCGCGTGCAAGCCTCGAGCGGCGATCCGGTGATCATGGCGGACTTCCCGCTGCCTGGCGTCGCCTCGAGGACGGTCCAAGCTTATAGCAACGGCGTCCTGGTAGCGCAGGTCTCCAACCAGACTGGCAATGTCGGAGTGCTTCGGCGCAAACCCTGGTGGAAACCGAGTTCCTTCGAAGCCGGCTGGGACGACGGCCCAGTGTTCACGGTGGATTGGCACCTTGGTTCCGCGCGGGTGGCCTTAAACGGCGGCCCCGAGATCGACTGCGATCTGCTGGTCGTCACGCCGGAGAATTTCCGCCAGGCCGGTTCGTTCTCCCAGGTAAACGTGCAGGCGGCTAACTGGCCGGACCTGGTGATCAACAACGAGTCGATTGGGGTCCGGAAAGGGGGATTGGTCAGTTACTCGCTGAATTTTGCCAAAATCGAGTACTCCTACAATAGCTCGCGGCGTTTGCCAGTGCGCAACCTCGGTTCAAGCGGACAGGATGGCGTCGAGATCAAATGGCCGCCGGCCAAGCGATCCACCCGGGCGATGGATCTGGCCTGGGACGACCTCGATCCCGGTGGCACCACGCTGTCGAACAACGCTTACCTCGATATGACCACGCTCGGCTTCAGCAATGGCATCCCCGCCCAAGTACTGATGACGACCCGCATTCAAAAAGTTGCCCCGAGCAACTACTCGATCGCCGTCACGCATCCCGGCGTGGATACCCACACTGTGGAAGTCTGGAGCGGCTCGAATCTCGTCGCCACCGTCCACGGCCAAAACGGCTCGAGCCCGGTCGGGTTTTGCGGCAACGGCATGGCGCTGGACTACCATCCGGAACTCGGGATGTGTACCCTGACTTGGTTTGGACCGGGCTTGCCACCCTGGGAAGCGTTGTTGGGCGGGCGTATTCTGCCACAGGTGCAATTTCAACTCACCGGGCTGCCCAATCCGGTCACTGGCGATCGCCTGGTCATCCGCCGGGATGACAGCTTCAACCTGAATGCGGCTGCACCTTCCGAATGGTTCGTGCGACTCCAGGCCAGCAATATCCCCCAGATCGTGCTTACCCAGGAATCCGCACGGGACCGATTCCATGGCCTCGAATTCAATAACATCGGCGACGCCAATGTCGCGGCTAATGCCGCCGGCGTGGGTCTTAGCCTGCCTCCGACGTCCGACGGTTTGGCCCCGACTGGCCCTCAGGGAGTGCGGGCGACCTTTGGCGGCGCTACGGCGTTCGACGCCTCCTTCGAAGTCATCGATTCACGCCCGGCGCTCCCGGATGGCACCCTGCTCCAGGCAGCCTACGTGGGCGCGGCAGGCACCAATGTCGGGGACATGGCGGTGTTACAGGCCCAGGCCGTCGGATCCAACTGGGTTTATACCACGCAATTGCCCGGATTCAGCAACAGCACTTACACCATCGAGGCGCGACTCCAGGGGAAAACGGTGGCCCGGCTGGCCAACCAGAGCGGCGGCAGCCTCGGTTCCGCCGCACGCCTCGGGGCGGGCGGGTATCCCAGGCCAATGTTCGATACTCACTACCTGACCGACGAACCTCCGATCTTTATCATCACTTGGAATCCGACTCCGATTATGATCACTCTGCCGGGAAGCGGCGGCGTGACCATGGATGAACTGCGCGTCATTCCCAACGCTTCCACCGCCGGCGTGGCGATCCGCGCGCTCGAATTGCGCGCGCAAGGGATTACGAACCTCGTGGTCACCGACGCCGCGATCAAAGTCTTCACCAATCGCGTCCCTGCCACCGTGCTGCGCGGCGCTTCGCTGCGACCCGACCCGGGATTGCTCACGATCTCGGACCTCGGCACCAACGGCCTCGACGGCGTGCGCTTCGACGTCGGGATTGCGGGCGACACCACCTTGGCGCTCGATCCCATACCGGGCCCGTTGCCGGCGGGCGCGACTTTGCGCGCCGACGTGGTGGGCTCGTTTAATGGCGTCCCGAACCAGCCGCTAGGCAACGTCCAATACACCGTCATAGACCCGGCGTCGCCCTGGCCGCTCGCCATCACTGCCGATTTCACGGCCATCAACTCGCCGTCGCAACTCCTGATCGTCCGTAACAACGGCGCGGACGTCGGCGTCTTCCCGGGTCATACTGGTCCGGTCGGTAATGTCTCGTCGCTGCCGAGAGGCGTTGGCAAGACGTTTGGTCAGACCAAGTGCATTCGGGGTCGTTACGCCGCGAACACCTCGTTTCAAATCAACGGCGTCACCCTGATCGGCGACGAATTGTTGATCCTCGCGGAAACCACCGGCGGACATGTGGATTATCATTCGAGTGTGAGTCTCCGGGCAGCGGGACTTACCGCCATCGGGATCCGTGGCGTGAGCATTACTCCGGCGCCGGTGACCTTCCTCGGCCAGGTGCATACTCCGCTCGGCAGCGCCGCGCTGGCGACCACCACCAACAAACCCGTCCGGTTGATCGTCAACAACCTGGGCTCGAGCGGTCAGGACGGGGTTGCCATATCGCTTGGCCATGCCGCCAGTGCCGGGGTCAGCCTGGATCCGTTGGGCCTGCCGCCCATTGGAGCGTTCCTCCAGTTCAGCGCCGACGGCTCGATCAACGGTCAAACCAACCAACCGCTGGGTTGGCTGCGCGTCACGCGCGTCAGCACCGCGCCGGGTGGTTACCAGGTCACTGCGGACCTCTCGCCCGATGGTTCTCCCACGCAACGCGTCGAAGTGTGGGGCGGTGGCGTTTTGCTGGCCGCGTTCCCGGGCCATAGCGGCGTGGTCGGCACGGTATCCTCCATGCCCATCGGCGGCGGCAAACTGCGGCTAAACATCGGGCCGCCCATCAAAGGCTGTCTCTGGGATGATTTCCCGGTCGGGACCGACATGTTTGTCAACGGCGTCCACTTCGTTGGAGACCAGCTTCGGGTCCTGCAGGAAAGCGGGCCGGGAGCGGATTTCCTCTCGGCGCTCAATGTGACCGCGGGTGGTATCTCGTCGTTTACCATCAACAACGAGACCATCGAGCATGCGCCGGTCAGGTTCTACGGCTTCCTCAACACCCCCACCGGAACGGGCGATGCGTTCATCGACGCCACCGGCGCGCTCACCGTCGGCAACATCGGTTCCAGCGGCCAGGACGGCGTGTCGATCAACCTGGGCCAGGCACTCAGTTGCGAGGTCGTGGTCAAAACCAACAAGCTGCGGCTCCGCGAATCGCCGACGCTGTCGCATCTGCGCTTCTCGGCCACCGGTTCGTCGGGCGGCAAACCCAATGCTTCCCTCGGCTATGTGGATATTGCGTGCGTCGCCACCAATCCGTCCTCCTACCAGGTCACCGCTGACCTCACCCCAGAAGGCTCGCCCACCCAACGGATCGAAGTGTGGAGCCAGGGCAAGTTGCAGGCGGCCTTTCCCGGACACACCGGGCCGGTTGCAACAGTCGGTTCATGGCCCACGAGCTTTGGTAAACTCGGCGTGAGCCCTACGCGGCTCCCCTGCTATCGCGGTGGCTGGCCCTGGCCCACCGACATCTTCGTCAACGGCATCCACTTTGTGGGCGACCAGATCCTGATCCTCCAGGAAACCGGGCCGACTTTGGATTTCTTGTCCAGCTTCAACGTGACGGGGGCCAATATTGACGGATTTGAAATCGTCTCCGAGTCGGCCACCCAGGCGCCGGTGGTATTTTCCGGATACACCAACACCGCACTGGGAACGGCCATGCTGGATACAACCACCGGCCAATTAGTCGTGGGCAACCTCGGATCCAGCGGCCAGGACGGCGTGTCGATCGCTTTGTGGCACGGTGCGAGCGCGGGGGTGAGTTTCACCACCCCAGCCCAGGATCCACTCGGAGCTTTCGTCCAATTCAACGCGATCGGTTCCATCAATGGCCTGCCCAACCAGTCCCTGGGCTGGCTCCGCGTAACGCACGTCGCCGCCACGGCTCACGGATACCAGGTCACCGCGGACCTTTCCCCGGATGGCTCGCCCACCCAACGGATCGAGATTTGGGGCCAGGGCGAAATGCTGGCCGCATTCCCGGGGCATACGGGCACTGTCGCGTCCGTAACGTCCCTCCCGATCGGCGGCGGCAAACTGCGCCTCAATATTGGTCCTCCGATCAAAGGCTGTCTCTGGAGTGATTTCGCGATCGGAACCGATATCTTCGTCGATGGCATCCATTTTGTCGGCGATCAGATTCGGGTGCTCCAGGAATCCGGGCCGGGTGCGGATTATCTCTCGGCTTTGAACCTTACGGCGGGCGGTGTGCCGTCGTTCACTATCTCCAGTGAGACCGTGGTTCACGCCCCGGTAAACTTCTCGGGATTCCTCAACACCCCCACCGGCCAGGCGGATGTTTATGTGGACGCGACCGGCGCGCTGAGCGTTGGCAACATCGGCTCCAGCGGCCAGGACGGGGTCAACATCGATTTCGGCCCGTCCTTGAGTTGCGACGTGGTGGTCAAAACCAACAAGTTGCGATTGCGCGAATCCCCTACCCTCTCGCACTTGCGCTTCAGCGCCTGGGGCAGCGTGAGTGGAAATACCAACCGCCCGCTCGGTTATGTTGACATCCGTTGCCTCCAAACGAACGACCCGTTGTATGAAGTCACCGCCGACTTGAACCCCGACGGTTCGCCCACGCAACGAATCGAGGTGTGGAACCAGGGCACGCTGCTCGGCGCCTTCCCGGGCCACAGCGGTGTGGTCGCCACTGTTTCGGCGTGGCCAACCAGTTTCGGCAAACTCGGACCCAATGCCCTCCGGTTGCCTTGTTTCCGCGGAAATTGGCCCTGGCCAACCCGCATCAATATCAACGGCATCCAGTTCTTAGCCGATCAACTCCTGATCCTCCAGGAGTCCGGACCGGTCCTGGATTACCTCTCTCGCTTCGCGGTCACCGCGGGTGACGTCGACGGATTCGAGATCGCCTCGGAAAGTGCCGTCCCACTGCGGACGACCTTAACCACGTCCCTCTCCGGCTCCACGCTGACCATTCAATGGACGGGAGGCGGCGTTTTGCAGGAGTCGAACGATTTGACGACCTGGACCGATCTGCTGAGCGCCACCAGCCCATACCAGACCGGCACCGGCGCGCCCCGGAAATACTATCGAGTTCGGCAATAATCCCAAACCTGGGCGGGCTGGGAACCAGGTTTCTCGGCCCGCCGACACTCCTTTAGCCGCATGACCCCGCCGTTGGATTTATGAGACTCATGCGCATTTCGCTCGCCGTCTGGGTCGCTGCCGGACTCTTCCAGCAGGCCTCTGGCGCCCAAAGCATCGCGAGAGTATGGGACGAGGAAAACCTCGCCGCCATCCGCATCGACACCCCAAATCCTCCGGTACAGGCGCGCAACCTGTTCAGTCTCTCGGTCACGATGTACGATGCCTGGGCGGTTTATGACCCAGTGGCGGTCGGCTACTTGTTTCACGAGAAACACACCGCCGCGGATCCGGCGGCCGCCCGGCGCGAAGCCATTAGCTTCGCCGCCTACCGCTTGTTAAAAGAGCGCTACGCCTATTCCCGGAGCGCCTCCAACACGCTCGCCCTCCTCGACCTGCACCTGGCTGCTTTGGGCTACGATACCAACAATTATTCCCTGGACACCACGACCCCCGCCGGAGTTGGCAACCGGGTCTATACCACTCTCTCCGCCTACTTTCTCAACGACGGCGCCCGCCAGGCCAACGCCTACGCTGATTGGCCCACCAACCAGGGCGGATACGTCTCAACCAACCTCGCGTTGATCACCGGGATTCCCGGTAACACCACCGTCCTGGATGTGAATCGCTGGCAGCCACTGGCCATTACCAATGCGGCCGATCAAAACGGTTTCCCCGCCAGTCTGATTCAGAAATTCCTGGGCGCGCAGTGGCTCGGGGTCCGGCCGTTTGCCTTGTCCCGCGCCACTGCCGACCGGCCCTGGATCGACCCGGGTCCACAGCCGCGACTCAATGGTTCGGGCGACGCCCGGTTCCGGGCCGAAGTGGTGGAGGTGATTCGACGCAGCAGCGAGCTCGATCCGGACGACGGCGTGACGCTCGACATTTCGCCGGGCGCGTTCGGCAATAACTCCCTCGGCGCCAACAACGGCGCGGGGCACACGATCAATCCCGTGACCGGCCAGCCGTATGCGCCCAATATCGTGAAGCGCGGCGATTTTGCCCGCGTCCTCGCCGAGTTTTGGGCGGATGGCCCAAGCTCGGAGACGCCTCCCGGTCACTGGAACGTTATTGCCAACAGCGTCGCGGATAATCCCAACACCGTGAAACGAATAGCCGGCGCCGGGCCGATCGTCGATGATTTGGAGTGGGACGTGAAAGTTTACTTCGCCTTGAACGCCGCCCTGCACGATGCCGCCTGCGCCGCGTGGTCGGTCAAACGCGTTTACGATGGCGGACGGCCCATCGAATGGATCCGCTTCATGGGGCAACGCGGTGAATCGACCGACACCAACAGCTATTCCTACAGCACCAACGGACTGCCCCTCGTCACCAACCTCATCGAACTGACCACGGTCGCCTCGACGTCCACCGGCGGGAGGCACCAGGGTTTGCCCCCGGGCCTGGTGGCCATTTATGCCTGGCCGGGCCAACCCACCAACACCGCGTCCCAACACAGTGGCGCCAAATGGATGTTGCCTTCGTATTGGTATCCCTACCAAAAAGCCACGTTTGTGACGCCGGCATTCCCGGGCTACATCTCGGGCCACAGCACGTTCAGTCGTTCCGCCGCTGAGGTGCTGACGGCGATTACCGGTTCGCCCTTTTTCCCCGGGGGCCTGGGCACCTTCACGGCCCCGGCCAATACCTTTCTTAGTTTCGAGCAAGGCCCAAGCCAGACTGTCCAGTTGCAGTGGGGCACCTATTATGACGCCGCCGATCAGGCCGGGTTGTCACGCCTTTGGGGTGGCATCCATGTTTCCACCGATGATCTGACCGGGCGCATTACCGGCTCCCAGGCGGGGCTCGGCGCCTGGACGCTGGCGCGGAAATACTTCGATGGCTCGATCGCGAGCATGCCGGTAGCTCTAACGATCCGCCCCATGAACGCCAACCAATGCGAGTTGCGATTCAACACTGTCCGCGGCTTCTATTATGGTTTGGAATCGACGCCTGACCTGAGCCAGCCATTTATCGCCGACCCCAGCGGGTTGGTTCAGGCCACCGATACGTTCATGGTGAAGACCGATACCGGAATCGGCCCGGGCCGGTTCTTCAGGATCGTCAGTGTTCCCGCCCCGTAAAGTCGAAACCACTCGACGCCGTGCCCCGACGCGTAGAGCACTGCCCACAAACCGCGCCGCATTGAAATAGAATTTCGCATGGTGGCACCTTTGCTCAACGTTCATTCACCGGCGCGGCTGGGCGCATCCTGTGAGGGACCGGGTTCGCCGGACCGCTCCTCAGGCAACTGGCCCAAATCGCGCAGGCGATCGTGATAACGAATCAGTAACTCGTGAAACCGAAAATCTCCGCGGAACCCCGCCAGAAACTTGCCCAGGCACAAACCACCCATAACGCCGAAACTCGTCCAAACAACGGCCAGTGCCAACCCGTACACGAAACCACTTTTTAACTGCTCGGAATCCAGACCCTCTATCTTTCGAATACCAACCACGGTGAAGTAGCCGCATAGACCGAGAAATACCGCGGCATAAAGGAGCATCCCGAGCCGCATCTTGCCCTGTGCACCCACAATCCGCCGTGATTTCTCAACGAGCTGCGCATCGGACTCTGTGATCGGTTGCATGGCGTCTAAGGCGAACGATCACCGATGGCGGCCCCCAATGACACCCGAATTACCAAGAGAGGCGGCGGGGCCGCCATTCGGTGGAGAGCCTTGTTCGGTGCCACCTCTCGGATCAGGTCCAAACCTGTTCGCTCCCGCTGTCCCTGAAAGGATGCCACACTCGATTAGGTTCCAAGCCCAGCCAAGAAAGGGAATGAGAGCGATGAGCAGCCACCAACCCGCCTTGTCCCTATCGTGCCATCGCTTGATGGTAATCGCGATCACAGGCCAGATCACAAGAAGATACCAGCAACCCAGCAGAAGGCCGCCCAACTCGGCACGCGCTTCGATAAACGCTAGCGACCAACTGATGACAAACCCCGGGAGAAACATGTTCAGCCAGTAGGTGCGACGGCGGACACGACCCCAAGGGGAAAGATATAACTGAACGACATTCATGGCGTTTTCACCGAACAGCCTCGTTGGGACAAAGAGATAATGCCGAAGCTACAATATTGCCTTCCCTTTGTTCTCACGCAGGAAGTTTGTGCCGATGCTGTTTTGCCGTCAATTAAGATTTGGTTGGGTAATTCTAATTGGCACCGCTCACGCGAGCTTCCAAGCTAGCTTTTGTAGTTACGAACAGGAGGCCGACGCACGCACGGATTCGCCTCCACGCCGCGTGGGTTAACCGCAACCGTCCTCCGCACGATGTAAACGGACGCGTACGTCCGCGCTCCGGTTCTTCATTAGCGTCCAATTAGCGAAGATCAGCGGTTAAGCGAACTGGCGCAATGTAGTTTCGGACGCGCTAGAACACGTCCTACCTCCCGCTTTCTTTCCGAGTATTCAGTGGTCCACCCTCCCCGCCCTGCCGTGGGGATCAACCATGCCTTTTCCGATCAACCCTCAGGCACACTCACCTCGTCCCCACCTTTTCCTCCTCCGACATAATTTCGGGTTCGGTGGAACACTTCCCCGCACCCGCTCCCAGAGAGCAACCCTCGACCACGGCCCGAATTGATGGCTTGGCGTAAGCCTGTGGTCTGGCCATAGTGCTAAGCGGCGAAAGCACCACGTGAGCCGATTGTTCAAACATCCGGGTGAGCTGCGCTGGTGGAAGGCAATTTGCCGGAGCACCGGCGTGGGGTGCGGTTTGCTGGCCCTGCTCGCCGCGCTCCTCGTTAACACCTCCGCCGCTGATGACCCGGCCCGGACGGCCCGGACCCTGCAGGATCCGATCGACGCTTACGATAACCCCACCAATTCACTCGGTTCCTGGATTTGGGCCGCCGAGACGTTTGACCGCCAGGATTGCCAGCTCTGGCGAGCCTTCGAACTGGCGCCCACGGACAAGGTCCTGAAGGCGCGTCTCCTCGTGACGGTGGACAACGAATTTACGCTCTTCCTGGACGGACGGGAATTGGGCCGCGGCGTCGAGTGGCGCGAGTTGTTCGATTTCGACCTGACCCCACTGATGTCCCCCGGCAAGCACGTGCTGGCGGTCAGAGCTTTCAACTCATCCCGCGCCGCCGGCATGCTCCTCGGATTGCGCCTCCACCTCGCGGGTGGTCGGATCACCGAGATCCGATCGGATGCATCCTGGCGGATCGTCCCCGAGGGGTCCCGGGGCTGGAAGACCCGCACTGAAGCGCCGGATTCCTGGCCGGCGGCGACCATTATCGCGCCCTTCGGAGGGGGGCCGTGGTGGACGAACCCGCAGAACATGAACGTCATGCCCACCCTGCAGCCGATCAGAGTCTACTTCTGGCAGACCGGGTGGTTCCAGATCACGTTGTTATCGGTGTGCGGGCTGGTGATCTTCATCAGCCTGCGGCTGATGGCCCAGGTGGCGTTGCACCAAAAAGAGCGGCAATTGCTCGAGCAGGAGCGGGCGCGCATCGCCCGCGATATCCATGACGACATCGGGTCACGCATGACGCAGTTGGTTTTGCAGGGGGAGGTCACGCAAAAGGATTTGCCGGAGGAATCGAAAATGCGGGTGCAACTGGACCGGATGTGCGAGGAAGCCCGCGGCCTGTTGTCGTCGATGGATGAAATCCTGTGGGCGGTGAATCCGCGGCGGGACACCTTGCGCGATTTTGCCTCCTACGTCTGCGGTTATGCCCAGGAATTTTTAAAATCCACCCCCATCCAATGCCTGTTCGAGGTGGACCCGGAGATTTCGTCGATGGCCTTTGACCTGCCGCAGCGCCGCAGCCTGCTCATGGCCATAAAGGAAGCGCTGAACAATGCCGTCAAACATTCCGGCGCCACCGAGTTGCGCCTGACGATTTACTGGAAGGCCCAGCGGTTAATCGTGGTGGTCCAGGACAACGGCTCGGGATTCGATATCACGAAGGTGAAGTCCGGCCGGCACGGATTGTCCAATATTACCCAGCGGCTGAGTGAGCTAGGGGGAAGCTGCCTCGTCACCTCGCAGCCCGGAAAAGGGTGCCGTGTGGAGTTCGGCATCCCCCTGGTAAGCCGACGCCAGGGCACCTGGAGCTGGATCCGGAACTGGCAGTGGCCAGCGAAGCGGAGCATCTTACCGAAACAACCCACCCCACCCGCCGGCGCTTGATTTCATGACCTCGCCAAACCCCAAACCAACCCGATCCACCTCCGGCACTTCCACGGAGCCGGCCCGGAAAAAGCCCCTCAAAGTGGCGCTGGTGGAAGATCAGCCCAAAGTCCGCGAAAGCTGGGCGCAATTGATCAATTCCTTCCCGGATTTTGTCTGTGTCTGTTCCTGCAAAACCGGCGAGGAAGCGCTGCGCCTCATCCCGGAGGCCCAACCAGACGTGGTGCTGATGGACATCTTTCTGCCACGCATGTCCGGCATCGAATGCACGGTCCGATTGAAAGCGGTGCTGCCCCACACCCAGATCGTGATTCTCACTGCAATGGACGACCAGGAATTGGTGTTCATGGCGCTCGAAGCCGGCGCGGATGGCTACCTGCTCAAACGCACCAAGCCCGCGGACTTGCGGACGGCCTTGCTGGACGTGTTGGGCGGCGGGGCGCCGATGACCAGCCAGATTGCCCGCCGGGTAATCGAATCTTTTCGGCGCAAAGCCCAAACCCGTGATGAATCGGCCCGCCTTTCCGTGCGGGAAGAACAGATTCTGCTGCTGCTCTCGCAGGGCTATTCGAACAAGCTGATCGCGAGCAAACTGGAGCTGAGCGTGGACACCGTTTGCAGCCATTTGAAACACGTCTTTACCAAGCTGCATGTAACCTCGCGCACCGAAGCGGTGGTGCGCTACATGGCCTCGAAGGCGCCGGATCAAAGGCCTGATGTATTGCCTTGAAGCCTGGCCCACCCGAGACGCCGGCCCGGCGCCGAAGACGGATGCACCACCTGTTTCGGTGATGCCCGTTTCACCGGGTCCGGTTATAGACCAGTGGCCGGGCCCCTGGCTACAATTCCCCGCGCAGAATTCGGGCATAGAATTTGCACCAACGGCAGTGCCTCAAGCCTCTGCCTGTTCAAACCAACAATTTAAATGAACCGATTAACCAGAGCCCTCGTTATGGGCATCGCGATCCTCGCCGGCGGATGTTCGGCGGCGATCACCACCAGCAACCTCCGTTGCGAATACCTGACCAACCCTCTCGGAATCGACGCCCCCAACCCGCGCTTAAGCTGGGTCCTGGATTCCAGCCGCCGGGGCGAGCGACAGACGGCGTACCAGGTCCTGGTGGCCTCCTCCGCAAAACTCCTGGACAAGGACACGGGCGACCTCTGGGACAGCGGCCGTGTAGCTTCTGACGCTTCCGCGCAGGTGGTTTACGCCGGCAAACCGCTGACGTCCCGCCAGCCGGCTTTCTGGAAAGTGCGGGTCTGGGACGCCGCCGGTAAACCGGCCCGGTGGAGCAAAGTCGCGAAGTGGGAGATGGGCCTGCTGGCCGCCGCTGACTGGAAAGCCCAGTGGATCATCGTGCCGCCGCCAACCAATGCCGCCGGCGAGACGTTGGTGATTCGACGTGCGATCTACGAAGCGATCGAAGGCGGCGGAAAAGCCGACGTGACCGCGGCCCTGAGCCGGCATGTCGCCAAGGGCAGCCTTAACGTCACCGTGAATAACCAGACCCTCGGGACCGATCCGGCGGTGAACAAGGTGAAGCGATTGCGGGTGGAATACGAATTGGGGGGACGTCAGTTGACCAAGGAGATTAACGAAAGCTCGACCCTTGTGCTGCCCGAAGTTCCGCCCGGGCTGCCGTATCTTCGCAAAGCGTTTGATTTGAACCGCCCCGTGCAACGCGCGGTGCTTTATGCCAGCGCCCTGGGACTCTATGAGGTGGCCATCAACGGACACCGGGTGGGTGACCATGTGCTGGCGCCCGACTGGACCGACTACCGCAGGCGCGTCCGTTACCAGGCTTATGATGTGACCGCCCTGTTCAATCGCGGTGCCAATGTGATTTGCGGCCAACTCGCCAACGGATGGTACAGCGGCCACATCGGCAACGGCGCCAACCAGTTCTTCGGCAAGGTGCCCGCGTTCCTGGCCCAGCTCGAAATCACCCACCCGGATGGCACGACGGAACAGATCGCGACCGACACCTCCTGGACCACGCATCGTGGCCCGACTCTCACCTCCGATTTCATGCTGGGCGAGGATTACGATGCACGGCTCGAGGTACGAAATGCCGACAAGCCAGGCCCGGTGGAAGGCCCGTGGGCTCCAGTGGCAGTGCGACAGGAACCCACTCCGCCACTTGAAGCACAGGTCATGGAACCCGTGCGCGCCATCCGCGAACTCAAACCCAAGTCAGTGTCCGAACCGCGTCCCGGCTTCTGGGTTTATGACCTGGGCCAAAACATGGTCGGAGTGGTGCGGTTGAAAGTCTCCGCGCCCGCCGGCACCCGGGTGACGCTGCGCCACGCGGAAATGCTCAACGCCAATGGCACCATTTACACCACCAACCTGCGCGGAGCACCCTCCGTGGACCATTACATCTGCAAAGGCGGAGGCGTTGAAATCTGGCAGCCGCGTTTCACGTTCCACGGTTTTCGTTATGTGGAAATCACCGGGCTCAGCGGGAAACCCAGTATTGACCTCGTGACCGGCGTGGTGCTGACCACCGACACCACCCGTGCCGGCGAGTTCGCCTGTTCCGATCCCCGCATAAATCAACTCCAATCCAACATCGAGTGGGGGCAGCGCGGCAACTACCTGAGCGTGCCCACCGATTGTCCCCAACGCGATGAGCGCCTCGGCTGGATGGGTGATGCCCAGGTGTTTATTCGCACCGCCACCTACAACGCCGATGTCGCGGCGTTCTTCACCAAATGGCTCGTGGATGTGGACGACGGCCAATCGCCGGAAGGTTCCTTCAGCGACGTGAATCCGAACACCATGGGTTGCGGCAGCGTTCCCGCCTGGGGCGACGCCGGCGTCATTTGTCCCTGGACCATTTACCAGGTGTATAGCGACCAGCGCATTCTGGAACGTCACCTGCCGGCCATGATCAAGTGGATCGAGTATCTGCGCGCGCACAGCGATGGGCTCATCCGGGTCAAGGATCGCGGCAACGACTACGGCGACTGGCTCTCCATCAACGCCGACACCCCCAAAGACATGCTGGGCACCGCTTACTTTGCCTACTCGACTCACCTGGTTGCCCGCTCCTGCGCCGCTCTCGGGCGCTCCGCCGAGGCGGCCAAATACGAGCAACTGTTTCAGGACATCAAACAGGCCTTCAACCAGCGCTTTGTGAGCGCCGATGGGCGCATCAAGGGCAATACTCAAAGCGCGTACGCCATGGCGCTAAAATTCAAATTGCTGCCCGAAGCGCTGCGGGGTAAAGCCGCGCAATACCTCGAAGACGATATCAAAGCCAAAGGCTGGCACCTATCCACCGGGTTTGTTGGGGTTAGTTACCTGCTGCCGGTCCTCACCCAGGCGGGCAAGGCGGACGCCGCTTACCGTTTGTTGCTGCAGGACACCTTCCCGTCGTGGCTGTTCTCGGTGAAACACGGAGCGACCACCATTTGGGAGCGCTGGGACGGTTGGACCCCGGACAAAGGCTTCCAGGATCCAGGCATGAACTCCTTCAACCATTACTCGCTGGGCTCCTGCGGTGAATACTTGTTCGGCGGCATTGGCGGCATTCGTCCCGCGTCTCCCGGGTTCAAAACAATCGCGATTGAACCGGTGATCCGGGACGGACTGACCTGGGCCAAAGCCAAGTACACCTCGATCAATGGCCTCATCGCCACCTCCTGGAAACGCGACGGCGATCAACTGAGCCTGGAGGTCACCATACCGGCGAATACCACCGCCACCGTCCGTATTCCCGCGCGTGACCTCGCCGGGATCACGGAAAGCGGTAAACCTACAGCGAAGGCCAACGGGGTCAGGGTTTTGGGCCAGGAGAATGGCATAGCGGCCTTTGAAGTGGGCTCCGGGACCTATAAATTCGTCTCCAAGTTGCCTTAACGGCGACCGGTTCTAATCACTCGCAAAGCGCCCGCCCGGTTCTCAAACTCGGCGGGCGTTGGCTTTTCCCATCTGACTTCCCTGTCCCCTCGCGGTCTGGCGCTCAATTGCCGACCAGGCGGAAATATTTTTGCCCGGATTGAACCGAGTTGGTCAAGGCCGCGGCAGACTGCCGGGCGATGAAATTGGTTTCCGCCGTCCAGATGGGTGAGGCCAGGTTGGTCGTGCTTTGCAGGGTGTAACCCTGGTCAATCGACAGGCCACTGACGCTCATAACGAAACGGTTCAGGTCCGAACCGACGCCCACGCTCACAGTCGGCGGCACCGGCGATGGGCTGGCTTTGCCCAGGGCCACCAATTCAGTGTAGCCCACCCCACCATTTTGCTGCGGAGCCGAAAAGTCCCAGCGCAGGTAGCGCACGCCGCTCAAATTCTGAACCGCCAGCGTCGTGAGGGTGCCGCTGGTGCCATCGGCCGCCGGGTAGGCCGAAGGGTTATAGGTCACAATCGCGATGGGTGAGTACTTGGCGCCGTCCCAGGAATAGCTGACGGAATAATTCGCGTTCTCGCGGCCGTTGTCCCGCCAGGCGGTGTAGGCCCACAGGTTCGTGATCGAGTAACCGGCACCATTGGCGCCATTGCCCAAAAAGAAAGTGATCGCTCCGCCGCTGATCTCGAAGCTGCGGTTCGTGGTCCCGGGCGCTCCGATTTTCCCGTCATAAAGCGCCGAGGCCGGCAGATAGTTTTCGGAGGCCACCGTAAGGTTGTTTCCCGCAACCGAGGTCGACGTGTTGGTGAGGAGATTCCCGATCGGCGCGGCCGGGAAACTGCCACCGGCATAAACGGCATCCGTTTCCGTCACCACCAGCGGGGACGGGAGCGGTGAGGACCAAAGATAGCGCCCCGAGCCAACGTTATAGACGGCGCAATTGTTCGAGAGGCCGACATAGGTTACCCCCGGCGAAAGGCTTGCCGGCATGCCGCTTTCAGTGATGCCCGCCGCGTTCGTCGTCGGGATGTAAACTTGCGCGGTAGTGTTCGGTGGAATCACGACTCCCAGGTTGAAGGCATTGCCGGCGTTGGTCCATGCGCTCGTGATCAGCCCACGGGTGGAGTCATAGCTGGTGTTGGCCCAGCTTAAACCGGAGCCCGGAACGGGCTGGATCCGAATCGTGCGATAACCCGGACTGGCCGCACTGATGCCGCCGACAACGCTATACAAATATTCCCCGACGGAACCAAAGGCATAGTGATTGAACGAGTTCATTACCACGCTCTGAAAACCACCGGCAGGCGTCCAACCATCCCACCGTTCCCACATCGTGGTCGCGCCCAGGGTCACCTGGTACAGCCAGGATGGATACGATTGCTGGAGCAGCAGTTTGTACGCAAGGTCGTCGCGACCCGCCAGGTGCAAGGCCGGCAGCAATCGGGGCGTGCCGATGAAACCGGTCGCCAGGTGGTAATTGAATTGCACGATGGTGTCCGCGAACTTTTGCGCGGCGAGATCGCGCAGGCCCGGCGGCACGAGGTTCAGGGTAAACGCCAGGGCGTAGCCCGTCTGGCTGCTCCCATCTTTAAACGAGCCATCGGCATTGAAGAAATTCGCGAAGGCCGAGGCAATATTGCTGCGCAACAGCGCATAGCTGGCCGCGTCGGAATCGCGACCGATCGCCCGCGCCATCTCGGACATCGCTTGCGCGTAATAGGCATAAAACGCGGTATCCATCACCGCAGTCGTGGCGCTGCCGCCCAACCCCAGCCAGTCCCCAAAATCCCCCGGCAAACTGGATACCACATAATTGCTCGCGTGCGCCGCGATGAACTGGCCGCAGCGCTGGAATGAGGCGTAATGGTCGGCGATGACGTTGGTATCGCCGTAGGTTCGATAAATGATCAGCGGGCAAATCCACCCGGCGTCGCCCCAGGCGGTGCCGCCGCTGCCCACCCCCAGGTCCGGCGCCACCACCGCATACGACCCGTCGCTGTGCTGCGAATCCTCGCACAGCGTGACCAGGTGCCGGCGAAAGAACGATTGGACATCGAAATTGTACACCGCGGTGGGCACGAAGAACTCGGTATCCCCGGTCCAGCCCATGCGCTCATCCCGCTGCGGGCAGTCGGTCGGCGTTTCAAGGTAATTGCCTTTCTGGCCCCAAATAATGTTGTGATAAAGCTGGTTCACCAGCGGGCTGGAGCACGAAAAATCTCCCGTGCGCGGCATGTCCGAGTGCACCACCACCCCCGTCACCGAGCCCACCGTGGGCGGGACCGACAGGCCGCGCACCTCCACGTAACGAAAGCCGTGACAGGTGAACCGCGGCTCATAGACCACGGTGCCGTTGGTTCCGAAGACGTAAAAATCCGTCGCATTGGCTCCGCGAAGATTGGCCGTGTAGATCGTGCCATCCGGGTTGAGCATCTCGCCGTGCCGGATGGTGATGCGTTCGCCCACGTTGCCGCTGATTTGCAGCCGCACCCAGCCGACCATATTCTGCCCCAGGTCAAACGTGTAACATCCCGGCTTCGGGACTTTGAGACTGACGGCCGGCAAGGTCTCGAAACAACGCGCCGGCTCCGTCACCGCCGCTTGAACCCGCAGTCCGCCGCTGTCCGGAAATGAAGCCGGGTTCCCATACAGTGCGCGGATGATGGTCAAAGTCTGGCCAGTCCCACCGATATTCACCGTGGCATTTTCCGCGAAGGCCACGGTTTGGGTAACACCGCCGAGCGAGTAATTGATTTGCAGGCTCTTTACGATGCCGTAGGCGGGATCACCACCCAGATTGCCGTTGCTGGCCACGAAGTTGAGCCGGTTGTTCGTTACCAGGCCAGACACGATGCCGGTCACATCGGCCACATCGCCACCGCACGCGCTCAGGCCGGTGACTACCGCCGACCACGTGTGGTCATCAAAATTTGTCGTGTCCCAGCCAGGCATTTCCCGGCGCGCATCGTATTCCGATCCGATCAGCAAATCTCCGAACAAAATCGGCCCGTAGCTGGCTTTCCAGGAGCCGTCGCTAACGACCGTTTGAGTGCTGCCGTCGGCCAGTTCGAGCACCATTTGAGCCCGGAATCGCGGGGTGCCCCCGTAATTGCATCGTTGCCCTTTGAACGCCAAATCGCTGGCATACCAGCCATCGCCAAGAATCGCTCCGATGGTGTTGCCCCCGGCCCGCACCATCGGGGTGACATCATAAGTCTGGTAATAGACTCGCTTGGTAAACTGCGTCCAGCCGGGAGCGAGCACGTCGTTGCCAACTCTTTGACCGTTCAAACGCAGTTCATACACCCCGAGAGCGGTGACATATACCGTGGCGCGAGCGATGGCCTGCCCGACCACGAAGTTTTTGCGCAGGTACGGCGCGGGCATCCGGGCGATTTCGTTGAGCGCCGGAGTGCCCCACGGGGCGCCGCCACCGTTTGGAGTCGTCCAGGCCGAATCATCGTAACCAAGCTGCGTCCAGTTCCCCGACGGCCACTGGGCGGTCTTCCACGAGGTATCCACCGGGATGTTGGAAACACTGCCGGAAGCGAACTGCACCACCAACCGGCCAATCAGGCGCGAGGCCTCCTGGGAGTCCGTATTTGTAACCGAGAGCGCCACCAGGTTGGTCCCCGGCAGCATCAGGGACGTCACATTAATCCGCGCCGTGGCTTCCCACCGCACCGCCAAATTGGTGGACTTCAGTCCATTCACAAACACGCTGCACATGTTGTCCGCGTAGAGCGCCATCACGGCGTTGGTCATGGTTTGGCCGGCCGGCAAAATCACTTTCTTCCGAAACACCGATTGGTGCAGCCCTCCCTGCTCCACCTGCCCCGGACAACTTACCCAGTCGATGCCAGACGCATTGAACAGCGTGCTGTTCGCCGTTTGCTGCGGGGTCGGCGTGTAGGCGGCGTCATAGCCAATCCATTGCCCCGTCCACTCGGCGGGTGACAGGAGACCCATGGACCACATTACCGGCGAACTCCAGGCGGAGACAGTGCCATTGCCGTCATAAACACGCACCTGCCAGAAGCAGCGTTGGCCACTGGTCAGCGGCTGCCCGCCATACAAAACATCCACCGTTTCGGCACTGACGACCTTCCCACTGTCCCACAAATCCGCCGCGCCGGTGGTCGATCCGACCTGGATTTGGTAGGCGCTTACTGTTTCTCCCCTGGCTGCCCCGGTTCTTTCGAGCTGCCAGGAAAGTCTGGGCTTGGCGTCATCGATGCCCAGCGGATTCACCCGCATCGCGCAGCGCAAATTCACCGGTGCCAGCGCGGCGTGCACGGTCGCGACAGCCCATCCCATTACCATCAGGGCAAGCGCTATTCCAAAGTATCGTTTGGCAAAATTCATGAAGCTGAAGCGTCCGCAGTTCGTCTTGGTTCAGAAATTAATCAACGGGGTGCGGGCGGGGACCTTTCTGGAAAGGTCTTTTCGTAACTCAAGTCGCCTTGCGCACATCTCCTTCAAAGTCAATTGCCCGGGAACTTGCGTCCCCGGGCAATTGATACCCAATCCCATCCCCAGAGTTAAGGCATACGGAACTGGAAGAACTCCGGCCGATTGGTGGCATTGACCGGGATGGCGTTCGAGAATGCCCCATTGGCATCCAGCACACCGGTGATGCTCGGCGTCCAGGTCGACAGCGGCTGAGTCACATCCGAACTGGTCAACCAGGTGTAGGCGCGGTTCGGCGTTCCGCCGGTGCCTGTCAGAATCAGGTTTCCACCCGAGACCGACGGCGAGTGCACGACGGGCGGCTTGGGCGCTGGCAGGTTGACGCCCTGCAGCACGATTTCGGCGTAGCCGGAATAGCCATTGTCCAGGCTGCTATTCTGCCGGGTGAAGTCGAACTTGACCGCGGCGACAGAGGTGGCCAGCGGCGACCCATCCAACCGGGCAATCGCCACGCGGTCGGCGGCGGGTCCGACGAGGACGGGCGGGTTGTAATAGACGGTCGTTAGCCGGATGAACGAAGCCGGGGCCGCCAGCGTCGAGTAATACACATCATAGAACTGACCATCGCGATCGAAATTGCCCCAACCGCTGTAAACCACAATGTTGGTCAGGGTCCAACCCGTCGCGGAGGTATAGGTGACCGACGATCCGGCCCCGAAGGCGCCGCCGCAGGTGGCAAAATTGGTCACGCCCAGGCCGGCGGGACCAAAGGTGCCATCAGTCAACGCCGGGAGACCCTCTGTGACGGGCTCCCCATTGAACCCCCCGGCATACAAGCCCGGCCCCGTGCTGCTGGGCAAGTGGCCCGCGATCAGGCTGCTGGTCTCGACGATCCAGGTCGGCGTATCCGAGGCCTGGCTATCCGTCGTCATCACAATGGCGTTGGCCGGCTCGGCGCCGGAAGCCACCCCATACACGCCGATTTCATCGTAGCCGGAATAGCCGTTTTCCCCAGGCGGCGAGGTGAAATCAATCATCACGGCGGTGACATTCGCGGCGAGCGTCCCCGTCGGACTGGTCAGGGTCGATCGCACGAAGGACTTGAGATTCGATGGGTTGTTGGTCGGATTGTAGGTGACGCTCGTCAAAAACGTGAACACCGGATTCGCCACCGTCGTGTAGTAGACGCTGTAGGCTTGCTGGTCACGACCGCTGTCGTTCCATCCGGCCCCGACCATGATGTTGGTGAGCGTGTAACCGTTAGGGGCCAAGGTCGTGTCGAGTGAATAGACCACGTACTGCCCCGCGTTCGGTCCACAGGTTGCGAAACCAGGGTGGTCGCCGGAATTATCAACCGAGCCAAACGTGCCGTCCGTGAGGACGGAGAGGCCGCCCGCGCCAACACTGAAATTTCCCGTCCCGTAACTGCTCGGAAACAGGAAAGCGATGAGGCTGTCCGAGGCGATCGGCCAAGTGGGACCGAAGGTCTGGGCGTCGGAACTTTGGGTGGCGATGCGCTGCACCACGTTATTCGCATCGGGTGTCGCTGCGGGTTTGACGATGAGCGTGCCACCGCGGCTGGCAGCGGAGCCCGAGCCATTGGAGGCCATGAGACGATAACCGCCGTTGGTGGCCGTGTCCGTCGGTTGCAGGTTGCTCAGGGTGAGGGTCGCGGTCGTGGCTCCGGTGATATTGACACCGTCTTTCTGCCACTGGTAACTGGTCGCGCCGCTAAAGGACGCGCTGAAGGTGACCTGGCCGCCCACCACATCCGAAGCGTTCAGGGGCGTGATATCGCCCATCAGTATCGGCTTGGGCGCCGAGGGGGTGCCCATCACAAGAATCTGAGAGTAGCCTTCCCAACCATTTTTCGCGGGCGCACCGATCATATTGAAGTCGAACATCACTGCGGCCACATTTTGCGCCAGCGACGCACCCGAAGACAGGATTGTCACCCGCGTGGCCGACTGCGCGGCCTTGGGATCGGATGGGTTGTAATCCACGTTCTCCAAGGCGTTGAAAGAGGTCGGCGCCGCCACGGTGGAGTAATAAACGGTGTACTTTTGCTGATTACGGCCGGCATCAGACCAACCGCCGTAAACCACGATGTTGGTGAGGTCGTAGCCATTGGGCGTAACCGGCAGCGTGTAGGTGATGGACTGGCCAGCCGGGTTAACACCGCAGGACACGTAGTTCGGGCTGCAGGTGTTCCCGGTGGTTCCCATTACCGTAGTAAGCGAGTTGTCACCGCCAGCGGTCAGGGAGTCAACAGTCCGACCGACAATCTCGAGGCTGAAGTCACCGAGGCCGACGCTGCTGGGAATCATTCCGGCGATCAAGCTGTGATTGGTGACGACCGACCAGGTGGGAGTGAAAGTACCGGAACCAGGGCCGGTCTGGGCGGCGGCTTTAGTAATGATGCCATTCACCGGAGCCGGCACGGGAGTGACCGTCAGCGAGCTGGGCGTCGAAAACGACGGCGCCGCGGCATTGTTGGTCGCATTGACCGCCTTCAGCCGGTAGGAACCCGTGTCCGAAACCTGCACGTTGTTGAGCGTAAGCGTGGCGGACGTGGCTCCGGGAATGTCGTTCGTAGCTGAGCCCACGATTACCTGCCATTGCAGGTTGGCCGGTGGGAGGTTGCTGAAACCCGCCGTGAATACCACCTGGTCGCCCACAACATTGGCGGCGCTGTTCGGCGAGGTGTCCTGGGTCATATAAGGCGACGGCGGCGGGGGCGGTGCCGCGGTGTCCTTGCCTTGCACGATAATCTCGGAATAGCCTTGATAGGCATTGTCGAATTGCGACGCGCTCGGGGGAGCGGAGAACTCGAACTTGAGGTTGGCGACACCGCTGGCCAGCGGCGAGCCGTTGTTCATGGCCAGCGCCACCCGGTTCGCCACGGCGCCACTGGTTCCAACCGGGTTGTAAAACACGGTGGTGATGGGGATGTAGGTCGTGGGTGCCGCAATGGTGGAGTAGGAAAGATTGTAATATTGACCGTCGCGGCCGGCATCACCCCAACCGCTATAAACCACGATGTTGGTGACATCGGAGCCATTCACCACATTGGTGAGGGTAAAGATCAGTGTGCTGCCGCTGCTGCCGGCACCGCAGGTGGCAAAGCCGCCCACCTGGCCGGAGGTCCCGAGCAGGCCATCCGTCAAAACTGGAGTGCCACCCGAATTTTCCAGGGTGAAATTGCCGTTGGCGGTGCTGGGAGCGAGACCGGCAATCAAGTTGGGTGTTTCCGGCGTCCACGTGGGGGTGTAGGGATTGACACCAGTCTCGGTCGAAGTCGTGATGGTAACCACGGGCGAAACCACGCTCGCGGCGGGTGTCCCGCCCACCAGGATGGCGCTGTAACCCGCATAACCATTTTCCACCGCGGGAGTCGTAAAGACAAACTTCACCGCCGCCACATTCGCAGCAATTGCCCCGCCCGAACCATCGTCGATGATCGCCCGGTTGGCGCTCGCTGTGCTGCCCGGAACGGAGGGATTATAATTCACCGTGGTCAGGTAAAGGAAATTGGTCGGATTCGCCGCGGTGGAATACAAAACCGTGAAGGCCAGCGCGTCACGGCCATTATTTGCCCAACCCCCGTAAACGGTGATATTCGTCAGGTTGTAGCCATTAACTGGACCCGACGGGAGCGTGTAAACAATCAACGATCCCGCGTTCTGGCCACACGTCGCATAATTTGGGCTGGTGGTGGTGCTGGGCAGAACAATGTCAATCGTCAGATTCGTGTTAACCGTCAGGGAGTTCACGCTTCGGCCGGCAAGTTCCTGGCTAAAATTTCCCACCGCCGTGGTCGGGACCAGCCCGGCAATCAGACTATTGTTGGTATTCACGACCCAGGCCGGTGTGAAGGGCCAGACATTAGCCGTGCCTTGCAAGTTGGCGGTGGTAACGGTCACGGATGCCGAGACGCTAGCCGCGAAACCCAGCAGAGCCACGCACACCAGGCTCGCCAAGGTATTCCATTTGGGGATTTGAGGTTTGTTCATAATGATTTTACGGAGTTGCAGACATGGGTATATGCAGTCGTTTGGCTTAAAGCCAAAACTGGTCGTCAACTGGCAGGTAAGACACAGTTTTCAATTGGTTGCGCTTTCCATGGAACACAGCAGCGCTCAGAGTTTTCAATGCACTCGCGAGATCGTGTATTCGCACCTAAGCTAGCTTACGGGCCTGTAAAGGGAAATTCCCCGATTAAGGTGATGCGGTCATCACCGAAACAGGGGAGGGTAGGTTTGGCCGCATCCTGCGGCAGTTCAGTGCGGTCGGCTATTGAGCCGCAATGTCCACAAAACCCAGATCGACGTATTGCCCGCCGCTGGTCTGCTGGCACCGAATGGCAATCAGGTTCTTGCCGGTTTTCAGCGCCTCTTTGCCAGCCGAAGTCAAAGGCACGGCCTCATAGCCGCCCACCCAACCGGACGCGCGCAACGCCGGCACGCCGTTGATGTAAACCTCGACATCTTCGTCATGGTGCAGCCAGGCCTGCAAGTCGTGCCGCTTCCCCGCCGGAAGCGTGATCTCGCGGCGCAGCCAGATTTCACGGGTATTCCAGATGGTGCCGACAATGGCTCCCGGTGTCCCTTCCGTGCCAAATCCACTCATCCCCTGCTTCCAGGACGCATCGTTGAAGGCAGGTTGAGCCCAGTCCGAAGCCGGCTTCTGCGTGGTGTAACGCCAGGTTGCGGGCGCCTGGTCGGCGGCCGGAACCACTACCGTGACCTTCGGCGCCTTCGGCATCGGCGCCCATTTGGATGCTTTAGTCACGTCACGGGCAGCCCATTTCTTCCATACCGCCTGGTTGTATAGCAATTGCGCAAACACCCCTCCCACCACCGGGCGCGCCGTGAATCCAACTTTCCGCGCGTCTTTCGTCTGATACCAATCCGACATCGGCGAACGGTCCGGGGTATCGTTCAGGAAAGTGATGATCGGATCAATCAACGACTCGAAATCCTCGCGATTCTGCGTCAGCGTCGCCGTCCATGTGATCCAATCCAGCTTGGTGTAGGTCTGCCGGTTGTCGAGTGGCAGGCCGTAGCGATTCTGAATCTTGCGATAATAAGCCATCTCCTTGCGTAAGACCTCCGCGGGAAACAGATTCAATCCCAGGATACGATCCCACATGAGGTTGTACTTTTGACTCCAGGAACCGGGCTTGTCGAAGGCGAGCCGGAATTTTTCGCCGTCATCGGCTTCCTTCACCCAGCGTTGGGCAAATTCCCGGGCAAGCTTGAAATACTCGGCGGCTTTCACCTTGTCTCCACGCAACTCGCACAATTTCGCAAAAGACCCCAAGCCGCAAATCGCCTTCGCGCTCAAATTCACGTTATGCGCGAGGTGCCCGGCAAAGTCATCCGTGCAAAGCTGGTTTTCGGGATCAAAACCTTTCTCCCGCAAATATTCGGCCCACTGCTCGAGTTGCTTCCAATAGAGCCCGGCGAACTTCGCATGGCCTTCCATCTCGGCGATGGCCGCCATCAGGATCAGCAGGTTGCCACTCTCCTCCACCGGCATCTGATTGTTCACGCCCCGCTCACCGTCGCCGTAAACCTGCCCATTGGCATGCGGATACGTGCCCATATCGTGCGGCGCGAACGGAAACTTCCAGCGCTCGCTGGCCGCGTAATTCATGAACGGCACCACGAACGACTTGGCCAAAGACGGGCCGAGCAGCAGGAACTGCGGCGCCATCGGGTAAAACACGTCGGAAGTGCCAATGCAACCATTCGAGTGATTCTCCTTGCAGAACTGGAGCGGCTGGCCGTTAGCATCGGCTACGAACTTGCCAGCCGCAAAACACTGGCGATAGGCGAGCGCGCCCAGTTTGGCGTATTTCGCCCCTCCCGCCCGGGTGAGGTCAGCCATCAACTCCGTATCAAACGCCACGCAACGCTTTTGCAGCGCGGCGTATTCCTTCGCGGAAGCCTGCAGGAGGTCGGCGGCTTCCCAGCCGTGACGCCGCCAATACGGGCGCAGATTCTTTTTCATGTACTGGATCGAGTATTCGTCGTCGTACGCCAGCATCAGCCAGCGGGCGACCGGCTGCGCGCTCACGGTCAACTCCGGGAAGGTGAGCCACACCACGGCCGCGCTGCCGGGAATTCCCTCGTTGGCGAATATGGCGGATTGGCCGCGGCGACCGCAGCCAGCTTCGGCCTGGGCGCGCGGAGCCGCCAGGTACAAATAACCCCAGTCAATGCGAATATCGTCCCCCTTTTTCCCGAGAATCGCCTGCTCCACCGAACCCACCCGCGCGGCGGCCAGTTTGTCGGATGAGCCACCCAATTGCAGCAACGCACTCGACACCACCTGCTGTCCTTCATTCACGGCCAGCTCGCCCGACGCCACAAAATCAAAACTCACCTTGTGCGCCGCTCCATCGGTCGACCGGAAGTCATAAGTAACGTAAGTCACCGGTCGCGACAGCACGTCGATATCCTCCGGCAATGCGGGCGTCATGAACGTCAGCTTGAGTTCGATCCCGGCTCCGGCAAACGAGTAAATGGTCCGGGTCGGCAATACTTCCACCGCCGTCTGCTCCAGGGGAGGCGCACCGTTGGTCTCCGCGCCCATGACCCGGAAACTCCGGTCATCGACGGTTACGGTACTTTCGAGCCGTTGTCGCTTTCCGGTCCAGTGGGTAGTATTCGCGTCAGTCAGCTTGTCCGCCGGCGACCAAATGCTGAAGTAAGGGTCGCAGGCCACGAGTGGCACCGCGGGCGGCCGCAGCGGCTGCGCGGAACTGGACAGGCTGTTCAGCAGGAGGGCCAGCGCGCACAGCGCGCCGCGTCCGGCAAATTGGCGAAGGCGTTTCGTCGTCATTGTGTTTGGGGTATCAAGGATCAATTTGGGCTTCCTGTGCGGCATTCACCGTCCAGGAAATCTCCGGGTGCGGTTGGTTGTCGCTATTCCAGCGTGAGCGCCACATCGCATTGTTCGGGTCAATCAGCTCTTTCCGCCGGGCGCCCTCGGCGTGGCCGTCGCAAAACATCAAATCCGTGCGCCGGTTGTGGCGGTTCGAAGGCCATTCCGATGGCGTCTTGGGATCCATGTTGCCGTCAAAGCTCCCGTCCGGTTTGCTGTCACCCAGCATGATCATGTTGACCGGGCTTTTTACCAGGTTTTCCTTAACTTCTCCCACCACGTTCACATCCCCTCCCAATCCCAGTTGCGGCGCGCCGGGCTCCTTCAAGCCCCAGTCATTGTAACCATACGAGAAGCGGGTGCGGGAACTGATGCCATAAGCGTCACGTCCGCCTGTGGGAAAGGTGGCTCCCAGCGAGTCGTTGCCGTTGGTGTTCCAAATCGAATTCGCGTTGGCCGCCGGACAATAAAACACGGAGCGGTTCGTGCCCATCTGGCTAAACAAACGCACCGGCCAGACATAATAAAAACTGTCGTTCAACCACAGGCAACCGGGATAGGCCTTGTACTCGTTCACATACATGATCGTGGCGATGCCGATCTGCCGGAGATTGTTCAGGCAAGCCGTCTGTTTGGCTTTGGTTTTGGCTTTCGCCAGCGCCGGCAGCAGCATCGACGCCAAAATCGCGATGATGGCAATCACCACCAACAACTCGATCAATGTGAATCCGCGGCGCCACCGACGCGGGCGCGCTTGAGGTGTTTTCACCGGCCGGGGGGACACCGAAACTGCACGGTTCACCGCTCGCTGGTGACCGTCCGAAAAGGAATGGAATGAAACATCCATGAATAGGCGACAAAATAATCATCACCTCCCCTGCCGTCATGTGGCATGAAGTGGCCACAAGCACGATTGATTACTATGGAAACTCACCGAAATTCGGGATTGCATGACGCTCGACTCGCGATCGTCAATCCCGCTCCAAGCCTGTTTTTCTTTCGCCCCGTGCCCCGGCGGGCGCGCCCACGAAAAAGGGGTGTCCCCGAAGGGACACCCCTGAGTTTGTTAACCCGGTACTTAACCGAGCGGATTACGGCACCCGCATCTTGTAGAAGCGGACCGGCTCCGCCGGATTGATGGGGATAGCGTTGGAGAACGCGCCGGCGGCGTCAAACACGCCGGTGCTGTTGGTGGTCCAGTTCGCTGCGGGGGCGGCGACGTTCACCGAGGTCAGCCAGGTGTAACCGGTTCCCGGAGCGCCACCGGTGCCGGTCATGATCAGGTTGCCGCCCACGATGTGCGGCGGACGGACTACCGGCGGCGGGAGCACGATACCCGACACGCGGATGGTGCCGTCCACAGCCAGTTTGCTCAGGTCCCAAGTGTAACCCGACGGAAGGTTCGTTGTGGTGAAGGAACCGCTCTGGGTACCCCAATCAAACAGGTTGAACGTGTCGTTTACGGCCAGCGCGTTCGTCCCGACGAGCACCACGTTGAGCGTGCCGCCAAAGGCGATATTGCCGCCCACGACGACCAGGTCACTGGCCACCACGCCGCCATCCTTGGAGATTTCCATGGTGGTGGTGCCATTGAGGGTGAGGTTATTGCTGATCGACAGCGCACCGATGGAAGCGCCCGGAGCCAGCGTCGCGCCGGTAGCTACGGTCACCGAACCGCCGGCGATGACGCCGGAACCGCCCAGCGTGCCCGCGCTGACGAGCGTGGCGCCGGTGTAGGTGTTCGTCCCCATCAGGGCCAGCGTGCCGGTGCCGAGCTTGGTCAAACCGCCGCCCGCGCCGCCGTCCAACAGCGATTGGCCAATGGCGATGTGGTTCGTGCCCGTATCAATCGTTGCCCCGCGCGCCAGTACGAAGGCGGTGCCGAGGCCATTCATGAAGTCGGGGTTGGCGTTGGGACCGGCGCGCAACACGCCACCGTTGAAGTTAAACGTGCTGGAGCCGGGACCACCCGTGAAGCGGCGCGCCTGGAAGGTGCCGCCATCAAGGTTCACCACGCCATTCGCGGTTGCATTATTACCCATAGTGACCGCGTCGCAACCAGTCACGATCGAACCGGTGCCACTCAGGTTGAGAGTGCCCTGGCCTTCTTCACCGACGCGGAACAGTTTGCCGGTGTTAAGATTGCCGTGGGTGATGGTACCGCCGGTGACGTTCAGGATGCCGGGACCGTCCGTGTAACGGCCAATCACGAACCAATGACCAGGAGCCACGATGGTGCCGGCACTCAGGTTCCACGTGCCCGCCCCGTGGAATCCAATCTGGAACTCATTGCCGTCGGGGTAGCGACCAATGGCGGAACCACCGGTCTGATTCATCGTGCCCGTGCTGCCGGCGCCCTTGCCAATGAAGAAGTTGTTGGCAGTCGCGGTGGCATTGTTCTGGAGGTTCATCGTGCCCTGGCCGGTACCCACGTCCGTAACGTTCATATCCCACAGCACCCAGAGGCTGCTGTTGTCTTTCACGGTGAGCGTGCCGGTGCCATCTTCGTTCCCCACGGACATCCACGCGTTAACCGTCAATGAGCTTGAGTCCGCGAGGGTCATGATGGCGTTCGCGCCGGTGTGCCATCCGAGGTGGATGCGCCAACCGGAATACATGGAGGAGTTGCCGTTCAACAGGATGGTCGAGGTCGAGCCACCGCTTTCCCCAAGGTTCATGTCCCCGTTGTTGGTGAAGCTGGAGGTGCCGTTCAACGCCAGCGTTTGCAGGGCGGAATTGCCCAGGATATTATTGGCATATCCCAGCGAAGCGCTGCCCGATCGCAGTACCGAGTTATAGAGCGTTGCCGTGGAAACATTGCCCACCGTGCCGTTGCCACGGCCGACCGCGAACCAGCTATCGATGTTCAAAACAGTATTGCTGAGGATCAAGGAGGCGCCGGCGTCCACCGTGCTGCCAACCCAGAATTCATTTTGGTTGTGGTTGGTCTGCCCCACACCGGTGCCGTCGAATACCACCGTGCCGGCCAGGATGTTGTAGCCAGGGAATCCACCACCCGAAAGCTCCTTAACGCCGGCCCCGAAGTGCGTCAGCTTGGCCGGACCCGATTTCACAAAGGAACTGCCGGTAGTGGCGGTCACCAAGCCACCGAGGCCCAGATCGCTCACCGTATTGATCGAGCAATTCGTATCCTGCACGGAGTAACCGCGGTTGACCGCGACCGCCGGGCCGCCGTAACTCAGGCTGCCGTTTGCCAGGACCAGGTTGGCTGGAGCCGAGGAAGCACTGCCCAGGGCGCTCGCCGAACCGCCGTTCGCGAGATTGGTCACCACCACCGTGCCGCCCATAATCTTGGTCGGTCCGGTGTAATCGTTGACAGTATCCAGCGTGAGCGTGCCGGTGCCGTGCTTGGTGAGGCTGGCCGCGCCACTGATCTTGCCCGTGCCGCTGATGGTGTAATTAACCACGCTGTTGTTGACCGTGACCTTGGCGGGATTGACCGTGGTCCCGAGATTCACGCTCGTGGTGCCCAACGCCGCGTCATCAAACAACACCGCGTTGCCTTGAGCGAAGAAAGCCGGAAGCCCGGTGCTCAGTTCCACCCAGTTGGTGGTCAGACCGATATCCCAGGTTCCACCCGCCTGACCGTCCCAACGCGGTGCGGAAACCGCCGTGATCTTAAGGTCAATCGAGCCGGCAGGATTGGTGACAATCGTCGCCACCACCCCGCTCGGGATGGACGCGATCGTGAAGCTTCCCGAACCCGTCCGGCTTCCGTACTTGATCAGCGGGAATTCGCCCACTTGCGGCAGAGCGTCCGCGATATTAACCGCAATCGGACCGTTGACCGAGAGCGCGCCGGCCAGGTTGATCGGGGCGGCGGTGGGATTGCCATAGTTACCGAGGTCCAAATCCAAAGTGGCAGTGTCAAGGCTCAGGCTGGTCAAGCCCGCTTGAGCGTTGGCGGACAGAACTAAAAGGCCGAGGCTCGCGCCATTGGCCACGGTGTAAGCACTCGCACCGGCCACCGCGGTGGTCAGTTGGACTTTGCCAGCATTGACGACAGTGGCACCGGTGTAGGTGTTGGCCCCATTGAGGGACAACATTCCGTTGCCGTTCTTGATCAAACCGCCCGAGCTTACATTCGCCAGAACCGGGATGCCCAGAGTCGCCGGAGTCGAGGCTCCGCCGTTAATCAGCGTCACCGCCGGCGCAGCGCTGTATCCGTATCCGGAGCAGGTCACCAAGATGTTCGTCAGTTTGCCCGCGACCGGATCAATCTGCGCCAGAGCCGTGGCTCCGCCACCGGCACCGCTCGGGTCGATCTGCACAATCGGCGGGGCCATGTAACCCGCGCCGCCATCGCTGACGGGGATGCTCACCACGCCCTGGCCTGACGGGGCAATCAGAGCTTGCGAAATGGTCACGTCGTAACCCGCGGTGTCCAGGGTCAGGTTCCCAGCATAGATCACCGCTTCCGCCATGACGCCGGGCAGGAACGACGGGTCGTTATTCTTCGCCTGCACCATGCCGCCGTTAAAGTTCAGATAAGCCGTGCCACTCCACTTATCAATCTTCGGAACCTTCAGGAGGCCGCCGTTGAGGTTGAGATAGGACGTGCCATTGGCCATCATCAGGGGCATCGCCGTCTCCAGCACGCCCGTTCCGGAAACGGTGACTTCGCCGCGACCATTTTCACCTACCATATAGCGGGTGCCGGTGCCGATGTGCTGGAAAAGACCGCCAGAAATCCAGGTAATGCCGAGACTGCCAGCATACCGAGCAGTGTCGCACCAGCCAGACTGGATGTTCGTGCCGCCGCTTTGATACAGCAGGCCCTTGCCATAGCGACCGACCTGGAAGTTGAACGGGCAGTTCAGCGTCCCAGCGGAAAGGCTGTAAAACCCAAACGCGTCCACGGAAGCCTGCGCATCGCCGCCGATGGTCCACTCGTTGGCATTGCCGCCGGTGCCGTTAATGGTCCCGCCCGTCTGCCACAGAGCGCCAATGGCGGTGTCATTCTTTCCCACGAAGAAGCGCGAGACGTTTAACGTCGCATTGTCTTTGATGTATCCGAAACCGCGGCCGCTGCCATAATCGCCAATGTTCCAATCCTGGGCCGCGAGCGTATAAACAGCATTGTCCTGCAGAGTCAACGAGCCGATGCCGCCGTTGCCGTTGCCAATGCCATTCCAGCCGCCAGTGATATTGATCCTGGCGTTGTCTTTTACGAAAACCTGTCCAGTGCAGAAGGTGCCGTCGCCAACGATAAAACCGTCGCCAGTCTTGTTGATAATGCCATTGCCGGCAACGATGAGGGTCGAAAGTGGTGTGTTACCGCCATTGCCCGTGCGTCCGACCACCAGCCAATTATCCACCGGCAGAGTTCCACCGTTGGTGACGATGATGGTGCCAGCGACTCCGCTGTTACCGGCCCAGGCTTCGCTCACGTGGGGCACGGTGTTGGAAATGATGGCGGTGCCGCCATTCCCAATATTGCCGATCGCCCAACCGCCGGTGTTATCCGGCAGGACGCCACCGGCCCAATTGGCGGGATCATTCCACCAACCAGTACCAGTGTTGCTCCAGTCGACAGCGCGCGCACCGGGCGCCATTGCCACACAAGCGCACGCCACGGCGGTCAACGCCAGCGGCTTGTTGAATCTTGTTTGTTTCGATTTTTTCATGGGGATTTGGATGATTACTTACGCGTCCGTGTCTGCCACTTCACTGAAGAGGAGTGAAACAAATCGTCACCGTCCGGAACGAGCCCAGGAAACGACTTGGTTTAGACCACAGGAACATGGCTCAAGTATAAGAAGGGCCAAAGGGCTGTCATGTGGCATAAAGTGGCCACACGCAAATTGTCAACCTAATTATGTGATTACATTTTCCCGGAGCTGCGACCAGCCCACCCGCCCGCAAGCAACCGGGCATAATTGTCGCAACTAACTCCTATCAAAAACTTTACAGAAGCAACCGCATTCAACTACTATCTCACCTCGCCGGGGATGGGGGTGAGGTTGCTGGTTCCTCCACCAGGTGGCTTAAAGGTATGGGTAACCCAAAGTTGGGCGTCCCGTCCGCATTCCACGTAAACCTTTGCACCCGGGTCGTCCTCCCACGGTAAGCATATTCGGAACTGGTCTTGGCGTGATACACGATCCAGTCCGAGCCATCCCCGGCGCGGAAGAAGCCATTATGCCCAGGGCCGAACACCCCGTTAGCGTCGTTGCGCTCAAAAACCGGGGCCGGATGCTGGTGCCAGGATTTCGGATCGAGGACGTCCGCAGTGTCCTCAGCGATGAGCATGCCGAGTTTGTAATCCGGTTTGCCGGTGTCGCAGGCGGAGTAAACCAGGAACAGCCGCCCGTTTCGTTGCAAGACCACCGGCCCCTCCCGGACCTCGGCACAACCAAAACCCGAGGCTGGCAACACCACGCCGTTCCCGCTCAGGGTCCAGGGATTCGCCAATCGCGCGATGGTCAGCACATGCCCCGGACGGGCTGCCCACAGGAAATACCACGATCCATCCGGCTTGGAGAACACCGAACCGTCGATGGCATAAGCGTCGTTGGTGGGGTTCACCAGTCGTGCTTTGTAGGCATACGGTCCGAGCGGGTCGCGACCGGCGCTTTCCAGCACGTGCATGCGATGTCGGTCGTCGTTATTGTCGCTCGAGGTGGCGGTGTAATACAGGTACCAGCGATTGCTGAAGTAATGAAATTCCGGCGCCCACATGCCGCGCGACCGGCTCGGATCGAAGTCCTGCCAGACCGTTACTGGTGAGACCGCTTTCAAACCGCCGATCGTCGGCGCTTTCCACATGCGAATGGCATCGCCCTGGGTAGTGGTGAGGTAGTAATTCCCGTCAAAATATTCCAGCCACGGATCGGGGCCGGGGTTGATCGGATTCTGGAATTTGCCCGAGTTGACTTGAGCCATAGCCATGCCCAGGGTCAGGCTCACCCACATCAACACCAGGCTCACCCAACAAAAAAAATGTTCAGCCACCACCAGGCTCCCTGCGAGGCCCCCGGTGCGTTTAAGAAAATCACGTCGTTTCATGGAGGGATGCTGTCGGATTGGCCTTTCCAGTCACTGCGAACCGTAACCGCGCCCAGGCAATCGCCGACGCGATACGTGCAATTCGTCGATGCTCGGCGAGTGGAAACATGTTGCTGCACGAGTCTAAAATAGCGCCGCCTCAGCGTCCTGTGGCATGAAATGGCCACACACAAAAGACCTGCCTGCCAGGACCCGAGGCTGCTATGCTCCAGGCAGCTTGTCTATGAATCGACAAAACCGCAACCTCTCCTCCCTCCACCAGGCCGTCACGCTCTGTCTCTTGTTGCTGCTGCCGCGTGCCGCGAACGCCGGCGAGACCCCGGTGACCTCGCCCCGGGCGGGCAAATCAGACCGACTGGTCCCGCTGGCCGCGTCTCCCCTGCCCCTCGGCAGCATCAAGCCGGCGGATTGGCTCAAAAGGCAGCTCGAGATCCAAGCCACGGGGTTGAGCGGACACCTCGATGAGTTCTGGCCGGACGTCGCGCAGAGTTCCTGGATTGGAGGCAAAGCGGAGGGCTGGGAACGCGGACCTTACTGGCTGGACGGATTCCTCCCGCTGGCCATCGAACTCGACGATCCCAAGCTCAAAGCCCGGGCGCAGCACTGGATTGATTTCATTCTCAAGACGCAACACGAAGACGGATGGCTCGGTCCGGTCAAGGGCAATCCGAGCGCCGGCTCCCGTCTCCAAAATTACGATCCCTGGCCGCGGTTCATCCTGCTCAAGGCGATGACCCAATGGCAGGAGGCAACGGGTGACGCGCGCATTATCCCGGCCATGAACCGGTTCTTCCGATGTCTCGACAAAGTCCTCGATGAAAAGCCCCTGGAAGAATGGGCTCGCGTTCGCTGGGCCGACTTATCGTTGAGCACTTACTGGCTGTATGATCGAACGGGCGAATCGTGGTTGCTCGAGCTGGCGGCCAAAGTCCATCACCAGGGACTGGACTGGCTACAACTCGCCCGCGATTATCCGTACCGGGAGAAAGTTACCCAAAGCATGTTGAACCAATTCAAAGTGGCCGCGGGCGGGCGAGGGATTAATGACCAGTACGGGGCCACGCACGGCGTGAACACCGGGATGGGGATTAAGGCCCCAGGAGTTTGGTATCGGCAATCACATGAGCAGGCCGACAAAGCCGCCGCGCTAAGCCTGCTCGACAATCTTGATAAATACCACGGCCAGGCCACGGGCATTTTCTCCTGCGACGAACATCTGGCCGGCAAACATCCCTCCCAGGGCACGGAGCTTTGTACCGTGGTCGAATCAATGTTCTCCCTGGAAACCCTGCTGACGATTCAGCCGGAGCAGGTGCGCCTGGCGGATCGCCTCGAAGCGCTGGCCTTCAATGCGTTGCCAGCCAGTTTCACCGATGACATGTGGGCCCACCAATACGACCAGCAAGCCAACCAGGCGGTCTGCATGATCAGCCAGGAGCGCGTTTACAGCAATAACGGTCCCGATGCCAATTTGTTCGGCCTCGAGCCACATTTCGGCTGCTGTCTGGCGAATTTCCACCAAGGCTGGCCAAAGTTCGTTTCGCACCTCTGGATGAAATCCAGCGCGGGAGGCCTGATGGCCCTGGCTTACGCCCCATGCGACATCCGCACCAAGATCGCTACGGTGGACGTCCAGGTGCGCGTCCGCACGGATTATCCCTTCACTGAGAAGATCGACATCTTCGTCGCCCCTGCCAAACCATCCCGCTTCCCCATCAGCCTCCGCATTCCCGAGTGGGCTGAAGGGGCGACCGTGAGCGTTAACGGTGAGAAAGCCAAAGTGGTTCCAGCCGGAATCATGCACTCCCTCGACCGACGTTGGGCCGGCGAAACAAAAGTGACCCTGATCCTCCCGCTGAAACTGCGCGTGGAACGCCGTTTCAACAACAGCGCCACGATTCATCGCGGCCCACTGGTGTTCGCGCTCAAGGTGGGCGCGGACTGGCAAAAGTTGCGGGATCGACCGCCCACGGCCGATTGGGAAGTGCATCCCGTCACGCCGTGGAATTACGCGCTGCTATTGAACACCGCAACGCCCGAGCAAAGCCTGCGACTTCAATTCAATGGCGTGGCTGCCTGCCCCTTTTCGTCGAAAGCCCCAGCCGTGCAACTCCTCGCCAAAGGCCGCCGACTGCCCGAATGGTCATTACAGAAAAACGCCGCCGCCGCACCGCCGCAAAGTCCCGTGGCCTCCACGGAACCGCTGGAAAACCTGGAACTGATACCGTATGCCTCCGCCAAACTTCGCATCACGGAAATTCCGGTGCTGCGGTAAGGGCGAGACTAAATCCACCTTCAGAACTGACTGTTATGAATGCGAAAAACCGTCCGTCCCGGCTGTTCCTGACTTGCGCGCGCCGTTGTTGTTTCCTCGCGCTCGGGATCCTGTTGGCCGGTCCCTGCCGAATGGCCGGCTGGCAGATGCAGTACGCGCCGATCATGACCGACTGGGCACGGCAAGTGGACACCAACAGTCCGTTGCCCGAATATCCACGACCCCAAATGGTCCGAACGGATTGGTTGAGTTTGAATGGTGTCTGGCAATTTCAGGGCGGGAACACCAACGATCCGGTCCCGGTGAACCAGGCACTTGCTGGTGACATCCTCGTTCCCTTTCCCATGGAGTCCGCGCTCTCCGGAGTGGCAAGATACTATCCCCATTCCTGGTACCGACGTCTCTTTACCGTGCCCGCAGGATGGAACGGGAGGAGAATCCTGCTGCATCTGGATGCGGTGGATTGGGAGTCGGAAGTTTTCATAAATGGGCAGAGCGTGGGCCTGCACCGAGGCGGTTACGACCCGGCAATGTATGACATCACTCCTCAATTGCGGGGCAGCGGGCCGCAGGAGATGATCGTCCGGGTTTACGATCCGACCGATGCCGCCGGCATGCCGCGCGGAAAGCAAACGCTCTATCCGGGAGGCATCATGTACACCTCGTGCAGCGGCATCTGGCAACCGGTCTGGCTGGAACCAGTACCGATCTCGAGTGTCGCGGGTCTGAAATTGGTGCCGGACATTGATACCCAACGACTCCGCGTAACCACCACGATCTCCGGGCCGACCAACGGCCTCACCATCCACGCCACCGCCCGCGTCGGCACAAATCTCATCGGTTCGATCTCTGGCGCACCGGGAGCAGAACTGTCGTTGCCGGTGCCGAACCCGACGTTGTGGTGCCCGACCAACCCGTTCCTGTACGACCTCGAGATCGCGCTCTCGAATGGCCTCACCCGGGTCGATGGAGTCGCGAGTTACTTCGGCATGCGCAAGATCAGTCTCGGCACCACCAATGGCTTCGTGAAGCTGCTGCTCAATAACCAATTCGTATTTCAGTTTGGTCCGCTGGACCAGGGGTTCTGGCCGGATGGCATTTATACCGCCCCCACCGATGACGCTCTGAAAAGTGATATCGAACAGGAAAAAATCCTCGGGTACAACATGGTCCGTAAGCATATCAAAGTCGAGCGGTCACGGTGGTATTATTGGGCGGACAAACTGGGCCTGCTGGTTTGGCAGGATATGCCCAGCGCCAATTCCTACACCAGCAATCCGCAACCGCTCGATGTACCCCAGTTCGCGACCGAACTCACGCGGATGGTGCAAAACCACTGGAATCATCCTTCCATTATCATGTGGGTGATTTTCAACGAGTCCCAGGGACAACACGATACGGCTGCTCTGGTGCAACAGGTAAAGACGCTCGACCCTTCGCGACTGGTCAACGAGGCCAGCGGCGGTTCCTATTATGGATCGGGCGACGTGCTCGATGTTCACAGCTATCCGGATCCCGCCTACCCCACTAGCGGAACGCAGGCCGCCGTGTGTGGCGAATTCGGCGGCGTCGGTCTCGGCATTACCAATCATACCTGGGCGCCGGGTTGGGGTTACATCTCGGCGGTTAACGGCGATGACCTCGCAGCCAAGTTCGAAGGCTTCTGCCAGCAGTTGTCCGATTTCGTTCAACACCACGGGTTGAGCGCGGCAGTTTACACCGAGATCACCGATGTTGAAATTGAGCTGAATGGATTTCTGACCTACGACCGCAAAGTGCGCAAACCGGATGCCGACCGCATCCGACAGGCCATCGCCTCGGCCAGTGCGCCCATCACGTTAACCACCGTCGTGCCCACCTCCCAGGCAGCCGGACAAACCTGGAAATACACCACCACGACCCCAGCCGCGAATTGGCCTGCCACCGGGTTCAATGATGCCAATTGGAGCACTGGCACGGCCGGTTTTGGAGCCAATAATCCACCCAATACCTCGGGGCTGATTCGGACCACTTGGAATACCGCCGATATCTGGCTGCGACGCACGTTCAACCCCGGCAACCTCAGCTCGCAACAAATCAGCAACCTGTTCTTTGTCGTTTATCACGACGAGGACGCTGAGTTTTACATCAACGGTGTCCTCGCCGTTACAGCCCCCGGCTACACGACCGGCTACGGACTGTCCGCACTGTCTCCAGCGGGAAGGGCGGCCGTTTTGCCAAATGCAGTTAACGTCCTCGCGGTGCATTGCCACCAAACCGGCGGAGGTCAATACATCGATGTCGGGCTCACCGTCAGGGACAGCAGTGTTATGCCACAGCCGCTCCCGTTGCCCCCGGCCCCATCCAATTTGCGCGCTTCCTCCGCGCTCACCGGGGTATCTTTAGCGTGGAACTCATCCCCCAACGCCAGCAACTATAAGCTCAAACGCTCGACGACCAGCGGCGGCCCATACACCAACACCATCGTCCTGTCTCCCGTCAATTGCGCCACGGATACCGCGGTCAGCCCCGGCAACACGTATTATTATGTGGTCTCGGCCACCAATTCCTCGGGCGAAAGTGATAATTCAAACGAAGTCGGCTTAACGATTCCAGCGTTACCTCCGCCTTTGCCGAAGGCATGGTTCAAGGCGGATGCCCTGAGCGGATTGGGCAATGGCGCTCCGATCGCGATCTGGCCGGACGCGTCCGGCAACGCCTTTAACGCCACCCAAACCAACCCGGGCATGAGGCCAACCTACGCCTCCAGCGCGATCAATGGTTTACCGGCGGTACACTTCAATGCCACCAACAGCAACTCCCTCGCGTTTGCCCGGCCGGTCCAGGATGATTTCACGATCTTCTGCGTGTATCGCAGTGCCCAGGGCCTCGGTACCGGTACCCAGTTTTACCAAGGCGCCGGGCTCGTGAACGGCGAGGTACCCAGCGTCGACAATGACTTCGGCTTGAGTTTGAATGCCAGCGGCAACCTGCTGGCCGGCACAGGAAATCCGGACGTGAGCATCGCCTCGAGTAGCGCAACTTTTGCGGATGGCCAACCCCACATCGTGACCTTCAAACGCACCCGGGCGACCGGAGCGCTGGCCCTATTTGTGGATGGATCCGCCCAAGGCACCGCGTCCGCCGGCAACCAGTCGCTGACCGCCCCTGCTCAGTTGGTGTTGGGCGCACAGCAGACCCTGATCAACTACCTGACGGGCGATATCGCTGAGGTCAAAATATACGAGGCAGCTCTCGGAGATGCGGACCGGGTTGCCGAGGAAACAGCGCTCGCCTGCAAATACAAACTGGGAGGGGGCGCCGCACCCGCAACGCCTCGAGGTTTGTCCGCCACCGCTAATAACCGCCAGGTCTTCGTGACCTGGATTCCCGTGACAGGCGCCACCGGGTACAAGGTCAATTGGTCCGTCAACCTCGCCGGCCCTTATACGCAACTAATCGGGAATCTGACCACGAACAGCTATTCACACACCACCGCCCTGAATGGACAAACCAATTACTATCGGGTGAGCGCTTACAGTGCTTGCGGGCTTGGCACCAGTTCAGCTCCGGTGGCAGCCTGGCTGCCCCTGCCGACCCTGGGAGTCAGCCGCGAAAATAGTTTCTTTACCCTCACCTGGCCCGATTGGGCCAGTGATTGGCTGCTGTGGTCGGCGACCAATCCAACCCCACCGATTTTTTGGCAGCCAATCACTAATGCCGCCACAATTACGAATGGTCAGTTCAACCTCACTCTGCCCTTCCGGTGGAGCGTTGAGTTATTCCGATTAGCCAGCCCTTGAAGCGCTCGCGGTCGCTTCACTCGTAACTCACCGATAAAAGCGGGTGGCCGCATCGGCCGGTCCCGAGTCTATCCAGAAGAATGGCATTGCCGGCGCGTTGGTGCGCAACAACGTCACCCACGCGCCGATACGGCCCAGGTTGGTGGAAACCTGGATGACATAGTCCGGCCCGTAATCTCCATCGATCCGCAGTCCGATCCCGGCATCGGAAATCACGGGCGTATTGAGTTGGGGTTGCGACAGGTTGGTGACGGTAACGACGAACCGTTGCGTGGCACTTAAGCTGGGCGACCCGCTGTCTGCCACCACCACGGCCACGGCATTGACGGTGTTCGCCTGAACCACCGCCGGCCGCCACTTGAACACACCATTCGTGCCATCCAGAAAGGCTCCGGTTGGCGCAGTCAAAAGCGAAAAAGTCAGAGTTTGTCCAGCGTCAGGATCGGAGGCGGTATTCGTAACCGCCAGGGACTGACCGGCGCCAATCGAGAAATCCGGCACTGGCGCTAATGTGGGCGGACGGTTCGCCAGGGCGGCGACTTCCACGCTGGTGAGCGCGCGTCCATACACGCGCGCATCCCGAATAGTGCCCTTAAAATATTCGTCGCCACCCGGAAAATCCGCACCGAGATAAAGCGGTTCGTTGACGACACCAAAGCGCAGCGTGACGAACGGCTGGTTGGCATCCAACTGGCCATTGAGATAGAAGCGTAACCGGATACCGTCATAGGTCACAGCCGCGTGGCACCATTGCCCGACGCTCAGTTTCCCCGAGGAATTCCAGGAACCACCGCCAACGCTCCCGGCGGGATTGCCCCAGTTCGCGGTGAAACGCAACGCCCCATCGCTCCAGGTTTCCAGGGCGAAGGCCGTGCTGTTGCTGCCTTTGGTGATCAGGCCGGCCCAATCCGTGAAAACGTCCGCCCGGACCCAGGCCGCCAGGGTTACCGCGTGTTGCACCTCGTTGCCCAGCCCTGGACCAGCGTCGACATAGGCGTTGGTGCCGTTGAATCTCAACCCGGGATTCGCCCAAACGGCCCCCCCGTTCAAGGTGGCGAGCCGACCACACATGATGCTCGCGGTGGTGGTGCCGGTCGTTTGCTCCAGCGAAAATCGCGCGACGAGGAAGTCAGCGTCGTCGGTCGCCGCAGAACCGATGGGCACCGGCGTGCCGAAATCCGGAAGGTTGGCCACGGTCCACGCGACGCGTTGCGCCCGAATGCGCCGCAGCCCGCCGCAGCCTTCTCCCGAGTTGTTGTTGGCATGGTAGATATTCCACCACTGTCCGGCGACGTCTTGCAGCACACAATGGTGTCCGGGGCCGTAAGCACCGGGTTGCTTGGTGAACACCGGGCCCGATTTGGTCCACGAAGCGCGATCCAAAAGATTCGCCCCGGTCAACGTGAGCAACCCCAAGGTGTAATCGTCCGTCCAGCAACCGCTGGCCGAATACGCGATGAACAGTTGGCCGTTGCGCTGGAACGCCCAGGGACCTTCGTTGACCTTGGGGTCGCCGATCCGCTCCCAGGGTTGAGTGGGTTCAGAAAGCAGCACCAGTGGCCCAGCCAAGGTATAGGGATTGCTCATGGGCGCAATGTACAGGTTCTGCGTCGAGCCCTCGTTCCCCGAGCAGATAAAATAAAGTTTGCCGTCGCCGGCGGTGAACACGCTCCCGTCAATATTCCAAAACGTGTTAAACAAAATGCCGCGATCGGTATAGGGCCCGAGGGCACTGGTGCCCTGGCTTTCAGCAACAAACACCCGATGCCCAGCACCCGGATTGCGGCTGTAATAGAGATACCAGCGGTTGTTGAGCCAATGCAATTCCGGGGCCCAGACGTCCGAGTAACCGGGCGCGTAAATCGAGTAATCCGAAGCCGTCACCAACCCGCCAATCGAGGCAGATCGGCGCAGATGAATCACGCAGCCATCGCTCTGGACGAGGTTGAATAGACCGTCTTTCAGAGTCACCGCGGGATCTTGCCCCTGCATGAGGGAGTTCGTGAAACAAGCCCCCCACAGGTTGGCCCCAGCGCCACACACGCACGCGAGCACTGCTACCGCTCCCAGGGAGCGCCATGGCCGGGTGAAGGGTCTCATCGCGAAGGAGCGCTCGCCTGCTTTAACAGGCAAACACCAAACACACCGCCCGCCGTGTTGCCAGGTCGAGGCTGAAACCGGAGAGTGACCTTCGCTTTGCCCCGCGTGAGTTCCGCCGGGATCGGATAGAGCTTTTCAAAAAGTTCATTCGGTCGCGAGGCCGTCAACTTCTCCGTCGCGAACCGTTGCCCCTCGACGAGCAGGTCAAACTCGCGATTTCCAGCGTCGCTTCCCCAATAGGTTAGTTGCAGTTCCATCGGCTTGTCCGGGCTCACTTGGACCGTGTACTCGAACCAGCCACCGTCACGGGCGTCGCGCCATTTGGGCGAACCGCCGCCACTGAAGGTACGCTCCCCCTTGAAAGCATGGTCGACCTCGGATTGCTGTTCGCCCGGTTTGACATCGTCCACGATGCGCGCCTGAAACGCTTTTCGAGCGGCAGCCGCAGCCGCCAACTCGGCTGTCTTACGCTTCCAATCTGCAGGGGTAAAGGTCTCGAAATACACCGCGTAACGCTGATGATGCGCGCGCCAGAACGGAATGAGAGTCACCTCATGTGGCTGCACCATCCGGGTAGTCCGAAACGTCAGGGGCTGACCGGATACCGGCTGAAGATGATCGAGCCACCGCCCGTTCTCCGCCACAAAATAGGGAATCACCGGGGCCGGGATGTTACGCAAAACGTTTTCGTTTTGATCCGTTTGGCAGAGATCAAGCCCCGTTAGTCCTTCCGTGCCCAGTTCGGCAGCCAACACAATGGGGCCATAGGCCAACGCCAGAATGTTCGTCGCGTGCGGCAGCGGCGCCGTTCGCAACGCCATCGGCAGGCGCACCTCCACGTGGTCCCCATCGCGCCACTCGCGGGTCAACGCGGCGTAGCCGGCTTCCACCGCGGGTCGGGCAGACTGGCCATTTACCCGGATCACCATCGAACCGGCCAGCCAGGACGGCTGCCGAATCTTGAGCGCAAACTTTGTCGGGGCCTGGGCGGAGACAGTGAATCTGGTTTGGTCGGTTTCCGGGAATTTGGTCTCCTGACGCAGCGTGACACCCCTGTCAGACCAGGTCATTTCTGAAGGGATGAAGAGGTTCACCCAAAGCGTATTGGAAGACTGCGCATAAATGGTGCGCCCGTATTTGCTGTGGTTTTCGATTCCAGTTCCCAGGCAACACCAAAACGCATTGGTCGGGTTTGAATAGATCTTGAAACCACCCGGTTTCAACGCCTGGAAATAAGTGAACATACCGGTGCGCGGATCCTGTGAACCGAGGATCTGGTTGTAGAGCGCCTGCTCGTAATAATCCATCCAGCGCGCCGCCGGAGCCCAAGCGAACAGATGCTCGGTGAGCTTGAGCATGTTATATGTGTTGCAGGTCTCGCAGGTGGCGGAGCTGAGATGCGCGCGAGTCTGTTCCGGCGGGAAGAAGTGCTCGCTATCGCTGTTGCCTCCGATCGCGTAAGTCCGGTTCGTCACCACGAACCACCAGAAATTCTCCGCTACGCGCTGAAAATAAGCATCGCCCGAGGCTTCATAGAGGCGGGCCGCCCCCGTCATCTTGGGAATCTGGGTATTGGCGTGAAGCCCATTCAGGCGATCTTCGCCGCGCGCCAGAGGGTCCATCACCAGGTGGTGGCAGAAGCGTTTGGCCAATTCGAGATGCTGCGGGTCCCCGGTCAGCAAGTAGATATCGGCGAGCACCTCCGCCATGCCGCCGTGCTCGTTCCCCAGCATCGTTTCCATTTCCTGGGGACTCAAATCGTGCGTAACGGCTTCAGCCCAACCGGCCAATCGGATCATCACCGCCTTCGCTTGTTCGTTCCCGCACAACACATAGGCATCCCGCAGACCGGCGAAGAGCTTGTGCATGGTGTACCACGGTGCCCACCCCTCGAGGCGGCCATCGCGCTGCTTCAGCCCATGGAACAGGGCGCGTCCGTTCGGGATGGCCGCCACGAAGCCGTTCGGATCACGCGCCTGGCAGCGGCTGAGTTCACCCACGATATAGTTCACCCGCTCCAGGAAACGCTGATCGCCCGTGGCGCGATATTGCTGCGCCAAAGCCGTCAGGTAATGCCCGAGCGATTGCCCGGCCACACCTTGCGATTCCCAGCCGCCATACCGCGGAGCTTTGGGGGGCAGGCCCGCGTTCTGGAGCATTCCCGAAAGCAGACGGTCCGGATCCAGGGACAGGAGATATTTCGCATTCAACTCCATGGCGACCTTGAAGGGACCATCGAGGAGTCGAACATCGCGCAGATCGGGAGCCGAAGCCGTGAGGGGGACGGCCAGTTCGACCGCTGAAGCCAGGGCCACCAGGCAGATCAAAGCGGCCCCCATCGCGAACGGATACAGTAATCTCTTCACGGAATTGCCCGTAATTAAGGCTGCACCAATATCGCCAGGTCGATCAGTTGACCACCGGCGGTTTGGTGAGTGTGAATGGCGAGCGTGTTGCGGCCTTTCTTGAGCGCCTGCCGGAGCGTCGTGGTCACCTCGAAGGCCTCATAAGCGTTGTTGAACCCTCCCCGGCTCCAAATCTTCTTCCCATTCACATACACCTCGGTGTCCTCGTCATGAAAGATTACCAGGGCAGCGGCGCTCAGCTCGGTGGTGGCAGATTCGAACCTGCCGCGCAGCCAGATGTCACTGGTCTTCCAGGACGTCCGGGCGTTGGGGAAATTTCCAAAGGGCGCCAATCCTTCCGACCAGGCGCCGTCGTTGAATCCTTCCGTATTCCAATCCACCGCCGGGGTCTCGAGGGTAAAGCGATACGGCTTGTTCAGGTTGCCGTCCGGCGCCGCTCCCACCAGCACGCTCCAGTCCCGGGGCGCTTTATCGGCCGGTTTCGGGCTGATCGGGCCGGTGATTTCATACGCCGCCCGCCGGGAAGTGGCCGCATGCAGCCGTTGGGTGTCGAACTTGGGGCGGCGGTCATAATAATACAAGCCATTGTGCTCCTGCTCCACATCCGTGAGTTGCGTGTAACAAAAGCCGAACATGTCGGGATTATCGAGCAACGCGCTCACCAGTCCTTCATAGCGGGTGTAAAACTCCTCGATCGATTTCGGACCGGCGCCATAACCCCAGCCGCCTTCAGTCGCCCAGCCGATGCCCCCAAATTCACTCACCATGAAAGGCACACCCACGTCCCGGCCGGACGCACCCACACCATATCGTGACGGTATCGGAACCGAAGTATTACCGGCAAAGAAGTCCAGCCACCGCTTTTTGAAGCTGGCGGGGTCCTGATTATAGTCGTGATCATCCCGCACTTCGGGGGCCTTGATGGTGTGGGCCCAGCCGCTGGTTTCCAGCACGGGCCGCGTGGGGTCGATGGCCCTGGTTTCGTGCAGGATCAGGTTCTGAATTTCACCGGCCACGGCTGGCGTTTCGTTGAACGGACACCACCCGACGATGGCGGGGTGATTGCGGTCACGCTGCAGAATCTCCGTCCATTCATTGATTACGTTCGCATAATTCGCCGGTTCATAATTGAAACCCCAGTTGGGGAATTCGCCCCACACCAGGTAGCCCAACTTGTCCGCCCAATAGAGGAAACGCGGTTCGAAAACCTTTTGGTGCAATCGGGCGCCGTTGTAGCCGGCCGCCATGCTCAATTCGATGTCGTGCTTGAGGGCCTCATCCGAAGGCGCGGTCCAGATGCCATCCGGATAAAATCCCTGGTCGAGGATCAACCGTTGGAAGACTGGCTTATCGTTAATCAGGATCGCGCGGCCGCGGATGGAAACCTTGCGCAGCCCGAAGTAGCTCGCCACCTGGTCCACCACTTTCCCGCCGCGCGTGAGCGTGAACTTGAGGTCGTAAAGAAACGGCGATCCAATTTCCCACAGGTGCTTCTGCTTGAGATCAAGCACCAGCCGATTCTCACGCCAGGAAGCCGGGCGGGATTCTTTGCCGACCGACTTGCCGTTGGCGAACGCTTCCACCGCAAGGACCAGATTGGTGTCACCGTCATTAATGGCGGCGTCGATCAGCACCCGCGAGCGATCGGGATCAGGCACGATGGAAAACCCTTCCACGAAAGAGTCACCCACGGCCTCTAGCCAAACCGGCTGCCAGATGCCGGTGGTGCGAGTATAAACGCAGCCTTCGCTGACGCTGTGCGTCTGTTTACCGGTCGGTTGCCGCCCGCTCGCGGTATCGTCGAAAGCGCGCAGGACCACCTCGTTGCTTCCGACCCGTAGCCAGCGGGTGATGTCGAACGCAAACGCGACATTGCCACCCACATGCGTGCCCGCCAACTGGCCGTTCACCCACACCCACGCCTGATAGTCCACGCCCCCAAAATGCAGCCGAATCCGCTTACCCTGCATCTTCGCCGGAACTTCGAACGTCCGCCGATACCAAACATTCTTCATCATGTCATAATGGCCGATCCCGCTTAGCTTGCTTTCCGGACAGAAGGGCACCGTGATCTTCGATCCCAGCGGCTTTCCGGAAATTAGTCCGCGCTGGCTGCCGTCACCCTGGGCATCGATCTCAAATTCCCACTCCCCATTCAGCGTCACCCAGTTCTCGCGGAACGCGTCCGGACGCGGATGCTCCGGGCGCGGCACCGCCACGGCCGTAAAGGCTGCCAGGACCACCAGGCTGGACCAACCGGCGATTGCGTTCTTAATTCTCATATTCTCAGTTATAGTGTTCGATTTCAGTAAAGTGTTCGGGCCGGCGATGCGCCGCGGGAGCGTTCGGTCATTTGCCCTCATGGGCGCTGGTGGGCGTTTTCGGCTTCATAATCAACAACCCCACATCGATCCCCTGCCCACCGCTGGTTTGATGACAGTGCACGGCCAGGGTATTGGTGCCGGTATGAAGCGCGGCCAGGGCTTCAGCGGAGAGCACTGCATCCACGTAATCCCCATAAAAACCGGCAAGCTTCGCCGCCAGCACCCCGTTCACGTAAATTTCCGCATCCTCATCATGGTAAACCCGCAGCTTCATAACGCCCTGCGGGAGTGCATCCAGGGAAAATTCGCGCCGCAACCAAATGTCAGCGGTATCCCAAACAGTGTTGACGCGCGCGCCCGGCGTGCCCGGCGAACCGAATCCACCCGGTCCTTCCTTCCAGCCGGAAGCTTTGAAGTCTGCTTTTGGCCAATCGTCGGGGGGGGGGTGGGTTGTGTATTTCCAAATGGTGCGACCAAACACCGCATCCGGCAGCACGATCTTCATGGGCCGACCTCCCCACTCGCCGTGGTTCGCCGCCAGCATGATCGCCGGATCGATCTTGGCCACCGCACGGTCATAAGTAAGCAAACCGTTGCACTCCGTCTCAACGTCAGTGGTCTGCGTGTAAATAGCCGCGCTCAAGCCCCGCAAGTCGTGGAGCGCCCAAACCTGGTCCAGCAACGAAGCATACCGCACCTCGAGTTCCTTGCGACTGTCCAACATCAGGTAACCCCAACAGCGCGAAGACCAGGAATGGCCGTCGATCGGCAGTCCCAAACCACCGAACTCACCCAGGACCGCCGCCCGCCTCGCCTCCGGTTCGGGCGAATCCGGTCCGGGATAACTGTGCGCATCGATGAAATCGCCGACATGCATGTCGGTCCAACCGCTGGCATTATTCACCAGGCGTGAGGGATCGAGCGTCTTCAGCCATTGCGTCAGGCGTTCGGTGTCATATTGACCCCAACCTTCATTGAACAGCACCCAGGCAATAATCGACGGATGGTTTTCCAGATCCCCGACCATTTGCAGCAATTCAGTTTCAAATTCCTTCCGGCCCTCCGGCCGGGCATTGTTGCCGCTGGGCATGTCCTGCCAAACCAGCAAACCCATTTTGTCACACCAGTAATACCAGCGATCCGGCTCGACCTTGACGTGCTTGCGCGTCAGGTTAAACCCGGATTTCTTCAGGAATTCGATATCCGATCGCAACGCTTCGTCCGTCGGCGCCGTACAAATTCCATCCGGCCAATACCCCTGGTCGAGGGTCCCAACCTGAAAAACGAATTCGTCGTTTAAAGCGATGCGTGTAATTCCCAGCGCGTCTTTGCGCAGCGCCACTTTCCTCAGACCGAAGTAGCTGGAGACTGAATCGACGGGATGCCCGTTCTCCCGAACCGTTACTTTCAAATCGTAAAGAAAAGGGTTGTCCGGAGTCCACAAACGCACTTCTGCGAGAGGCAAAACCAGGTCTTCATTCGCCGAACCCACGATCCGGCCGGCCTCTTTGCCTTCGGCCAGCGCGACGGCTTCGACCCGGAGGCTTTCGGAAAGGTTGCCCACCGCCACCCGCAGCCGCAACGATTTCGCATCCACGTCCGGCGTGAGTTTGAGGCGATCCACGCCTCCGGTCGGCACCGGTTCGAGCCACGCGGTTTGCCAGATGCCCGAGTGGGGCATGTAGAAAATCCCCTCCGGTTTGCGTGATTGTTTGCCGCGCGGCTGATCACCCTCGGTCGGATCGGACACCGCCACCACCAATTCCTCGTCCCCGTTCCAGCGCAATTGATCGGTAATGTCGAAACCAAATCGATCATAACCGCCGCGATGCTGGCCGACCTCATGGCCATTGACCAGCACGCGCGTATGCCAATCCACGGCGCCGAAATGCAGTCGCACCCGTTGTCCGCGCCATGGGGCAGGAATCGCCAGGCGGCGCTGGTACCACAACGCGCTGTTTTCATCCAACCGGCTCATCACTCCAGACAAAGCGGATTCCACGGGAAACGGCACCAGGATCCGTCCGGTGTACGTGATCGGCACGCTGGAAGTCAGGGGGACGATCGCATAGTTCCACAGGCCGTTGAGATTCACCCATTCTTTCCGAGCCAACTGGGGCCGCGGGTATTCCGGCAGCACGTTGGTGGGATTGACCTGAGCAGCCCATCGGGTCAGCAACGGACCCCGCGCCACCTGCCAGGAGGCGGCCTCGCCCCAACTCGCGCTCAGGCTGCCGAGCAGGACAAATGCCGCCACGGCATAACGCGCCGCCCAATGAATGGAGCACAAGGTCACAGTGGGCATCGTGTCAGAATGTCCCGGGCTGTCATGTGGCATGAAATGGCCACAAGTTGAACCCACCGGCGGACAGCGCAGCGGAGCGGCGCTGGTTCTCATTTCCTGAGGAACTTCGCCACCGCCTCGGTGCGGGAACGGACATGCAACTTCTCATAGATGCGCCGGATGTAATTGCGCACCGTATGGATGCTGACCCCCAGGTGTTCGGCAATTTGTTTGTAAGCCAATCCTTCGGCCAAGCCATTAAGCACTTCGCGCTCCCGTTGTGATAAATCCAACATTTCATCGCCTTTGGCCGGGTCGCTTCGAAACGACTGCACCACTTTGCGGGCGATCGACGCCGACATGGGCGAGCCGCCGTCCCGCACTTCGCTGATGGCTTCCAACAACTTAGCGGGCGATTGCCGTTTCAGCAGGTAACCGCTCGCCCCCGCCGCCAGCGCCCGGAAGATTTTGTCCGTATCTTCAAACACGGTGAGCATCAACACCTGGGCCTCGGGCATGAGTTCTCGCAACCGCCGTACACACTCGATGCCATCCATGCCGCCCAGGTTGATGTCCATCAGGATGACATCCGGACGATCCGTGGGCAGATGGTCAAGCGCCTCCTGCGCGCTGGCATAAACGCTCTTGCAGCTAAATCCACCGGCAGCCTGGAGATAACCGCCGATATGCTCTCGCAAATCCGCTTCGTCGTCCACAATCGATACGGTAATGGTTTTGTTCATGAATTGCCGCCGTTATCACTGTTTAAAGGAATCCGCAGGCGCACGGTGGCGCCGTGCCCACGATTGCTTTCAATCACGCAATCGCCACCTACTACTGACAATCGTTGACTCATATTGATCAGCCCGTTGCCGCCACGGCCTGCGGTAGTCACGGGGCTGCCAGAAGCCTTTTCTGTCAGATCATACCCGCAGCCGTTGTCGATGACGGCGATTTCGAACGCCGCCCGGCTCAGGGTCATTTCCACGCTCACCTGGTCGGCGCTCGAGTGTTTGAGGACGTTGTTCAACGCCTCCTCGAAACTGAGAAACAGGTTGTGCCGCGTCTCAGCCGATAAAGGGTGATGCGGAATCTCCCGCGGCAGCCTGATGGCGCACTGCACGGTGGTGTCTTGAAAATATTCCTCGGCGTAATGACTCAGATAGGCCGCAAGATGCTCGAGGGAATCGTTGCGCGGATTCACCGCCCAGACGATTTCGTCCAGGGTCTGGAGCAATTCGCGGGAGGTGGCGGCGATGGCTTCGAGCTGGTGCGCCACTGGGCGGCCTTTGTCCGATTCCATCTTCACCCGTTCGCTCAAAAAAGAGAGTTTCGTCAACTTTGACCCGATATCGTCGTGCATATCCTGGGCGATACGCATGCGCTCGCGCTCCAGGGCCTGCTGCGCCTCGAGCCGAGCCAGGCGCCGGCGCAATCGCCGGTGGGAAACCAGTCGAACCGTGCCAGCCACCGCTCCTACAGCCGTCAGAACATAGCCCACGATCGCCGCCGGGGCGCGCCAAAGCGGGGCGGGCACGGTAAAGGCAAACGGCACCGCTGCCTCTTGCCAAACCCCGTCTGCACGGCTGGCCGCCACCCGGAAACGGTAATCGCCGTACGCCAACCCGGGGTAGCGTACGTGCCGCTCGGTGCCGTCCGCCACCCAGTCCTGGTCGGAGCCTTCCAACTTGTGCCGGAAGCGTAGCTTTTCCGGAGCGACAAAACTAAGTGCGGTGAAGTGAAAATCGACCGAGCGGGCATTCGCTAAACGCACTCGAGCGGTTTGATTTGTGGATGCGCCGGCCAACCGACGCTCGTTCAACCGCAGGGCCTGGCCGTTGACCAGGATCTCCTCTATGTACACTGGCAGCGGGGCCGACTTCAACGGGTCGATTCCACTCTTCTCAACGGTTAACAGCCCTTCGGTCGTGGCGAACCACAATCGTCCCTGGGACGATTTCGCCGCTCGGGGCCAGCCGAACCCGCCGACCGGTTCACTGCTTCTCCGGGTCTCAAAAATCGGCCGGCAGCGCAAGGTCATCGAGTTGGTCAACGCCTCCTGGACCGCGTCCCGCGGCAGCCAGGAGATGCCGGCGGCGGTGGCCAGCCACAGATCGCCTTCGGCATCTTCGACCACGCCATAAACGGTGTCGTCCGGCAATCCCTGTGGCGTTGACCAAACCATGGATCGCTGTGTCGTCCAGCAACCCAACCCCGCCCCGCCGGTGCCAATCCACAATCTCCCACGCGTATCTTCGTGTAGGGCTAGAACCGCCGCTCCCGCAGCCGTGTTCCCTTCCTGGACCGCCTTGAACCGACCACGTTCGCCCCGGCAGACCCTGCCGGTTTCGGTGCCCAGCCACAACCCGCCCGATCGCGCCGGCAACAACACCGTGACACCCCCTCCCGGCAGGCCGTGGGCACTGTCAAAGGTCGTCACCACCCCCTGGTGCAACCGATGCACCACACCCGACCGGGTGCCGGCCCAAATGGCTCCATCCGGAGTGGTGCAGACGGAAAGAATAAAACTGTCGGAGAGTCCGTTAATGGTCGAAAACTGCACGCGACGCCCGTTGCGAAAACCAAAGATGCCGTTGCCAAGTGTTGCCGCCCAGAGTGCTTCATCCGGCGATGTGTAGAGCGACGTGATCATGCTTTGCGCCTCCAACCCCGCCCCGCCTCCGAAGCGTTCAAATCGCCCCTCTTCACCCACAAACAACCCGCCGGCTTCAAAGCCCGCATACACTCGCCCGCGAGCGTCCACCGCCAGGCTGTTGGCCGGCCCGACCGGAAGCCCCTGGCCCACTCTCAACACTTCCACCGATCGCGGCTGAAGCTGCACCAAGCCACCTGCCGACGTGCCCAACCAAAGATTGCCTTCCCGATCTTCGCAAATCGCCCGCACATCATTGGGCCAATGCAGTTCACTGAGTGTCACCGACTGGAACTTGTTATCCCCAAAACAATACAAACCACGACCGCTGGTTCCGATCCATAACCGCCCGTCGCGGCCCTCGCAAAGGCTCCAGATCCGCACCGACGCCGCGTCCGCACCCCGGAAATAATTGAAGCGCTTGCCCTCGGCGAGGTTGATCAAATAGGTATCGCCAAATGCCCAAAGGTTCCCACGCCGATCTTCATAGGCCCCCAGGTATTCCGGACGGCGCCCCTGGCTCTCTGTTTGGAACTCATAGGGAATGATATGGCCTTCCTTGAACTGGTACATCCCACTTCGGGTAGTGATCCAAACCACGCCGGAACGCGCCACATGCAAACCGGAAACAAACTCATCCGCCAAACCTTCGCGGGTGGTGAAGGCGGAAAACCCCTTTCCGTCCCATCGGTTCAAGCCCGCCCGTGTCCCGATCCATAACCGCCCCTCGGCGTCTGCCGCCAGGCTCGTGATATTGTCGTCAAGTAACTCACGGCCTTTGCGGTAATAAGTGCTACCACCCTCGTTCAACCGGACGAGTCCCTCCCGTTCGGTGCCGACCCAAAGTTTCCCGGCGGCATCTTCGCAGAGCGCAGTAATCCGAACCGGTGCATTGCTGCCAGCGACCGGCAACCGGATTTCCGTAAACTTGATCCCGTCAAACCGCACCAACCGGGCGCTCGTCCCCACCCAAAGGTAGCCGTCACGGCTTTGGAGTATGGTTGTAACAGAATCCCCCGGCAATTCCTCGGGGCGATTCCAGGTGCGCACCACAAAGTCACGTGCGGAAACGCCGGGCTCGGCCCCCGCCGCCGCCATCACGCCAACCGCCCCTGCCAGGCAAAGGACGGCGAAAGCCATGCTCAGTTCACTTTTCAAACTCTGTCCGATGATATCTTCGCGCAGAACAGCGTAAAGCGCACTCTCATTCTAATTCCGCTCGGCCCGGTTCCCGTTTGGCTAACCCATAGGGTCCGCGCCGGGAAACGCCCTCTAAAACCGGAGCGCTTTTGTAATTTCATCAAATCCGCCACGGGTTAAGCTTTGCGTGTCAATTCGGCGAGTCGAAGATGGTCTCGCCGGAATCTGAAATCCTGTGCTTAAACGCATTACACCAATTCTCGCTCTGACCGCGATCTGCTGGCTGATGTTCGTGGTCAACAACCTGGCCGGGGAAGGTCGCCTTTCGACACACGGCATCGTTCCCCGCCACCTGGCCAGCCTTCCGGCAATTCTTTGGGCGCCGTTCCTGCATGGCTCATTCCAGCACTTGGCCGCCAACACCGTGCCATTACTGGTCCTGGGCGGTATCATTTGCGCCCGCAGTAAATCTGAATTCGCTGTCATCACAATTGTCGGGATATTGTTGACGGGCGGTTTAATTTGGGGTCTTGCCCGGACCGCCTCTCACATTGGCGCAAGTGGGCTGATCTTTTGCTACTTTGGATACATCACCGCTTTGGCTTTCTTTCGCCGCTCAGTGGGCGCGGTGTTGTTATCCGCCGTATGCCTTCTTGGCTATGGTGGAATGCTCCGTGGCATCCTGCCCACCTCGGCGGCGGTTTCCTGGGAAGGCCATCTCGCGGGTTTGCTGGCGGGGATCGCGCTGGCTTGGATGTCCTCGAAACTCAATCCACCGGCCACAGAGCGCAACGCAACGCCGACGGCACCGTGACTTCCGGGCGAAACCCGCGTACCGCGCGAGCTCCTATGGTGAGTGTTTGGTCGAAGTCGAGATGACCAAGTCATCCACCTGCGATGCCAGGTCGGCCAGGTAATCGTCACCCTGCGGATGCCTGGTAAGGGCCACCAGGATGTAGTGCCGGCCGTTACCACTCACCACCGCCGCGTCATGAAGCCAATTCTCCCAGGAACCGGATTTCCGTATGACATCGAGTCCACGGCCAGCCAGGCCCTTGAGAAATTTGTTGGGGTCGTGAGCCAACTCCGGTGCTTCGAAGATCTGCCGCATGGTGGCGGATGCCGCTGGTGAGACAAGCCTCCCCTGCTCCAGCAGTAGAAAATACCGTACGAGTTGGCGCACTGTCGCCGCGTGCGAGTTATCTCCCACCGGATCACCGTATCGTTCGTTGCCGAGCCCGTAATGTTTCCCCACCCAGATTCCTCCTCCATGACTGGCGTCATAAAACCCGTAGGAATCCAGCACGGCCTGAATCTGCTTTAACCCGAGCAACTGCGAATATTTGGCGGCCATTTCGTTGCTCGAGATCTTTGTCATCAGTCCCAGTTCGCGGCGGACTTCCGCGTCCAGATTGGTCGCGGCTCCAGGATTGAGTTGAAAGTAAGCCAACAGAATACCGATTTTGGGAATGCTGGCTGCATACTCCACCCGGTCCGGATGAATGAGCGCCAACCGCGTGGGGTTCAAGTCCAGCAGCCCCACCGCGGTCTGCGCCCCGGTCATGCCATATTTCTCCCGCAGGCTGGAGTCAATGCGATCGAGGCCGGGTTGGAGTACGGGATCAACCGGGCTGGTGTAATCCAACGTGTAAGATTGAAAGGAGTTGGTCATTTTCGAATTTGGAGTAGAGCAACCGGCGCCGATCACCAGGCTCGCAAGCAACGCCAGCCAGAAGCGACTGCCCTTCAAGTCGCGGGTGATTAGCGGGATCAGCGGGTGAGTTTCCGGACTTGGCAACTGAAGCTTCATTTCGCCCGTACCGAATAGCACCAGAGAGAATTCAACTCGCGAACGTAAAGGCGCCCATCCGCCAGCGCCATGTGAGCCCAGGCCAGAGCCTGCCCCCGGTTCGCGGGACGATCCGGCGGCGTGAACCGCCCCTTTTGGCGATACGCCACCGGCGTCGGCTCGATCAGAACGACGTCTCCGTTTTCCCCGTGGGCGTAAAGTCGATGATCCGCCGCCAGCCAGGACAAGGCTGGGGAGCGTTCCTGCCACTGAACCGCGCCGGTCTTGAAGTCCACACAGAAAACTGAGGGATCGCTCGTGCCATAAAAGTATTCCCCCACTTTGATCACGCTACCCAGGGGACACGGCAGTTTCTTGCTGAAATAGGATTCCTCGATCACGAACGTGCCGTCCTTTTTCACCGGCTTGATTACAGAGGCGCCGACCCGGTAAGCGCCGCTGTAAATAAGGCCATCGCTCACCAGCGGGGTCATCACGACCGCCGGGCTGCCTTTGGCGGTTCGGTCATAAGTCCAAAGCAGCTTGCCGGTTTTCGCTTCCACGCCGACCAGGCTCTTCGAGAAAAATTGCACGTACTGTTTCACCCCCGAGAACTCCGCCGCCACCGCTGACGAGTAGGCTGCTTCCTGATCCCCGGGCACCGCGCATTTCCAGAGCAGCGCGCCCGTCTTTTTATTCAACGCCACCATGGTGGCGTTGCTGCCCCCAGGGCTGCACACGAGCGTGCCGCCGTCCACCGATGGAGATTCCGCATAAGCCCACTCGCCATATTTCCCGCCAAAATCCTCACGCAATTGCTTGCGCCAGCGCTCTTTTCCGGTGGCTGTTTCCAGGCAAACCAGGTCACCGTCCGATCCCAACGCATAGAGCATCTTCCCGTCCACCGTCGGGGTTGAGCGCGCCGCCGGATAGTTTGGGTTTTGGTCCGGGTGTCCCACTTTCCCCAGTCTCGCGGTCCACAACCGGTGACCGTCCTTAGCCGAAAGCGCCAGCACGAACTCATTGGTCAGTCCTTCATTGCTGACCACGAATATTTTGTCTCGCGCCAGGGCCGGCGCGGAAAAACCCCAGCCCAGGTCTTTTATCTGCCACACGAGTTTTGGTCCTTCCTTGGGCCATTCCTGGAGCAAATCGGTTTCGGTCGAGTGGCCATTACGTTGTGGGCCGCGCCATTGCGGCCAGTCCGTGGCCATGGCCGGCGATACCAGGAACCAAAACAAGGAAACCCGAACCAATTGAAGGGATAGTCTGTGCGGCGTCATAGTGATAATTCCGTTGGCAAACTGTAATCTCTGCGCCATCCAGTAGCAACCAGGTTTGGGAACTGGCGCAGGAGAGCGTCCCAAAAAGCCAGGTAACCGGTCACATAATGGTTCTCGGTCAGGCCCTGCCGATCCGGCGCATCCGAGTCACGCCAATAGCCCAGCGGGTCCACGTTGTAATCCTGTCGATAAAGGTCAATGCCCTGGTCGCGAATCAGGCCGGTGATATGCCGAATCAGCCAAGTGCGCGCGCCATCATGCCCCAGGTTCAGCAGCTTTTGACCGCCGTCCTTTCCCAGCAGCCACGCCGGATTGTTGGTGTAAAGGAAGGTCCCAGGCGTCACGCGCTCCGGCTCAAACCACACGATGCTCCGCACGTTACGGGCGTGACCATGATCGGTGATGGCTCTTAGCCCGCCGGGAAACCGGTTGGTGTCCACTTCCCAGGTGCCGGTCTGCGGCCAACCTTTGCCATAGTGCCAATACCAGCCGGCATCCATCCACCAATAGTCCAGCGGCAGCTTCTCCTCAAGATAACGGTCGATGAACAGCATCTGGCTCCGCTTGTCGGCGTTGATCATTTCCCCATATTGATGCGAGCTGCACGCGGCCATTTGCGGCCCGAGCGGTTCACCCCCGCGCCGCGGCACGTTGTGGGCCAGCATCCACCGGCGCCAGAGATTTTGGGCCCGCAGCCAGTCACCTTGCCAGAATTGCAGCACCAGCAGCGGGGTCCGAATTTCCTCCCCAGGCTGAAGCCGGCAATGCACCTGTTCCTGTCCGGCTCTCACCCGCGCCCGTGTTGCACTCTCGCGCGTGAATTCCGCCGACCATTGCCCCGGCCAGCCGACCACCACCACGACGCCTTCGCCCTGGGATTCCAGGTTGAAATAAGGAAACACATGGCCCAGCGGCCGCCCAGCCGGAGGACTGAAACGCAGCTTTTGGCCCGCTGCCAAATTAGTCGTCAGCGGCTCGAAATCATCCGCGCGGACAAAGGTGCCCTTGTGATGGTGCAGCACAAAGTTCGGGCCGCGTTCAAAGCCCAGGTCGATGGCCTGCACCTCGGAGAGAAGCGGCGCCGTATTCGTGCCGGCATTTCGGAAATAAACCGTCCATTCTACCGTAGCAAAATCTGAGTATTCCACCCCCACGCACCGCACGTTGAGTTGCGTCTGTGGATCGCTCCAAGAAATGGTGTGCTCGGTGCGGGCCGCGTCCAGTTTGCGCGAGCTTTGTTTGCGCTCCCAGATTTTCAACCACTCACTCGACGGTTTCCCTTCATAGAAGAACGAAAACGGCGGCTCGGCCGCTTCACCCGTGCTTTCGCCCGTGCGCAACGGCAGGTCGGCGAGCCAGATTTCCCGGCCATCAACGGTGGTCACTTTCGCCTCGGCCCAGTCCGCCTGGTCGCACGAAATGCCGTCCGGAGTCTCCGCAATTTGCAGCACAAACTCCCGCGCCCCGGCCAGGTCCACCGCCACCGGTTTACCCGGCATCCCCTCCCTCAAGATCCCGGAACAAAACTTCTCCACTCCCCCCAACTCGACGGAAAAATCCACACCGCCTTTCCCACCGCTGGTTTGTTCGTTGCTATCCACGCCAGCGACGGCGGTAAATCGTGCTCCCGGCCCCGGCAAACGCACGACGATTCTGCTAAAGGCGTGGCAATACAAGCCGCGCGTAAAGGTCTGATCGGCGATGCGCAGCGGGCGACCGGCGCGCCCGTTTTTTTGAACCGGATCGTGATTGGCCAGCACGACCAAGCCCGGTTCCACTGGAACCGGAGCCGTCACTCCTTCGAAATGCGCAGCCGCCCAACGGCGTGCCACAGATAACTCCTCCGGTCGCGTGTTAACCGCGCCGAAAAGTGAAACCGGCGCCAAAACCACACCGAGCAGCGCCAACCCCGATAATAATGTTCGAAGCATCATGTTCTCTCCTGAATTCGAGGAAAATCAAAGCCAGAGGTGGGCGAGATCGTCGTCCTCGCCGAAAACTTGGCTGTTGCGTCCGTGTTCCAGCACCAAGACGGCAACGCTCAATATGACCACCTCGCCATGGGACGAATCCTAACCAAGCATCTGTAGTAGTTCAACGCCGCAAAAGACGATCCCGCTTCGCGCACCCACTTTCGCATGCGGACCGTCCGGAGGGGGTGAATGGTTCTGAAAAATCTCGCTTTTGCCTGCTGCGTTTTTGGGGGATGCTAACCCCGAGTATGGGACGTAGCACAAGCCGCGCGACATGCAGGCTGGCGGCGGTTTTGCTGGCCGGGTGCTGGCTTTTCATAGCGGGCTGTACCACCAGCAGAATTCCGCGCTTAACCGTCGGCGGTCCCGAGTGGAGCATTCGCGAGGGCCAGGCAACCTGGAGATTCTCGCGCGACCGACCCGAATTGGGCGGTGAGCTAATCTTCGCCAGCAAAGGCCCGGAGACCTGGACCATCAATTTCTCCAAAACTCCATTGCCGCTAATCAATGCCCAGCGCACCGCCACCAATTGGCTGGTCGAATTTCCCGCTCGAAAAATGAGCTTCGGCGGCAGCGGAACCCCACCCACGCGTTTCGGATGGCTGTATCTACCGGAGGCCCTCTCCGGCAAATCTGTTCCCGAACCGTTTCATTTTGAACAAGCTCCCGACGGCAACTGGCGATTTGAAAACCGGCGTTCGGGTGAGATCATTACCGGCTATCTCTCACCGTGAAAGGGCTTGCGCAAAAAGGGTGGTGGGTGGTGCTGACGCTCGTCGTGGTGTTCGGCCTAAGCCGATTGCGCATCGACGTCGATGTGCTGAACTTGCTGCCCCCGAACCAACCGGGGGTTGAAGGTCTAAAGCTGCACCAGGAGCATTTCTCGAACGCGCGGGAACTCATTATCACCCTGCGCGGATCCGATGCCGGGCAGGTCGAAACCGTGGCAGCCGAGGTCGGCAGGCGTTTGGGCGAGCAGACCAACCTGGTCGCCGAGGCCAACTGGCAACCACCCTGGATGGAGCAACCCGCGCTGGCTGCCGAAATCGCCGCCTACTTGTGGTTCAATTCGGCGCCGGGGGTGTTCGGGTCATTGACCAACCGGCTCTCGGCCTCCGCCCTGCAGGGAATTCTGACCGAAGCGCGTGAATCCCTGGCGACCTCGCTGTCGCCCCTCGAGATAGCCCGCCGGGCGGTTGATCCCTATGACTTGCTCAACGTGCCTGCGATCACGAATCTCAGCGGCTTCAGCCTCGAGCAAGGCCAGGGCATGTTCGCCTCGGCGGATGGTGGGTTCCGGCTGATTTTCGTGCGGGCCCGTGGCGAGCTCAACGGCTACCAGGCTTGCGCCTCCTGGCTCAAGTCGGTCCAGGACCTGGTCACGCAGGTGCAAGCGCAGCTCCCGGGTGGCACGGGCATCAAAGCCCGTTATACCGGCCGCCCCGCCTTTGTCGCCGAGATCGCTGGCAGCATGCAGAAAGACCTCAGCGCCTCGGTCCTGGGCACAGCCGTCATCATCGCACTGCTGTTCTGGCTGACGCACCGGCGCTGGCGCCCGATGCTGTGGCTGCTGGCGTTGCTGATGCTAATCCTGGTGGCCACCATCGGGCTCGGCAGCCTGCTGCTGGGGCCAATCCACGTGATCAGCCTGGGCTTTGCGGCCGTGCTGCTGGGGCTCGCGGTCGATTACGCGGTTGTGCATTACCAGGAAGCGTTGTCGCATCCCGGTCTGAGCGTTCCGGAAATCCGCCGGGCCATCGCGCCGAGCATTCTCTGGGCGGCCCTCACCACGATTGCCGCGTTCCTGGTGCTGAATTTCAGCGGTCTGCCTGGCTTGGCGCAACTCGGCTCGCTAGTTGGCATCGGTGTAGCCCTGGCCGCAGTCGTTATGGTGGCTGCTTTTCTGCCTCCTCTATTTCCGGAGCGGCGCCAGGCCCCCGCGCACGCATCGCGTCCGGCCTGGTGGCAGTATTTTCTGCCACCGGCGCCACTCGATTCGCAGGTCATAACCGAAATGCCGGTGCTCCCGCGCACCACCACAGCCGTGACCGTGTTGGTGCTGGCAGCCATCGCTGTCGCACTGCTCTGGCGCTTTCCCGGTCTGGACCGCAGCGGAGCGGCGTTAAAATTTCAGCAAACTGACGCCGAAACCGCTCTCGAAGAAATCACGACCTCGGTCGGAATTCCGCGTGATCCTTTGTGGGTGGTGACTTCCGGGCCCACCGCAACCGCAGTGCGAGCCCGACTCGACCGGGCCGAAACCCTCCTGCGCGAGGCAGCGCAGCAACAGCAAATCGATGGCTACCTGTTGCCGGGCATGCTGTGGCCGCAGGTCGAATGGCAGCAGCAAAACCAAGCCACTGCCCGGCAGATCGCCGCGCGCGCGCCGGATTTGCGCGCCGCAGCGTTGGCGGCGGGATTTACGACCAATGCCCTTTTCCTTACCGAGGAATTGATGGCGACCTGGAAATGGCTAGGCGAGTCGACCGCCCCTTGCTGGCCGACCAATCGCATGAGTCAGTGGTTGCTCGACCGGTTCGTGGCCAAAGGCACCAACCAGTGGTACGCGCTCGGCCTGGTTTATCCGCGCACGAACGCCCCGGTAACGCCGGCCCTCCTGGCGCTGTCCGGGAAATTCCAGCGCGAGGGCGTCTCGCTTTCCGGTTGGCCGCTGCTGGGCGCAGCGACGCTCGAAAGCGCCAAACATCGATGGGCGCTGGTGCTGCTGCCGATGGTCCTGCTGGTGCTGCTTTCGCTGACGCTGGCCTTTCGTCGGCCCGTGGAAGTGCTGCTCAGCCTGGCGACACTCCTGTTGAGCGGTCTCTGTCTGTTGGCGGTGATGGGTCTCGCGGGTTGGACTTGGAATTTGCTGAACCTGATGGCGGTGCCCCTGATTCTGGGAACCGGGGTTGATTATGGAATTTTCATCCAACTGGGCCTGCGACGGCAAGGCGGAGATGTGGCCCTGGTGCGCCGTTCGATTGGCAGGGCGCTCTTGCTCTGTGGCGGCACGGCCATCACCGGGTTTGGCGCGCTCGCCTGGTCGGGCAACGTCGGCATGGCCAGCCTCGGCCGGGTCTGTGCGGTCGGTATCGCCCTCAACATGCTCATCGCCATTTTTCTGCTGCCCCATTGGTGGAACTGGGCCACAAGCAACCCCAGGAAAAACCGGAGCGGCGACGTCATTGCCTCCGGGGACCACGGGCAGCTTCCCGCACCGCAGGGTCGGGCCTCGGCCTTGTATGGCGCGCGGTTATGGCGCCTGGGGATACTGTTAACGCGGGCGTGTCCCGAGCGCTGGCTAAAGGCGGCGGCCTCATTCCTGGTCTCGCTTTATGGGCGCGTCAACCGGGCCCGTCGAGAGGTGGTGGTGAACAATTTGCTGCCCGCAGTGGGCGGCAATCGCGCCGAGGCGGAAGTCCTGACCCGCCGACTCTTCGCCCAATTTGGCATCAAGCTGGTCGAGTTGTGGAAATTTGAAAACGGCATCAGACCAACCACACACCTGGAACGCGAAGAAATTTCGACTGAAATCCTCGCCGCACGAGATCGGGGCCAGGGCATCCTGCTCGTGACGCCACACTTGGGAAACTGGGAAGTGGGCGCGGCCATCCTGCGCGAACACGGCATGCGCCTCCTGGTTGTTACCCAGGAGGAACCCGGAGCGGGATTTACCAAAATGCGGAGCGACTCGCGGTCCCAGTGGGATATCGAAACCCTGGTGGTCGGCAGCGATGCGTTCGCGTTTGTCGAGTTGATCCGCCGACTGCAGGAAGGGGCGGTCGCAGCTCTGCTCATCGATCGCCCCCATGCCGCCAGCGCCGTGAATGTCGAGTTGTTCGGACGTCCGTTCGAGGCCTCGATTGCTCCGGCCGAATTGGCGCGCGCCTCCGGCTGTGCTGTCTTCGGGGTAGTCGTGGCGCAAACCCCGAATGGCCACGCGGTAACGACCCTGCCGGAGTTCACTTACGACCGCCGCGCGCTCGGCATTCGTGAAGAACGGCGAGCGTTCACCCAAAGAATCATTCGTGCCTTTGAGCCCAAAATCCGCGATCATCTCGATCAATGGTATAATTTCGTGCCGGTCTGGCCGCGGGCCAATACCGCGGAAACACGACGGGAATTCAAAAAGTAAAGACCATGACGCACCGCAAGCTCACAAGCTGCTGCCTGGGATTGAGTTTACTGGCCGTGACCGCCGCTCCGACTCGGGCCGCGGGCGATGCCGACCTGCTCGAGCGCTGGTTCGCCGCGCAAACCAACCTTCACACCTGGACGGCGGACGCAGTACAGACCAGGACGATTCGTACTTTTAACCAGCCCCTGGTATCCACCGGAAAGGTTTTTGTGGCCGCGCCAGACCGGTTCCGGTGGGAGCTCGGTCAACCCCCACAAACCATCGCGATCCGACAACCCACTGAGCTATACCTGCTTTATCCGCGCCTCAAGCGCGCCGAAAAATACGCATTAGCTCCCGATAAGGCTGGCCCCTGGCGCGAAGCACTGGCCTTGCTGGAAGCCAGTTTCCCTTCGAGCCGCGCCCAACTCGAGTCGCGCTTCACCGTTCTCTCGGTCTCACATTCCAACCAGGTCGCCCAGGTGGTGCTGCAGCCAAAAAGCTCCTTTGCCCGAAAATTCATGGCGGAAATCCGGGTCGGGTTCAGTCTCGATGATTTTTCACCCACGTGCACCGAGCTGAAATTCAGCGACGGTTCCACAATGCGGAACGACTTTTCCAGTTCCCGCATCAACATGACACTGGCGCCCGGGCTTTTCGAACCTGAGCTACCGCCCGGCACCAGCGTCGTTGAGCCGGGCAAATGAGGTGCCATGAAACCGAACCTCGAGGAAGCGCTGAACCACCTGCCCCACGGACCGGAATTCCGGTTCCTGGACCGCTTGATTGAGTTGAGCCCCGGCGTGGAAGGCTCCGCGGAATTCACAGTGCGCAGCGGCGAATATTTCTTGCGCGGCCACTTTCCCGGCGAACCCATTCTCCCCGGAGTGCTGTTGATTGAAGCCGCCGCGCAATTGGCAGGAGTGGTGGCGCAGAGCGCACCGGACCAGTTTCCCTTGCGCTCGCTCCGGCTCACGGCGCTGCGCCAGGTCAAAATCCTGGGCGCGGTCGTGCCCGGCCAGACGGTTTTGCTGCATGCCCGCATCGTTGGCCGCCTGGGCGAACTCATTTCCGCGGATGCTCAAGCGTTCGTGGAGGACAAGCTCGTGCTTTCCGCCAACCTCAGTTTGAGCGGCACGGCAGCCGAGTCGGCTGGAAAATCGACGGGCACGTAGTCGCCCCCGGCACCGCAACAACTCTCACGCTTCCGGGACTTTCATAGCACGAACCTCCAGGTATTTCCGCGCCCATTGCGCGCGGGAGACTTTGCCGCGCACACCGATCTCCAGGCGATCGACAAACCACCATTCCCTGGGCACCTGCCAGCCCGGAAGTCGGGCCACAAGGAACCGGCGTAAATCCCGCTCCCGGGTCCCACCTCGAGCCACGACACACGCCACGATCGCTTCCGTGCGCTCGTTCCGCGCCGCGTCCACACCAAACACCAGGCAATCCTCAACCCCCGGGTGACCGCGCAGGACAGCCTCGATCGCCGCGGGAGCAACTTTTCTTCCGGCCACGTTTATCTGATCACCGGTTCGACCCCGCAGATAAATACGCCCGGCGCGAATTTCCGCCAAGTCGCTCGTCTGGAACCGTCCGGCACTCAAGTTATCCTGGGGATCCGGCCAATACCCCAAACCAACAGCGTCCCCCCTCACCACGAGACATCCCGTCGCGTCGAGGTCCACACGCACATTCTGCATCGCGGTCCCCACGTCGTCATCCTCGGACCGCGGTCGGTCGGTGGCGTCAAAGGCGATGCCGCCGCACTCGGATGATCCGTAAAAATTATGCACCTTGAGCCCGCAGGCCGCGAAGATTGCGCGCTCTAATTCAGCGCTCAACGGCGCCCCGGCGGAAATGCCCAACTGGATCGATGGCTGGATCACGCCTGCCTCCAGCCACGCCTTCCACAACGCGGGCACGCCGGGTAAAACCAACCGGGCGTGAGGAGCGGCCGCCAACCGCAACATCTCCGGCAGTGGTGACTGGGCCAACACCAGCGGGATCCCATGCAACAACAGAGGCAGCACCAGGTTAGAAAAGCCGTATGAATGCGCCAGGGAGATCGCCGCCAGGTTGGGCCACTCAGCGCGCAGCCCCATCGTCGCCACGATGTTGTCAGCGTCCGCCGCCAATTGTTCCTCGGTAAACCTAACCAGCCGCGCCTGACCGGAGGTGGCGGAGGTCATCTTCAAATGCCGGCAGGGTGACGGCGGCACCGGGATACTTGGCGGAGACTGATCGAGCTCGAGCGGACATACCACGACGCCGTCACGCCAGGCTCGTAGGATCGTGAGGATGAATTCCACCGAATTCCCACGGGGAAACGCCATCCCGGTGACGCAGGGTTCTGAATTGGCCGCAGCTTCAGCCAGTTCTCGAAAGCGCCATTCGCGCCCCGTGCCGGCATCCCAGATCGCCGTCGCGTTCGCGTGAGTGAGCGCCACCTGACGCCAGCGGTTGTAAAGCATTTACAGGTACCTAACGCATGGTTACTTTTTGAGGCAAGCATGATTTTGCCTGCCGAGCGCCAGGCGCGCCCTTTTGAGTTTGAACTGGACACCTTTGCCTTCGCCAATGAGTTGGTCTGGCAATACCGCTTCGACCCTCAAACCGGTGCTATGTCTGCCTTTCGTACCACGCCACCCCCCGCCTACTCCCATCGCTGCTTCGTCCTGGTTCGGTCTGCCCGACAGTTTCTCTATCACGCCCGGTTTGCGCCGGAACAGCCCGCCCTCGACCCCGTGGCATGTGCCCCTTTGATTCGGCAGGTGGTTTCGCGCAGCCCACGTCAACCCTCACTCCCGGATGAACGCGTCGTCATTCCGGGCTACGCCTCGCTCCGCGAGTTCAGTCAGGCCCAAACTGACCTCCTCAAGGCCCACTGCGGCGGCGCCTGGCAGTCGTATTGTCTCCGCAGCCATTGGCGCATGGTCTTCCCCATTTCACGGTCGCACCAGGCCCGGACCGCCGAGAGTTTGACGCGCGCCATCACGGCGGGCCAGGCCCCAATCGTCCACCTGGTTCGCTTCCCGCAACTTACCATCAATCACGGAATCATCCTCTTTGCAAAGCGTGACCTCACGGATGGCTGGGGATTTGCCGCCTACGATCCGAACCTGCCCGGGCGTCCAACTGAACTCAGCTACCACACCGCATCTCGAACCTTCCAGTTTCCCCGAAACCATTATTGGTTCGGAGGCCGCCTGGAAGTAATCGAAATATACCGGAACTGGCTCTATTGAGCCTTCGTCAGCGCCGACGGCGGCTCCTGACCCGTGGCTTTCGAGCCGGGCTTGCGAAATGCCAACCCAAAGAAAACGATACCGCACAGGTTGATTCCGGCGATGTATCCGATTTTATAAATGCGCCCCGTAGTGCCAGGGGCGAAAATTGGCACGTCGTGGCCCATCAGCAGGCTGGGCAAGGCCGCTGGCATCAAAGCCCCATGCGCTGCGCCCCGCCAGAATCCAGGGGAAATATCCGCTTCATACAGACGCGTTGCCGCCCAGGTGTAGGCCCACCCCAGCAGCAAGCCTGCGACTAAAAGGGTCAGCAGCTTGCGCAAAACCACCACCGCCAGTTTACGCCAGGTGTAGCCCAGTATCATGAGGTGACTGTCTCCGCCCATGCCTCGGTGTTGTTCGGCGATGTGATTGGGATCGTACTGCCGCGCCACCAGCGCAACCATCGCCACGCATCCACCAACGGGTGAATTTGACTGGGGCGACCAGGACTGATGGTCCGGATCGGCACGAAGCGCACTCGCAAATCACGCCTCGCGAATGCCAGGAGCATCTCGGACTCGACTTCGAAGTGGTTCGTCTCGAGGCGCAACCTCGACCACGCCGCCAAATTCACCACGCGGTATCCGCATTGGCTATCCGGAAAGACCTGCCCTGCCCGCGCGGAAATCCATCGGCTCATCCAGCGATTGGTCTGGCGGCGCAGCCACGACATCTTTCGAGCGGAATGCATCCGGTCTCCCACCACCAGCGCCGCGCCGGAATCCTCGACTTCCTTCAACAAAATTGGCAGATCCTGCGGATCATGCTGGCCGTCACCGTCCATCAGCACCGCCCAGGTGTAACCAGCTGCGCGGGCCTGAGAAAGTCCCGCACGCACCGCCGCGCCCTTGCCCTGATTCCGCTCGAGTGTCAGCACCCTGGCACCCGCCTCAGCGGCCTCCGCCGCCGTGGAATCGGTGGAACCATCGTTGACCACCAGCACCAGGGGTAAAAAGGTCCGGACCGATCTCACCAAGGCTTTGACCGTGCGCGCTTCATTGCGGCAAGGCATCACCACGCATACATCTCGACAGTCCACAGCGCCAACCTAACGCATCGTAGCTATCAGCCAAAGTCTAAAGCGTGCCGGCCGCAAAAGCACCCGTCCCAGCTTCCGTATTATGTTCAATTCGATTTGCACGGGAGGTCGAACTCCTATCCACACGACTGAAGATTAGACGGTGCCTCGCGTAGCTCTGCCTTACCCTCCGGCCATGGCGCCCACGATCAGAAATGGTTCGGTGCCGGTTTTAACCAGCTCGGGCAGAGGCCACTCGGGCGGTTCATGCGAAAGGTCCATCCCGCAGGCGAAGTAACGCACGAATGGTCGGCGCCGCAAGGTGACATGATCGCGGATGCAGCCACATAGCACTGGGTAGGCCGCCTCCAACGCGTCGAGCAGACCACCCTGGGTAGACGGATCAGGCACCGGGAGCTGCACTTCGCCGGTCACCCGCGCGAGGGTCCGCAAATGAGCCGGCAAAACCACCCGGATCATGGCAACGTTTGCACCTCGACGGACAACACCGCCGGGAGGTCGCGCACGATCGGATTCCAAGTGTCACCGGCGTTGGCGGAGGCATATACCTGGCCCCCGGTCGTGCCGAAATAGATGCCGCAAGGATCCAGCGCATCTACCGCCATCGCGTCGCGCAGGACGTTCACGTAGCAGTCACCCTGCGGCAACCCTTTGGTGAGAGCTTCCCACTCGTTGCCGCCCGTTCGGCTGCGATACACGCGCAGTTTGCCCTCCGGCGGAAAGTGCTCCGAGTCGCTCTTGATTGGAACCACGTAAATCGTTTCCGGTTCGTGCGCATGAACGTCGATCGGGAAGCCGAAATCCGAAGGCAGATTGCCGCTGACTTCCCGCCAATTCTCACCGCCATCGTCACTGCGCATTACATCCCAGTGCTTTTGCATGAACAGGACCTCGGGGCGCGACGAATGCATCGCGATGCGATGAACACAATGGCCCACTTCCGCGTCAGGGTCCGGAAGTTCGTACTGAGACTTCAGCCCACGATTTATCGGCCGCCAAGTTTGGCCGTTGTCATCCGAGCGGAACGTTCCCGCGGCCGAGATGGCAATGAAGATGCGGCCGGGATGCGCCGGATCGAGTAGAATGGTGTGCAGACACATCCCACCGGCGCCCGGCTGCCACAGGGCACCCTTGGCGCCACGCAATCCCGGCAATTCCTGCCAGGTGCGGCCACCATCACTGGAACGAAACAACGCCGCGTCCTCCGCGCCGGCATACACCACGTCGGGATCGGTCAACGAGGGCTCCAAGTGCCAAATGCGCTTGAACTCCCACGGATGCTGTGTGCCGTCATACCACTGATGCGTGCCCGGCACCCCTTCATAAACGAACTTGTCGCCCATGGGCTCCCAGGTCTGGCCACCGTCGTCCGAACGTTGAATCTTCTGCCCAAACCATCCGCTCGTCTGCGACGCATACAGCCGGTTTGGCTCCACCGGCGAGCCTTTCAAATGATACATTTCCCAGCCGGCAAAGTGCGGGCCGCTGATGTTCCATCGCTCGCGCCGCCCGTCGGCGGTCAGGATAAACGCACCCTTTCGGGTCCCCACCAACACTCTGACTCCGCTCACAACGTGCCCTCCCGGGCCTGAATTGGCCTGCTCATGAAAATTGGCGTTTCTACTAATGGTTATAAGATTTTGCGACGTCGCCACCATACCACGGGTCGCTCCAATCTGCCAGTGGTCGGCGCTGGTCTTTTTGCGGATCGCACCGACCGTGGCGATCCCGGCACTGGTTCGAGCATTTGATTTAGTCGGATGCCGGTGTACATTTTCTGCAGCGGGCATGGCATGCCAAAGTGCCCGCAGGCTGGCTCAAAATTTCCAGGACCTATGGAGCCGGAAATCGCCAGTTCGGACAACACCGAGTGCCGGCACCTGGAGTTGCCACCGTGGATAGGCCCGTGAAATTTATGAAAACGCTAAAACTGTATATCGCGACCGTGTTCCTCGCCGCGTTTGCCCTGAGCGGGCAGGCGGTGGACCATAAAAAACTGCAGGCGGATGTCGATGACGCCATTGCGTCGTTTCAGACGTCCGACCCGGGACTGAAGGAGACGTTCAAGAAGGCGGCCGGCTACGTGGTCTTCCCAAATGTCGGCAAAGGCGGGTTCATCGTCGGCGGGGCGCACGGCAATGGCCATGTTTATGAGAACGGAAAAGTCGTCGGCTACGCGTCCCTGAGCCAGGTGACGGTGGGCGCGCAGGTGGGCGGACAGGAGTTTTCAGAAGTCATTTTCTTCGAAACGAAAGCCGCGCTGGCGAAATTCAAAGAGGGCGGCTTTGCGATGAGCGCCCAACTAAGCGCAGTGGCGGCTGCGGAAGGCGCAAGCGCGAACGCCAAGTATGTCGATGGCGTCATGGTGTTTACGAAAGCCAAAACCGGCCTGATGGCGGAAGCCAGCATTGGCGGGCAGAAATTCGAATACGAGCCGGCCCCAAAATAGTTATCCCACCGTCGCGATTTAGCAGGCATGTCCGGAGGCAGGATGGAGACAGCCCCGGTGGTGGGTTCCCCGCTACCACCCCGCGGGGAATTCCCGTTGCCACTACCGTCACTTTCTATACCTTATCGATCCTGGTGTGGGAATGCGCGTCAGATTTGCTCGCCCGGTGGCAACCGTGGTTGCCCCGCGCCCTTACCCTTCCGGCCAAATATTGTCCGTCATTGAATCACCCACAGCGCGCCGTACTCTCCGACCCAGCCGAAAACCACGAAGCAAGGATGCCGCAAGCGCAAAACAAACTCCCGTTCCATAACCAGACCGCCCACGTCTTTTTGCCCAACGCATGCCCAGCCGGATTCTATTGATCAGCGCGAACCGCTGCGTCGCCCCGGAACCGGTTTTTCCGCTGGGCCTGACGCACCTGCAAGCCGCGCTGCGCGATGCCGGGCACGAGTGCCTCTGGGTGGACCTGCTGGCGAGCACCACCCCTTTAGAAGAGGTGGTAAAAAATTTCCAGCCCCAAATGGCCGGTATTTCGATCCGGAATATCGATGACGTCGTGATTCGACAGCAGGAGACTTTTTTTGGCGACGCGGTGGACGCCACTCGCACGATTCGGCAGGTTGCCAGTTGTCCCATCGTGCTGGGTGGAAGTGGATTCAGCATCTTCCCCCGAGAACTGCTGGAGTTGTCCGGGGCGGACTTCGGCATCGCGGGCGAAGGTGAATCGGCTTTGATAGAGCTGATCGATTGCCTCGAGGCGGGCCGCGATTTCCGTAACCTCCCGGGCCTGGTCTACCGCCAGGAACAGACGGTCGTGGCCAATGCGCCGTTCAATCACCGAGCGGTGAGGGAGATTTCCGCACACGACCGACCGGCGGCGCTCATAACGCATTATCTCAACACCAGCGGGGTGCTGAACCTGCAGACCCAGCGCGGTTGCGGATTCCGGTGCTGCTACTGCACCTACCCGGTGGTCGAAGGTCGATCACACCGCCGGCACCCGGCCGAATTGGTCGCTGACGAATTCGAATCCTTGAGCCGCGCGGGCGCAAAGTACGTTTTCATCGTGGATTCGGTGTTCAATTCTTCCGTCCGTCATGTGCGGGAAATCTGTGAGGCGCTCCTGAAACGCCAGGTCAAAATGGCCTGGGGCTGCTTCCTCCGGCCGCAGGGATTGACACCCGACCTGATGCGACTGATGGCCCGCGCCGGACTCTCCCACATCGAATTTGGCTGTGACAGTTTTTGCGATCCCGTGCTCGAAAGTTATGGCAAGGATTTCACGTTCGCCGACGTTCTGCGGTCCGCCCAATTAGCTCACCAGGAAAACGTGGACGCCTGCTTTTTTGTAATCGCCGGCGGGCCTGGCGAAACCCTGGAGACCCTGAACGAGAGCCACACCAATTCCCAAGCCTTGGGAGGATCGGCGATCATGGCGGTAGTCGGGATGCGAATTTATCCCGGCACCCCGTTGCACGCACGGGCTTTGCGAGAAGGCGTGGTCAATACGGACACGGATTTGCTCCGTCCGCGCTATTACCTCGCGCCGGGTCTGGATTCCGAGACGGTGTTCGCTCGACTGAGAGAGTTTGCGAACCAGTCCCCAAACTGGATCGTGGGCGATCCCAATCCCGCCTATTTAAAACTGGTTTCCCGGCTGCGCCAACGCGGTGTTGTGGGCCCGCTGTGGAGCTATTTCTCCGCCATTCAAAGATTATGGCCTTCCGGCGCCCCCGCGACTTCCACCCCATGAAATCGTCACCGCCACCCTCATCCTCCCGCACCTGCGATCACCGCCGCCGCTTATGATGTTCCCGCGAACCTCTCCCGTCGACCCGCCTCGCGTCGTGGTGACCGGCGCGGGCATCGTCACCTCCCTCGGCGTGGGTTGGGCGTCTAATGCCGCCGGGTTTCGCCTCGGGAGGAAGACGGCCACGCCAGTGACCTGGTTCGATGTGAGCCGGCAGCGGGTAAAAGTGGCGGCGCAAGTGGATCTGCCCTCGAGTTTGCCCGCCTCACGGCTGGGCGCGCGGCAGGAAGCACGGCTGGACCGTGGTGGACGCATGTTGCTGCTGGCCTGTCTGGAGGCCTGGCTGCAGGCCGGCTGGGAACCAAGCGATGACCTCCCGATCATCCTCGGAAGCACCGCGGGCGGGATGTCTCTGGGGGAAGATTATCACGACCGAACCGTCGCCGCTCCGCAACGGCGACGCGGCCAAGCGGCGCGCGCCCTTTATTACCAGGCACATACTCAGGCCCGCGCCGCTGCGGACGCCCTTGGCTGCAGCGGTCAGGTGCGGATCATCTCCAATGCTTGCGCCTCCGGCTCGGACGCCGTCGGCCACGCCTGGGAGTGGATCCGTCGGGGTCAGGCTTCCCGGGTCCTCACCGGCGGGCATGAAGCGCATTGCAGGCTGGTCTTTGGCGGGTTCGACTCGCTCCAAGTGATGTCTCCCACCGTTTGCCGGCCGTTTGACGCCGCGCGCGATGGATTGATGCTCGGGGAGGGAGCCGGGATCCTGGCCCTGGAATCCCTCGAACACGCGCGTCGCCGGGGGGCATCGATCCTGGGCGAAGTAATCGGTTACGGCACGACGATTGACCGCCACCATCTCACTCAACCGCATCCGGAAGGAACCGCGGCCCTCGCCTCGATGCGACAGGCCTGTGCCAGCGCCCGCGTTCAGCCCGAAGACATCTCCTATGTGAACGCGCACGGCACCGGCACTCCGCTAAACGATTTGTCTGAAGCACTCGCGATTTCGCGCTGGGCCGGCTCACGTGCGGCAACCCTGCCGGTTAGCTCAACCAAAGGAGTGATCGGCCACCTGCTGGGCGCCGCAGGTGCCGCCGAGGCGGTAGCTTGTCTGATGGCGCTGCGTGAGCAGTGGCTGCCTCCGGAACCAGATTTTGAAACTCCGGACGCGGCATGCACCTTCCCCATCGTGAAAGCGCCGCAGTCCGCCCGGGTCAACACCGTGCTTTCCAATTCCTTTGGATTTGGCGGCATCAACGCCACCCTGATTCTACGGAGGTGGGAATGAACCGCATCTACGTTGCCGGTCTCGGCGCAGTTTCCCCCGCTGGTTGGGGGGTGCCCGCATTGCTGGCCGCTTTGCATCAAGGCAAACCTTTGCCCATCGAGGCGCTCCCCAGACCTCATCGCCCGGAACCGCTGCGATACCGGCCGGTCCCCAATCCGACGCCCCGCCCCGCCTGCCTTACGCATCCTCGACTGCGTCGCGCCAGCCCGCTCACCCATTATGCCGCCGCCGCCGCGCTGGAAGCCCTGGCGTCCTTGCCGGCAGCATCAGGACCAGACCTTCGCGTCGGGCTCATCACCTGCCTTGACGCCGGTTGCGTGAATTATTCCTGCCGTTTCTATGAGGAGTGGCTCAAAGACCCGGCTACGGCCAGTCCGATGCTGTTTCCAGAAACCGTTTTTTCGGCACCTGCCAGCCACGTGGCCGCGCTGATCAACCTGACTCCGCTCGTTTATACCGTCATTGGCGATCCGGCGGCATTTCTACAAGGAGTCGACCTTGCGGTGGATTGGCTAACGTCGAACGCGGTGGACCTGTGCGTCGTGATCGGCGCGGAAGAGGCGAACTGGCTGTTGGGGGACGCCATGTGGCAACTGGAACATGCAGCCGTGCTGACCGGTGGCGCCGGAGCGATCACCCTCACCTGCAATCCGGCATGGTCGAGCGGAGTGGAACTCAACGCCATCACGGATGCCCACACGTACGGCACACGTCAAACCCGCCGCCAGGCAGCGGCGCGGATGCGGGCACAATTGCCTCCCTCAGCACCCAACGAACTGCTGTGCGACGGCGCCAGTGAAAGCTACCGGGCCTGCGCTCCCGAACTGCGAGCATGGCAGGACTGGCGCGGCCAGCGATGGAGCCCCAAAGCGATCCTGGGCGAAGGGCTGATGGCCGCGGCCGCCTGGCAGGCCGTAGCTGCGTGCGCCGCCGTCGCCGGGAACATAACCTTGGCTGCCAACGTCAGCCTGGTCGGCCCAAATCACCAGGCAATCGGCGCCCGTTTCATCGAGCATCACCGCCAGACCACTTGAGCATGAGTAAACGCGTCATTCTTATCACAGGCGGAAACGGCGGCATCGGACTCGCAACCGCCACCGCCTTTCTGGACCAGGATGCTTCGCATTCGATTTGGCTCGGGGTTCACCAGCATCGCGAGCACGCGGAGGCGCTCGTCCGCAGCCATCCGGATCGTTGCCGCTGTCTCCCCCTGGACGTGACCTCGCCGGAAAGTTGGAGCACGGGTGTCGCTGCCGTGCTGGCTGCCGAGGATCGGTTGGACGTGCTGGTGAATAACGCCGGCAACCACCGCGACATGCTGTTGGCCAGCATGCCCCGCGAAGCCTGGGACGACGTGATGTCGTCCAACCTGGATGGAGTGTTTCATGGCTGTCAGGCAGTTCTGCCGACCATGATCAGCCAGCGTAGTGGCCGCATCATTAATATCAGTTCGCTGAGCGCGCTGCTCCCGCCTGCCGGCCAATGCAACTACGCCGCCGCCAAAGCCGGCGTGGTCGCTCTCACGCAGTCCCTCGCCAAGGAAGTCGCCCGCCTCGGCATCACCGTTAATGTCATCTGCCCCGGTTACATCGAGACCGCGGCCCTCGACGGACTCACCGACGAGCAACGGCAGGGTATCCGGGCCCGAATTCCGATGCGTCGTCTGGGCAAACCCTCTGAAATTGCGGCTGCCATCTGCTTTTTGGCTTGTGATCAGGCGAGCTATATCACAGGTTCAGTGTTGAAAATAGATGGTGGAGTTTATTGATGGAGAACAACGCAGCTCTTAAACAGGACATTAAACGGCTGATGGTGGACAACCTGATGCTGCAGTTTTCCGCCGAGGAAATCGGGGACGAACAGCCGCTTTTCGGCCCCGAAAGTCTGGGATTGGATTCGGTGGATGCCCTGCAACTGGTGGTGGCCCTGGACAAACTCTACGGCCTGAAAATCCCCAATCCGGAGGTGGCGCGAGAGGTTCTGCGCAACGTCTCCAGCATTGCCTCCGCCTTGGCCGCGCATCTCGCCGCCAAATCCTCCTGACTGTCCGGGTCCCCCTGCCACACGAAGTCCTCCGGTTCAGTCGCAGCCGACCCGTCTCCCACTCAGAACCTCGAGCGTCCGGAGAACCAGGCGCCGACCATCTCCCTGATTGCATGTGGCCAGTTAGCTATGGCATATCAAGGCCATGAAGAGCCTCACGGAATACCTGTGGTTTGAAGTGCCGGCCCGGCGCGGTTTCATTAATATCACCGACACGATCGCGGACCTCGTGCGGAAAAGTGGGGTGCAAGAGGGCCTCTGCCTGGTAAACGCCATGCACATCAGCGCCTCTGTCTTCATCAATGACGCCGAAGACGGCCTCCTCCACGACTACGAAGTCTGGCTCGAAAAACTGGCCCCGCACGCGCCCACCACCCAATACCACCACAATCGCACCGGCGAAGACAACGCCGACGCCCACCTGAAACGCCAGGTAATGGGCCGTGAAGTGGTGGTCGCGATCACCAGGGGAAAACTCGACTTCGGTCCTTGGGAACAAATCTTCTACGGCGAATTCGACGGAAGACGGCGAAAGCGCGTGCTGGTCAAAATCATTGGCGAATAACCCACCACCGCTCGAACCTTGATGCCATGAGTAGGAGGCAGGATTCTTCGGATCAGATGGCGGCAAAAGGCTTCCCGGAAACCTGCTGGACGTTGGTGCGCGACGCTGGTCAGCGTGACACTCACCGCTCGGAGCAAGCTTTGGCGAAACTTTGTGAAGTTTATTGGCAACCTATTTGTAATTGGCTGCAAGCTTCCGGTATGGATTCGGATGAGGCAAAAGAGGACACCCAGGAACTCATCCGGCATCTGCTCGCGCAGAGAAACTTGACTGGCTACCAGCGCGAGCGGGGTCGATTCCGGCACTATCTGATTGCGATCCTCCGCAATCTTCTGCGGGATCAGCACAGGGCCAAAGCTCGGCTGAAGCGCGGAGGACAAAGCCTTCATGTGCCATTGGAAGAAACAAAGCTGGCGGCCAACACCCTGACCCCAGACCAGCAATTGGACCGTGGATTTGCCCGTGTAGTGCATGGCCGGGCGCTAGCAACTACACGCAGAATTTGGGAACGATCCGGACGCTTACCAAGGTTCAGCGCTCTCTGCACTTTCATATTTCGGCGACCGATCGATGGCGAATATAAGAGCATAGCAATCATTCTTGGGCTGACAGCTGTCCAGGTCACACGCTCGGTCTTCGACTTGCGGGAAGACTACTATAATACGTTCCGTGAAGAAGTGGCGCAAACAGTGGTGCCGGAGGAACTGGCTGACGAAATCCGGCATCTGGTAAGCCTGTTGGCGGCAGAAGGATAAGGACACACGGGTGACAGACTTCCCACATAACTTTGGTGAATTCATTCTCCTCGGTGAACTTGGGAGTGGCAGCACTGGCGTGGTTTATCAGGCGCGCGATCTGGCTCTGAATCGACCTGTGGCGGTGAAACTGCTTCGGTCTCGTCATGCCAGCGAAGAAACCGCGTTGCGGAGATTCCTCACCGAGGCTGAAGCGGTCGCCACACTGGAACACCCTCACATTGTGCCGGTGTATAAAGTGGGTGCGCATGAAGGGCGGCCGTTCCTGTGCATGAAACTATTTCGGGGAGGATCACTGGCAGAGCGCATTTCCGGAACACCCTGGCCCACAGCGGATGCAGCAAGACTCGTCGCGAAGCTTGCCAACGCCGTTGCCCACGCCCACGAACGCGGCGTTCTTCACCGTGACCTCAAGCCCGGCAACGTACTGCTCGATGAGTCGATGGAACCCTTCCTCGCAGACTTTGGATTGGCCAAGTTGCGCGACAGCGCCTCCGAGTTGACCGCGTCGCAAGCCATTCTCGGCACCCCCGCCTACATGGCCCCTGAAGTCGCCGCTCGTGGTCAGAAGGCGGCGACAACCGCCGCCGACATCTACAGCCTGGGCGCCGTGCTCTATGAAATGCTGACTGGGCGTCCGCCGTTTGTGGGGGACTCGGCACTGTCCGTTCTGGACCAAGTGAAAGGCGGCGAGTTCCCGGTTCCACGTCAACTCAATCCAGCGATCCCGCATGACCTCGAACTGATCTGCCTCAAATGCCTCCAACGCGAGGTGGCGGGGCGCTACGCCGCTGCTAGCGAGATCTCGGATGATTGCGAACGCTTCCTGCGGGGCGAACCGGTATTAGCCCGCGAGTCCAGCATGCCCGAGCGACTTTATCTGTGGATAAGACGGCACAAGCTGGCCACCGCGCTCACCATGGCACTGGGGCTATCCCTCCTATTGGGATTGGTCGCGACCCTGTGGCAATGGACTCGGGCGGAAGAGCAATTGGTGGCTACGCGCGCCGCCAATCAGCAACTCGCCCACAACTTGGCCCGCAGCCACCAGGCCTTGGCTGAACCAATGCTGGATTCGGACCAACCCAACACCGGCCTGCATATCCTCGCTCGACTGCTGCTGTTGAATCCGTCGAACCAGATTGCGCGGACCCGGCTTGAGTCTGAACTCCTCCAGCAACGCACCGCCTGGCCGTTACTGCCTCCCTTGCGCCATACCAGCGCCGTCGTCAGAGCCCGGTTCGACTTGACCAACCACTTAGTTCTCACCGCAACCGAGGATGATCAAGTCCATCTCTGGGACAGCCACACAGGAGAAGAACTTCGCTCGCTTCCCCACCGATGCACCGTCGGTCCCCTGCTTATTTCCAGCGGCGGGGATTATCTCGCCACGTCTCCAAGTGAACATGTCGTGCGCTTCTGGTCGTTGGCTGATGGCAGACAAGCCGGCAGTTGGACGAACAATTCTGAGTATATTACTGCTTTGGCGTGCAGTTTTTCCCGTCCGGAATTGGCCCTCGCGAATCGCGCCGGCCACATACAAATTCGTGGTATTCCTTCCGGAGAAGTTCGGCTGGATACGGAGATCATAGCACATGCGCGAATGCTGCGCTTTGACTGGACTGGCCGGATGCTATTTGTCAGCGGCCCGAATTTCAGCGCGCTCTGGCGGCTGAATTCCTCGAACGCAGTGCCTCTGCCTCTGGCGGTAGACGCGACGGTCACCTCCGTCGATTTCAGTCGCGCTGGTTCGCGCTTGCTTACAGTAAGTGGAGGGCGAGTGCAGGTGTGGAACACCGCCACGGGTCAACGCGTCAGGCAAATCGCCGCCTCTGCGCCGATCCGATCTGCCAGTTTCAACACTGATGGGAAATGGATCGCCACTGGCAACGAAGCGAACCGCGCCCGCGCGTATCAGGTTGATGTCCCAGACGACACGGGACGAGGCATGCCTCACAACGCACCGGTTAATACAGCGCTTTTTGCTCCGCGCGACCGCCTGGTTGTGACAGCTTCGGATGATGGTTCAGCGCGGCTGTGGCATCCGCCTGGTGGAAACATGGCGGCTCATCCGATCTGGCACCGTGCTCCAGTTTTGGATGCTTGCGTCAGTTCTGACTACCAGCGCATGCTCACGGTTTGCGCAGACAGCACGGTTCGCGTCTGGTCGGTGCCGCGAGCCGCCGAGCCGACGCGATGGTGGGAGGCAGGGGAAGAAATCCAGAGCGTGGCAGTGAACCGCAACGGCGACTGGCTGGCTGTTGCGGGGGTGCACCGCTTGCGCGTGTTTTCCCGCTTGAGCGGAGAACAGCCGCTCCTCGATTGCGCGTTGCCCATGCCCGCCAGGCATCTGGAATTCAGTCCCACGGATCGTTGGCTGGCGACGGGAAGCGCGGAAGGAAGGATTGGTTTGATCGCCATCCAGCAGGGGGAACCTGCACGGATTGAGTTGTTATCGCCCAAGGTTAACTACCCTGCCGTCGCATTGCGCTTTAGTACGGACGGGAAATTGCTCGCTCTGGCAACCGCCAGAGACCTTCTGATCTGGACCAACCTGGTTTCAAACAGCTTTCCCGCTGCCTCGTTGAGTCATTGCGGCGCCGGTGAATTCTTCATCGCTCCGACTCGTCGGCGGTTGGCCGTAATCGAGACATTGGATTCGGTTCGCCTTTATGACGGTGCCACCTTTCTGCCGGCATCCCCACCGCTGAAACACCCGGGAACGGTTGCCACCGTCTGTATTAGCCCTGACGGAAAACTGCTAGCCTCGGGTGACAAGAGTTTTTCTCTGCGCCTCTGGCAGACCGAGGATGGAACACCGTGCTCTCCGTGGCTAGCCGTGGCTTCTCCGGTCACAGCCCTGGCTTTCTCTCCCGACTCGCGAAACCTCCTGGTGACCACACAAGACGGTTCTGTTCGGCTCTGGGATGCCGCCGCAGGTCGCGAGACCCGAGTTGCTCTCACCCATAATGCGACAGTGGACGCTGCTGTCTTCAGTCCTGATGGACGCCAAATCGCCACCTCTGAACGCGGCTTGGGAACCAGGCTCTGGGATGCCGCCACTGGGCTGAAGCTTACTTCTCTTCACAAAACGCCGATGTTTTCCCACGCGAGTTTCAGCGCTGACGGGCGCAGATTGTGGATTGAGTCCTTCTGGCCGGGACTTGACTCCTGGATGTTGCCCGGCAGGGCGTCTCCGAGCTCAGAGCTTCTGATTGCGATGACTGAATTGCTGACCGGCGACCGGGTGACGGTGGACGGCACTCGAGTCGAATTGAGCAATGTGGAAATTGCTGCCCGCCTTCAGCAGTTTCAGCGTGCCTTCGGCCCGAGCGGCCCTTCTTCACCGTTCGAAGAATTCCGGGTCGGGAAGCCCGTCGGCGGCAGTCGAAGCCCGAACAGAATTCCGCACCAGCGCTTCAAAGACGATTAAGGCCCGCTATGGCCGCTCCCCTTCAATATTTCCCCAATAGCCAACCGGCGCTTCCTGGGAACTGCCGCCGACAAACGCCGTATTAAATAGCAGCGGGGATGCTTTCCCATCTCCTGGGCGACTAATTTGCCTGGTTTTGCTCTTGAATCGTTCCATGGCTCACAATATGAAACTAAGAATCAACCTAGCGATTGCGACCGGCGGTGTACTGGTAGTAACTCTGTTCCAAGCCCTTGCGCAAACTCCCACACCACTTCCAACGAACTGCATCGCCTGGTGGCGGGCAGAGAGTAACGCAACGGACAGCATCGGCTTCAACGATGGCATTCTGCTCAATGGAGCCACCGCCGAGGCCGTTGGTTTTGTGGGCCAAGCTTTCGGCTTCGACGGCACAAACGACTACTTCTTGGTGCCGGACAGTTCCACACTGAAACCGCGCAACCTGACGATTGAAGGGTGGTTCAATTTCCGATCCGTGGACGCCATCCATAGCCTGGTAGCGAGGCCAATCGGCATCGGGAATGGCAATTCTTATACGCTATTCTACGGGAATGGTGCTTTGAACGGATTCACCGCTCGGCCAGGCTCAGGCAACCTCGCTTACCTTTGGACGCCTACTCCCGGCCAATGGCATCACCTAGCCTACACGTTCGACGATGATCAAGATACGGAAGCTCTCTACATCGATGGCGTCATGGTGCGGTCCACAAATGCGCCAGGCTCGATTTCCTACGACAACCATCCTGTCTTGCTCGGGGCAGATTTGGATTACGGAAACCCGAGTACCTTCTTCGGAGGGCTGGCCGATGAAGTGGCCATTTACGGACGTGCTTTGACGGCCACCGAGCTCGCGGCGATCTTCGCGGCCGGAAGCGCTGGCAAGGTCGCCCCGCCATCACTGCCGCTATTCACCGACGACTTCCGCACCGGACTCAACGCCAACAACTGGCTGATAACCCAAAACGATCCGCTGTATGCATGGGACGCTTCAATGGAAGATGTGCGATTCAGCAGGCCAGCCGGGGGCAGCAATGTTCTCAATTATGTCAACATGAGGTTTCAGCTCCCACTCACGGGAGATTTTGATGCTCGCATTGATTTCAGGGACGCCAACATCAACCTTACGAATGGCTCGCCAGGCAACCAGATCGAGATTCAGTGCCAGATCGGAGATCAGTTCCTTGCCATCGTCCGCAGCGATGAAGTCGGTGCAGGCCATAATGTTCATGTCTGGCAGGACCCTCCTGCTACCAACTGGGCCGGCACCACAGCTACGAATGCGAGCAGCGGCACTCTGCGCATCCGCCGCACAGCCGCATCCACGGACTTCTACCTAAGCGAGAGGCTGCTTTACTCTGCCACTTGCACTACCAACCCTGTCTCTTACCTGGCCTTCGCGCTCAAGAACAACGGCACAACCGACCCGACGGCGGTGACCTTCGACAATTTCCGCGTGCAGGCAAGCACGATTTTGCCAGCTTCTCCGACCATCATCGTTCAGCCGGCCAGTCGCACACTCCATTGGTATGAGTACTATAACTTGATCGTGACCGCGCTTGGAGGCGCGCCCCTCGCCTATCAATGGCAGCATTTTGGCACCAACATACCGGGCGCCACGTCGTCAATGCTGAATGTCGCCGGATTCGATACAAATAATGCCGGTGCTTACCAAGTCCTGGTAACCAACACCTTTGGCGCCGTGACCAGCCAAGTCGCGCAAATCGTGATCTTGCCGAGCATGATGCGCGACTTGGTGCCCCCCGGTCTTCCCATCTACACCTACGTTGCCAATGCTAGTACGAGCCCGCAACCGTGGAATTGGGGCAATGCAAAGAATTGGAGCGGCCCCGGTGCTTTTCCTATAGGTAACGCAGTCGCGGTGTTTGTGACTGCTGGGAACTTGGCCCCTCCCTGGTCAATCCGCCCCCCTGCTGATGGAGTAGCCTATCTCGTCTTTGAAGGCGGGGAGGTGTGGATGGGCCATGGCGGGAAGGTGGGGAGCCTGATCGTCACTGGGGGCAATCTCAATTTCGATGCTGAGGCGGCTGCGATCGCCGTATACGGCGGTTCACATACGATCTCGGCTTGGAATTGCCAGCGGCTTGAGCTATGGGGCGGCACACTTTCAATGACCGGCGGGGCTGAAGGGTATCCGGACGCGTTCATCAACCTCTATGGTCCGTTCTTGTGGTATGGGGGAACCTGGGATGGGGGCTCGCTACACACGTTTCCGGGTTCACAAATCCTCGTGCCTCCCAGAATACCCGACACGACGAATCCCGCGCCCAAGTGGCTAAACGGTGTTGTTAGTGGAGATCCGACAACAGCGACCGGCGAGGCGGTGGTGTCTCCGGGCGCGACGCTTGAAATCGCCGGAGGAACCCACCATTTGCGATGTTGGGGGATTCAAAATGAGGGCCGGATTCTTTGGAGCGGTGGCGACATCGCGCAAACGACACCCTCAACCATCGCCAACGCGCAGGCGGCGGTCTTCCAAATCACCGGGGGTGCTGACTGGACCGGGAGCGGTTCATTCCAGAATTGGGGACAGTTACTGAAGACCGACAACTCGAACACTTCGAGCATTGGGGCCTACTTTGACCACACCGGGGTCATGACAGTCAGCAATGGATGGCTCGCGTTCACCGCTGGCGGAGTGCTGCATTCGAATCTCTTCCTTGCGAGTGGAGCGGGTGCGCTCCTCCAAGCGCACGCGACGTTCACTTGTTGGGGCGACTTCAACCTGGGTGCGGGGACACTGCGGGTGATGCCTCCTTACACCATCTTTACGGGAACAAACAGCTTCTCCAGCGGTATCCTTGAACTCTCCGGCGGGACTCTGCAGGACGGGTTGACGGAAGTCGGCACCAATGCCTTGCTCCTGATCTCGGGCGCGGCGCAGAAATACCTGAACACTTGCACGATCAATAACCAGGGCCGCGTCGAATGGCGGGACGGCGGCACTTTTGGTTGGTATGCTTCGGTGTTGAACAATCTTGCCGGAGGGGTATTCGAGGCTTTGGGCGACGCTCGGTTGCAGGACACGACCTTCAATAACAGCGGTGTGTTCCGCAAGCGGGACAGCACGGGAACGACCCAGTTCTATTCGGATTCGCCCTTCTACAACGCGGGCTCCATCGAGGTGCAAAGCGGCCGTCTGCAACTGGGTGGAGGGGGCACGATTCAAGCCCCGCTGGTGGTTGGCACGGATGCAACCATCGAGTTTGCCGGTGGCTCGACAACAGTGACAGGTGAGTTCACATGGCCACATGCGGTCTTTTCCGATGCGCTGGGAAACGATCATCTGGTTTTGAACGGCATATTTCACGTGGGCCAGTTTGACTACACTGGTCGAGGGTATTCGCAATTGCACGGAACCAACGTGATTGATGGCGTCATGACATGGGATGCCGGCGGGATGCAGGACGGTGTAACAACATTTACCAGCAATAGTGTGTTCCGATTGTCGGGTGCGGCGCAAAAATATCTGAACAGTTACACGATCAATAATCAGGGCCGTATCGAGTGGCGGGACGGCGGCACTTTTGGTTGGTATGCTTCGGTGTTGAACAATCTTGCCGGAGGGGTATTCGAGGCTTTGGGCGACGCTCGCTTGCAGGGCACGACCTTCAATAACAGCGGCGTGTTCCGGAAAAGAGACAGCACGGGAACAACGTCGTTTTACAGCACCGCACCCTTCAACAACGCAGGAATAATTGATGCCTTTTCTGGCCAGATCTCCTTCACGGGCGGATACACGATGTCTAGCGGGTCGCTGAACTTCGGCATAGCTAGTGCGACCAACTTTGGTGGAATTGCTGTTTCCGGCAATGCACCATTTGCGGGTGGCTTGCGGGCGACACTGTTTAACGGCTACAGGCCTGATACCAATGCCAATTTTCAAGTCATGACCTTCGGTTCTCACAGTGGCGGATTCGCCGACACCTCCGGATTGAATGTGGGGAACGGACGGTATTTTCAACCCTTGATTACCCCCACTGATCTCACGTTGGTCGCCTGGGCCACCAACAACCCAGTGTTGGCCGGCGCTGCCCGTCTGCCCGATGGCAACCTCCAGTGGATTGTGACCGACGAGATTCCGGGGGTTTACTCGCTGCTGGAATCCACCAACCTAACAAGGTGGAGTTTCTTGACCCTGCTCACGAACACGACCGGCACCGTGTACTTCATCGACCCGTCGGCAACAAATCTACCCCAACGCTTCTATCGAACTGGCCCGCCACAATGAACCATGGCATAGCTGTCGGAGGCGCTCCCCATGCTGGACAATATCGAGCGCGGGGAGTCTCCACTCCAGCGCAGTAGAATTTCTTCGAACCCTGGTATGCCTCACGCTTGAGAAGCAATAACTTCGCCATTGCGGCGGCAGATGTGACCAGTCACGGCGGTGGTGATTCGGCTGCATTGGGGCCACCACCCAGGTCGGCGCCCTCCCGCCTCGCCCGCCTTCAAACCCACTTGCCTTGCCGGGATCGTCACCTCTAGTATCGCCGCCATGAAATCTTTTTCGCGGAAAGCAGTCTCAGCCCTGCTCTTTTGTTTAACTATCACGACGAACGCCCTGGCCGGCGACTTTCTGATTCGAGACGGTGATCGCGTGGTTTTTCTCGGGGACAGCATCACGGAACAACGGCTTTATACGACCTACATCGAGGCATACACCCTGGCTCGGCATCCGGAATGGAAACTCACCTTTCGCAACGTCGGTTGGGGCGGCGACACCGCCTGGCTGCGTCAGCGGGCGCATCCGGATGAGGGCAAGCTCTTTGCCGCGGATGAAGCCTCGCAGCAACAGATGGTTGAAGCGTCCGTGAGCAAGGGTTTGCAGCGCGATGTGCTCCCGCTAAAGCCTACTTTCGTCACAGTGAAGTTCGGCATGAACGATCACGCCTACCAACCCTTTCGCCCGGACATTTTCGGTGCCTACGTGCGCAGCCAGTCCGAGATCGCTAAAGAATTGAAGCAAAACGGCGCCCGCGTGGCCTTCCTCACCCCGCAACCCATTGAGGACAACAAGAAACCGGACCCGGACAAGGATCCGCGCAACCAATCACTGCGCAAGTTCTCGGATGGCTTGAAGGAAGTCGCGTCGAAACAAGGTGCGACGTTTGTGGACCAGTTCGATCCTTATATGACCATGCTGCTGCGCGAACGCGCCAGCAATCCGCCCAACATGATTGGGGGCGGCGATGCCGTCCACCCAGGGCCCATCGGCCACACCGTCATGGCCTGGGCGGTCCTTAAAGGACTCGGAGCCACAGCGCTCGTTTCCCGCGCGGAAATTGATGCCGCCGGCCAAAAAGTGGTCGCGGCGCAAGCCTGCCGCATCACCAACTTGAAGGCTGGCGCAAACTCCGTCAGTTTTGATCGCCTCGATGAAGCGCTGCCGATGCCGTTGGATGAAAAGGCCGCTCCGGCACTGAAGCTGGCACCCATTCTCGATGACCTGGATCGCTATGAGCTGCAAATCGCCGGACTAACCGGCGCCGCTTACGAGCTTACAATCGATGGCGAGGCGGTAGGGAAATTCAGCGGTGCGGAGCTCGCCAAAGGCTGCAACCTGGCCACAACCTCCGGCCCAATTTCGAAGCAAGTCCAGCACCTGCTGGCGTTGGTGTTCCAAAAGAACAATCTCTTCTTCAACCGCTGGCGGGACGTCCAACTGTACAACTTCCCGGATTGGGCTCAGGGACCCGAACTCGAAGTTAAACGCAAAGCGCAAATGGACAAGGTGGACCTCCAGATTGCCGACCTCGAAAGCAAGATCAACACCGCCCGCAAGCCGTATTCACACCACTTTGAATTGAAAGCCGAGTAGGCGCGGCCTCGCCAGCCTTCGGTTCCAAGTCAAAAGCAGCTCAGTTCTCAAGCCGCCGGCATCAGCCGGCGGCTTTAGTTTTTCCAGGCAAACTCGCCCTGCTCCACACTCCAATCATTCCCAAAATATCCGGTCCCCAGCACCGCCGCGCTGCCTTGCACCAGCGTCTCCGGCCCAAACACGGTACAATCCGGAAACGCGACCCCGGCCATGAAATAGGGCACTCGGTCGGTAAGCCTTGAGCCAATCGGGCCGGAACCGCTGATCACGGCCACCGAGGCGCAATCACTGCCCGGCCGCGGCCGGCAAAACAAACACGCCAGGTCTTCACCCCGCAGCTCGCGGGTGCCAATCTTCACGACCCCACGTTTCACTTGCACCGGGCTTTGGCCCAGCAGCGCTGGCCAGGCGGCGTTATTATCCGCATTCCCATAGAGGATCACCCCGCGGTCCGGTTCTTTCCCGGCATCAAACGCCGTGTCGGCCATCACGTCCACTGCGCCGTTGCCCCGGTACCACCAGGTTTCGGAATCAAAGCGGGCTTTCGCGTAGGCCCAGGCGTTTTCCTCAGGTGTGCCCTGCGTCGCGTAAACGAAAATCATCCGATGACCAAAGGCTTCCTTGAACGGCCCGTAGCGATGGGGCCCCTTCTGCGCGAGCGCCGGCGCGCGGCTGATCTCCCATTTGGCGCCGGTGCGCTCGAGCCAAATCTTCGGCTCCCGCTCCGGACGCGGGAGGTTTTCAAATTTCTGTCCATCCAGCTCGACGGTGATATTCCCGCTTGGTTTGACGTGTCCGAGCGCCAGCGAGAGCCGCGCCACATTTTCAGTCGTGCCCGCGAATTGGCGCCGGACCGGATCGTAATGGATCACCACGCTGCTTTTCGCAAGCGCGTGTTGCTGGGCGGCGATTGTGACCCAGTGAGACGAGGCGGAGATGCCGGGATTCGCCGTCGAGAAGTTGATGTCGGAGATACTCTCGTCAGCCGGTATCTTGTGCCGGGCGAAAAGGTCAAAAATGGGCGGCCAATCCACACATTGATTTCCCCACCAATGCCCTGCACCGGGTTGCTCGTGATACGTGAAGTCCCGATGAAACTCGCTCAAATGCTCTCGCATGGTGCGCGCTTCCGTCACCGGAACATTGTCGTCTGCATCTCCGTGCAGGACATAAATCCCCTGATGCAGGTAATTGCTGGACAGGGCCAGCGTATCCCCGGGAGTGGAGGCGCGCTGCAGGAGCTGTTGCACAGGGTCCGTGCTTTCTTTGCGATCCGAGCCCCCGTATGACCAGAAGCTGATCCAGCCCGCGCTGGGCGCGATCGCGGCAAAACGGTCGGGGAAGGTCACCCCTAATTGCCACGTGCCATGCCCGCCCATGGAATGGCCCGTGAGATAAGTCTGGCTCGGATCAGTCTTGAACTTCGCCTGCGCCAGCGCGAGCACTTCCATCGCATCGTGCCGGCCCCAGTCTTCCCAATCGAAACCATAAGGACGCCGGTTCGTCGGCGCCACCACTGTCCCCCAGGTTTTGCTGGAATAGGCGGCCGCCTGCCCCATCGCCTCCACGGAAGCACCGTGGGTGGACAAAAACAGCGCCCGCGCCGGTTGGTTCTTCGTCAACGGTTGGGCCGGGGCCACCGCGTAATACTGGACGCTGCCGTCAATGTCGCTGCGAAAGGTCTGCTTGTAATGCTCGTCCGGACGCCGCAGCCGCACCGTGGTCAGGTGCGAATCCAGCCATTCGCCGCCACGCGCTTTGCCTCGCCCGAGGTCGAGTTTCAGCGAGAGAACGTTGGTTTCGGCGCTCGCGCGCGGTTCGATCCGGAAGCCTACCTTACGCGAACTAAGCGGCGGGATCGCGGCCAGCGTGGTAGTGGCCGCTTTACGCCCTCCGCAGGCGGCGTGCAATGAAAGGTCCGTCAGGAAATTCGTCGTGCAGTTTACCACCACCACCGCTCCCCAAGCCTCGGCCTTATCTCCCTGAATGATATCCGGCAAGGTCAGGTCCCGGGTGTTGAGCAGCACCGGCCCTTTGGGCTGCACAAGTTTGGCCCGCACCCGGCCCCGTGAAAATTGAAACAGGAAATCATTCGTGCCGGCTCGTAGCTGCACCGGCAATTGCAGTATCCCGTTTCCATAAGGATCCCCAACCCGCGGCTCACCGTTAACATAAACCGCGTCCTGCCCAGAAACCTCCAAAATCCGGATCTCCCCGGCCACGCTCTGGTACGGCACATACAAGTAGCCGCCACCGCCACGCCCGCGCCCGGTACCGGCCCCGGTCGGCGCGTTCGAAAACTCGCCATCCTCCGTCGCAGTCGCCGCTTCCCAGACCCGGTTCGTCCCGTCCGAACGCGTGAGGACTTCGCCCAGGACCGGACGTTTCCATTCACCTTTGACCAGCAAGGCCTCCACCGCGTCCGTGTGAAACGGGTTCCGGCCATAGCGCCCAACCGAACGGATGTCGAGACCCTGCCGGAAAACCACTTCCCCCGCCGAATCGTCGGGAGCCGCAGAGGCTGGATCGCCACTTCCCAGCATCATTAGCGAGACGAACATGCCCCCGGACAAAAGCCGCCGCAGCGAGGTTTCAAACTTAATTACCTTCCTGGCTTGAAGTGTGTGCGTCATGCAGAGCAGCATGGACTAAAGCCCCAATGAACTTCAATGCCCCATTTCAGCCGGTCACCGGTAGTCGCCAGTTCGAAATGGGTGCTTTTCCCTGTCGGCTCCCTGCGATTATCATCAGGATCATCATGTTTCCCGGTTTGCGCATTCTAAAGAGCGTACCGCACGCTGCCAAATTCCGTTTAACCCGGCCTCAACCATGAACCTTTATCTCCAACGCCTCTCGGTCCTTTTTTGGGTGGTCGCCTCGTCCGCGCTCGCCGCCAATTCGCCCTCCACGCCAGACCTCGCCATCAAGGAGATTAACCTCGTCCACTTTTCCCACACGGACGTCGGTTTCACCGACAGCCCCAGTGTGTGCCGCGAACTTTACCGCCGCTACCTGGACATCGCTGTGGATAGCATTCTCGACTCGATGAAAGGCCCGCCGGAGCGGCGCTTCTTTTGGACCGCCGAATCCACGCTCGCGGTGAACGACTGGTGGCAGGCGGCAACGCCCTCCCGACGAAAGCTGTTCCTCAAAGCCGTCAAGTCGGGCCAACTGGAAGTGACCGCGCTCGCCTGCAACAACACCCCTTTCATGAACGCCGACCAGTGGCAAACCATGGTCCACTGGCTGCCCGAGGAAGTGTGGCGCGCGGTTCAGCCCTCGGTAGCGATCCAGGATGACGTAAATGGTTTCCCGCGCGCGGGTGCCATCGCCTTGCTGGATCGTGGCGTACGGCACCTGTTCACCGGAATCAACGAGGACAGCGGCGGCGTTCCTTTCCCTCGGCCCTCCGCTTTTTGGTGGAAGATGCCGGATGGCCGCCGGCTCTTTGTCTGGTTGAACATCGGCTACGGTTCCGGGTTCGATTTCTTTGAACCGCGGGAATGGCGCCGGGGCCCTGTGCCGCGCGCCGCCGACACCACCTATCGACCGCCCCGAGCCGGGGACATACTGCGCTCCGATGAGGCCTCCGTGAGGGCAGCACACAACATATGCGTGGACCGCCTGCGCCAACTCCAAAAGGCCGGTTACCGGCATGAACTCCTCACCATCTCCATCACCAGCCAGTGGCGGTTTGATAATGATCCACCCTTCCCGCCGCTGGCGGACTTTGTCGCCGCCTGGAACCAGTTGAAACTTGAACCACGCCTGCGGCTGACCACCGCTTCCGACGCCATGGCGCGCATGGAAAAACTCCTCGGCCCCACCGCCCCGGAATACAGCGGCGAATGGACCGATTGGTGGGCCAATGGCACGGCGTCCGCCCCGCGCGAGGTCGCTGCGAGCCGCGCCGCCAAACGATTCCTCGCCGCCGCCCAGTCACCCCTGTGGGGCCCGGTGGACCCCAACGCGCGCCGGACCATGGACGAACTCTACCGTGATCTGTGCCTGTTCGATGAACATACCTGGGGCTCCAGCCTGAGCGTCGCCAAACCCTATAGTCTCGACACCCAGGCGCAATTCACTGAGAAGAGCCTGCTCGCCTACCGGCCCATGGCCCGCGCGGAATGGCTGCTGTCGCAACGCGTCCGCTCCCGGTTGACCGGCGATGCCGAGGGGTTTTACCTCGCCAATCCCGCCCCGGCGCCCTTTAGCGGGTGGGTGCGCATGATTGCCACGTGTCTGCGCGATAATTATCAGCAGTTGGTGGATCCACAAACCGGCGCGCGCATGAAGCTGTATTTCGAACCCGGCATCCAACCCTGGGGTCGCCCTCAAAAACCCGGCGATCTCAGCAGCGAGGATATCTCCGCCACTTTTCCTGATCGTTCCCCCAACCAGGTGGCCAAATTCTGGGTCGAACACCTCGACGGAAATTCCCTCCGCCGCCTGCGCTTAACGACCGACCCACTGCCCGCCGAAAAAACCCCGGACACCACGGCGCCGGAGTTTAAAACCGACTCACAAGGCTGGCCGATTTCCGCAACCTGGCCTGGGATGAAGCGATCTCTGTTTCTTGAGGGATTCGGCGAATTGGTGGCCGTCAAAGTAAACGGCTTTGCGCCGCGCCATACGTTGGCCGATATCCGCGCCCGCCACGGAGAAGAGCGAGCTCGCTGGCGTGAGGAAAAGCTCACCGAAGTCACCGCCGGCGCCGAGAGCCGGGCCGTGGTCGAAGAAACCCCGCACACGCTCGTCTTTACCCAGAAGCTCCGGCATTCGCGCCTCCAATGGGCCACCCGCGTACTCGAACTGTGGAAACGTGAGCCACGCGCCCGGCTCACGCTCCGGCTCAATCGCCTTTCCTCCGCCGCGCCCGAGATCTTTTACGTGGCTTTCCCCCTCCCCACCGGCGAGGCCTTGCCCCGGCTCGGCAACGGCGGAAAGGAATTCACGCCTTTCACGGACCAGTTGCCGGGCACCTGCCGGGATTACTTCGCCATTGATAGCTGGGCCGATTACGCGACTTCAGACGGACATTGGCTTTGGGTCAGTCGGGACGCTCCTCTGATCTCGCTTGGTGCGACTCCCACGTTGGCTGCACTACAGGCCCCGCCTCGTGATCCCAACCGCCTCCTCGCGATGATCTTCAACAATTTCTGGTACACAAACTTTGCCGCCGATGAACATGGCATCATGGAATTTCAATTCGACCTCCTCTGGCGCCAGTCGCTGGAGGGCAGCCCATCCGCTGTGGCGGCCGCAATGACCGCCGAACCGGTCACCCTCATCAACCCGCCACTGCGCGAAGATTCCCGGGTGTTGAAAAACTTGTTTCACCCCTGACTCCCACGGACTCAGGGCTGAGCCCTGGTGGACTTGTCGCCGACGCACCAAGTCTTTGGGCTTGATTCCAACGCCCAGGCTCCGGGATATCTTAAGGGTGCAAACCATCCGATTGAGCGGCTCTCTCCTGGCGATAACTCTGGCGCTTGCGACCATTGCACACTCGGAAACCGCGCCCACAAAACTCGAGCTGCGCTTGTCCTCCTCCAAGCCGGAGGTGTTTGAACGCGTCGAGATCGCGGTGGCCGGGATGCCCACCGCCGCCAATCCATTTGATCCAGACTTGATCTCCCTGGACCTCGAGGTCACCGCACCCTCAGGCAAAATCTCTCGTGTTCCTGGATTCTTCGCTCGGCAATACGAGCGCAAGTTGAACGGCCAACGCGAGGACCTCGATCCGCGCGGCGAAGGCTGGCAGCTCCGCTGGCTCGCGGTTGAACCAGGCCGCCATTCTCTGACGGTGACTGCCAGTCTCGGGGACCAAGTCGCGGCGCGCGGCGAGACCACGGTCGTTGCGGTACCTGGCAAGCGGCATGGCTTTGCCCGCGTCGATCCAGTCGGCAAACGCTCGTTCAAACTCGACGATGGCACCCCGCTGTTCCTCAACGGGCTGTGTGTCTGCTGGCACGGCAATCGCGGCACCTATGACTACGATGATTGGCTCGAAAGCGAACAGCAGGCGGGCATCAACTACATCCGCATCTGGATGTGGCACCAGGCCTTCGGCATCGAATGGGATCGCGGCGACAAGCTGCGCTACCGCCTGGACAACGCCTGGCGCCTGGACCGCGTCCTTGCCGAAGCCGAGCGGCGCGGCATCTTTGTCATGCTCTGCCTCGACTACCACGGCATCTTCGAGGTCAAACCCGATTACTGGGGCAGCAATAATTTCTGGACGCGTCACCCCTACAATTCCACCAACGGCGGCCCGTGCCTCGTCCAAAATGATTTCTTCACCAATGCCGACGCCCGCAAACTCTACGAAAAACGTCTCCGTTATCTAGTCGCGCGCTATTCCGCCTTCCCGAATATCCTGGCCTGGGAATTCTTCAACGAAATCGACAACGAATATGCCTATTTGAAACATGACGATGTCGTGGCCTGGCATCGCGACCTGGGCCGCCACTTGCGTGCGCTCGACCCTTATCGCCACCTCATTTCCTCCAGCTTCACCGGCGGCAGCGAAAAGCCCGGCCTCTTTGCGCTCCCCGAAATGGATTTCTCCCAATACCACTCCTACAACCAGCCTCACCCTGCCCGGATGATGGCCCAGATGTCCGACCGCTTCTTCGAGAAATACCAAAAGCCGTTCTTCGTCAGCGAATACGGCACCGATTGGCGGGGTTGGAAACCGGATACCGACCCGCACTTCCGCGCGCTGCACCAGGCGATTTGGAGCGGGGCCTTTACAGGCGCCGCCGGCACCGGCATGACCTGGTGGTGGGAAAACATCCACTCCGCCAACCTCTACCCCCATTGGTCGGCCCTGGCTGCGTTCCTCAAGGACTCCGGCATCGGTCGCAGCGACTTGCGCCTGGCGCGTTTCGAAAAACCGGATGAATCCATCCTGCCGTTCGGCGTCACCGCCCCGGATGCCGCCCTGGTCTGGTTGCTCGATCGTGCCTGCGATTGGCCGGAGGGCGCCAAGCTGAACAATCCGCCCCCGGTCACTAGCGCCAAAGTGACTTTGTCCGGCCTCGAGAACGGGTCATGGTCGGTTCAATGGTGGAACACGCTTACGGGCAAGCCGGTAGCCAATACTGAGGCAAAGGTTTCCGGCAGCTCGCTGCTACTGGAACCGCCTCCCTTCCAGGCCGACATCGCCGCCCGCCTCCGCAAAAAATAACCACTGCCAAGACCCCGCGCTACGAACAGCGCACGTCCATTAACCCCGCCCTAAAAGAAGAATTATGCCGACCGATCCACCAGTGCGCACAAACTACATTTTTGTAGACTACGAAAACGTGCAGGACGTGGACCTGGATCTCATCGCCGGCAAGGCCGTTAGAGTCTTCCTGGTAGTCGGCCTGCGGCGCAAATCGTTGCCCGCCGCTCTGGCTCGGCAAATCCACAAGTTCCATGATCAAGTGACATGGATCGAATCGGAGGGTGAAGTCGTTTACCACATCTAAGCGGCACCGACAAAACCCACCGGCTGCTGCAAGGTCGCAAGCAGCACCGGACGCCCAAATGGGCGGCTTCATGTCATTGACTCCAGGTAAGGCCGCATCACGTTGGCCACGCGGCAGAGTTTACAGGACTTCAAAGAGGAGGCCGCCACCGCCATAAACCTCCCAGTACATTCATCCTGACCATCCTGTCCCTTCTCCGTCTTCAGCCGTTCACTCATTTTAGCTCGGTCACCTCGCGTCATTTCTCGGGCTGCCACGGCCCGCCCTTCGGCCAGTGCCCGATGAACCTTCCACCTGTTGCCGTCACCGTCACCACTGGCGTCAGAAAGTCCCGTACCGCGCTGACGACGGTCGACAGGTTGGACTCCACCAGCTTGAACCGTCCGCGCTTCACGAACGCCTGCCATTGAAGAACCTTCAGCGGGTTCGCAGCAAAGTCCGTCGTCAACGCGGCTGGGGTCGTTGTGAGTTCGGTCTTACGCCGCTTAAAGGTCGTCCCAATCGCCAGGCCGAGTGCTGTGCCTTCGAACTCGAACTCGTGCGCCAACACCCAGATGTCATAGAAATCCTTCATGCGGCTGTTGCCAGTTCCGAGCGCCACCATGGCCTCGAACTTTTCCGCGATAGACGTTTCCCGAGTATACATCGCCAGCCGGGGCGCGGGGAAATCCAGTAGCACCGGGAACTCGGCCGAACGGGGCTTCGGTGTGATGGCGTCTCCGAAACCGATGTCCACCTGTAGCGGCAGCCTGATCTTTCCTAGTCGCGCCGCGAGCTTCACCCGCACGCCCTGGTAGGAAGCGTCCTCCCGGATCGGCTCGGCGGTCACGGACCCCGGCATATACACCAGTCCGTCATCCACCACCGGCACCGCGCACAACTCCCGGAAAATGTCGGCCAGCCGTTCGATGGGAGCCGATTCGACCGACAACAAATCCAAGTCCTTCGTTGGGCGATATGGCGAACCCGCCCACACCAGGAACATCATCGCGCCTTTCACGACGAACGCCTCCGCGTGTTTGGACTGGCTTAAGCGATACATCAACCGTTCGGCGGCGTAACGCATGAGCAAGTATTGATGATCCTCGCTCAGTGCCCGTGAACGCTGGCGCAGGCGGGCGGCGACCGAGGCCGCCAAGTTGCCAGACATGGGGGTGGTCATGTCATTGACTCCAGGTAAGGCCTCATCACGTTGGTCACGCGGCAGACGACGGCGAATCGATCCAGGTCAGTCCGCTTCAGCTTGCGGTAACGCAGACCCTCGCGCAACGCTTCCAGCGCCACGTCCAGCCCCACCTTGTTACGGAATTTGAAACAATCCACCACCGTCTTGGCCGCGCAATATACCCGCACCGGCACCCCTTCGATCTGGTGTTCCTCAATCCCTTCGCTAAACGCGGCCCCGGACATCCGCACCACGCGAAGCTTCGGATTCATCGACGTGGGCAGTGCCGACCGCCGCTCCACTGCCAGCCATACATCGGGTGGAAGTTGGGTTCCGATCTGGTGAAACAGGAGCGCACTCAATAGACAAACGACGCTATGCGGCACCCGTTTGGCGACTTCTGCCAGGCTGAGATATTCCGTGTAATCGGCTTCAACCAACCGGTACACACCCCGGCTCGTTCGCTCCACGACCCCTTTCCGGTGCAGCCGGCGCAGATTTTCGGGGTGAATCCCCACTGCCAGCAGGTCTTTCACTCGCAAGATGGGCTGCCGCCGCGCCAGCTTTAGCAGCCGGACGCTCTGTGTGGGCTTCATGGCCATGTGTAAAAATAACTCCATTTATTAATAAATGGCAAGATTTTTACACATATGTCCGAGCTAAAGTCTGTGGCGCTTGAAGCTGTTCTTCGCGGGCTCATTTGCCAGGCATTTCTCAACGACGCCTTCGGCAATAAATAGGGACATGACGAACAAGATTTACGAGATCAAAAGCAGATGACTCCACCGCCATAAACATCCCAGTGCCTTCATCCTGTCCATCCTGACCATCCTGTCCGTCTCAGTCTCCTGCCGTTCAAGCATTTTAGGTTTGGGATAGAATCTGGCAGGAAAGTCGTAGAAAAGGTCCGTGGCAGTCGCAGAGCCAATCCAACCTTCCGGATTGCATAAAGAGTGGCTGGGAGTAGTGTTACCTTAGGAAAGCCTCCAACCCAAGTTCGACCAACTTTGCGCTATGTCTGCGCTGATTTATCATCGCGGTCTTTTTGCAGTGGACATTCTAATATACTTTGATGGGGGGCACCCTCCACCTTAAGCACCGATCGATGACCTCTCCCAGCGAGAATGATTCCGATCAGGGTCAGACGCGCGGTTCGGTTCCCAGGACCAGCTTCAGCATCCTGCGGGTGAGCTGCGTGGTGGTCGGGCTTTTGCTTTTGTTGGCCTTAATCTTTTTTGGCTGGGTGTTATTTACTCCGCACCGTTGACGTTCCCCAGTCTGTGTCCGACCTTGTTTCTGGATGGAAGTAGCAGTGAGGCGGCTAATATCAAAAGCGACCCCATTCCATCAGTGCTATGAAATCCCGTCCTCTTTCGGTGGCAAGGTCAAGGATGCGACACACAAGCGCGGCTGCCCCTCGCCTAAGGGCGGGGCTATGGCTGACGGCGGCCTGCGCGTGTGGCCTTCTAACCGCAGCATGCGCTCAATCGAGTTATTAAATCATCAAAGTCCTCGACGGCGCTATGGGCGAAGGGGCTCTGATCGAGGGAAGCGACGGCAAGCTATACGGAACGATCGCCGGGGGCGGAGCGAAGGGCGAAGGAATGGTGCTCAAGCTGAACAAGGACGGGAACGGTTACTCGGCACTCTACTCTTTTGTCGGGATTCTGACCGGTGGAAATGACGGGAGTGGCCCACAGGGCTTGCTGGAGGGTAAGGATGGCGCGCTTTATGGCACGACCCAACACGGTGGCCGGGACGGCGGTGCTTTGGATCCGCTCGGCATGCTCGCTGCCGGTAACGGCACAGTCTTTCGTTTGAACAAGGATGGGACCGGTTACCGTGTGCTCCGGCGACTGACCTGCGGTGGCGGCGAGGGAAGTAGTCCTTGGGCCGGGCTCACCCAAGGCCCGGATGGAGCGCTTTACGGAACGACGCTGAATTGTTGTACGGACACCAACGAATTCGGCTACGGCACAGTGTTCCGGCTGAACCAGGACGGCAGTGGCTACCGGGTGCTGCACACCTTTGGCGTCCAGAAGGGGGACGGCACGAGGCTGTTCGCGGCCTTGACCGTTGGCACCGGCGGCATTCTCTATGGGACGACGGATGGCGGCGGTACCGCCGATGCCGGGAGCGGGGTCGTGTTCAAACTCAACCCTGACGGCAGCGGTTACACCGTATTGCACAGCTTCCCTCAAAAGCGGGGGGATGGGCGTATGCCCAGGTCGCGGCTGCTGGAAGGACGGGACGGCGCGCTCTACGGAACGACGACCAGCGGGGGCCACAAGGATTTGGGAACGGTCTTCAAACTCAACAAGGACGGCAACGGCTACAGGCTTCTCCACAGCTTTAGCGGGCAGAGTGACGCACCAAGCTGGCCGGAGGGTTGGATGGAGGAGAAGCCTGTCGGGAAACCGGTGGAGTGGGACGGGGCCGGTCCGCAAGGCTTGGTGCAAGCCCGCGACGGCGTGATCTATGGGACGACGGGGAATGTTGGCAAAAATGGAGGTGGTACCGTGTTCAAGCTGAATCCGGATGGAGGCGGTTTCACGATCCTTCACGCATTCCCGAGTTTTGACGGCGACGGCAAGAATCCGCATGGGACGTTGATCGCAGCGAGCGATGGTGCGCTGTACGGGTTGACACAATCCAACAGCACGAACAATTGCGCGACACTCTTCAAGCTGGTCATCGCTCCATCGGTGAGGGCGACCGCACCACCGTCCAGGTGACTTCACGATCATTCTAGCGAACTTGTCTCGAGCCGTGCCCAGTCGCTCGCTTCTCCTGAAGAATGCTCACAAATCGGAACCTGGACCTGACCATCCTGTCCTCCTCCGTCTCCCGCCGTTCACGCATTTCAGCACCGCCACCTCGCGTCATTGCTCGATCGTGCCTGGGCAACGTAAGCGTCGACCCCATCCAGACCAATGGGCAACACCGCCATATCGATTCCAGCGATGTAGCTATCAAAATAATCAATTTCCTGGAAACGGAATTCTGGGGTCTAATGACTCACGTGAACCGAAGCCAAACCCCCAGCCAAGAATGTCTATGAACAACAAAGCCTCGAACCCAGAAGCCTCAGCATCTCCTTCCACTACCGTGACCGACGCCAAACGCCCGGCCTGGAAAGGGCCACTGGCTTTGGTGCTTGGCACTGTTTGCTTCTTTCTGCTCTTTACCGGGGAAAGCTTTGGGATGACAGTTGCCTACATCGTCGTAGGGACCTGCTTCCTCCTCTGCGCTTATTTGCTTTCGAGAGGTCAGAGCTTGCGCAGGAATTGGTCCACGCTCATTGCGCTGAATTTCATGCCCCTCTGCCTCAGCACCCTGGTCATGCTCCTCGAACAACGAACAGGGGCCTGGACTCAGGGGGTGTCGGCGGTAGTCGTCGGTCTGACGTGCTCCTTGGCTGGAGCCGGCCTGGCGGCCCTGACCGCCCGCCACTGATTATCCGCATTTCTGGAATTGAGCCAACCGGGACAGTGCCGGATTCGAGAACCGACACTTAGGCAGATATCCTCCTCGCTATGTTCGTGGATTGGGACCGTTTGGCTGCGGCTGCGGCGGGGCTTGGCGTTGCAGGATCATCTCCATATGGAAATCGCCCTTCTTCCGGGCCAGGTCGGCCGGGGTATCAAGATTTCCATCCCGGAGGGTGGCATCCGCTTTGTGCTCCAGGAGGAACTGCACCATAGCGTCGCGCCCGGCCTGTACCGCTTGATGCAGCGGGGTGCGTTTTCCGAGGTCCACGGCGTTGACCGTTGCACCCGCGTCGAGCAACAGCGCCGCAGCGGCGACGTTCGTGGTCATGGCCACCCAATGGAGCGGCGTGGCCCCGTAGGTATCGCGGACCGAAACGACCGCTCCGTGGGCCAGCAACACCTTGATGGCTACCCCATTGCCTTGGGCCGCCGCGTCCCGCAATGGCGTGAAGCCGTAGTTGTCCTTCGCCTCAATGGCGGCGCGGTTGGTCAGCAACAGCTCTACCAGGGGAGCACCGCCCCAGCTGGCCGCCCCGTGAAGCGGTGTCCTCCCATCGCGGTTGCGGGCGTTAATATCGGCCTTGTGGAGCAGGAGGATTTCCGTGATGAGCACGGAACCACAGGCGGTAGCGTAGTGCAACGGCGTGCGGCCTTCAGGCCCGACGAAGTTGACATCGGCACCGTTCGTTAAGAGCAGGGAGACAATTTGTGCGTAATCTTCTTCCGGCCCTGCCTCGTCCCCCGGGGTTTTGAGAGCCGGGTCCTTTTGTTGGCGCAAGCGGGCGATCAAGCCCGGCCCACCACAGGCTGACAGCAGCGGTGTCTCACCGAGATTAGTGGCGTTTGCGGGCACTCCCTGCCCCAAAAGCCAGCGCACGTTGGCCACGCATCCGTGCAGGCAAGCATTCCGAAGGGCGTAGACCTTGTCTTTGGAATCGATGGTCGGCAGTTTCTCCGCCAGCCACTGGACCAGTGCCAGATTGGTGGAGCCGGCTGCCAGCGCGAAGGCGCACGAGTCCTTCGGGGTCCGGGCGGTCAAGTCAGCTCCATTCTGGGCCAGGATTTCAACCGTGGCTAGCTCTCCGTGCTCGGCCGCATTCAATAGAGGGGTGAAGCCTTCCTTGTCGGTCGCGTTTGGATCCGCCTTGCGATCCAGGAGAAATCGGACCATGTCTGCGTCCCCATGGCGAGCGGCGACATGCAAGGCGGTTTCGCCTAATTTACCCATGCGTCCACTCATGGGCACATGGCCCTCGTCCAGCAGAAGGGCGACCATTTCACGATTTCCCAGCTGGACTGCTTTATAGAGCGGGCTGCCCCCATCGTTGTTCATATCATCCGCGAAGGCCCCGTGTTTCAGCAGCAAGCGTACGATCTCCAGCTTCCCACCTGCGGCCGCGAAGAAGAGAGGAGTATTGCCGAACCGGTCGCGTTTGCCGACTTTCGCGCCTTTCTCCAAAAGGAGTTCCACGGTCGCAGGGCTCCCTAGGCGGACAGCGAAATGGAGAGGTGTATCGCCGATCCGGCTTTGAGCCAGAACGTCCGCGCCCTTGCCGAGCAACGCCTGAGTGAACTCTGGTTCCGGGCGCATCGCCGCGCAATGGAGGGCGGTAAAGCCAGACTGGTCGGTCAGCTTGACGTCCGCACCCCCAGCCAAAAGAAGTTCGACCACCTTAAGTTCCTTGCGGGTCCGCTCCGGATCCACCTTGACGGCAAGAAACTCCGGGAGCACCACCTTCAGATCCGTCGGGAACGCCGCCTCTCCGACTGTGCGGACCTCCGGGTTGGCGAGAACTCTCCGGATCCCATCCGCCAACTCCTGGAAGTTGACATCTTTATGTGCCAAGCGATCCGCCCAGGATTTGAACCGGCCATACACAATGGCAAACTGCAACGCTGAGCAGCCCTGGGCCTGGGCATTGACCGGCGCTTTGGCGGCGAGCAAAACTTCCACAACGGCCGGACTGGCCGCCCCGGCGCCCAAAAGAAGAGCGGTTTCGCCCAAGCTGTTGGTAAGCAAAACTGCGGCCGCATTGGTCTGAAGGATCGCCCGCACTGCTTCCGCATCACCAGCCTTGGCCGCGTCATGAATGGTGACGGTTTCAGGTGGGGCTTGGACTAGTCCCTTGAGGTCAGCGTCGCTCTGGTTGGCGAAGGCGCACGAAAAGAGCATGCTGGCGGCACAGAAGCGCGCGGCGATTGGGACAGTTCTGTTGCGAGACAACGTTGCGCTCATAAAGCAGTGCGGGCAAGAGTCGCCGTCAACAGATGGAAGACCGGAGTGTCCCCAGGAACGATATCGTTCAGCACCATGGCCTTCACTCCCGCCATTTCCGCGACTTGGGAGATACGGCCAGGCCGCTGGAACCTATACCCTCCCGGCGGCGTTGACCGCCCGTCACTGATTACCTGCAATGCCGTAACTGATGTACGCCCGAACCTGCTCCTCTGATGATATTCTTGCGCGAAGCGCAGTGCTGCATTGCTTGTCGAATATAGCACATAAGACGCTTCGTGGCGGCATTTCGACTTGTTGCTCAGTCGCCTCCAGCCACCATCGTTTCGGTGCCCTGGCGCTTCCGTGCTAATACCCGCTTTCATCAAAGGTCGGTTGCCCATGGTAGCCGCCTTGTTGGGTCGGCGGTATTCCCTCAACAATCGCAGGATCCATTTTGATCTGGTAAAACGGATCCCCGGTGCCGTCATCGTAGTGGTACTTGGGCGCGTACATGTCCGAGTGAAACTGTGATTGTGGAATGGGCGGGTTGAACGAGAAATCGTTGACCACGGCCCTCCTTTGCTCGATCCGGTCCGGGAAAACGCGCAGCACCATAAGATCGAATGACCATACCAGTTGGTCCCCCACCTTCTTAATCTCCGGGCAATGCGCCTGGACACTGTTCAGGGCGCAAGCCACCGTGTCATCGGCAGTAGAGAAATGTGTGGCCACGGCCAGTCCGGGCCGCTTAATCGCGTTGATTTGGCTGAGCATATAGCCAAAGGCCCCTTGGGGGGTGTGGGAGCTGTTCTGCACTGTCTCCATCCCTTGCACAGTGGCCTTAAAAACGTCATCCGTCCCGGGTTGCGACAATCCCTGATTCTTCATCGCCCAGACTTCCGGCGCCACCGCCATCTCGTGGATGAACACGTCCACCCCTCGCGGCTTCCCGTCTGCATCCCGGTTGATGGCGTGGTTGATTGAGTTCATTTCCGGTTTGGTGTCACTCGAATACATCATGGTTAATGGTCTCGTCGCCCCGGGCGGTGTCCATTCGAGCTTGTACCCCAGCGAGCCCGCGCGACAGTGGATCACCGGGTAATGCAAAACCTTGGCCCCCGTCGCCGAGTTATGATAAGCCACGTTGTCACCCGTGGGTCGTCCTTCGCCATCCAGGCCGGTTTTTGTCCAATCCAATTCAACTGGGATCAGGGCGTTCGAATCGTTAGGAGGGTCGGGATAGATCCCGGCCGGCGCCGGCACGTAAGGAAGTCCCCAGTCAGCGGCGATTTGGGTCAAAGGTTTGTAGCTCTGGTAAGCGGTGCCTTGGAACGCCTGGCTCTCCGTATGCCACCGACACGCTTCCCGCAGATAAGTGCAAAAGGCCACCACCCCATCATTGTAATAGGGAGGGTCACTCGCATAACCGTTCGGCGGGTCTCCACCTGTACCATTGGGATTCTCCGGGTTTGGCCCAGTGCTGTTCATTCCAGGGTTTGCCACTTTGGAGTCTCCATGTCCCCAAACAAAGAGCGGCGATTTGCGGTCGCCCCCGTCCCCAAAACCGTAAACCTGGACCAAATCCGTCATGTGGTCGGCGTGAAGATGGTTGATGAAAATCTTATCCATTCGACCGTAGCCCACCCCGCAAGCCTGGTAGTTCGCGGATACGCCGCAGCCAAAATCGAATATGAACTGGTCCATCGGTCTGCCGTTCTTCCCGTCCGGGTCCGTCACCCATCCCACCTCGACAAAAAGGCTCATCTCGGCTTGGGCCCGGCGGGTCATGGGGACGACTGACCCCATAAACGTGATCCGCATCTCATTCGGCTCAAGCTTGGTGCCCGTGATATTGCCAGCGACGTCCCTACCCCAGGGAACGATGGGCTTAAGTTGTTCAAAATAGCTATACTCTTGTGTTTTGAAGTTGGTGGGGTAGCAGTTGCCGACGGGCGCCCAGGGACTGCCGCCGCCGTACCTGCTCGTCGCACCGCCCGTCGCCAGCGCGCCCAGGGCAAGGCCCGACAGCTTGAGGCAGTCACGTCGTGAAAGTCCCTGGTTGTTATTCTTTGGAGTGGTCATAGTTCTGATTTGAGGTGTTTGAGAGCCAACTGATCCAGAAAGTCGTTGCTTTCTGAGCATTTGCAGTGGACGAACACTATACACTTGTATAGTTAATGTCAACACCAATCCACTGGACAACACCACACCACCTGTGGCACAGAGTCGAGCCAACCGTGAAACCGAAGAAACGGAACGCTGAAAAAACGAAACGCGCCATTATGCTGGCCGCTCGGCGCCTGTTCGCTGAGCACGACATTGGAACCGTAAGCTACCGTGATATCGCCGCCGCCGCCCACGTCAGCCACGGGCTCGTCCAGCAATACCTGGGTCCGCGCGAGCACATGATCGCGGCCATCATCCAGGACGAGATCGAGGAATTCGCCAAACTCCTTCCCTCGGGACCAGCCGGCAAAGTCGACCTCACCCCCGAGGACCTCCGCAGCGTGCTCAAAGCCGGTAAGACTCGTTTCCGCGACTACGCGCGCCTCATCACTCGAGCCGCACTTGCCGGCGTCGAGCCTGAGAAAATGCTCAACCCCGCCAGCCCAACCCCCGCGTTGGCCCTGGCCGGTTCGATCCGCAACCTGCAGGCAAAATCACCAAAATCTTCCTCCGGCCTGGACCCCCAACTGGTCAGCGCCTACATCAATGCCAGCCTCTTCGCCTTCGCCACCCTGTCCCCCTGGTTGATGAAATCGGTGGGCCTGCAACCCAGGGACTACGAGGCAAGGTCCGACGAGATCGCGGAGATCTCGGTCAAACTGGTCGCTCTGGCCTCCGGAATAACCGGACGCTAGCGCACCCCGTATTGGCCTTTTCTGCCGCACTTGATTTAACGGCAAGCTGAGTTACTGGTAAGCAATTAAATTCATCCAAACAAAACGGCTCTCTTATACCTATGTCAAACGCAAGTGAACCTGACAGTGGTCAAACAGGTTTCTGGACCAAACGCTGGGACGCCGGCAAAATTCCCTGGGACTTGGGAGACATACCTGCCGCATTGAACACTTTCCTCCTGGCGGAACAAATACCCGGCCGAGCCCTCGTGCCGGGCTGCGGCTCAGGCTACGAAGTGAAGGCGTTCCACCAGGCCGGCTACGACGTCACGGCGATCGATTTAGCTGGCACCGCCGTCGAGCGCGCCCGTGGGTTGTTCCCGGAGCTCGCGGACAGGTTCATCCACGCGAACTTTTTTAAGCACGATTTCGGCAGCCAGCGCTTCGATCTGGTTTACGAGCGCGGGTTTCTCTGTTCATTGCCGACGACTCGCTGGCCGGATTATGCGGCCCGCATGTCAGACCTCATCATTCCCGGTGGCAGGTTGGCTGGTTTATTCTTGTACGGAGAAGAGCCTGAACCTCCACCTTTCCCCTTAACCACGGAACTTGCCGAAAAACTGCTTGGCGCAACTTTCAAATTATTACGCACTGAAGTGTCGACAGCGCCATCAGTGCCGGTTTATCAGGGCATGGAACACTGGCAGGAATGGCAGCGAATTGCGACCTAACGCCAGGGCAGGGCAGCGCGCTTCCATTCGGCACCCCAGCCGCTAAGCCACCCAACTAGCTCTGCAGCCGGACCGCTGCGGTCGTCTTATCGACTTTATCCTTTCGTCGTCCCGGCGGATATCAAAGACGTTCGGGCTAGTTCCTCCAGGCATGCCGCTGGCCAGCCGAGACGAATACGCACCGCACTCGTCTTGCCTGTGCACGGCCGAATGGTGCTCCCTCTCCCATCGGATGGGTGAGGGCGAGCCCCTCCGCTGATTGCCCACCATTTCCATCGCACCCCGCCGTGGGCATTAAGCGCACTTCTCAACACTTTGCATATCTCTACTGGACGCGCTATGGTTTGGCGTTCCCCGAGTACTGCCAAAACATGAAGCGCATCTTGAAGTCGGTCCTGGACGGGGCGGCCTTTTTAAGGCCGCCTGTGTTGCTCCCGCCCGCAAGTCTTCCCGGGACCGGGGGGGCGCCCCTGGTCGCCCTGCTGCTCCTGGCCGCGCCCTCGGCCTGGTCACAGCAAGTCACCGACCCGGGTGGTTCGGGACCCGGCACCTTGCGCGATGCGGTCTCAAAGGCCGCTCCAAAATCCACGATCACCTTTGCCCTCAATCTCTCCGGCCAGACCATCAACCTGGGCGGCAGCGAGATTCAGCTCATCCATGACGTGACCATTGACGCTTCGTCGCTATCCGCCGGCATCCAACTCACCCAATCGGGTTCGCACCCCGACCGAATTTTCGACGTGGCGGGCGGCACCACCGTGAGCCTCAAGGGACTCACCTTGCTGGGTGGAGGTAGCGGCGGAGCCAATCAGCCCGGACTTGGCGGTGCAATTCTCAACCGTGGTAATTTGACACTTACGGGATGCACGTTGAAATCCAATAACGCCATCCACGGGGGCGCAATTTACAATTACGGCGGAACTAATACGTTGAACCAGTGCACCCTCAACGGAAACGTCGCTCATATCCGCGGTAGCCTTGATAATGGCGGAGCGATCTTCAATAACGGCGGCGTGCTCACCCTGAACGAGTGCACCTTGAGCGGTAACAGCGCTCTGTACGGTGGTGGTGGTGGGGCGATTTACAATTACGCCGGCAGTGTCACGATCAACCAGAGCACCATCACGAAAAATTTGGCGCAAGGTATACCGGGCGATTACAGTTATGGAGGCGGAATTGCCAACGACCCCTCCTCAGCCGCTCTCTACTTATTCAATTGCGTGGTTGCCGGGAATAGCGCCGATCAAGCGCCGGATATTGACGGTAGTTATACCGAGCGTGGCGCTAATATTGTCGGCGGCGATCCTCTCCTCCTGCCCCTCGGGAACTATGGCGGCCCGACCCAAACCATGCCGCCAAGGACCAATTCGCCGGCCCTCAATGCCGGCGCCGATAGCATCCTTATTTCTCCCTTCCCGGCCCCCGTTCCGACGACCTTCCTCTTTCCCACCGACCAGCGCGGTCTCCCGCGCGCGTTTGGCGCGCACGTGGACCTCGGGGCCGTAGAACTGCAGTCGCCCATCGTGGTCACAAACCTCGCCGATGCCGGGGCGGGCTCCCTCCGTCAGGCTCTTAGCGATCTCGACCCTGTTGGTGGCAGCATTTTCTTTGCTGCCGGTCTGTCAGGCGGAACGATCACCCTCACCGGTGGAGAGATTCCATTAACGAAAGCCGCCAGCCTGGACGCCTCCGCCCTGGCAGGTGGATTGACGCTGAGCGGCGGCAACTCCAGTCGTATTTTTTACATCGGCGCGGTCGGAACCACTCTCCGTGGCCTCACCTTCACCAAGGGATCGGCTCCGGGCTTGGCTGGCGGCGCGCTTTACAGCGCGCCGGGAAGCACCCTCCTCATCTCGCACTGCGCGTTCTTTGGCAACTCGGCCCTTGAAGGTGGCGCCATCCTCAATGACGGCATCCTCCAAATGGACAACTGCACGCTCTCCGGCAACACCGGCAGCTACGGCGGAGCGCTCCAGTGCCGGGCGCCCACCGCTTTGATCAACTGCACGCTCGCGGCCAACAACGCACCCAATGGCGGCGGCGTATTTAACAAATGGTCCACGCTGACGGTAAACAACAGCATTATTGCCGAGAACACTCCGGCGATTGCCGGTCGTGACATTTACAGCCAGCTCGCCGCGCTGGTGTTCACCAACGCCAACCTCGTTCCGAGCCTGGTTGAAGATCAGCCCAGTGCCAGCAGGCTCGGCTCGGCGCCTTTGACCAGCGCCCCGCTCCTTGCTCCGCTCGGAAATTATGGCGGCCCGACCCCAACAATGCCGCCTTTCGCCAATTCCCCCGCCATTGACGCGGGCGACAATTCCACTATCGGCATATCGGCCACCGATCAACGCGGTTCGCCACGGCTGGTGGGGACGAAGGTAGACCTCGGTGCCGTCGAATTCCAGACCCCGCTCGTCACCAACCCGAACGATTCCGGCCCCGGCTCTTTGCGGGACGTTATTCAATCCGCGTCCCCTGAGGTTCGCATCACCTTCGCACCCTCGCTCTCGGGCCAGACCATTTCCTTGTCCAGCGGAGAACTTCTTATCAACCGCAACCTCACGATTGATGCCTCTTCCTTGCCGGCGGGCATCACCTTGAACGGCAACAACTCCGGCCGCGTTTTTAACCTCGGCGCCAACGTGATCCTCAACTCGTTGACGATCCGAAACGGATTTGATCCCAACCAGGGCGGCGGCATTTACAATCGCGGTGTGCTCACGCTGAACAATTGCACCCTCGCCAACAACGGCGGCAGCGGCGAAATCATTCCCAACCAGGGTGGCGGCATTTACAATGCCAACACGCTCACGATCAACCAATGCACCCTCTCGGGGAACGCCGCCAACTACGGCGGCGGCATCTTTAACGCCGCCGGCGCCAGTCTCGCCGTCAATCAATCCACCCTTTCTGAAAACACCGGCCAGTTTGGCGCCAGTGCCCTCTTCAACTTCGGTAGCGCCACCCTCTTCAATTCGATCGCCAGCGACCGCCTGAGTGGGGGGCTTGGGGGCACCCCCGTTACGCTGATCGGCAACAACCTCACCACCGGCGATCCCATGTTGGCCGGGTTGGGCAACTACGGCGGCGCCACGCCAACCATGCCCCCTGTGGCGGGCTCCCCGGCCATCGACGCCGGGAGTGACGCGGCCACCAACTCATTTGCCACGGACCAGCGCGGCGGGCTGCGCCTCTTCGGCACCCACGTGGATCTGGGAGCGGTGGAAGTGCCCTTCGTTTCCGGCCTGCCTGCGCAAATCACGGACTTCACACGGCTGGCAGGCGGTTCGTTCCAATTCCATTTCACCAATCTAAGCGGCGCGAGCTTCACCGTGTTCGCCACCACCGACGCAGCGTCGGCAGCGAACGCCTGGGCAAATCTCGGCCCCGCCGTGGAAAAGTCGCCCGGAACGTATCAGTTCACTGACCTGAACGCGACGAACTTTCCGCTCCGCTTCTACCGCGTGACTTCGCCGTGAGGCAGGGCCGGCACGACAGCTTCGCCGCCCTGGACGGGTTCTTGAAAGCAGAGCCATTGCAGGTGCTCAAAACCCACCACACGCTCCGCGGTGCAATGCGTATGCCGAGCGCCACGTGCGCGAAACTCGCGAAACGCTCGAGCTCTGGCGGCACCGGCGCCTCCCCCACTGGAAGATCACCTGCCGGACGAAGGTGGTGCGCCGCGGCGCGAGCATCTTCGTTCGGTTCATGCTCTCCCGCGAGTCTGGCGATGTTTCACCTGGCTTTGATGAGACGAGCAATCTTGGCAGGATCTCCGTCTTCGGGGGCCAAGGCGCGAAGGTGAAAGGTATAATGGGCGGGCTCACAACGAATTTGGAATTCGTCGTGTGGTCGCGCGCCCCAGCCATCGTCGCCCCCCACTCCCATCTGTTGCCCATCCAGATTGAGCGTGACCGAGTCTCGGCGAGGCACTTCCCAAAGGTGGCGTTTCCCTTCGAGGTCGGCGGTCGTGTAATGCAAAGCGGACGCGCTGAGTGTGGGGGCACCCACCGCCAGGAGCCCAATCCCCTTCGCGTTGGTCAGTGCCAGCCAACGCACTTCCACTTTGTTACCCATTTCCGAAGGCCGTGTGTAGTCAACGACCTGCTCATCCACGCTGCCGGCATAGACGCCGATCCGGGCATCCTTGCGGTCAGCGTAGGTCTCGCAGGGACCGCACCCATACCAGCGCAACTCCTCAAATCCAGGCGCCACCTGCATCTGCATTCCCAAGCGCGGCAGCGTGGGCAGGTCCGATCGCGATGGCTTGAAACGGCAATCCACCAACACGTCTCCCCAGCCATCCACCGTGTAGTCGGTTTCCCACAACGCGTTCACATTGGGGAGGCTGAGCCGGACATGTATTTTGACCTCTTTCGCCGACTGGGTGCCGATGTCGAAAGCCTCCACTTTCGCCCCGTCCACCGCCGTCTTCCAGGGTGCATGCACACGGTCGAAACCGTAACCGATGTCGTTGTCCACAGGCGCGCGCCAGAAATGCGGCTGGAGGGGCGCTTGAATCAACTCCGTTCCGCGGCGGCTGAGAGAAACCAGCGCCCCCAGCGTTTTGCTAAAGGCCACTCTGAAATCCCGCCCCGCGACCACAACGCGATCCTCTTGCTGCGCCACCTCAAGTGTCCCCATCCGCTCGGTCTCCAGCGGCGCCGCCGGAGCGGCCTCCGGCAACTTGAATTGGTCCCAGGCAAGCTCGTAGCCGGCCTTGGCCCAGGGCAAGTCGTGCTTCAGCTTGAAGGATAGATCGAGCCAATACTCCGCTCCCGGTTTCGGACTGAACGGCTTGACCGGAATTCGTACCTGGGTGCTCCTGCCCGCCGGCAGATCCAGCTCAGCCAGCGATCCTCGTTGCACCTGCCTTCCCTCCTCCATCAGGCTCCAATGGCCTGCGACGATGTCCTTGAGGTTCAAGAAATCCCATTCGTTCCTGATTTCAATGGTGCGCGCTGCCAGGTCCACCGGCTTGCAATGCACGTATTGGTAAACGTGCTTGACCTCCCAGGCGCCAGGGTGGGGCTTCCGGTCCGCGCCAAAAATGCCGTTGCAGACCATATTGCCGTCGCTCGGTGTGCCCGCCGGACCAAAATCGCCCCCGTACGCCCAAAAGGTCTTGTCCCCCGGCCTGACAGGCTTTACCGCGCCTTTGCGTTGGGGGTCCTGAGGCTGGGGCAACCCACGATCTTGGAAGTCCCAAATGAAGCCTCCCTGAGCATGCTGCCGCTCATAGAACGTCTTCCAATAGGACCAAAGGTCGCCCGACGCGTTGCCGCGGGCGTAGGCATACTCGCAGAGCACCATGGGTCGAGTCTGGGCCGCATGGCTATACTTCGCGACGTCCCACGGCTTCAGATACATTGAGGTAATCAGGTCGGTGTTGGCAGCGTGGCCGGCGTCGTCATAAAAGACCGGCCGGCTGGGGTCGCGTTGTTTGATCCAGCGGTAATTAGCCTCCATGTTGATGCCGTTCCCGGCCTCGTTGCCCAACGACCACAGGATGATGGACGGGTGGTTCTTGTGCGTCTCGACGTTGCGCTGGGCGCGGTCGAGGTAGGCCGGACCCCATTCGGGCATGGTGGTCGGGTTCTTCTTGATATCGCGCGCCTGGTGCGTCTCGATGTTGCACTCGGCGGCAACGTAGATGCCGTATTCGTCACACAAGTCATACCAGGAGGCTTGGTTGGGGTAATGGCACGTGCGCACGGCGTTGATGTTGAAACGCTTCATCAGTTCGATGTCCGCACGCTCGGACTCCGGCGTTACCGAGAAGTTGTGCTCGAGGTCCTGCTCGTGGCGGTCCACTCCTTTGATGAGAACCACCCGGCCATTGACCAGGAGTTGCCCATCCACGATCTCGACCTTGCGAAAGCCCACCCGGCAGGGGATCACCTCGATGACCTTGCCACCATCGTCTTTGAGTGTGATCAAAGCCAAATAGCGGTTCGGGTTCTCAGCCGACCACAGCGCGGGGCGGGAGATGCTCTGACGCAGCGTCACGGGGGCTTCCTTACCGGGAGCCAGGGCAACCCTGACGGCAGGGGCCGCAGACACCAATTTCCCTGACGGCGCCAGCAGGCTCACTCCAGCGGAAACGGAGCGCAGTTCGGTTCCGTAGTTGTGGACCCGCGCGGTGACCGTGAGTTCGGCGCTTTGGAATGAAGCGTCCAAATCCTCTTGCACTTCGAAATCGCGCATGTGCATGAGCGGCGGGCTCCACAGATAGACGTCGCGGTAAATGCCGCTCAAACGCCACGTGTCCTGGTCTTCCAGGTAACTGGCGTCGGTCCAGCGGTGCACCTCGACCGCCAGCACATTCTCTCCCGTGCGGACGTACTTGGTGATGTCAAATTCTGCGGGAGAGCGACTTTCCTTGCTCAAACCCACCTTCTCGCCATTTACCCACAGATAAAAAAAGGAATAGACGCCGTCGAACGTAATAAACACGGGCCGGCCATCCCAGGCCTTGGGCACCGTGAAGGTGCGGCGGTAGGAACCAATGGTGTTGTTGGGGTCGTCATCGGGAATGAGCGGCGGATTTGGCACCTTCCACGGATAAGGGATATTCACGTAGATGGGCACCCCGTAACCTTGCATCTCCATCGTGCCGGGCACTTTGATAGCAGACCAGGCATGGTCATTGAAGTCGGTGCGGAAGAAATCGGGTACGCGGTCACCGCGCGTTTGACCATAATGGAACTTCCAAATGCCATTCAGGGAAACGTACCACGGTGATTTGACCCGCTGGTCGTTTGCCACCCACCGAACGCTCTTCGCTATGGCGGCATCCGGGCAAGCCACCATCGATGCATGCGGAACCTCTTTGCCGACACCGAGCAATCCCACATTTTCCCAATCGGGAATCGCTGCAGGCCGGGTAGCTTGCCCATGACCGGATGCCAAGCTGGCCGCCAGGACTGCGGCCCAAACGAGCTGGGAAGTTGATGTTTTCATGATTTCCTTTTCAAAAGCCTCGATGTTCCGGGACCGCCACACGGCAGATGGCGCGCTTGCCCTTGGCGTCGGAAGTGAAATAGACCGCGTCGGCAGCGTGATTGAAGATCGGGTGAGGATGGGCGTCCTGCGAACTCCAGCTCGAGCCGTGTTGGCACAACGACTCCCATTCGTAATGCTTCGCTGCCCAATCCACTCGCAGCACGCTAATCCACGCGCCCCCGAACTTCCCGGGGTCTCCCGGCTGCACATAGCATCCGTCAGTGACCAGCCAACCGGCACGGCCTACCGTAAAATGCCCGTAGCGGTCCCACTCCCTGGGCAGGGCGATCTCCGTCGCTCCACTGCCATCGGGATTGACCCGGCCCACGTAGGTGGGGCCATTGTGATAGTTGCCATGATAAACGATGGCGGAGCCGTCCCGTTCCCACATCTCATGGCAGGTCCAATCCGCCCGGCTGCGGCCTTCGCTTTCGGTGCGCAGGCGAATGTGCTGGCGCCCGTCCCAAAGCCACATCCGTTGGATGCCTGAGTCGGCGCAGTACTCGTGGTTGTACAGGATGAGGCGCGGATCGCGGGGAGAAAACTGGACGTGGGTGACCCAAGCCTTCGGGACTCGTTCGCACAGCACCTCCCGTCCGTTGGCGGTGTCGTAGACACGCAGGTACGAGGCGAGGTTTTCTTTCCGAACACGTTCGTCGATGTCGTAATCCGGCTTGCCCTTCAAGGGCGCTTCGTCATCCAGTGCTCGCGCATCCGTAGTCGGGACGCACAGCCTTGTGCCGTCCGCAGAAATATGCGTGAAAGCGGTCATCTGGCCGGCCGGATACTCCGCCAGCACGCGTTGGAGGCTGTTGGTATCGACCGCGCAGATCTGCCGGCCCTGGATGAAATAGACCACCCCGCGTTGCGCGTCCAGGCTCACACTGGCCCGGCCCAGTCCGCGATACGGCTGCCCGTCGAAATAAACGTAGGACTTGAGAAAACCCTCGGTGTTAAAGGTAAGCTGCTTGTCTTTCCCGGTCCTGAGGTCGCGCAGAAAGATATTCGGCTGGCCGCTACGGTCGCTCAAAAAAATGATTCGCTCGTCGTCTCCCAGCAGGCTGGTCGACGTGAAGTAGAGCAACTGGTCATTGGCGGCGGAGGATACCGCAGTCGTTGGTTCGACCGCGTTCTTGGCGGCCGGTGCTGCGCGGACGTCCACCACCAGTGCCCACGGCAAAGCTAGCGCCGCCAACATCGTTCCCGCTGCGAGGGGATTCAGATTCAAGCAGGGTGATCGTATAAAGAGCGACAAGTCGTTTACAAGTCGGTACCCAGCCTCGGGCCGGAGTCGCCCAAGGCCGCTTGGGTCATCTCCGTCGATGACCAACCGCCGGATCACGGAGGTGCCCCCCGGAAGCTTGGTGCAACGCCCGGCACGTATCAGTTCACCGACCTGAATGCGACGAACTTTCCGCTCCGCTTCTACCGCGTGACATCGCCGTGAGGCAGGGCCGGCAAGGCTGGCGCTTTCGTTTGAAACCGTTTTGCCTGTTTATGAAAAACATTCCGTCCCCTCGCCGGCTATACCGTGCCGCGGCTTAGACGGATCGGCTGTAACGTCAAAATCGCAGAAAACGCCTATCTTCGCCGATTTTAGTCAAAAGTTGGTAGGAAAGTGGTAGGAAGGCATTGTAACCCGTAACCTCTCGCCTTTGGTCGCTGCTTTGATACTTCTCAGGCATTTCTGAGATGGCTCCTGGCGTGGCTCAGCGGCGCTTAATGCCTGTCCGGAAGAATCCTCTCCTGGCGCCGGGCCGGTTTGTTGACGCTGAACTGCTGGTCCGCCAGATTCCATATGACTTTGTGCTGAAAGCGATGATTCCGTTTTGCTGGTTGTAGACGACAGGATGCAGTAACCTTAAACCATGACCTCCAACGCTGGCGACGACAAGGCCTGGCCATCTTCGGCTCGGTTTGCCACCACGCAATGGAGCACTGTGCTCAGCGCGCGCGATGGTCAGGGCTCCGAATTGCGTGAGGCGTGGGAAAACCTCTGCCGCGCCTACTGGGCTCCACTCTACGCCTTCGTCCGGCGAGAGGGCTACTGCCCAGCCGACGCTCAAGATCTCACTCAGGAGTTCGTGACCCGGTTGTTAGAGAGGGACTATCTTTCCCGACTCGAGCACCAGCAGGGGAGGTTTCGCTCCTTTCTGCTGACCTTCTTAAAAAACTTCCTTTCGGAGCAGCGCGGCCGCGCCAAAGCCCAGAAGCGGGGAGGCGGTCAATCGATCATTTCGTTTGATCAAATGGCCGAGGAACATCAGCCGGAACTGGCGGCACCGAATCAGTTAAGTCCGGAACAAGCCTACGAGCAGCGCTGGGCGGAAACGGTTATGACACGGAGCCTGGAGCGATTGGAGGCCGAATATGCGGCCGCCGGTCAGACCGCTTTGTTCGATCTGCTAAAGGACTTGCATCCGCGTGATCCCACGGGACCTTCTCAGGCCCAGATAGGTGAACGCCTTGGTATCAGCGAGGCTGCCGTCAAGTCCGCCGCTCAGCGGATGCGGCGTCGGCATCGCGAAATGGTCCGGGCGGAAATCGCACCGTTGGTTTCCCAGCCGGGCGAAATCGAAGAGGAGATGCGCTACTTGCGGGAGGTGCTGGAAAGGACCGGCGGCTCGCTCTCCTGAGCTTCTGCGAAACCTTCACCGGATTTTCCTCCTGTTAATTCTGAGTGCGTACAAAAGATTCCAGTTCTGAGGGAGCGACCAGCGCGGCATATTGCCCGGAGTGTGGGTTTCTCTTGCCTGCGGCCTGGCCCAAAGGACTTTGTCCCAGGTGTGCTCTGGGCGGCGAAGTGCCACAAACATCGGTGGAAAACCGCCCAGCGCTGGAACCCGGCCTGCCAGCAATGGTGCATCCCCCCGCAAAGCAGTTCGGTGATTACGAGCTCATCGAAGAGATCGCACACGGCGGCATGGGGGTTGTGTATCGAGCGCGTCAGATCAGTCTTAATCGACAAGTCGCGCTGAAAATGATTCTGTCGGGCCAGTTCGCCAGCAAGCAAGAGATCCTGCGGTTTCGGGGCGAAGCCGAAGCGGCGGCGAATTTGCGCCATCCGAACATTGTGGCGATCTACGAGACAGGCGAACAGGATGGCCAACACTACTTTTCGATGGAATTTGTCCGCGGGAGGGATCTCGGCGGCATCTTGCACGACGGTCCGTTGCCTCCCCAGCGTGTCGCGGTCTATGCGCGCATTGTGGCCGAGGCGATTCAATATGCGCACCAGGAGGGCGTTCTTCACCGTGATCTCAAGCCATCCAATATTCTCATCGATGAAAACGACCAGCCACGCATCACGGACTTCGGTCTGGCAAAGCGGGCTCGTGACGACTTTGGCCTTACGGTGACGGGCCAGTTGCTCGGTTCCCCGAACTTCATGCCGCCGGAGCAGACCTCGGGCAGGTCAACACGCATCGGACCCGGAGCCGACGTTTACGGCATCGGGGCCATCATTTATACGCTTCTAATCGGCCGACCGCCATTTCAAGGCACGTCGATCCATGAGCTTTTGACACAGGTGCAGGACAGTGAGCCAGTCGCTCCGCGCTTGTTGGATCCGGGGATCCCCCGCGACTTGGAGACGATCTGCCTGAAATGTCTGGAAAAAGACCCCATTCGACGATATGGGACCGCGGGTGAGTTGGCGGAGGAACTCCATCGTTTTCTTCATGACGAACCGATCCACGCGCGTCGAGCCGGCATCCCAGAGAAAGTCTGGCGTTGGGGCCGCCGCAAACCGCTGCTGGCCTCGTTGATCTTATCACTGCATCTTGTTGGCGCCGTCGGACTGGCCGGCATTCTTTGGCAATGGAGTCGTGCGAATTCCAGCGCGAGTTCGGAACGCCTGGAGCGGAATCGAGCTGAGCTTCAGGCCTACGCGTCGGACATGAACCTGGCCCAGCAATCTTTGGCAGTGAACAATCTCGGCCGGGCCCTCGAGCTATTGAATCGGCACCGCGGACGTCCGGGGCAAATGGACCGTCGCGGCTGGGAATGGCGATATCTCTGGAAGCAGACCCAAGGCGACGAACTGCTCACTCTCTGTCAAAAGCCGATACCGATCTTCTCGCTGGCCATGTCCCCGGACGCACGGTTGTTGGCTATCGGCGAGCGCAACTATGGTCATTTGACTGTTTGGGACCTCGATTCGCGTCAGGAGATCCTGCGATTGCCTGAAGGAGATCGCCCCGACATCTTCTACATCCGCGCGGCGTTTTCCCCAACCGAGCGGTTGCTCGCCTATAGTTCGACTTCCGGATTTCCTCCGACCAACATGATCAGCCGGGTCCGGCTTTGGAACCTCAGCACTCGCCAGCAGGTGGCTGAACTCCCGCTGGAGTTTCTCTGTTCCGGCCTTGCCTTTTCCCAGGACGGAAGCTCGTTAATTACCTCGACCGCCTTCGGCACCAAAGTGTGGGATGTTCATTCGAGTCGAGTTCGGGTGGCTTACCCGGTGGGTTCGCACCAGGGGATAGGCACGCCCTTTTCTATCACACCCGACTTCCGGTTAATGGCTCAGGCCTTTGGTTCCGGCCAGGTGCGCGTGTTTGACCTTGCGGCGGAGAAGGAATTGTGGAACACGAACGCAGCTTCAGCAGAGGTCGAAGCGGTGGCTCTTTCCCCTGACGGCCGACTGCTCGCCACTGGCGGGTCCAGCGAAAACTCGGTGATCCGTTTATGGAATGCGGCGGATGGCCGTTTGGTCGCCAGCTTTACCCCTCAAGCCGGAGGCGTAATTCAGCTTTTGTTTTGCCCTGATCAACGGAGGCTCATTTCCGCCAATACGGATCAGACTATCCGTATCTGGGATGTCTCGGATCCTACTGCTTTGCCTCCTCCTCGGACCCTCATTGGGCATTCACTGGAAGTCTGGCGATTGGCCCTGACGCCGGATGGGAAGACCTTGATCAGCGGCGGCAAGGACGGCTCGGTGCGGTTTTGGGATATAACCAAGCCGCCGCACCATCGCCGATCGGTGGCGGTGCCCGGTGGCCCTTTTGTCGGTTGGAGCTTTGATGGCGACGGTACGGCGTTGTTGACTTGCGACAATAAGGGGCAGATTGCGCGCTGGACAGGGGAAGAATGGCAAACGATGGCCAGGCTCGGCGAGGTCGGCAGTGATGCACGGAGGGTCTGTTTCCTGGCCGATCGGCAGGAGGTGGTGGTTGCGGGCAGAGATGGAATCGTGCGCATTGTTCGATGGACCGACCCGGACCATCAGGAGGAGCTATCGTGCTTTCCCAAGGATGACCTCTGGGCATGGTGCCTGCGACGCCACGGGAATCGAGTGGCGGTCGGCCGGTTTGACCAACAAATCGTCCACGACTTCGAACTGGGTACTTGGGACCTTAAGGAGTCGTGGCGGGCGCCCGTCACCCTCGCCGCGATGGACTTCAGTGCGGATGGTCGATACTGCGTCATGGGAGGATACCGGGGCCAGGTGTTGGTCCGACAGATGGTGACCGGTGCCGAGTCCTCGCCCGTTGAGCTTGCGCCTAATATCGTGAACGTCGGATTCTCAACCCTCGGGGACCGCGTGGGGATCTCCTGCGACCAGGGCTGCGTTCGCTGGTTGGAAACGGGTTCCTGGCGGGATGGCGGGAAACTCGGTGGGTTGCTTCACCCTGCGGCTGGCATTGCCTTTAGCCTGGACGGCCGCCGGTTTGCGGTAGGGAGCAGTGGAGACGAGGCCATCCGGCTCTACGAGTCGGGACGGAATGAACCATTGCTTACGTTCGCAGCCACAGGCGGCGGCTTCTTTCCCGGGTTCGACTCGAGCGGAAACATTCTGGCGGGCTTGAACGAGGAGGGGGAACTGCTGGTGTGGCGCGCGCCGTCCTGGCGCGAGATTGAGGGCAGCGAGAAGCGGGCAAAGCGCTGAACGCCTCCCGAACCTGGTGCGAGGCAATCGAGTGTCCTCGGTCCCGGGACATTATCTTCGCGAATAGAGGATAAAGACGAGAAGCCCGGCTGGCTCGGGTCTGTTTGAAGCATGGAATCCTTGCGCCGCCTGCCGCCCGTCCCTGGGTTTGTGGCAATCGCTTCTCCTCTGGCGATTTGGTCGTTCACGATATCCCAAAAAAGATTCTGAAGTATTTCCGCTACCTTGACCGAAAAACTCTCCTTTAGTCGGTGAAGACCATGACGAGGCGGTCGCGCCTCCAACAAATGAACCGACAACGACAGCGGCAGATTATGAAAGCGTCAAATCATCCTCAAGCGCCAAGACCGTCTGGCGGCCACGAAAGAACCACGCGTTCTGCGCTGCATAATGCTCGGGCGACGTGGCTTATGCTCGCAATGAACAAGTATATATCTCCCCATCCTGCCTCCCTTCTGGTGACCTTGATTCTGCTGCTGGTGGCCGGTCCGGCGTGGGCGCAATTGGCTTTCACCCCAGCCTTTACCTATCAAGGCCGACTGACGGAAGCCGGCAACCCCGTCAGTGGCACCTATGATATGCAGTTTAAGTTGTTCGATCTCCCCACTCTCGGCACGGGCACGCAACAGGGCCCCACCATTGCCAACTCGGCCGTGGAAGTAGCCAACGGTGTTTTCACCGTGACTCTGAATTTTGGCGCGAGCGTTTTCGACGGCACTCCCCGCTACATTGAGGTCAGCGAGCGCCCCGGCGGCAGCGCCAACCCTTACAACGTGCTCGACCCACGTCAACCAGTGACCCCAGCGCCCTATGCCATCTACGCAGGCAGCGCCGGCAATGTCGCGAACGGCAGCGTCACCGCCAGCCAGTTGAACACCGGCGGTGTCCGGCCAGCGGCGGGGCAGTTTCTCACTTACGACGGGACGAAGTTCAGTTGGAGCGATCCAGGAGTGGCGGCGGGCAACCTCTGGTCATTGAACGGACTGAATGCCTATTACAACTCCGGCAACGTGGGGATCGGCACGGCGGCGCCCGCGACGCCGCTGGAAGTGAACGGCATTCTCCGGAGCACAAGGAGCGGCAATGCCTCGCAGTACCTCCAACTGGACGGGGGCGATCCCTTTTCCATCCGGCTTACTGCCCAGTCCATTGTTTCAGCCGAGAAAGCGTTGTTGATCCAGAACCTGAGCGGTGAATCAACCCCGGGTGTGAACAACAGCATTCAGTTTGCGGTCGGAACCACCGCCGATCCCTCCACCAAAATGACCATTACCAAGGATGGCAACGTGCTAATGTCCCCGAAGGGCGGCGGGACGATTTCATTCGGTACTCCCAATTTTGAAACCGGCATGTCCATAGATGGCGCCAACCGGGCGGACTTGAGATTTGACGGTTCGACTTTCAAAATGCTGGTCGGTCCGGGAGGGGCGATACCCCCTTCAGGAAACGGGATCGCCATCAATTCATTGGGCAATGTTGGCATCGGCACGACCACCCCAGGTCAGAAGTTGGATGTGGCGGGCAACATCAACTATGGCCAGTTGAGCAAGCTGGATGTGGCCGATAATTTCGCCGCCACCGTCCGCGCCGCTGATTTCTTGCTGGGATATTCCTCGCGTCGCGGAACGCCGGGCCGGGCCCTGTCGGATAACGGAACCACCCTGAATTTGAACTTCGCCGGGGACTGGGCCACCACAGAGATCGGCGGCACCACGACTTATATCGATGGGGTTGCGAGCGTAAAAGCCATCACCATCCGTGGCGGCGCCGATGTGGCGGAGCCATTTGGCATGGCGGAAGAAGTTGCGAAAGGATCGGTGGTTGTGATTGACAAGGAACATCCGGGACAACTCAAGCTCAGCACCCGGGCCTATGACAAGCGTGTCGCCGGCATCGTCAGCGGAGCCAACGGCATCAATCCGGGCATCGCCCTGCATCAGGAAGGCGCGCTGGAAGGCGGAGAAAACGTGGCGTTGAGTGGTCGCGTTTACGTTCTGGCTGACGCCAGCAACGGCGAAATTGAACCCGGCGATCTGCTCACTACTTCCGACGCCCCCGGCCATGCAATGAAAGTCACCGACATTGCGAAGGCACAGGGTGCTATTCTCGGCAAAGCGATGAGTAGGCTTCAGGACGGCCGGGGCATGGTGCTTGTGTTGGTGACCCTGCAATAAATGGATAGTTACCTGCAATCTTTGTAATGATTTCTGTTGCATTTCAAATACACTTCTTATGCATATCGGAAGGCAAATTTTCAGGCTCGCTATTGCGTTTAGTTTGCTAACGGGGGGTCTCACCTCCTTATCGGTGTTTGCGCAAGGCGGAGTGGGAACTTGGTCGAATGTGTCCCAAACTATTTCCAGCGGCCAATTCAGCGGGCATTTGCTCTTGTTAAGTGATGGCTCTGTGATGGTCCAGTGGGGCGGGGCCAGTAGCGGGTGGAACAAATTGTCACCCGATCAGGCTGGCCACTACGGGAGCGGCGTCTTTAGCCCGTTGGCCGCTATGTCGGCAAGCCGCCAGTATTATTCCTCGCAACTGTTGCAAGATGGTCGGTTGTTCGTTGCGGGCGGAGAGTATGGGAATGGGTCGGCAACCGCTGAGATTTATGATCCGCTTTCAAATTCTTGGACCAGCATCAACCCGCCAAGCAACATTTTGGATCCTGCGCTAAACTCTCCGATTCTCGCGAACAACGTCAAACAGGGATTCCTGGATTCGGGTTCCATTATGCTCCCGGACGGCAAAGTCTTGGTGGCGCCTGTCGCGGCTAATTATGGCGGACAGACGATCATATATGACCCATTCAACAATAACTGGCAAAACGGGGCGACCCTTGCACGGGGTGAGGTCTATCTCGACGAATCAAGCTGGGTAAAGTTGCCGGATGACAGCATTCTGGTGATTGATCCAAACACCAACGGCAACGGACCCCCAGGTAAGAACGTCGAACGGTATATCCCGTCCCTGCAGCGGTGGATCCCCGACGCACCGGCGCCAGTGGTCCTGTTTAGCACCAATTCGGAGATGGGCGCTGGCTTTTGGCTCCCCGACGGCCGCGCATTTTTCCTGGGCGGCAATGGAACCACCGCGTTCTACACCCCGACCGGAACCACCAATAATGGAACTTGGACCCGCGGCGCAGACATGCCGCCCGGACTCGTGGCGCGAGACACGTGCGCCGCGATGATGCCCAATGGGAAAATTCTTTGTGCGCTGACCCCTGCCACTGCGGACACCCCGTTGTTTTTTTACGAGTTTGACCCAGTCGCAAATGCCTTTGTGCCAACGACCAGTCCCACGGGTGGTAATGCCGATACCACCGCGATTTCGGATGCAACTTCGATGCTTGTTCTTCCCGATGGCACGATTTTGTATGAAAACACAAGTTCGCAGCTCTACATTTATTCGCCGGTCGGGAGCGTTGTAACCGCCGGCAAACCAGCCATCAAAGGGATTGCCTACAATTCCGCTGGCTCCTTACACATCACCGGCACACAGTTTAACGGAATTTCACAAGGCGCATCGTTCGGTGACGACAACCAGATGGATAGCAACTATCCAATCGTCCGTTTCACGGAGGGCTCTGGAAAGGTTTATTACGGAAGAACCCACAATTGGAGCAGCACCGGCGTGCAGACGGGCTCCCAGATTGTCAGCACGGATTGTGAATTGCCAGCCAGCGTCTTTGCGGGCCCTGGACCTTACACCCTCCAGGTGGTAGCCAATGGCATCAGTTCCGACCCGGTCACGTTTAACGGGCCCGTGTGGGCGGATTTTAATTCCGTGAATTCATCCCAGAACGGTTTCTATGATTTCCCGTATCATACTTTGGGACAGGCCATCACCGCAGTCCCGCCATCCGGAACCATCAATATCAAAACCGCTGGGCACACGACCGAAACCATGACCATCACCAATCCCATGACGATCTTTGCCGTGGGTGGTCCGGCCACCATCGGACAATGATCCTGCGGTAAATAAATGCAGGTCGCCATAACTATGATCCCATGAAGACCAAAATCGCAGTCTCTGCTTTCGTCGGTTATCTATTCCTCTTTGCCCTGTCCCTTGGGCTGCGTGCTCAATCATACTCCGTTGACTCGTACACTGTCGCCGGCGGTGGCGGCACCAGCAGTGCCGGCACGATCGGCTTGACCGGCACCATCGGCCAGCCCTACGCCGGCGTGATGAACGCGGGCACTTCAGCCGTTAGCAGCGGATTTTGGGGCTGCCTGGCCACCGACCCGCCGACGGATCCGCAGGAACTCATCGTCAATGGCAGCTTTGAGAACGTCGGTGGCACGTTTGTGCTGGGGCCTGCTTTCCCGGGTCCCAATGGCGTGATGTTGCTGCCGCCGGGTTCCACGACCATTCCGGGATGGACGGTGTTGAACGCGGCGCTGCTGTGGGGCAACATCGACGGTAACGGATCCGTGCTCCCCAGCGGCGCCGGCACGCCATTCGGACATTTCTATGTCGACCTGACCGGCTTGCTCGACACCCTGCCTTTTGCCGGCGTCACTCAAACCATCACCACTACGCCAAATCAAACCTACCAGCTCTCCTTCGCGTTAGGCACGGTCGAGAATGATTACCGGTGGCGCGGACCGGTCTCGGTTACAGTATCAGCCGGTTCCACCAGCAATGTCTTCACCTACACACCGAGCGGCACTGATTGGCAATGGCGCACCTTTAACTGGAGCTTCACCGCGGTTTCAGCCTCTACTCCAATCACGCTGACCGGCACAAGTGCCGCGGCAAATCTTATCGCGTTGGACAACGTATCGGTCAGTGCGGCGGCAGCGTTGCTCATCAGCCCGCCAAGGATCATCGGCCAGGCACTGACCTTTAGCATTCCCGCCAACTTGGCGAGCAGCTATGTCATCGAAAGCCGTGCGCAGCTTACCACCGGCCAATGGGCGCCGGCAGCAGGGACCACAAGCACGACTACCGGGACCATAATTCAAGTGACCGTTCCCATGCCCGTGGATCAGCCGCAGCAACTCTACCGCGTGAAAGCCTCGCGCTAGTGTTGGAATTTGGCAGTGGCAAGTGGACTGACTATGATCGCTACCTGTGGGTGGCGAATTACCCTTAACGCGATGATCGCCAGATCGAATAAGCCTTCACAGTGGCTTTGCCAGCGGTAGTGGGCGAGGCTGATTGGTTCGCCAACTTGGCCTCCAGCCACTTCCGCAAGCGTGTTTGCTTCCAAGAGTTGGTGCATCTTTCACTCGGCCTTCATGCCTCAGTTGGCAGGAAATGTGTTAGGAAGATGGCGGGAGCGGCGCGCTCGGACCCCTCAATCAATCTTTAGACAGGCTGCTACCCCGTTGATAATTACGCAGGCCGACTGAAGACGCAAAATCGCAAAAGACCTACATCCGGGTCCGTTTGAGGCAAAAGTTGGAAGGAAAGTGGTAGGAAAGTGGCAGGAAAGGCCAGCGGGACTCGCAGCGCTAATCCAGACATTCAGATTGCATGAGGATGGCACAGGGGTAGTTCCATGGTGTGCCCACGTCTGTTTTCCTGGGCGCTGCCCTGATCCCGGCGAATGTAGTGACAGCCGTGATTTGTTGAGACTTTTCATGCGCAAGCCAACTGCCGTTTGAACTGAACTAGTTCGCCGTGCTCCTGCTGGTCTTGGACCTTCCACCTCTGCTACCCGTTCTGCACGCCTGACTGTTGGTCTGGACCAATCCTGCGGCTTCGGAAAGGCGCCGGGATGAGAACGTGCCGTGGCCCCTGATTACGTTGATGATGGAACCCTCGTAAACAGTTGATGCGGCCTCCGCCTCAATCCACACTTCCGAACGTATGAAGTGTGATCCTGTCAATTCCGCCGACAGCACTGGGCCGAGAGTACTGCATCTGATCACTCCTGTCATTGGGCGCCGCCTCTCGTTGTGGCACGTGGTGATGCTTTCGCTGGTATCGAGAAGCCCGACATATCAATTCTCGACGACCAGTTCCTCGAGCAGTTTAAATCCCACGAGCAGGAAAACCTCCGCCTCAAGCTCCTCGCCAAAATCCTGGCCGACGAAATCCGCAGCCGCGAGAGGTCCAACGTCACCAAATACAAATCCTTCACAGAAATGCTGGAGACCACGCTCCAGAAGTACCACAGCCGCGCCATTCAGGCCGCCGACGTCGTCCGTGTCATCGTCCAAATCAAAAAGGACATCGATAAAGAGAGCCAGCGCACCAAGCAGCTCGGCCTCAGTGCCGAGGAACTCGCATTCTACGACGCTGTCTCCGAAAACGTCGCCACCCTGTACGACCAGAAATTCCTCTGCGACCTCGTCCACGACGTCGTTCAGGCGGTAAAGAAAAACCTCAAAGTGGACTGGACCAAGCCCCACCGCGAAGACGTGAAGGCCGGAGTTCGCGCCGCCGTAAAAGCCGTCCTCCGCAAGCGCGGCGTCAAACCCGAGCACTTGGACGCCCTCACCAAACAAGTCATCCTCCAGGCCGAAGCCATGTTCAGCAATTGGCCCATCCCCGTCGCCGCCTGATCCGCTCAGATTCCTCGCAAATAATGCTTGGTAATACGATTCCCGCCAATTTCTCGGTCCTCAGCACCCCTCAGCTTTCGACATCTTCCGGCAATTCTCTTGGGGCAAGATCGGCATACACCGCTCCTAGTTCAAATGCTAAGTGGTTTCGGATGAATTCAGTGATCGCCATGATGTCCCTAGCCAAAATCCTTAGTGACTCCTCCTCTTTCCTAGCGGCCTCATTATCACGCACGTTGGTGCTAATTACCGTGACTTCTCCCACGTCCATCAACTTCAGGTATGCCAAGAAACGGCGCTGGCTGTTCGTATCACCGAACCTAAACCTGTATACTCCCTTCTCTCCGGTTTCCGGTCTCGGCTTGAACCTGCAAAACGCTGCCTCCACCACCGCGCAACTGATCTTCGCGAAAAAGTCCCGGCGTTCCGCTGTACCACTAACAGGATGACGGTCGCGCCAAAGCTTGAAAGGCGGGTGGGCGTTGGCTAGTGCCACCAGACATGCTATTCTGGTTATGAAGTCGGGCTCCTCAAAGTGGCGCTTGAAAACCCTATCACCAAGCTCGCTAAAAGTTACGAGCATGTCATGATTCACCTCGATTGAAGGCCATTCTGGGTGAATCCGTGCAGCCCGCGTGTACCCCTGCTCACAGTACTTTGCTATCCAGCCAAGTGCGTCGAGGTCGTCCTCCGCGGAATCGACGAGGAGGCCCATACCAAAATTGCAAAAACTACTTCAGGCCCGCCAACACCGAAGCGGACTGTAGTACGCTCGCTGCCAGGCTTTGAGGCAGCGTATTTTGGCAGTGAAGTGCCTCTGAAGCGAAGACAAACTGAGCAGCAGGAACATACCCCCCGCTAAAGCTGGGTACCACGACAGTTGTACCTGCTGCGGTCCCGCTTAGAATTATGGTCGTTGTTTTTTTCCCTTTTCGCGCGCTCATACCTGTTACACGGCTCTTGGCATTCGCCTTCCGGATCCGAGAACCAGTGTTATTACACGCCTGGTGGTGCCCGGTGTCAACTGGTTTTTCTAAGAATCTTTTCATCTAATGGCGAACTTTCGCCAGTGCTTCGTTACAGCATCCAGCGTTCCGCATCTAACTATGCCACGAATCCGGTGAACATTCAATATCGGTAACGTTAAAGTAGATCTTCACCCCGCTTTCCCGCGTATCGCTAAGGGACACAAACTGGCTAGTTTTAAGCCTTTGACGCACAGCGCCTCATGCTGCCGCCTTCTCGGGAAAACTCACTATCCTCGCCTGCTGCTCGCTCCCCAGAACTCCGACTTTCTCACTTAGAGTGGTGTTTGCGGCTCTGCGCCCTCGCGCTTCTCCTTTCCTGACCTCTGTAGTCCGTCCTCTGACCTCTGGCCACCTGGGCCGCCGCAATCACGAATCAGATGCCTTATAGCCCTTGGCGCGGGCAGCGCGTTCGAAAACTCCATTTTCTCTGGTCATTCCCGCAGCGCTTGCCTTTTCCCCCGATCAGTGGTTTTCTCCCGTTCCAGGTCGCCGCTGCACCATGAACAGACAAATCACCAGGAAACTGGACCACGCAAAGGGCAAGCTCCGGGACAAAGCTTCGATTCCAGACTACCGCGAGCGATTCAAGGACGAGGGCAACCGTTTTGACCGCGGCGGCACCCGCGACACCCACGCTCTGATTGCGGATTTCTGCAAAGGCCCACGGGTGGTTCTGCCGAAACTTCTAACCAATGACAAACTCGCTGCCTCCCGCATCCTCGAGTTTAGGCTCCGCTCTCTGCCTTTGCGGGTGGACGGGTACCTCTTCGCCTTCAATCAAACCCCCTCGACCTTCGCGCAAGCCAATGGACTTTCATTGCAGGTCGCCAGGCAGATCTTCCCGGGCATCCTCGCCGACGCCGAGAAGCGCCTGCTGGCGACAAAATCCCGCCTTCTCAAGGCCGAGCCTTACCTTCGCGAAGAACCTGGCCGAACCCCAGGAACCCTCAAGCGCACCTGGTATGTGACCTTCCGGACCTTCCTGCCCACCGATCAACCCCAGCCCTGGCACAAGTTCTTCCGAGACCTCCGCATCGATCCGGTTCTTCACGAGCCCGAGCCGATCTAACGTCGCCTCTTCCCTCCGCGTGCTTCGCGACTTCGCGTGAACCTGCTCCCCCTTCAACTCGGGCGCGCCGCCTTCCGCCTGGGCACCGACCCAAACGGGTCCGGTTGATCGCTGAGTTTCAACACCAGACCACGTTTCAAAAACTTGATCCCATGGCAGCGCGTCCTTTCCATCTGGCCCGCCACCTCCCGCAGAATCCACGCCTGCAAGGGCGATACTCTGAATTCAACCGTTACCTTTTCATTCGTCATGCCCCGCAGCCTACCACCCACCCCCGGACATAACCCGTCCCACCTACCAATCAGTTGCTTCATAGCCCTCTAGCCGGGCAGCTCCAGCGCGCACGGCACCACCGCCTCCTCCACCTTCACCTTCCGGCTCGCATCAGAGGCTCCTCCGTGCACCGCCACTTCCCATGGCTTCTAAGGCTTCGAGTACAGGAACAGTGGCCTCGGCGGCACGCATCCCCACAGGTCCCCAAACCATCGGCTGTTGTCAGTCCCACCAAAAATCAGCATCTCGCTTCCTGTCCACACTGCGCTGTGTCCCAGCCGCTCCGCCGGGGCCCCCGGCAACAGCGTCAATTCCGTCCAAGCGTTTTGTAATAGGTCATATGCCGACCCGTTCCTGACAGCGCCGTTAACATCCCCTCCCCAGATGATCATCTCGCTCCCCGTCCATACCGCCGTGGCCCAACGTCTGCCGCTCGGCGCCCCATTTGTGCTCAGCGGCAACCATGTGTCCGTAGCGGGTCTATAGCGCCCGCCATCATTTCGGTAATTGTAACTTCCGTCATAGTAGAAGCCTCCCCAGACGATCAGCTCTTCCCCCGTCCATACCGCAAAAAAATCCTCCCGCCCGGGCGGTGCTCCGTTGGTGCTAATTCCGTCCCACCTATCGTTCGCGTAATCGTAAACCCCGCCATCCTGAAAGTGCACCCTTGCTGGCGGATAACTTGGGTTATTATTGTCGTACTGCCCTCCCCAGACAATCATCTTGCTACCAGTCCACACCGCTGCATGCCCCGTCCGTGGGCTCGGTGCCCTTTGAGAATTCCTTTCACGCCAGAGGTTCTGCGCCGCAACATAGCCGCCGGTTCTCACGTAGCCTGACGCCAGAAGGTTAGTGTCCTTGTCCTGGGTTGAAAACATAACGGCTGCTGCCGGCACGGCGGTTTGCCCGCTTTGCGCCAGGTTCCCGGCCGCTGCCCCGGCTGCGAGCATGTTCGAAGTTACCGTTCCCGGCGCAATCCCGCCGGCGCTTACGGATCCGGCATGGATCGCGTATGGCGCTGGCGTGACCGCCTGGCGCGGAAGGAGCGTCCAGAAGTCTCCTCCTCCATTCGTCCTGACTCCGACCTCGATCCATCGCGCGCCCCCGTCGAACGTTGCGCCGAAGTCCAAAAGGCACCTGAAGATCCCATTACTGACCATGACGGCCAGGTTCGTGCACGGTGCAGCGACAGTGCTTCCTGCCGACTCGTCGCTCCACGCAGAAAACTTGAAATCGAAGATTCCGGTCGCCGCGCGCCCTCCGTTATCAAGCTTGCCTTGATACGTAAAGGTGTGCCCCTGCGCAAACACGCTGACGCAAGTAGCGACAGCGGCCATCGTACAGCCCCAGATCCGGATTCTCGAGGTACTCACGCCACCTGCATACCAAATCTAAGGCTCAGCGAAAGCCAATTCCGATCGATATATGTCGTGAACCTGCTTCATTCTGGCATCGGCTGGCTCGCCTCCCAGGCTCAGCCAGCGCCGGCCCGCTCCGTCGGGCGTTGCCTCAGCGGCAAACCCGCCTCCACGGGCTCGTCGCTTTCCCAAGAACCACCGAATATCACCTTTAGGGGGTGCTTGCGGCTATCGCTCTCCCCGGCTTTTTTCGTCCTCACGATCTCCGCCCCTCAGGCCTCTGGTTTCTGGTCCCCGGGCTGCCGCAATCACGAATCAGTTGCTCTTTATAGCCCTTGGCGCGGGCAGCGCGTTCGAAAACTCCATTTTCTCTGGCCGTTCCCAATCGACGCTTCCCTTAGTTTAGTCGCTCCGCGGTCAATCGCCGCCGCTCCGCCTCCAAATACCCGTTCGTCATCGGATCCATCCGGTCCGCATGCCCCTTCGCCCAGGTCAGCCACTCCTCCTGCCACGGCTCACCCGCCGGCCCAGTCGCCAGGACCCCTTCGCACACCCGGATAAACCGCCGCACCACCCGTGCTTCCCTCCAGTTCCGAGCCATCGTCACCAGCCGGTTCCGGTTCTCCTCCTCGATGCGCGCCCGCCGCTCCGCTTCCTTCCGCCTCTCCTCCTCCTGCCGCTTCGCCTCCTGCGCTTGCGCCCAGGCCTCCCGCTCGCGCCTGTCGGCCGCTTCACGATCGGCCTGCCACTTCTTCAGTTCCGCTGCCACCTCAAACAGCCGCTCCACAATCTCCCCCAGTTGATCCTCCAGACTATGACGCTCCCCGTCGATCCAGCTCTTTTGCCCACCGACTGGCGTGTATTGTCCAATGTCAAATCGCAACCTGCCGGTGGCGCGCAACTCCCATTCTCGCGCAAACGGTGAATCCTCCCGCGTCTCCCGCCGGACTCGTTTCGTCTCCTCGATCAGCACGCTCTCGATCTGTTCACCGTCGATCCGGATCTCTTTCATGTCGGATTCCGGCACCGTCACGAACTTCGCCCCCCTGGCCTCCAGCGCCTTGATCATTCCATCCACAATTCGCAGTGCACGGCCGACCTGCGCCTCGCTAACTCTCACCCGCAGGACCCTCATCCTCCGGAGCGAGTTAACCAGGCCGGACCCATCCGCGTAGCCGCCCGTGAGATGCTGCTGCATCTTGCGAACCTCGGGGTACGCATTGCGTAAGTCGCTCGGCACCTTCACGGCGCTCGCCTGCGGTCTGTTCGCCCCCTCTGCCAGCGCTCTCCCAGCTCGCGTCCGCCTCTGGGGCGTTCCAATCGTTGTTGATGCCGGCGTGCCAGGAGCCGCCGCCGGCAGCGCTTCCTTGGTCACCTCCCACCCGCGCTGGACCATCGCCCAGTGCCCTGGCTCCGGACGGGGCACGTTCATCCTCTCACACGCTTTCACGATCCCGACGGGCAGCACGTTCCATGCGATCGCCAGCTTCGAAATGGGGGTTTGCCAGACTGCCTCATAAAGCTCCTGCCGGGAAATCGTTTTGCCTTGCGCGTTGGTCATAGCGCGAGCCTACAACATCCCATCGCCGTTGTCCTCTCCAGGGCTGGCCTGTGGCTGGTGCGCTTGGCGGCATGTGCGGCTCGCACCCAACAGCCCTTCCGCGGGCCATCCGGCTAAGCTGGATTCCCGCGCAGTAATTCAATCATTATTGACCTCCCATCCTCCCGCTGGTTTCATCAAATCTGCCATGTGCAATGCCTGGAATCATTCACCCGGTTGCGACTGTGGTTGGGGTGGCAACGGTTGGTCTGGTGGATACGGTTGGCCCTCATCATCGGGCTGGCAGCCAGTCTACACCACTACTGCGTTGCCTCGGGCCTCACACCTTCCCCGCAGCCTTCCAGGCTACAGCTACGGTCGGCAAGACGTCTGCTTCCCGACCGCTTGCCCTGAGTGTGGCGAGAGTGTCTATTTCGTGCGCCACAATGACGGTTGTGCTTGGTTCGATAGCTTGGGTTGGCCTTGGCCGAAACACCGGCACTGCAATGATGACCAGGATTATCTGAACCTCTTTTTTGCTACTATTCGTGCCCGGCCGCGAGGCGTTGAGGCTGCCCCCATCCTCGGCAGAATCCTTAAGCGCATCCACCACTGTTATGATGTACTCTACATCGTTGCCACTGAGTCTGGTCAACTAGCTGTGTTTGCTGGTCCTCCCGGGCATCGTCCTCTCCTCAGCGGCATCGTCCTCGTTCGGTTTACTGTGGATGGCCTGCTCTTGGAAGACACAACTCACAACGCCCTCCACGTTAAAGACGCCCACATAGACCCTCGGGTGTTGGAATCCTATCTGCACGAGCCTTCTCTCGACCTACAGGTCGGCTGGCAGTACTCCACAAGTCCCCCACGCTCCTCTCGCAGCCGCAAGCACTGACACGGGCGCCCCACGCGCTTTCAGCGTGTCGTCGTTCCGGGGCAGATAATCCCCCTCGCTTCCTCGACAACCCCGCGCAGGAGTTGCTCGCGCTGCTTTGTGTCTTTGTCCGGATTACCTGGATGTGCAATCCACATCACCACAGCCGTCCGCTCCCCCAGCCGCATCACGAACCGCTCACTTTCGCCGCCGTCGAACCTGTTTTGGAAATACCGCAGCACCTTTTTGCCCACGCACACTACCACCCGAGGGCTGACTTGCTCGAATACTCGCTTGAAGTAGGTGTTCGCGCACGGGCTGGATGCACAAGGGAGCTTCCCAGCCGTTTCCGTCGCGCAAAAGAACAGCTCCGTTACGGCTGCGTAATCCTCAAACCGCGCTTGTTCACCGAACATCCTCTGCACCAGACGCATGTGCGGGTGGTAATGCCTCTCCGCGCACTCCGGTTCGATATACCTTTTACCGCCGTCCCAATTCCTCGCCAGCCGGCGGAATTCCCGCCGGTCGGCAATGATGCGGTCGTGCAAATCCTGATTGTCAGGGGATATCCGTGGGTTAATTCCAACGAATAGCAGTTGTGCCCGGCCTGTGGCTCCGATCGTGGGCGGAAACTTGAACAACGGCGCTCCTGCCTTGGGCCGACTGAATCCGGAACGCCCGAGTTCAGAAGCCTTCTCGCACTTCTCACAGTGGTACACCTCGGCCAGCAACTGTTGGCGGTCACTCATTCTGCACTCCTCATTCTGCGTTCTGCATTAACCTCACGCCGCCGCCTTCGCGGGAAATGCGACAATCCTCGCCTGCCGCTCCGCCTCTGCTTTCTCCCGTTCCGCCTTGATGCTCTCCGGCGTGATCGCAAACCACAACTTCGCCGCCTTCTCCGTCACCAGCTCGCGGTAATGCTGGAAGATCATTTGCGGGCTGTTCCCGGCTTCCAGCGCCACCTGCGCTGCGCTCTTCACATCTGCCAGCCGATAGCTGCAGAACGAATGCCGCAGCGCGTTATGCCGCCAGGGCACGCGCGGCGCGAGCCGCCTCTCCGGGTTCTCTGGGTCCACCGGACGCGTCGCACTCGTCAGCCGCTTCACCGCGTTCACCACGTTCGCCAGCTCCAGCACCGGCCCGCTCCGCGGGTGCTTGTCCGGACTGGCGCTCGTCCGGCAAGACTCCAGCCAGGCCTTGAGGTTCGGCACGATCGGCACCAGCCGACGCGAATTCGTTTTGGCGATGCTGGCGTCCACCGTGATATAGACGTTTTCCAAATCCACCTTCGACCAGTCCAGCCGTTCAATCTCTGCGCTCCGCAGCCCGGCAAATGCCCCAATCGTTAGGAACGGCACCAGGTTCGCCGGCGCGTTCGCCAGCAGGATGCTCATCTCGTCCGGCGTGAAAATCTCGACCTCCTCATCCTTCACCTTCCAGAGCGGAACCGAATCCATGTCGTTCCAGTCCGCCGGCAGATACTCCTGCGCTTTCGCGTACGCGAACAGCGTCTGGATGCACAACCGGAAGTTGTTCCGTGTCCGGTTCGTCACCGGCTTGCGTGGCGCCCGCAGATCCTTCTTGGAAGTCTCCCGGGTCAACTCCTGCAGCCAGGACTTGATCTCGTAGCCCCGGATCGTGGCGATCTCCCTCGGAAACTCCCGCGCGAACTTCCCGCAGCGCGACTCCAGGTCCTGAATGTAGCGCTCACTGCACCCCTCAGCGCGCTTCGCTTTGATCATTTCATCCAGCACCACCTGGACCGTCTTGGCCGGTACATTCATCACATTCTGCGTGACGTAATAGCGCACCGCCTCCACCAGCGACCTACCCTTGAGCAGTTCCTTGGCCTCGCGCCATTCCGCCAGGGCCGCATCCATCGACGACGCGTAGCCCTGAATCAGGTTGCGCCCGCGCACGTATTCCAGGCACTCCTCACCTGACAGCTTGGCCGCGCGCGACTCGCCATTGGAGAGGTTATTGACCTGGGCATTTGCGTGGATCTCGGCTGCGCCCAGGTCGGCGAACATCTTCCGTTTTCGGTCGGGCCCTTCGTACCACACCACGGTGAAGGCGTCGCAGCCGTTGGTGGGGGTTTTGTAGATAGTAGCGCGGGTTTGGCCCACGCGAATCACTTTAGGGAATTCCGCTTTCTTGTTGGCCATGGGCCAATTTTGTCAGGAATCTGTCATGAAGTAAACAGAAATCTGCAAAAAAGGCCGAAAAAGATGGCGGGAGCGGCGGGGCTCGAACCCGTAACCTCTGCCGTGACAGGGCAGCGCTCTAACCAATTGAGCTACGCCCCCGCACATGGGAGCGACAACTTATGTAAGGGAGGGGAAAAGGTCAAGAGGAACCGAAAAAAAATACGTTCGGGCAGCAGACGCCAAGGAGGTGGGGGTGGGGAACCCCGCTGAAGAAACGTACCGCTACCCGAACACCCGCAGTCTATTGCCGTCACGTGCTTTTTGTCAACAGGTTTTGTATGCGGAAATAGAAAAAGTGCATGGCCAAACCATGCCTGGTATCGGGAACACCCGTCCAGCGCAGCCTCCCAATGCAGGCTAGTCAGGGGGATAAGAGCCGAATTTCGCAGGAAAAAGCCGTCAATGCCGGCACGGCGGCTGTGGCTGAAGTGCGGAAGCAGCACCAGGGTTTGCAAGTGGCGCCCCGTGCGTCCCCGAAGTGCGGCCAGGTATTAGTGCTTTCCGGCGGGCGGGATGCAGAGCCGGAATTTACCGGAGCCCTGGGGCATGATGAGGTCCGTGGTTTCAACTCGAACCGCTCCAGCGGCGTCGAGCAGTTGTTCGAGGCGTTCGCGCAGTTCGGTCGCGGTGGCGGGTGCCAGGCCGGGGGCATCGGGGATGATGCGGAGTTGATAGTGATCCGCGCGTTGCACCAATTGATAATGAGCCGTCCCTTCCAGGCCGGCAAAGCACTGATCGAGATCACGCACAGTGACGCGTTTTCCGTCGGGGCGGATGGGGGCGTCGGCGGCGCGGCCATGGAGTTCGTACCGGGTGCCGTATGGGCTGCCTTCAGCGCGGGCGAGGTCACCAATGCGATAACGGACCAGCGGCATGTAAGGGTTGGTGAGGGTGGTGACGACGAGGTCGCCGATCCCGCGCTCATCCAAGTGAGCCAAGTCCAGGGCGGCGGTTTCCAGACTGGGCCGCATTGCGCCGGTTTCGTCCTGCATCAGCAGGTGTCCGGTTTCCGTGGAGCCGTAAAGGTTGTAGACCGGCACGCCGAAAGCACGCTCCAGCACGCGGCGGTGATTGAGGCTGAGGTATTCGTAGCTGCTCAGCACAAACCGGAGCGAGGGCAGGCGAATGCCGTGTCGTTCGCAGTGGCGGGCGAAAGCGACGCCGTAGACCGGATCGACGTCCAGGAAGAGCGGGTTCCAATCGAGGGTTTCCTCGGTCATGCGCTCGAGATCGGCGGCGCTCCACAGGAATGGGTGCTTGGAGAGGGTTACGAATTGCGCTTGGCCAACGACGCGCTCGGAGCAGGACGGAGTGCCCGTGTAGGAAATATCGTTGTTGCAGGAAGGGGAACCGATCGTCGCACGGCGGGCTTCGGGTGCCAGCGCCCCGGACCGCGAGGTGACCGGGTTGAGGGCCAGGGCGCGGCGTTCCTGTTCGTTCCACCAGCCTTTGGGCAGGAGCAGCGGAGTTCGTTGCTCGGAGGTGCCGGAGGTATGCTCCAATTCGATAACGTCTGCTTCCAGGAGCGCGTCCAGGCGGTTGTTGGGGCCGAGGAAGTTTTCGGGGAACCCGCGGCGCAGGTCCGATTTGGTGATCAGGGGCAGGTTGCGATGCTGCTCGAGCAGGGAGGCGGCTGACTCACGCTGAGAGCCGGCGTAGAGCGGTACTTCGCGCAGGTAAGTGCCCAGCGCGGATTCCAGCCGCTCGGCTTGAGTCGATTCCAAAATGAGTTCCGATGTCGCCAACATGTGTTCGTGTTCGTGGCATGATGCCAAACTTGGGTAACCTAGCACAAATCGAGAGTGGGTGCAGGGTGGGGTTTTGATAGACGATGAGCAGCGACGAAATCGAGTTTTGGAATGGCCGCAATCGCGCCGGGCGTGAACGCTGGCAGGTGTGGCAAAGGAGTATCACCTGAGCGGGAATCTTAGATTAGGGAAGAAACCAGTCGAGAGCCCGGGCTTCCGACCACCCTTGGTAATTCTCAGGCGCACCTCCTGAGCCCCTGCGGCAAGCATTGCTGAATTAGAAAGAACTGCATCAACTAACGGTGGTTCCACACCTTCGCCAAGTGACGCCTGCAACCCTTGCCAGGGATCATCTCATTTGGAATGCATTCGCAATTAACATTTTACAACTGCAAACGCTTTTCGGAAGGCAAGTGGCATTTTGCGTTACATCTGGCAAGGATAATGCTTTCAAAAGGAATAATCTATGAGCGCTAAGACGATTCTAATGGCCATAGCCGACCCGCAAGCGTTGGCGGACATCAGTCAAGCCCTCGGGACCGAATGGATGCCGACCGCGGTGCGCAACGAACCGGAGGCCCTGGCGCAACTCAAGAAATACTCCTTCACCGCGTTCCTGGTGGACTTCAATCTGGGCTCGCCGGATGCGAGCGCGTTATTGGAAATGGCATTGACGGAGCATCCGGAGACGACGCGATTCCTCCTGGCGTATGAGGCCGATTTGGCCCTGGTCGCCGCCAAAGTCAATGGCCCCCACCACATTCTGCCGAAGCCTATCGAATTCGGTTCATTGAGGAGTCGGGTGGAGGAGGGCGTGGCGCAGCGGGAGCCGAACGCGCGGGAGCGCGGGAGCGATGCAGAGCAACAGCAAAAGGCCTCAGCCAGCATCCCGGCCATCTATGCGGAAGTGATTAAAGCCTTCGAAACGCCGGGGGTGACGAGCGGTCAAATCGGGGAACTCATTGCCCGAGACGAGGCGCTGTCGGCCGAAGTGCTGCGCCTGGCAAGCTCAAGCTACCTGGGTCTGCCACGAAACCTGAGTCGACCGGAGGAAGCTGTGGAATCGCTGGGCCTCGACGCGGTCAAGGCCCTGGTGATGGCGTTGCGTCACCTGGCCGAGCACCGTCACTTAAAGCCCGGGTATCTATCCTTTGACGACCTCTGGGAACACAGCAAGCGCGTCGCGCAAATCGCGCGGGACTTGGTGTTGTCCGAGACCAAAGACCGGGCGCTGGCCACCGAGGCCTTTGCCGCGGGATTGGTGCACGATTTCGGCAAGGTGGTGTTGGTGACGAATTTTGACGATCTCTACGGACGCGTCCACTCGTTGGCGCGAAACCAACCGGTCACGCTTTGGAACATCGAGAAAGAGATGTTTGGCGCCAACCATGGAGAAATCGGTGGCTGCCTGGTGGGAATGTGGAACCTGCCCTTCTCCGTCGTCGAAGCCACGGCTTTGCATCACGAACCCCCAGTGGAGGATCAAGGCAAGCTCACCACACTGGCGGCGGTGCACATCGCGGATGTGCTCGTGCATCAGCTTTGGCCCAAGGACGAGTTCCGCGTGCCGCCCACCATCGATACGAATTTCCTGCGTGGACTCGGCTTACATCAGCGACTGCCAGTCTGGCGCGCTGCCTTTGCCAATCGTAATTTCGCCGGCCAGGTCCACGAGCATCAGGGAGCCGCACCGGAATCCTCCGGTGCACCTGCAACCGTGGTGGCCACCGCGGCTCAGCCGCAGACAGCCGACCAATTCGGCGGCGAAATCACACCGACTCGCACCGCCACTGCCGCACCGCCTCCCCTGGAGACGACCTCGTCATCCGAGCATGAAGAAACGGCACCACAGACCCGAGTCACTCGGCTATCTCGCCGGCTCTGGGTTTACACCGGCGTAGCCGCAATCGCACTACTCCTCTCGCTGTGGCTGGGGTCGCGGTCCGGATACGACCAGCCAGAACGAGTCGAGGCCCGGACGCCGGCACTGACGGCACCTGCGTCAGACACGACTGCCGCAACCAGCGATACACAACCGGCGGCGCAGGCTGCCGAACCTGACCAACCTGCACCAGAGGTTGCGCCGCTGCCCGTGCCTGCGCCAAACCCGCCGGATCCACAACCAATCCCTGCGGCCGCCCCAACGGAAATGGTGAAAGAGATGCCTTCGCTCAGCATCACTCCACCCGCGACAATTCCCACCGCCGCAGCGCCGGTCGAAGTGGTTAAAAAGAAATCCGCGGAATTTCGGCTCAAAGGAATCTTCTACACCGTTTCCTCGCCAACGGCGATGGTCAACGGCGTGACCGTGCACGTGGGCGACAAGGTGGACGGCGCGACCGTTATCAAGATTGGCCGGAGCGACGTAACGCTGCAAATCGAAAGCCAGTACGAAACTTTGAGCCTGAAATAGCCGGACTTGTGATCCCGTCTGGAGTTGAACCCGGCTATCGCCCGGTCCTCCGTCTCTGGTGTCCGGTTGAAATGCTTAATTCTGTCCTGACGTCGGTGTCCATTTTATGTACACCAAACTCATAGTCGCGCACTGAACCGGTCGCCAGGGCCGGCGCGATGCACCGAACACCTGGTTCCCCGCCGCCGAACAGCTATTGTGCGACGCGGAAGAATTGGGCTCCACTGGATGCGGGCAGAATCTTGCCGCTGAAGGCGCCGGGAACGTCCGTCCAAGGGCCGTCCGCGTTGGTGGCAGACTGCAGGTGGTCGCACGGGCTGGTGGGCGACCAGACGACACCTACCGAGGCTGAAGCCACCGGCACCAGAGTCAGTGTGGGGTGGACGGCGAAAAGCGTGGGAGAAAGCAGGCGGAAGCTGGAATCGATGGTGGTTTTAGCGCCACGCGCGGCAAAGACCTCGGAAAAGGTTCCGCCGGTAACTTCCCAACTCAAGTATTCCACGTCGTAACTGCCGGGCGTGAGATGCGTCACACCGAGGGTTTTTGAATTCGCGGTATTGCCGGGGTAGCTCAGGGTGCCGCCACGATGCGCGGGGTCAGCGGGATTGTTGGCATCCAACCGGGTTGAACTGATGAACGCCGCACCCCGGAGGCGCAACTGCGCCCCGTCATCGCTGGCGAAACCAAAGGTGTAGTCGTCTTCCACCGCGACCTGGATCGTAGTCGCCGCCGCCAGCACGAAATAGTCATCGTCGCCATTGATCAAGCCCTGCGGCGTCAAGTTGTCCGAGGCATAGAGTGTGGCGCCGGGAAAATAGGCGCCATTCGGAGAATTATATTTCGAGTCGTAGCGGTTGATCACGGAACTGCTGTAATTGATGGCGACGCCGCTGTCGGGCGAGTTGGCGACAAATTCAGCGCTGGGCAGATCATAGGGCATGAGCGAGGGGTCATTGGTGTGGGCGTAAATTTCCCGCACATTCCAACCGCAACTATCGGGGACCAGGCCCGGCGACAAAACTGGCGCCGGCAGGATCGCATTCGGCTGGATGCCATTGGGCGCCGCGAGTTGCGCGATCTGGCTGGCGGAAAGCGCCTCGCCGAAGATCGCAAACTCATCGATAAATCCCTGGAAATAGGAGTTCGCCAAAGCGGCGCTAAACCCGAGGAGCATATTGGCATCCAGGGTCGTATTCGGGCGACCCACAGCGGAGGTGTCGAGTCGTCCATTGACATATAGCGCCATCTGGCCGCCGTGCGAATTGTAGGTCCAGGCCAGGTGCGTCCATTGGCCGGCATTGATGGCGATGCTGCCGGGCAGATCGTTATTCCAAAAGGCGGCGTAAGCGTGATTGTTCAACAGTCCGAACACCGGCGTCCCGGAGCCTCCCGGGGTGGTGGTTGTGCCGAGCACAATTTTCCAACCACCGATCACGCGCGGGAAGATCCAGGCACTGACGGTGAAATCTCCCTGGAGCCCGAGGCCGCGATTGGAATTAGTCGGATCGTGAGGCGCGGTGAGCAGGTAGTAATTATTCGTGCCGAAAGCCGTGCCATTGACGAAATCATTCAGCGCGATGGCGGAGACGGGCTGGCCCCGGTGATCTGAGTTGAACCACGGTCCGCTGGGGCTGCCCTGGTAGGACGCAACGGAACCACCCGCCAAGTCGGCGGAGCCGTAATTGTCGAAAGGATAGAACGCGTGCAGGCCGCCCTCCACGGCGCCAATGTCCACACGGTCGTTTGCCACGCGCGGGTAGCCGCGCTGATCGAGGAGCCTAAATCCGCTTAAAAGCGGATCACCGGCATCGCTGGCCGGGCTGCCGCCGAGCAAGGCGTGCGTGAAGGTCAACCCACCGTTGTCGCGAAGGGCGCCGAGCTTGGGATCAATCGGCGCACCGGCCGCGCCGACGCGGTTTCCATTCACTCCGTCAGCCAGCCCACTGCCGCTGCCATCGCCGACGAGGTTGTAACCGGCGACGACATAGTTGCCTCCAGGCTGCAGGCCGACGTCCGGTTGAAATGGCGAGGAATTGCGGGCCACAAGGTTATGGCTCAGGATGGCAGTGTTATTGAACCGCACGCCACCGCCAGCGCTCACCGAGGTGTTGCTAACGATAGTCGAGTGACGAATTTCCAACGGGCCATAGGAGAAGATCGCGCCGTCCAGTACCGAAGCCGAGTTTCCGGAAAACGTACTTGAGAGAATGGTCAGCGTCGCCGTGGAACTGTAATTATAAACGCCACCGACGTATTGGGCGGAATTCGCGTTAAACGTGCACCTGGTGATCCGCAAATCGCCGCCGGTGACCGTCCCCGCTCCCATGTCACTAAAGCAGTTGGAGACCGTTAACGCATCCAGAGTGACAGTCGACCCGGGCGACACTTCGAAAGCCCGCCGCGCACCCTCGCCACTGATGGCGATCCCGCTCGGCAGGTTCCCCGCCGAAATCGCAACCGGACCACTGGGGTCGTCGATCGTCAGGGCCGCGCTGGTGAGGCGAATAACGCCGCCCGCCAGGCTGGGGTCAAAGGTCACCGTGTCCACACCTGGTCGCGCAGCCGCATTGTAGATGGCCTGGCGCAACGAACCATGGCCGCTATCAGCCAGGGTAGTGACCAGGGTGGTGGCGCTCACATCCGGATCAGCGGTGGCGGCCGCGTTGCCGGAGAAGCTGAGGTTATTCCCGGTAACCTTCCCATCGAGATTGAACACGGCGCCGCCCAAGCCTTGACCAATGGCGCCATTACCACCGCCGAAGGAGCCGAAACCACCAACGCCGTTCGTGGCCAGGTTGCCGGTAAACGCACAATTCACCAGCGAGACAACGCCAGTGCGGGCAAAAATGGCCCCGCCAAGCCCTGCGCCGCCGCCGCCACCGCCGGAGTGAGAAGAAAACGAGCCACCGGCAATTCCGCCATAGAGGCCCGCTGCGCCATTAGCACCCCCGGCTCCGCCAGAGCCACGCGCGCCACCCGCACCGCCACCACCACCGAAACCGCCCGCACCGCCCGAGAAGCCGGCGCTGAATGAACCAGCCCCGCCGCCACCACCACCGCCAAATCCGCCGCCCGCACCCGGTTGTCCCACCGCGCCGCCCGAGCCCGCGTTCGGGTAGCCGCCCACGCCCCCGGTGTCATCGCTAAAGCTATTTCCGTCGCCATTCCCGCCGTTACCACCCACGGCACGATTATTGACGAAGCTGCATCCGGCAACTACCAGGGTTAGCCCCTCGGTGTAGATCGCACCGCCAAGCCCGGCGCCGCCTCCGCCGGGACCACCGTTCCGCCCCGGCCCACGCGCCTCGCCGGCGCCGCCTTGAATTCGGTTACCGACGAACACGCAATTCGTCACAAAGAGAGCGGAATCACCACCAAAATTCGCCACCGCACCGCCAAAGGAATTGACCGTGAAACTATTGGAGACGACACAGCTCTCGAGGATGGTCGAGCCGATGTTAAGCAGACTCGCTCCAGCGTTTACCGAAAACCCATTGATCAATTGCAGGCCGCTGATCCGATTAGTCGTTTGTGGGCCCAGGTAAAAAAGCGGCTGAGTCCCAGCGCCATTGATGGCCAGGTTATTCGTGCCCGGCCCCAGAATGGTCGTATTAGCCACCACCGTTGGCAGCGCGGTTGCCAGCGTTATCACACCTTTCACCGCGAAAGTGATATAACTTTGCGAACCAGCAAGGTTACCGCGAAGGATCGCTTCGCGCAGCGAACCTGGACCGGAATCCGCGAGGGTGGTCACCACATTCGTCACCGCGGAGTTGAAATCATAAAGCCAGGCGCCCCGGCCAAAAGTGCTGATGGCGAGCACATTTCCAACCGGATCGTACTGGGCGTCGAAGACGGGGGCATTGGGGAGGTTCATTCCCAGCGTCTTCCACACTCCAGGTGTAGCGGTGCGCATGATGTAGGCGCCGAGATCGGTCCCGACAACGATGGCGTTACCAGCGGGCAACGTCAGAAACTCGACCGTGTGAAAAGTGCCAACACCGACCAGATTGCCGGTGAGATCGGTCCAACTCGCGCCGGCATTGGGCGTAAGGTAGACCTTGGTGGTGCCAACGACGTAGGCGGTGTACCAATTACCAGGATCGAGCACGATGCCCTGCACGTTTCCACCCGGAAAGGATGCAGGTACGGCGGCGAGCGAACCGCCGGCATTTGTGCGCGCCAGCACGGTGCTCCCTGAGCCGACATAAATCACATCCGGATTCACTACGCCTCCGGATTTTCCACCATACGCCATCCTCACCGGACTGTTGGCTACGGCGGTGGACAAACGGGAAACGGTGTTGCCCTGATCCAGCGATTCATAAACACCGTTACCGGCGCCGAACAGCAACCGCACCGGATTGACAGCATTCAGCGCGATGGGATTAACAAACTGGCCGGACATTCCCGGGGCACCTCCGAGAGGGCTTAACGCCGGGTAAACGCGGGAAAGTTGCACGTTATTGGTGTAGGTCGCCCGAAAGAAACCGGCGATGTTTTGGGAACTGCCGTAACGAATCGACCGACCCGACAGACTGGTGACGTCCACCGCCGCATCGCCCCCGTCGCCATTGCTGGTTTTATTCCACAACGGCCAACCCACCGTCGCCTGTTCCTGAAAACCGGTGTCCTGCGCGCCCCCGATGAAGGCTTTCGCGAGGCGATCGTACGCCATCGAGTGCATTTCGGAATTCTGCAAATTCGCGTTGAGGGAGCGCCAAAGCGAACTGGTGCCGTTATCGCCGGTATTGGCGATAGGCAACTCATAAATGCCGCCGTCATCGCCCTCGATCAATCGCCCCACCGAGTTGAAGGTCAACGCGCGCGAATCGGTATGCGGCGCTGTTCCAACGCCCGTGCCGTTGGTGCTCGAGATCGGGATCCACTGAGTTCCAGCCGGCAGGGACGCGTCGCCGCGCACCACCCGACCGCTATAGGGGAAGTTGGCGCGAACAAAGAGCCCGGAAAGATATACCAGATTGGGATTGGAAGGATCCGCGGTGAAGCCATTGAAGAGCGAGCTCGCATTGGCGGTCACTGAATCCATCTGGGTCCAGTTCGTGCCCTGGTTGGTCGAACGATATACGCGCGAGATATTCCCGGTTAATTCCGCCGCGTACACCACATTGGTTCCATTCCCGTTGAAAACACTGAGCGCGACGGAACCGGCGCTGAGACCGGCCACCCCGGCGGTCACATTCACCCAGTTCTCACCGGAATTGTCCGTGCGATACACTCCATTCGCCGCGACATGGGCATAGAAGCGAGCCTGGTTTCCCGGGTCGGGCGCCAGGTGCGTGACGGCCCCGGCGGGCAAGCCCGTTCCGAAGCCGGACATATTGGTGAAGTTCGCACCCCCGTTGAGCGTGCGGTACAAGCCCGGTGAACTCCCATTATCGGTCGAGTCCACCCCGGCAAGGATCAGGTTGCCCCGTACCGCCACGCTGTAAATGCTCCGACCCGCCAGGGAGGCGGCACCCACACGTGTCCAGGTCGTGCCGCCATCCGTGGTGCGCAGCAGGCCAATCAGCGCGCCGCCGACACTCCCAAAACTGCTGCGACGCCCCACGCCGGCCACCAGGGTCTGCCCGGTGGCATCTGTGGGATCCAGCGCCAGCGCCCCGATGGACAGCGAAAGCTGATCATCCGTTAACGGCGTCCAGCTAAGGTTGGTCGAACTGGCGTTCATACTGCGCCAAACACCGCCGTTGACCGTGCCGATATACAGTATGTCTGGGTTGCTCGGATGAGGGACAATCGCTGACACGCCTCCGGAAGTGGGATGATAAGGAACAATGTTCAAATCACCATTGGTCGTCGTTCCGGGCCCTTGCGGCCACCAGTTGAGCGACGAAAAGCTGGTATCGTAACTGAAACCCGGGAGCAAACCGGTCCGCACTTTTCCACCCTCAGGCGCGCCGACCTCGCTGGCCAGCGGAGACCGCAGGGTGGCTGGGGCCGCCACCGGTCCGATTCGCGGCGGCACCTCGCCCGCTGGTTCAGCCACAGCACGACCGCCCACAGACAGCAAGGTGATCGCGGGAACGATGACGGATTTGGTAAAGAGTTTCATTCTGGTTTCCTTGAGTGATCCAATCGGTGAGAGAAAAGCGCCGGCCAACGGGTGCGGCCATCCGGACCGCTGGGATGGCCAACGGCCTGCAAAATCATGGCGCAGCTATTCTTTTTTCTTAAGTTTGGAATCGCGTAAACTCATCTTAGTTCCCACGCCAGTCAAGAGACGATTTTACCCCCTCCGAATGCGCCCTGCCCTGTCGGTTACCGCGAGACTGCCTGCCGTCGAAGGCGATCAGTCTACTGGCGGCGACTCGCTTTCAACCGGCGGTTCGGACCTCCTCCTTGACTTTGAACACTTCTGACGGAAGGGTAACTCCACAAAGGACCCCAAATTATGAGTAAAGTGGTGCTGATCATTCTGGCAATTCTGCTCCCTCCTCTCGCAGTCTATCTGAAGACCAAGGCCGCCAAAGACACGATCATCAATATCGTGCTGTGCTTCTTCTTCTGGATTCCCGGAGTGCTCCACGCGCTCTACCTCATCCTGAAGTAGGTGCGGTTGGAGCGAAGATCGGGCGACTCGGGTGCTTCAGCCGACCTGCCGACGGCAGCTTCGAATCGGAAATGATTTGAACGCGCCGGCGGCTATTCCCCGCTCCCCAACGGAAGGGCGCGGCCAGCCAGAGACTGCAGGCGCATCATGCGCACCGCGTCGCGTCCGCGGATGGATTGAACCGGCATCAGGCCACGACTCAGAATGGCTTCCGCGGCGCAGTCGTTCAGCCACGCTTCCGCGTCGGGCATGACCCGGGTTTCCCCGTTTTCAGTGAACTTATGCACCGGCAAATCCCCGAGTTCTCCATAGCCTCCCGCGGCAAAATCCCAGCCGTCGGCCTGGAAGGCGCTGGCGAGCAGGTAACCGCAAATGATGGCCGGATTTCCCCACAAATAATGTTCGTGCGGTGCGCCCGGCGGCAGCTCCTCGAAGGGCCAGGTTTCGAGGACCTCGCTGCCTTTTCCGTAGGGCTGACGCAGGAGAAATCGGGGCAAAGCCAGGCCGGCATATTGTGCCGCAGGTAACTTGCGCAAGGCTTGCCAGGCTTCCTGCATTCCGGGCTCAAGCGGCAGTTTCCAGTCGTCCGGGTCCGGATGCGCGGCGAACGAATCGGCGCCCACCCAGCGCGGGCTGGCGCCGGCCAGGACCTGCGCACCGACCGAAGCGGCAACTTGCGCCAACCGCCCCAGCAGGTCGACATCAGCGACTGTGGCGTCGAAGGTGTGCAAGACGAGCCAGGCCGCCCAAGGGTACTCTTCCGCTTGGCGGCGTATCGTCTGGAAGAGGCCGCTCGCGGCAAGGGATTCTTGCGCCGACAAATCGGTCGCCAATTCTTCCTTCGAGATATCGAGCAGGAATAACTTGAGGTTCTCTTCCGCCCCAAAATTTCGGACCAGCAAATCCAAACCTCGCCACGTCGCTTCGAGCGCCTGAAAATCCGGATGATGCAGCAGATTGTTCAACTGCCGGGCCAACTCCAGATCCAGGACCGAGCTCATGGCCGCCTGTTCCGCCGTGGGCGCGGGCACGCCGCTCGATCCCACAGCGCTCCGGATTAGCTCATTCAGGCCCGGCACACCTTTGGGCGCTGCGGCTGGAGTTGGAACCGGCGAAGCTCCACCGAGGAGCCGCGCCATGGTGTCTTCGTTCGACTCCGCCACGGAATTTTTCGGTGCCATCGCCGCACCTCCCGCGCCCCCTGGTTTCCCCATGCGTTTAAGCTGATCCACCAGGTCGGCCAGCGGTGGGACGCGTTTCAAGAGTTCGTCGGCATGAAAATCCTCCAGGGCGGTGAACGGCAAATCCACGACCTCCCCCGGGCTCGGCCCAAGCGACAACTTCAAGGCGGCGGCCTGGCTGGCCATGACCTGGTCACGATTGTCGAGGTCGATCCTCCAAATCCGCCGTCCCGCCAGACCTTCGCGGCGGCCCCGACTCTTTCTCCCGGAAAAATCTCCCACCACCGCCAGGCAGAAAGGCGACTCCGGATCGCGCGGCGCCCGCGCGCCGCCAGGTTTTGTGGACATCTCGAATTGCAGGTTGCCAGACGAGATTCTTGCACTCATAAGCTATAGGTTTTCCGGTTTCGGATCGCGCGACATCAGGTCCCGGACACTGCGCGCGACATCCTTGCCCTGGTAGAGCATAGCATAGATTTCGTCGATCAGCGGCGTGACGACCTGCCGAAAGCGGGCCAACTGGTAGGCCGCCCGAGCCGTTGGATAACCTTCGGCCACCGCAATCATGCTGGCGGCGATGTCGGCGGGCTTCTCGCCTTTACCGACGCGCTCGCCAAAACCGCGGTTGCGGCTGTGCCGCGAAAAGCAGGTCACCATCAAATCCCCGAGGCCGCTCAAACCGGTGAACGTCTCCGGCTGTGCGCCGCACGCCACGCCCACCCGGCGAATTTCGACAATCGCTCGCGTGACCAACGCGGCTTTCGAGTTGTCGCCAAAGCCGAGGCCGTCGCCAATGCCGGCCGCCACCGCAATCACATTCTTGAGCGATCCACCGAGCTCCACGCCCAGCAAATCCGGGCTGGTATAAACGCGGAAGCTTGGCCGGTTGAAAATGGTTTGCACGGCAGCCGCCGCCTCCGCGTTCCGGCTTGCGGCCACAATCGCGGTGGGGATATCGCGGGCCACTTCAATGGCAAAAGTTGGTCCCGAGAGCGCGACGCATTGGGCGTGCGGCGCGGTTTGCTCGAGGATCCCGCTCATGGTCAGGTGGCTCTCGTACTCGATGCCTTTGGTGACGCTCACCACGGTGCCGTTGAAGGCGTCCAGGCTTTTGGTCACGCTACGGAAAGCCTGCGAAGGGACGGCCACCAGGACCAACTCGGCGGAAGAGACCGCGCGCTGGAGGTCCGGTTCGAGGGCGATATCCGGCGGCACGGGAATTCCCGGCAGGAACCGCTCATTGCGCCCGGTCTTCCTGATTTCCTCCAAATCCTCCCGCAAATGTCCCCACAAGGTGACGTGCGCGCCGCCGGCATGCAGCAGGCGGGCCAGCGCGGTGCCCCAGGCACCAGCGCCTAAAACGGTGATATTCATGATTTGGATGCGCCGGAGGCGGCGGCTTTTCGAAAAACGATTTTGCTTTCGGTGCCGTTCAGCAGCCGTTGGATGTTGGCTTTGTGTTTGTAAATGGCGAGCGCCGCCATGCTGCCGGTCACCACGATGCGCGTGACGCTTTCGCCCGTGAGCCAGGCGGCAAACGGCAGCGTGAACGACGCCAGCATGGACGCCAGCGAAACGTAGCGCGTGAGCGCCACCACGATCAGCCACACGGCCAGGATGATTAGCAACGAATACGGTACCATCGCCACCAGCACCCCGGCAGACGTCGCGATGCCCTTGCCGCCTTTGAAATTCAGCCAGCAGGTGTAGTTATGCCCGATCACGGCGCAGACGGCCGAAAGAATCAGGCCGACATCGCGCGCGCCTTCCCCAAAGCTTGAGGCCAGGAGCTGAAAAATCAGCGGCGTTACCACCCGCACGGCGATCCAGCCTTTCGCCGCGTCCACCAGCATCACCAGGACTCCCGGACCTTTGCCCAGGTAGCGAAAGACGTTGGTCGCGCCGATGTTCCCGCTGCCAACCTTCCGGATATCGATGCCTTCGGCTTTGCCGACGAGAAAGCCGGTGGGGATCGAGCCCATGAGGTAGGCCGCCACGGCCACCACCAGATATACCAGGATATGAGTCAAAACGAACACGAGGTCTACTTTTTAATGGTATGGGCGGAACTTTAAAGTCCAAAGTTGTAACTCGCCCTCCCAAAATGCAAAATCGGCGGGATGACAACAGTGGCAGAATCCCCCCGCCGCACCCCGGTCAAAGTAGGCGTGCTGGGCACCGGCGCGCTCGGGCAGCACCATGCGCGCATTTACGCCGAATTGGCGGCCGCAGGCCAGGTGCAGTTTATTGGCGTCTACGACGCCGTCCCGGACGTCGCCCGCAAAATTGCTGAAAAGCACCATGTCCGGGCGTTTGCTTCCGTGGCCGACCTCGTGGCGGCGGTCGAGGCGGCGAGCATCGTGACCCCCACCACCACCCATTTCGAGCTCTCCCGGATGCTGCTCAACGCGGGACGCCATGTGCTGGTGGAAAAGCCCATGACCGACAACACCGAACAGGCGGGCGAGCTGGTGCAACTGGCGCAAAGTCTCCGGTGCGTGCTCCAGGTGGGCCACGTGGAACGCTTCAACCCGGTCTTCAATTTCCTCGATGCCGTGGCGAAGGAGCCTAAGTTCATCGAAGCCCACCGGCTCTCCCCCTACCCCGCCCGCAGCACCGATATCGGCGTCGTGCTCGATCTCATGATCCATGACCTTGACGTGATCCTGGCCTTCGTGAAATCGCCGGTCACCAGCGTGGATGCGGTGGGCATCCCGGTGTTGAGCAAGACCGAAGACATCGCCAACGCCCGGCTGCGCTTTGCCAACGGCTGCGTCGCGAACCTCACCGCCAGCCGCGTCAGCCCTGAGCGCATGCGCAAGATTCGCGTCTTCAGCGGCGGCGCCAACACCAGCTACATCTCCCTCGATTACCGGGCCCAGGAAGGTTACATCTACCGCATCGCCCGCGAAGGGGAATCGGAGAGTTCGCTTTTCAAGAAGCTGCTGCAGGCCAAAACCACCGCGATCGTCAGCGAATTCAACGGCCGCCGCATCGTGCGCGAGCCGGTGCCGATCACCAAAGATGAACCGCTAAAACTGGAGCTGCTCCATTTTGTGGATTGCATCCAGGAGCATCAGACCCCTCGGGTGAGCGGCGCCTCCGCCAAGCACGCGCTCGACCTGGCGTTCGAAATCACACGCCAGATTCAAACCGCCGCGTCGGGCCAGGGCGCCGCATTGCTGCCGCCACTCTAAACCTTCGGCGCATCCCCTCATGAAACCCAAAAGCTTCATGCTCATCGCTGGCGAGCCGAGCGGGGATGCCTTGGCCGCAGACCTCGTCCGCGCTTTGCGGGAGAAACTCGCCAATCGGACGCTCGCACCCACGGCCGAAGCGCAGCCGCGGCTTAGCTCTCTCGCTCCCCGGTTTTTCGGCGCCGGCGGGTCGCACCTCGCAAATGCGGGCGCCGAACTGGCACTGGATCTGACCGCGCATTCGGTCATCGGCTTTTCCGATGTGGTGAAAAACCTGCTGAAATTCCGCCGCATCTTCCACCAATTGCTGGCCCTGGCTGCAAATCGCACTCCGGACGCCATCGTCTGTGTCGATTTCTCCGGGTTTAACCGTCGACTCGCCCACGCCATTAAGAGGCAGGTGCGCCAACGATCCAACCTGATGACGAATTGGAATCCTCCCATCATCCAGTTCGTTTCCCCCCAGGTTTGGGCCTCCCGCCCCGGGCGTGCCACATACATGGCGGAAGACTACGATCTATTACTCACGATCTTCCCGTTCGAGAAGGATTGGTACGCCCGGCGGGCGCCTGATCTGCACGTGGAATTTGTCGGGCATCCGATGGTGGACCGCTACGCCGGAGTGAAGCTCCCCGAACCTGCCGCTCGGAATTCCCAGCCGCCGGAAGTGCTCCTGCTACCGGGCAGCCGCCCGGGAGAACTCAAGCGGCATCTGCCGGTCATGTTCCCCGCGTTCGACAATCTCACCCGGTCCCTGCCTGGGATTCGAGGCCGCATGGTGCTGCCGAACCAGGAACTGTTGCGCCTCGCCACCAGTTTTGGCCCGCCGCCCGGCCTCGAGGTAGTGTGTGGCGGCCTGACGGAAGCGCTGCTCCGTGCCAGCGTGGCGATCGCCTCCACCGGCACGGTCACCATGGAATGCGCGTGGTTCGGCGTTCCGACGGTGGCCATTTACAAAACCTCGTGGAGCACCTACCAAATCGGCAAACGCCTGGTGACCGTCCGGTTCCTGGCCATGCCCAACCTGCTGGCCGATCAGGAAGTGTTCCCGGAGCTTATCCAGGACCAGGCCACGCCGGATCGAATCGCTACGGCCGCCCTGGATTTGCAGCGCAATCCCGCCCGCCAGGCGGAGGTAAAAGGCATACTGGCGCGAGTTGTCGGCGGTCTGGGCGGGCCGGGCGCCTCCCGGCGCGCGGCCGAGGCGATTCTTCGCTTGCCGGGATTGGGTGCTTGACGTCGCCGAAAACTGGGGAACGATTAAGGGCAGATATATCCGCACGGTGCGTGGCTAATCAAAAAACAACCCGGAAGACCGAGATACCGCGTAAGACCATTTACCGGTTGTCAGTCTATTCGCGCTGCCTGGGCCGATTAAAGGATAACCAGATCGAGACAGTGTCCAGCGAGGCCCTGGCAAAAGTGGCTGGCGTCAAGCCGCCGCAGTTGCGGAAGGACCTGGCGTATCTTGGCCAATTTGGCACCCGTGGCCTCGGCTACGACGTAAACGAGTTGTCCCGCAAAATCTCCGAGGAACTCGGCACCTCGCGCCTGCAACCGGTAATCCTCGTGGGAGTAGGCAACCTGGGTCTGGCTCTTCTCTCCTACCGCGGCTTTGAAAAAGAGGGCTTCGAAATCGTGGCCGCCTTTGATATCGAGCCTCAGCGGCGCCGGCCAAAACAAACCCCTCAAGTCATCCTCAATATGCGCGAACTGCCCGAGTTCGTCAGGGATCACCAGGTACGCATGGCCATTCTAAGTGTGCCGGTCGGAGCCGCCCAGGAAGTCACAAATCTACTGGTTTCGTGTGGCATTCTGGGAATTCTGAATTTCGCGCCGATCGTGCTGGACGTCCCGGAAGCGGTGATGGTCAACAACGTAAACCTCGCCATCGAGTTGGAGAATCTAAGTTACTTCATCCACCCCAAACGGTGACCGCCCCGCATTTGCTCCCGGCGTCGCCCTCGGGGATTATTGACGCACGCTGACCTGTTCCAGCACGGCGAGAATCGCTTCCGCATCCGGAGCCCGGCGGATGGCTTCCAGCCGGTCTGGTTGCTGCCCTAACCGGGCGAGGCTCGCGAGCACGTGAAGATACGCAGCAGCATCGGTGGCGGGCACCGCCAGCAGGAACACCAGGTCAGCTTTGGGCGCCCCTTTGGGTCCCCACGAAAGCGGTTCCGGGGCGCGGCCTACGGCCAGGTGGATGCTCTTTAACCCGCTCAAGCGGGCGTGCGGCACCACGACCCCGCTCCCGAGAGAAGAACCGCTCAGCAACTCCTGGTTCAGCGCGCTGTGATAGAACGCCAGCACCTCGGGGATGCAACCCTCATGGTGCAACACCTGGCTCAACTCATTGATGATCGCGGCGGGATCTTTGCCCGTCAGCGCCGGCACGATCAAAGCCGCGCGCGTGAACATCGATAGCGAGGCAACCGCTGGAGCGATGGCTGCTTCAGACGACATTCTCGGCCACCTTCTCGCCCTCTTTCACCACCTTGGCCGCTGTCTTGCGTTTCCGTGGGCGCTTCGCCGGTTTCTCGATCGGGATCTCGCTGCCAGAGGCCTGAGGAACCGCGGCCGCGGGCGCCTCTTCGGTCAGCGGCGGCAAATACAGGTACCGCCCGCACGTGTCACACAGACGAATGTCCGTGCCTTGCATGAGCGTATTGATGGTGCCGATCGGCAGCCGCATATGGCACCCTGTGCAGACCTGGTTGCGCACCAGCGCCACGCCTTTCTTCCCGCGGGCCACTAACCGATCATAATGCCCGAGAATCTGCGGAGGAATCAAAGCGCGTGCGGCTTCAATTTCAGCGGGTGTAAACTTGACGGGGGTCTCCTCAAAATCAATCGCCTGGAGCTTAAGCAAATTGTTCAGCAACTCATTCATGGTGAATACTTCTATGCTACTATCATGCCAGAAATCCCCATCGATACCCAACCCACTGGCTTTCAGTTGTTAAGAAATTTCTAAACGAACCACAAAACACCCGAACCCGGGAGATCTTCGCCAAAAGCGCAAATCTTGCACGTGGTTCGGAAAAATTGTGCAGAAAAAAGGAGCCGGTTTTGGTGCTGGTTCTTCACCAACCCCGGCCCCGTGTTCACTTCAATTCAGGCCTGACCAAATCGCGGCGACCCAAACACCGCGCCGCGAGTACCTGCCTTGAGTCTTAAGCCGTCTTGCGGTTGCGGCGATTCTGCCGGGGGGCCGCTTGCGGGTTGGTGACCGGAGCCTGGGGGGCGTTGGGCTTCACAGCCGCGGCTTGAGGAGCCGGGTTGGCACATCCACAGGTCGGGGCAGCCGGGGTGGTCGGAGTCGTGATGGTCTTGTTTTCAGTTACATTCATATAATTATTAATCTCAAAGTTCTGGTTCTATGCGCCCTGGTCCACGCCAGTGCGCGAATGGTGCTATCGCATCGGCTGTGCCAACCTCGCGCAATTTTCGCATCCTGTTATTTCAACGCAGTTTACGGAAAATCGCCTTTTTGCTCTTCGCGACCATTTCCCCGTTATCGCGCAAGACCTGCACGTAACCCTACGGTCTGTGTGCAGAGCGGGGGGGATCTCCAAAAAGCGGGTGAAAAAGAAAATGGCTCAGCGAAACCGGTCCTTAATCAGGCATCAATCGCGCCAACCTGGCGGACGGCTAATTCAGCAAACCGTACTCTTTGAGTTTATATTGAAGCGCGCGGCGGCTGATGCCCAGCGCCCGCGCGGCTTCCTCGCGATTGGAGGTGACGTGCGTCAGGGTCTGCCGGATCAGCATCTTCTCCACCTCGGCCAAAGGGGTGCCGGGGCGGACCGTGAACGTGATGGTCGTGCGGTCGTAGTCGCGGAGAAAATCCGGCAGATGCTGCACCTCAACCACGGACTCACGGCAAGTGATGACCAAACGCTCGATCAGGTTGCGAAGCTGCCGCACGTTGCCCGGCCAGGGGAAGCGCTGAAAAAGCTGCACGCAATCCGCGGAAAGGCGTTTGCGCCGGCGCTGGTGTTTGCTGGCGAACTGCTCGAAGAAATTCTCGACCAGCAAGGGAATATCTTCCGCGCGGTCCCGCAGCGGCGGCATCTGGATGGGAACAATCTGCAGCCGGTACCACAAGTCCTCGCGGAATTTTCCCGCACGCGCGGCTTCCTGCAGGTTTTTGTTGGTGGCGGCAATCACGCGGACGTTTACCCGGATCAGCTCTGATCCGCCTACCATGCGAAAGGCGCCGTCCTCGAGCACGCGCAGCAGGTCCCCCTGCCCTTTGGGCGAGAGATCGCCGATTTCATCCAGGAACAGCGTGCCGCCATCGGCCAATTGAAATCGACCGGGCTTGTTGGCCACCGCACCGGTGAACGCTCCCTTCACGTGGCCGAACAATTCGGCTTCCAACAAAGTCTCGGCCAGGGCGGCGCAATTCACCGAGACAAACGGCCGGTCGCTACGCGCGCTTTGGGCATGCACCGACCGGGCGACAATTTCTTTGCCGGTCCCGCTCTCGCCTTCAATCAGCACCGTGACCTCGCTGTTGGCAACCTCGTGCACCAGGGCCGCCACGGCGCGCATGGGCGCGCTTTCACCGATGAGCAAGCTGGGTTCCGCCGGGCTTTGCAGGCGCAGCCGCAATTCACTGTTCTCCGCCACCAGCGCTTGGAATTCGAGCGCCTTCTCGACCAGTGCCCGCAGCCGGCGCAGGTCGATCGGCTTCGACAGGTAATCGTACGCCCCCTGTTTCATCGCTTCGACCGCGCTTTCGACCGTCCCGTAAGCGGTCATGAGAATGAACAGGGTGTCCCGGGTGCGCGAACGCACCTGCACCATTAACTCCATTCCGCTGATTCCGGGCATCTTCATGTCCGAGATCACCAGGTTGTAGAGGCGTTCCTGCGCCAGTTTCAGAGCCTGGGCGGCGTCGGTGGTGGCATCGACGACGTAGCCTTCCCGGCGCAGCGCTTCCTGCAAGCCGGCGCACAGCCCCTGCTCGTCGTCCACCACCAGAATCTTGATTTTTGCTTTTTCCACTTTGCTGCCTATTTCTCGCCGGCCGTCAACGGCAGGGTAACGGTGAACACCGCGCCTCCACCCTCGCGGTTGCCGGCCTCCAGCGTCCCCAGGTGGGCCGCGATGATCTGCTGGGCAATCCAGAGCCCTAAACCGTGCCCTTCCTGTTTGGTAGTGAAATAGGGCTCAAAAATTGAGCCGAGTTTCTCCGGCGCAATGCCCGGGCCGTTGTCGGCCACTTGCAGCCACACCTTTTCACCGCGTCGCGACGTGCGAATCTCGATCCAGCCCCCGTTGGCCACCGCCTGCAGGGCGTTGATCACCAGGTTCAACAACGCTTGCATTAATCGCACCGGATCGGCCATGAATTCCGGCAGGGTCTCGAGTTTGACGCGCAGTTCGACCCCGCGCGATTCGGCTTCCGGCCGCATCAATTCACACACCTGCCCCACGATCCGATCCAACTGGATCTGCTCGGGATCGAGCGCGGTGGGACTGGCCAGCCGCAGAAACCGCTCCACGATGGTTTTCAGCCGGTGCAGCTCGCCATGAATAATCTCCAGGCGCGGCCCCAGCCGATTCCGCAATTCCGGCGGCACCCCGCCCAGGTCCTCTTCCATCAACTGGAAATGGACATCCAGCGAGCTGAGTGGATTGCGGATTTCATGGGCCAACCGCCCGAGTAATCGGGCCAGAAGATCTCGTTTCTCCGCCGCAGCGGTTTCTCCGCCGGACGGCTTAAGTGTCGCACTTTCCACTGCCCGGAGTTTACCGAACCGGGGCCTCGACGTCGAGCCGGCCGGTGGCGCGCGGCTCCCGGCGGTCTTGCCGGACCCGAGGGGTTGCGTTAATGTTCGGCCGCGCAATGGGTTTTGCTTTTATTTTTTTAGGCTCGGGCACTTCGCAGGGCGTTCCCGTGATTGGCAAAGAGTACCCAGCCTCTTTTTTGGCCAATCCGAAGAACCACCGCACCCGGCCCTCGATCTATGTCGAGACCGACCAGGCCCGGCTGGTCGTCGACACCACGCCCGAGTTTCGCCTGCAAATGTTGCGGGAAAAGCTCGGCTACCTCGACGCCGTCCTGTTCACCCATTCGCACGCGGACCACATCATGGGCCTGGATGACTGCCGGCGGGTGTGCGACCTGCGGGGTGGCAAAGCGCTGCCGGTCTATGCCAGCGAAGCCACCATGAAAGACCTGCGCCGGGTGTTCATCTACGCGTTTCATGAAGGCCCCTGGCCGATTGGCTATTTCATCCCCGAACCACGCATCATCAACGGCCCGTTCACCGTCGGCGACCTGGAGATCACCCCGCTGTCCTTGCCGCATGGCCGCATCGAAGTGCTCGGCTACCTGTTCACCCAAAACGGTCGCAAACGGCTCGCCTACCTGAGCGACTGCAAAGAGGTGCCCGCAGCCAGCCTGGAAAAGATCCGCGGCGTGGACGTCGTGGTGCTGGATGCCTTGCGCCGAACCCCGCACCCGACCCACATGTGCCTGGATGAGGCCTTGACGGCCGCCCGCCGCATCGGGGCCGGCCAGACGTATTTCACCCACCTGACGCACGATTACGATCACGATTTGGCGCAGGCCGAACTGCCGCCCGAGGTGGAATTGGCCTACGACGGCCTCCGGGTCTCGGCGGCGGATTAAGCCACGTCCACACCAAGAGGTTGAACCGAATCCGGTCGATAATGTCCATTTAACCAGCGAATGAATTCGAAGCTAATCTTAGTGGCAGCGGGGCTGTGGTGCCTGTTGGCGACCGGCAGCCACGCAGCCAACAATACCGGAGCGGGCGTCGTGGTGGTTTATAACACGCGCGTTCCGGAGTCCAAGGACATTGCGGATCATTACGCGGCCATGCGGAACGTCCCGAGCGAGCAAGTGTTGGGCTTCGACCTTTCTCCCGAGGAGGAAGTCAACCGGAACGAGTTCCGGCAGAAGCTGCAAATCCCTCTGGCCCGGGCGCTTGAGGACCGGAAGTTATGGAAGATCGGCGAACGCCTGATCACCGTGGCTACGAACCAGCCTCCCGTGAAAGAGCGCGTGGTGGTCGAATCCAAAATCCGCTACGCCGTGCTTTGCTACGGAGTGCCGGTGCGCATCCAGGGCGATCCCACGGTGAAAGAGGAAGCCACGGATAAAATGCGCCCGGAAATGCAGCGCAACGAGGCCGCCGTGGACAATGAACTCGCCCTGCTTCCACTGCTCGAACGCAAGTTGCCCATCGGCGGCCCGCTCAATAATCCGGTGTATGCCACCACCAACCTGGCCGCGCTCCACCCGACGAACGGCATTCTGATGGTCGCCCGCCTGGACGGCCCCACCCCGCAAATCGCCCGCGCCCTGGTGGACAAATCCATGCAAGCGGAAACCAACGGGCTCTGGGGCAACACGTATTTCGACCTGCGCAACATCACCGAGGAAGGTTATCGCATCGGCGACACCTGGATTCGCAGCGCGTCGGAAATCGCCCGTCACCTCGGCTTCGAGACCATGGTCGATGAGAACCCGGGCACGTTCCCCGCCAGTTACCCGATGGATCACATTGCCTTTTATGTGGGTTGGTACGACGAAAATGTCTCCGGACCGTTCACCCAACCCGAGGTGGAATTCATGCCGGGCGCATTCGCTTATCACCTGCACTCGTTCAGCGCCGGCACGTTGCGCACGGCCACCCGCCACTGGGTGGGGCCGCTGCTGTCCAAAGGCGTGACCGCCACCATGGGCAGCGTCTACGAACCGTACCTGGCCGGCACTCCGGACCTCGGGATTTTCGCCGGGCGATTTCTGTTTTATGGCTACAGCTTTGGTGAAGCCGCCTACACCTCCCAACCGGTGCTCTCCTGGATGACCACGGTGGTGGGCGATCCCCTGTATAGCCCCTACATCCGTTCCCCGGAGGAACTGCACGACCAGTTCATCCGCACTGAAAACCCGATGCTCGAGTGGTACTACGCGCGCCTGATCAATATCAACATGATCAACGCCAAACCCATCAGCGGATGCATCAAGCTGCTGGAAGATCTCGAACTCACCAAACGGAGCACCATTCTCTCGGAAAAACTGGCCAGCCTCTACTGGGCCATCGGGAAGCCGTCCTCGGCCATCTTCACCTACACGCGGGCCCTCAACCTCAAGCCCTCGCCGCAGCAACGCCTGCGCCTGCTGCTGACCCGCAGCGCCAAGTACACCGAAAACGAACAGCCGGCAGAGGCGCTGGCGGATTATGAAACGATTTTGAAACTCTACCCGCAGTACAGCGATAAACTGACACTATATCGCAAAATGCTGCCGCTCGCCACCCAACTGGGGCGCAAAACCGAGCAGGATCTCTACAACGGCGAAATCGAGCGGCTGACCGCGAAGAAATAGGCCCGGGCCCGGCGCGGCAACCCGCCCGGACGCGCCGCCCATTCCGCAAAGGCTCTCCGTGCCTCGGAGCCGGCGCGCTTGCTTTGCAATTGAGCATCCGGACGATTGCACTATAATGTGAACCAATGATGCCGAAGCCTTTTGATTCGATTTACGCGCATGGTTTCATTCGGGCGGCGGTGTGCATTCCGGCGTTGCGCGTGGCCGACCCCGCCTTCAATGTGGAACGTACGCTGGCCCTGGCTGCCCAGGCGTCCGAGGCGGGCGCGGCGGTGGCCATCTTCCCGGAGCTCGGACTCTCGGCCTATTCCAATGACGATTTGTTTCACCAGGACGCGCTGCTGGAGGCGGTGCGCGGCGCGCTCGAAAAAGTGGTGGAGGCCAGCCGCAGCCTGCAACCGATCCTCGCAGTGGGCGCCCCGCTGCGTTTCGATGGCCGCCTGTTTAACTGCGGAGTGGTGATTTATCGCGGACGCATCCTCGGTCTCGTTCCCAAATCCTACCTCCCGAATTACCGCGAATATTACGAGAAACGGCAGTTTGCCGCAGCCCGGGATGCGGTGCGCAACTCCGTGACGTTGCTGGGGCAGGAAATTCCTTTTGGCAACCAACTCCTGTTCGAAGCCGCCAACATGGAAGGCTTTTGCCTCGGGGTCGAGATCTGTGAAGATGTCTGGTCCGCCGTGCCGCCGAGCACCTGGACCACGCTGGCCGGCGCCACCGTGATCGCCAACCTGTCCGCGAGCAATATCACCATCGGCAAAGCCGAGACCCGCCGGAGTCTCTGCGCCGCCCATTCCGCCAAGTGCTGCGCGGCATATTTGTATTCCGGAGCCGGCCCGGGAGAATCGACCACCGATATCGCCTGGGACGGGCACGCCGTGGTGTATGAGAACGGCGAGCTGCTGGCGGAATCCGAGCGGTTCGCGGCCCAGGAGCAACTGGTGCTGGCGGATATCGACCTGGAACGCTTGCAGCAGGAGCGAATGCGCACGAACACACACGCCGACACCGGGAGCGATTACCGCGCGCAACTACAGGGCGTGCGCCGGGTGCGCTTCGAACTGGCGGTGCCCGAGGGAAAAATTTCCCTAAAACGGAAAGTGGCCCGGTTCCCCTTCGTCCCCAGCAACGCCGAGGAACGGAATCTCCGTTGTTACGAAGCCTACAACATCCAGGTGCACGGACTGGTGAAACGCCTGACCAGCACCGGCATTCGCAAGGTGGTGATCGGCGTTTCCGGCGGGCTGGATTCCGCCCAGGCGTTAATCGTAGCCGCGAAGACCATGGACCGCCTGGGTCTTCCCCGCACGAACGTCATGGCCTACACGCTGCCGGGATTCGCCACCAGCGAACACACCAAACGCAACGCCTGGGCCCTCATGCGCGCGCTGGGTGTCACCGCGCGCGAAATCGATATCCGGCCTTCCTGCGAGCAGATGTTCCGGGACATCGGCCATCCGTACGCCCAGGGCAAACCGGTCTACGACGTGAATTTCGAAAACGTCCAGGCGGGTGAACGGACTTCCCACCTGTTCCGCCTGGCAGGCATCGAGCAGGGCCTGGTGCTGGGAACCGGCGATCTGAGCGAGGCGGCGTTGGGCTGGATGACTTACGGCGTTGGCGACCAAATGTCTCATTACAACGTCAATGTCTCCGTGCCCAAAACGCTGATTCAACACCTGATCCGCTGGGTGATCAGCTCCGGTCAGTTTGACGACGCGACGCACGCCACCTTGCAGGCCATCCTCGAAACAGAGATTTCGCCGGAGCTGGTACCAAGTGCGGCCGGGGATAATGCGCGCCCGGCGCAGAAGACCGCCGAGGTGGTCGGGCCGTACGAATTGCAGGATTTCAACCTGTATTTCATCACGCGCCACGGTTTTCGCCCGAGCAAAGTCGCCTTCCTGGCGCTGCACGCGTGGGGCGATAGCGAGGAAGGCGAGTGGCCGGATTTGCTGCCGTCGGAAAAACATGTCGCGTACGACCTGGCGACCATCAAACGGTGGCTCGAAGTGTTCCTGGTACGCTTCTTCAAGACCAGCCAGTTCAAACGTTCCGCCCTGCCCAACGGGCCGAAGGTGGGCTCCGGAGGCTCGCTCTCCCCGCGCGGCGATTGGCGCGCGCCCAGCGACGCCGAAGCCGAAGCCTGGCTGGAAGAACTTCGTCGCCTCTAACCGACCAATGCCAGCGGCCATCAGCAGGCTGTGCCCGGTGTGCGGAGGAACAGGCGCCGTCCGCTTCCTGGAAAAAGGCGAGCTGCGCCTGGTACGTTGCGAGCGCTGCGGAATGATCTTCGCCAACCCGGTGCCGCCCGCTTACGCCTCCGGCGAATTCTACGACACCGAGGGCGCTGCGTATTATCTTTCGCCGGCGAAACTCGCGAGTGATTACGCCCCGGTACGGTTTGAGCGCGAATTGCGGCTGTTCCGCAAACATTGCCCGCGCGGCGCGGTGCTGGATGTCGGCTGTTCCTCCGGCGCTTTTCTTTACCAGCTCAATCGACGGTTCCCCGGCGACTACCAGACGCACGGCACGGACGTCAGCGGGGCGCCGCTGGATTATGCCGAAAGCCAGGGCATCACCGTGCGGCGCGGGAACTTCACCGAGATGGACTTTGGAGCGCAGCGCTATTCGGCGATTACTTTTTGGGCGGTGCTCGAGCACTTGCCGGAACCGGCACAGTTTCTAGACCGGGCGGCTACCCTGCTCGAACCGGGTGGCTTATGCGTCGTGCTGGTTCCCAACCAGCGCTCCCTCGCCGCACGCCTGCTCGGCGCGCGTTATCGCTACGTCTACCCGCAGCACCTGAACTACTTCACACGCCAAACCCTGCGTCGGCTGGTGGCGCGACGGTGGGACGTGGTGGAAACCCGCTGCACGCACTTCAATCCGGTGATAATATGGCAGGATTGGCGCAGCCATGGCCGCGAGGTGTCGAACGCCGACCGGGCCAGCCTGCTCCAACGCACCACCGCGATCAAACAAAGTCGCTGGCTCGGACCGGTCAAAGCCGCCTATCGCTGGAGCGAACGCGTGCTCGGAACCTGCTTTCTGGCCGACAACCTGGCTATGGTGCTCCGGCTCAGAAATTCCTGAGCCGTTAGTGTCCAGAGCAGTAAATGAATGCGACAACCAGCAGTGGAGAGCCGCGCGAGCGCGCCGGGAACATCGCCCCGGCCGCCCCGCCTGCCAACCAGCGCCTGATAAAATTTAGAGTGGATGGCATGACCTGCGGGAATTGCGCGCGCTTTGTCGGCGAAGCCGCCCAGTCCGTCGCCGGCGTGAGCAGCGCCCAGGTGAACCTCGACGCGGCACTGCTAACGGTCCGCTGGCAGCCGGGCACCACCCCAAACTCCGAGGCTGTGATCCGATCCGTCACCGAGGCGGGTTATACCGTCGCCGTGGCCACCTCCACCGATGCCGAGCCTGGCAAGAGACTTTCCGGCTGGATCTGGACGCTCGGAGTCGGCCTGGCGGGCACGCTGCCCTTAATGGTGGGTGAATGGGTGTTTGGCCTCGGGATGGTCCCGTGGTTCCAATGGCTGTCCTTCCTGCTGGCGAGCCTCGTGCAAGTGCTGGCTGGCGCCCAGTTTTATCGCGGCGCCTGGAACCAGCTAAAAGTCCGGTCCTCGAACATGGACACGCTGGTCGCGCTGGGTTCCACGACGGCTTTTGCCTACAGCACCTGGGCGTTATTCAGCAACGCAGGCGGCCATTTGTACTTCATGGAAGCCGCAGCCATCATCACCCTCATCAGCGTGGGCCATTGGCTGGAATCCCGCGTGAGTGTCAAAGCCTCGAGCGCGCTGCGAAAGCTGCTGAACCTGGCGCCGCCGATGGCTTTGCGGCGCGAGGCCGATGACTCGGAGCGCCAAGTGACCGTGGCGGAACTTCAACCGGGTGATCTCGTGGTCCTGCGGCCGGGCGACCACGTGCCGACCGACGGCCTGGTTGTCGAAGGCGCTTCGTCCGTCGATGAAGCCATGTTGACTGGCGAATCCACACCCGTGGACAAAACCAGCGCGGCGTTGCTCTATGCCGGCACGGTGAACCTGACGGGGCGGTTGATCATGAAGGTCACCGCCACCGGAGAAGACACCGCGCTCGCACGCATCATCGAGGCGGTGCAGCGCGCCCAAACCAGCCGCGCGAACATCCAACGCCTGGGTGACCGCGTGAGTAGCGTATTTGTCCCGATCGTGGTGGGCGTGGCGATGGGCGCCGCGTTGTGGTGGGGATTGGCCCCGGATTCCGCGCGGCAAGTTCATGAATGGCTGGCGCCGTGGTTGTGGGCTGCGCATCCCCCGGCCACCTCTCTGGCCGCCGCGTTTATCATCGCCGCGGCGGTGCTGATTGTCGCCTGCCCTTGCGCCATGGGCCTGGCCACACCGGCGGCAATCATGGCCGGCGCCAACGCTGCGGCCGCCCACGGGATTTTGATTCGAGACGGTGTGGCGCTCGAAAAAGCCGGGCTGGTCACCGCGGTACTCTTCGACAAGACCGGCACCCTGACCATGGGCCAACCGGTGCTGCAAGCCTCGTGGAGCGCGCCGAAAGCCACCCGGGTCCAAGCCCTGGCCACGGCGCTGGCACGCCCTTCGGCCCACCCGGTAAGTCGCGCCGTCGCGGGGGAAAATGTCAGCACGGTCAACCTCGAGAATTGGCGGGAAATCGCAGGATCCGGAGTGAGTGCCGAAATCAATGGTGACTCGCGAGCACCGAGCCTGCTTCGGCTTGGGTCATTGCGCTGGCTCACGGAGAACCAGGTCGATCTGCGCGCCGGCGAGGCGTTCATTCAAACCTGGTCGGCCAAAGGCGCGACCATCGTCGGGCTGGCCGAGCGCGAATCGCTCCAGGGATTATTCGCCGTGCAGGACGCTCTGAAGACCGGCGCACGACAGGTGGTGACCGAGTTGCAGGGTGAAGGCATGGAAATCTACCTCGTCACCGGCGATCACCAACTCACGGCGAAAAGCATCGCCGCTGCCGCCGGCATTCCCGCCGATCACGTATTCGCGGAGGTACGGCCGGAGAACAAAGCGGCGCTGGTGGCTGAGCTGCAATCGAAGAATCAGCGCGTGGCGTTTGTGGGAGATGGGATCAATGATGCCCCGGCGTTGCAGCAGGCCGACCTGGGCATTGCCGTCAGTCGCGCCAGTGACATCGCCCGCGAAGCGGCGGATATCATCTTGCTTAACTCGGAGATCGAGGCAGTGCCAGCCAGCCTCAAGCTGGCCCGCGCCACGTTGCGCACCATCAAACAAAACCTGTTCTGGGCGTTTTTCTATAACGCGGCGGGCATCCCCCTGGCCGCACTCGGCTTCATGAGCCCCGTTCTATGCGCCGCCGCCATGGGCTTCTCCGATATGATCGTCATCGGAAATGCCCTGCGGTTGCTGCGCTACCGGGTCCGAAGCGCCCAGACCCGGCAAGGTTGACTCCCCGGCCACACCCGGGGTGGAATCCTCGGGCGGCGCTTCGCGTTCGGGTTTGCTGACCGAGCGCGCCTCCAAAAACACTTTCAGTTCCGCGGCGGCTTTGCCGCCAAACCCGGGCACCTCGGCAATTTGCTCAACGGACGCCAATCGAATGCGCTGCACGGAGCCAAATTTCCGCAGCAACGCCGCTTTGCGCCGGTCCCCCAGGCCGGGGAATTCGTCCAGGATGCTTTCCGAAATCTTGCGCAGCCGCAACGAGGCGTTGTAGGTGTTGGCAAGACGATGCGATTCATCGCGCACCCGCTGCAAAAGCTTCAAAGCCCCGCTCTCGTGTGACAGGCGGAGCGGTTCCTTGTGGTCCGGGCGATGAATCTCCTCGAACTCTTTCGCCAGGCCAATCACCACCAGGTGCTTCAAGCCCAGGCGCTCGAGCTCGCGGCAAGCGGCGCTGAGCTGTCCCTTGCCGCCATCGATCAGGATCAGGTCCGGCAGATTCGAAGGCGCACGCTCCGCCGGGACCCCGGGAGCGCGACCCGCACGCGCGTCCATCGCCGCGGCATCCATCTGCGGCGTGGGCTTACCGCGACGGCGACTGGCGGCGCTCACCTGGTCGATGACCTGCTGTAATTCCCCCGGCACGGCTTCGCCCGCATCCGCGGAGCCCGGGTCGGCCGCGCCCCGCCCAGCCGCCTCTTTCAATAACCGCGAGTAGCGGCGGCGGATCACCTCCGCCATCGAGGCGAAATCGTCCTGGCCCTCGACCGACTTGATCTTGAACCGTCGATAATTCGAACGATCCGGGCGGCCGTTGCGGAAGCTGACCAGGGAAGCCACTTTGAACGTGCCGCTGATGTTCGAGATGTCGAAGCCTTCGATGCGAAGCGGAGGCGCCGGCAGCCCCAGCACCCGGCCCAATTCCGCCAGGTCCGCCTCGGGATCAATTGCCACCGGCAGGCTGTACGGCACCCGCTCAAACCGATGCACCTTGCGCGTCGTGCGTTTCAGGTCTTCGATCAAATCCCGGAGCTCCGCCGCCTTTTCAAATTCCTCCGCCGCGGCCGCCTGCTTCATCTGCGCTTCCAGTTGCCCCTGCATCTCCTGGCATTGGCCATCCAAAAAATCGCACGCCGCCGTCACCTGCTGCAGGTATTGCTCGCGGCTCACGTTTTGAATGCACGGCGCCGTGCAGTACTTCAAATGGGCGTACAGGCAATGCTTGTAATCGCGCTCGGTGGGCGTCAGCGGCCGGCACCCGCGCAGATTATACTGGCGGCGCACCAGGGCCAGCGTGCCCCGCAACGCCCCGGAATTCGGAAACGGCCCGAAGTATCGCGCGCCATCCTCCTGCTTCAGTCGCGTGAGGACAAAACGCGGTATGGGATCCTGCAGATTGATCTTCAACAGCAAAAAGCGTTTGTCATCCCGGAAGCTGACATTGTAGCGAGGATGAAATTCCTTGATGAGTTTGCTTTCCAGCAGCAAGGCCTCAGGTTCGCTCCGCACGACATGAAAATCAAAATCGTGGATCGCCTCGGTGAGCGCCCGGAATTTCAAATCCCATCCCATCCGCCGTGAGGGTTGAAAATACTGGCTCACCCGCTTGCGCAGGTCCCGCGCTTTCCCCACATAAATCACCGTGCCAAACCGGTCTTTCATCAGGTAAATCCCGGGCTTGTGCGGCAAGGTGCCCACTTTTTTTCGGATGTGGTCGGAAACGGACATTCCACCGCTAAAGTAAGCTCGCCGCCCGGTGAGTGGCAAGGCGGGCAGCTCGGAATTCAGCCACTACGTGCCACACGGCCGTATTGCCCGAGATACAAAAACCGGGCAAAATGGTCGTATGCGAGCGTCGCTAGCTTTTCGGAAGATTTTGACCACCGTGCTGCGGGCGGCCGGGATTCTGGGGTGTTGCTGCCTGGCGGTGATGTCGATCGGGGCGGCGGCAAAACCGACCGCCGTGCTGCTCGAGGCCGAGCAATTCCGCGAGTTGGGCGGCTGGGTGATCGACCAACAATTCATGGATCAGATGGGCTCCCCGTATTTGCTCGCACACGGACTCGGCGATCCCGTCCGGGATGCCGTCACGAGCGTGACCTTCGGTCAATCGGGCAAAGTGCGGGTGTGGGTGCGAACGCGGGATTGGGTGGCGCCGTGGAAAGCCAAAGGCGCCCCGGGCCGATTTCAGGTGTTAATCAATGGCAAGCCGCTCAAGACGATGTTCGGGACTGAAGGCGAACCGTGGCATTGGCAAGACGGCGGCACCGTGCGCGTGGGACGCACGGCGGAAATCGCTTTGCATGATCTGACCGGGTTCGAAGGCCGTTGCGATGCCATCCTGTTCTCCTTCGACCTCGCGTTTCGACCACCGCACGACGGACGGGGTTTGGCCGATTTTCGGCGCCGTACGCTGGGCTTATCCGAGCAACCGGAAGCGGCGGGCAACTACGATCTGGTGGTGGTCGGTGGCGGCATTGCTGGCAGCGCCGCAGCCATCACCGCCGCGCGATCAGGACTGCAAGTCGCCCTGGTGCAGGATCGCCCGGTGCTGGGCGGGAATGGCAGCTCCGAAGTCCGCGTTTGGCCCGAAGGCAAAATTCAACAACCACCCTACCCGCACATCGGCGATGTGGTGGCGGAAATGCTCACCCCCCGCGACGCGCGCTCCGGCAACGGCAAAGGAGCGGAAGTGTACGATGATGAGCGCAAGCTGGCCTTGGCACGGGCCGAGCCCAACCTAAAACTGTTCCTCGAATGCCGCGTCAACGGTGTGGAAATCCAGAGCGGTAAAATCGTGGCTGTCATCGCCCAGGAGGTGCGCACCGCGCGCCGGGTGCGGCTCGCCGGCCGGTGGTTTTTGGACAGCACCGGGGATGCCGCCGTGGGTGCGCTGGCCGGCGCGGACCACGAAACCACGCGCGAGCAGCACATGGGGGCGAGCAACCTGTGGGGTGTCGAAGACACCGGCCAGCCGCAGTTTTTTCCGCAATGCGAGTGCAAGGACACCAACGCGCTGAATTGGGAGGCAACGGGCAGCGCTGCCACCGCTCCTTTCCCGCGCTGCCCCTGGGCCGTGGACTTGAGCCAGCGGGATTTCCCCGGCCGAAAAAAGGCCACCGGCCAATGGGCCCAGAACGGTCTGAACAGCCTCGGCGCATGGTTCTGGGAAAGCGGCTTCGACCGGGATCCCATCGCAGACGTCGAACGGATGCGGGACTTGAACCTGCGCGCGATGTATGGAGCATGGGATGTCTTAAAAAATGTGGACCACCTCTATCCCAACCATCGGTTGCGCTGGGCGGCTTACATCGCCGGCAAACGCGAATCCCGCCGCTTGCTCGGGGACGTGATCCTGACCGCGGATGATTTTCGGACGGGCCGGGTGTTCGAGGATGGGGCTTTCCCGTGTTCCTGGCATATTGATTTGCACACTCCGGAACCCGCCTTCCAGAAAGGCCACGAAGGGGAGGAATTCATCTCGCGCGCCACCACGGGAGCGGGTTACCAATATCGATCACCTTATTGGGCTCCGTACCGTACGCTTTACAGCCGCAATGTCGCCAACCTGTTCATGGCGGGCCGGGACATCAGCGTGACGCACGACGCGCTGGGTGCGGTGCGCGTGATGCGCACCTGCGGGGCCATGGGCGAAATCGTGGGCCTGGCGGCTTCCCTGTGCAAACTGCATGACTGCGAGCCGCGCGCAGTTTACGAACGATACCTGCCGGAGTTGAAAGCGCTGATGCAACGCGGGGCGGGCAAACCAGATACCCGGCCCGCGCCTTGACTTATCCAGCGCCGCACGGTGAACAACCCCGGCTTGACTTCCCCAACATGGTGGCTTCTATTTTCTATATGAAGGTTTTAGCTGGATGCATCGCTTTCGGTCTGCTGGTGGGTTCGGCAGCGGCCCAATCCGCGGACACCACCACGCCGGCCGCCACCATTTCCTCGGGCGCAAAAACCAAATCCAGTGTCGAAGTCAGCGGCCCCCTGGTCGCCTCATTGAAATCCAAGAAAGTTTCCGAAGTCCCCAAGCGCTTTTTCCAGACCATCAATCCGTTCGCTCCGGTCAAACCCGAGGCGCGCGAAAAACCGGCGGGCACCAGCACGCGGGCCTGGTCGGAAATCGTGGGCTGGGGTGGCGCGCAATCCGCCTTCCCCAACGAAGCCACCCATGAACCCCGGATGGTGCTGGTAAACGTCAGCAAACCGGAGCGGAAGTAACCGGACCCAAATTCCGGCTGCTGATCTACTTATCCAAAATCCGGAGGGTTTGTTCCGCCGACATGAGGCTGTCCTGCTTCGGCTTGCCGAAGGCGCGGTAGTCGTAGTCCAGCTTGTAGCGGTAATGGATCAGGGAAGTGCCCGGCGGCACGGGGATCAGTCCTTCCCACCGATTGGTCATCAACTGGGTGGGGCGCATCGGGTAAAAGTCGGTGCCCACCACGATTTGCGGGTTGATGGATTCCCAGCGCATGGTCTGCTGGCGGCTGGTGAGCGCGACTTCCACCGGATATAAATTGTTGGCATTCCGGGCCTGGCGCTCCGGGGCGAGATTGGTAAGCGTGGTGGCGCACCCGGCCAACAGCAAGGGCAAACTCATTAACGGCACCAGTTTCTTAAACATGGGGCCGAGCGTGGCAAACCCCATTATCCTTGTAAAGCGGCTTTTCTTGCTCCAGGATGGACTTTTGCGTTTGACCACTCCCCGGCAAGCGGGGTAGGGTTCGCATTCCTGATTTATATTAGACTATGTTTGGGACCATTCGAAAGCATCAGACGTGGTTGTGGGCGATCATCATCACCCTCACCGTGATTAGTTTTGTCATTTTCTTCTCCCCTTACAGCCGGGTACAGGACAGCGCACGGGGCGGACGCTACGGCAGCGTGGACGGCCGCCGGGTCTCCGAGGAGGCCTACGGCAGCGCCCAGCGGGAAGTTTACCTGCGTTATTTCTTCAGCGCCGGCAAATGGCCCGATGAAGACGCCCGCAAATCCGGGTTCGACCCGATGCGCGAGACCTACCAATGGCTGCTGCTGACCCAGAAGCAGGAGGATTTCGGGGTCAATATCAGCGCCGATGTGACGGCCCAGTTCGCCCGCGATATGCTGCGCCAGTTCGAGCGCATGGGCATCGGTTCCCCCGAGGTTTTCTTCAAGCAGGTATTGCAGCCCAGGGGCTTTCGGGTGGATGATTTCGAGCGGTTTGTCCGGCATTACCTCGGCATCCAGGAATTGATCTCCGCCCTGGGCATGAGCGGCAAACTGGTCACGCCGGATGAGGCCAAGGGCCTGTACGTGCGCGAACACCAGGAAATCTCCGCCGCCGCCGCCGTGTTCTCCGTGTCCAACTTCCTCTCGAAGGTCACCATCGTCCCCGAGGCTTTGACCCAGTTCTACTCCAATCGCCTCTCCAATTACCGCATCCCGGAACGGGTTCAGGTTGATTACGTGAAGTTCAACGTAACCAATTTCATGGCGGCGGCGGAAGCAGAACTCTCCAAAACCAACCTCGCCGAGATCGTCGAGTCCAACGCGCGCCGCCTGGGTACCAATTACTATGGTGACGCCAAGAGCCCCGAGGAAAGCAAAGCGAAGATTCGCGAAGAAATCATCCGTTCCCGCGCTCTAATGCTGGCGCGTAAGAAGGCGGCTGATTTCGCCAGCCCGCTCTTCGATATGCAGCCGGTTGCGCCCGCAAACCTGCAGACTCTCGCCAAGAAGGAAGGCCTCACCGTTCAGTCCAGCAAACCTTTCAGCCGTGAAGACGGCCCGTCCGAGATCGAAGCCGGACCGGACTTCACCAAGATCGCCTTCTCGCGGACTGCGGAAGAGCCGTTTTCCACCCCGATTCCGGGAATGGATGGGGTGTATGTATTCGCGGTAACCAAACGTTTGGCCAGCGAGATTCCGAGCTTTGAACAGGTCAAGGACAAGGTCACCGGCGATTACCGTTATGCGCAGGGCGTCACCCTGGCACGCCAGGCGGGCCAGGCGTTTTATCCGCAGCTCACCAATGGCCTGGCGACCGGGAAGACCTTCGACGCGCTCTGCAAAGATGCACAAATCAAGCCGGTGGAAATCCCGCCCTTCAGCCTGAGCAGCCGCACCCTCGGAGAAGTCGAGGAACGCCTCAACCTGAACCAGGTGAAACAACTGGCGTTCAGCACCGAACCCGGCAAAGCTAGCGCTTTCCAGATGACCGCAGATGGCGGAGTCGTGGTGTTTGTTAAAGCCAAACTCCCGATCAACGAAGAAAAGATGAAAACCGATCTGACGTCGTTCGTGACCTATGTGCGTCAGACCCGGCAGAACGAGGCTTTCAATGATTGGTTCCGGAAAGAGGCCGAACGCGCCCTCCGGGATACCCCGCTCTCCCAACCGCAGCAGACTCCGAATCAGCCGACGAAGGCGCCGAGCGCACCGCCCACCGCCAAGTCCTGATCGTGGAGCACCGCCACCGCCCGGATAGCTACGTCAGCCCAGCAAGCGGTGTCATTGGAACTGGTGGTAACATTCCACCAGCCGAGACGAGTACCCACCGCTCTCGTCTCACCCGTGCACGACCGCATGGTGCTCCCTCTCCCGCGGGGAGGGTTTGGGGTGTGGGGATTGACTGCCCCCCCGGCCAAGGGCCGCCTTGTTTTTTGCGCGCCGCCCCCTACCCTCTTATCATCATGGCACAGGTCATCAAGCTCTCGGCTCCGCAGATCCATCAGTTTTGGGAAATACCCGTGATCTATGCGGACGCGGATTTACTCGCGGTGGACAAACCGTCCGGCTTATCGGTGACCCTGCTGCCCAGCCAGACGCCGGACGTGCCGACCCTCATGAAACTGTTGCACGCCGGGATCGCCGAGCAGAAATCGTGGGCGGTCGAACTCGGAATTACCTACTTGCAGGCGGTGCATCGCCTCGACGCGGAAGCCTCCGGGCTGTTGCTCCTGGCCAAAACCAAGGCCGCGTTCACCGCCCTGGCCAACCTCGCGGGAGCCGGTCTCCTGGACCGCACCTACCTCGCCTTGTGTCAGGGCACCGCCCCCTGCGAATCCTGGACAGCGGATCAACCCATCAGCACCAAACCCGCTCCCGCCGGCTTCTATCGCCTCGACGAACGGCGCGGAAAAAAATCATCGACACAATTCGAAGTCGTCCAAAGGTTCTCTCGCTGGACGCTGCTGAAATGCCGTCCGGCTTATGACCGTCCCCACCAGGTGCGGGCTCACCTGGCGGGCGAACGCCTGCCGCTCGCCGCCGATCCCTTGTATCGCGGCGGGCAGATTTATCTCTCGCGACTGAAACGCAATTACACCCTCAAAGAAGGCGAGACCGAAAATCCGCTCATCGCCCGGCCGGCGCTGCATTCCGAATCCCTCCGGATCACCCACCCGACCAGCGGCGAGGCGCTGTCCCTCACGTGCCCGTTGCCGAAGGATTTCTCCGTGGTCTTGAAGTACCTCCGGCGTTACGCGGGCTGATTTCGTGGAACGAGTCAATCCATAGCCCGAATCATTTTTGCCGGAGCCACCGGCAGACCCGGTGCGAGTTCAGCGTCGCGCTCCTCGTCGAAAACTCCCGATCGTATTGCGCAGAACCGCGTGGCGTCAGCCCATGAAAGCACCCACGCTGGCGGCTGCATCGGCCATTTGTGAACGCCGAAGGTGTTCCATCGCGTAGCCCGGGGTTGCGTCGGACGCTACCCCGGGAATGGCGCCCAATTCTCTGTTTTGTTTATTCTTCCTTCCGGGCGCTCCTGATGCGCGCCCGGAGGGAAGAATAGACAACTGGTTGGTTGGAGGATTGCCACCTTGGGTAGCCAAGCAACCCAGGGCTGAATGATCGAGTCCCGTTGGGATTCCCGGACACGAAGAACAGTCCGGAAATTGCAACATGGGTGGTCACGCACCCTACGTCGTATTGCTGCGGAGCACGCCGTTGAGTGCCCGGTGTAGCAGCGTTGTTCCATAATCCTTCACCGAATGTGCAAAATATTGGGTGACAACTAACCGGTATAGGAACAAACTTTGCACGTGAGAACAAAGGGAAGTCATTTTCATATCTTCGGTCCGATCTCTTTGTCTGAACCATACTGTTGAACACATGGAACAATCGCCTAAAAAGTCAGTTGGCCAGCGCATACTGGTCATAGTGCTGTTTTTTGGAGCGCTATTTCTATTAGGCTGGATGGTTGGTCCGTTCTTGGTAAGAGGTGGTCCGGGCAGCGCACGCAAGGTTCGCAACAACTTGAGGCAGATCGACAGTGGCCCTGTGCCCTAGCGTGCTGGAGGGAAGGATGGTTTTGCTCCTTGGCTTCATCCTGCAACCATGCGGCCTGCACCGCTCAGTGCCACGTTGAAAGCGATTTCTTCCTGATTCCCTTCCTGAACCAGTTCAAGCCGGTTCGCCCTCGACGTCCGATCGCGGGTGCGGGGCCACGGCCAGCGGCTTGAATTGTTCCAGGTCGCGTGTGGTTTTCCACCAGGCCCGGGACAAGATCGCGGCGACCGCAACCAACCCCGTCGCCAAGCCCGCCCACAGGCCCACCACCCCGAACCCGGCGTTGAAACACAGCACAAAGCCCAGGGCCAGGCCGATGGGGTAATGCCCCAGGAGATTGGCGATCATGGGCGTGCGGGTATTGCCCAGGCCGCGCAGGGCGCCGGTGGTGCTCACCTGGATGCCATCCGCGATCTCGAACAGCGCCACCAACAACAGGATTTTGGCCCCGAGATCAATCACCGCCGGGTCGTGCGTGAACCAGCCCAGCATGACGCGGGGAAACAGCAGGTAGCCCAGGGCGAAAACGGTCATCACCGCCACGGACAACCCGATGCACAACCAACCCGCCACGCGCGCCCGGTGCGGCTGCCGCGCGCCCACGTAGCCACCCACCCGCACTGCGGCGGCCGAGGAGAAGCCCAGGGGGAACATAAAGGTAAACGCGGCCATCATGAGTGTGACATGATGCGCCGCCAGCGGCACCGCACCGAGGACGCCCGCCGCGAACGTGGCAATGGTGAACGCCCCCACCTCGAGCGCGGTATGCCCGGCGGCGGGAAGGCCCAGCAGGAATATGCGCTTTTGCATGGCCCAGTCGACGCGCGGCCACGCCGGCAGTTCAGGCCGGAATTTTGCCCAGGTATAAAGCAGCACCAGCAGCAGCATGAAGTAACGGCACAGCACGGTGGCCAAAGCCAGCCCGCGCACTTCCATGCGCGGGAAACCCCATTGCCCCAGGCCCAGGCCCACGCAGAGCACCAGGTTCAATACATTGGCGATCAGGATAATGATGGTAAACCCGAGCACCTGGTGGCGCGCCTGCCAATACCGCTGGAGGACGAAATAAAAGAAGATGCTCGGTAAACTCCAACTGATGATCTTGATATAATCCACGAAGGACTGCTGGATCGGGCTCTTCTCGGCCAGGCAAACGTACAGCCACGTGCCCAACCCGACGCCCACCGCCGACAGTATCGTGGTGATCAAGGCCGACCAGATCGATTGTCCCAGGTAACGCGACAGGCCGCGCTCATCCCGCGCGCCGACCGACTGCGAGAAATAGGTGTCGAGCGCCAGCAGGCAACCCATGCAGACGTTGGTGAAGGTCCAATAGAAGTTCGCGGCCAACCCGAGCCCGGCCAGGGCGCTGGTGCTGATTCGCCCCGCCACGAGCGTGTCCACCATCCCCATGGACATGTGCCCGACCTGGTTGAGTACAATCGGTCCGGCGAGTACCAGGGTTCCCTTTAACTCGTCACGCAACCGGATGGACGTCGAATTCATGAGCCCGCGGGAGGGGACCTGACCGGTAACGCGCCTCACGGGCACGGTGATCCGGGGAAGTCTCCGCCAGCGTGCAGGCAGTTTCGAGGACGGGGACGGATTTTGCAAGGCTGGCAGAGGGACGCGCCCTCACCCCAGCCCTCTCCCATCCGATGGGCGAGGGAGCGCCATTCGGACGGGCACCGGCAGACAATCACCGGCTCATTTCCCCGGGGGGGGTGACGGTGATTTTGATGCCGAAGTTGTTCAGGATAAAAGTCTGGCTTTGATTGGCGCTGCTATGGGTGCTGTCCCCGTAACCCGCGGCCAGACCACTGGTGTAAGCCGCCGAGGTCGAGGTGCCGGTGACCTGGTAAGGCTGGTTGTTGAAATAGACAATGCTGGTGCCCGGGGCGCCGGCGGAGATAAATGAACCGCGATTCGCGTAACTCGCCAACTGCCCCTGGTCGATGGCGGTGACGGCGGTGACTTCCGGATAAGCCGCGGGATAAAAGGGCGTGGTGACCGGGGTGTTGCCCGCCGCCCCGAAGAAAACAATGTTCTTCGAACTGGCATCCCGAATGATGTCGTGCATCAGGGTGCTGTCGCTTTCGCTGCCCAGGCTGAGATTAATGATCCTCGCACCGCCATTGATCGCCTGGGCGATGCCGTTGGCAACGTCAAAAGTGCTGCTCGAGGCATTGGGTCCGTAGACGTCCACGGGCAAGATCTGGACCGAGGTGCTCCCCTTGGTCATCGCCTGGAGCCCGCGCAAAATCGTCTCGGCCATGGAAGTGCCATGAGACGGAGAATTCGGATCCAACTGGGCCTCACCGGCCACCGACAGGGCTTTCATTAAGAAACTGTCCAAGCCATTGCCCAGCGGCTGAACCGCCGTGTCGATCAAGCCCACGATGAGTCGTCCGCCTTCCGGCGGCGGTTTGAGGGTCAACGACGGTGGCGGCACCGTGGATCCGGGCAGCCCAGTGGGCGTCGTGGGCCGGTCGATGGTGTAGTTGTTGTCCACGGAGCTGACGTCTGAATTGTTGGCCAGTTCCTGCCGGGCGGATTCGGTAGCGCTCGCGTCATCGAACTTGAGCCGGTAGGCATTCATGCTGTCGATCTTGCCGATTACCTTCGCACCCAACTGACGCGCGATATCCTCGATCTTCGCACCCGGTTTCAGCCGGACGATCAATTCGTTGGGGATGAGATTGGTGCGTGAACCGCTTTCGCCGGTCCGGACGGGGTGCACTTGCTCGGTCGCTGCCCGCATGGTGGTACCGAAAACGTACAGCCGCAGCAGGGAGTTGGTGGGGTCGGGAATCAGAGCATAATTTAAATCGCCCAACAACAGCCGCAACGCTTCACCCGGGGGCAAGTTTTTGAACTTGGCGGATACGGAGTGACTGGCGGCGTGCGGCTCGACATAGACCTTCCAGCCGGTGCTGGTGGCGATATTTTGCAGCACACTGAGGAGCTTCCCGGACTGGATATCCGCGGTTACCTGGTTCCGATTGGTGCTCCAGTTGAAGGCGTCGGCGGCACTGGCCGCCAGCGCGGCGTACATGGCAAACGCCAAGCCTACGGCCATTAAACCGAACCTTCTTCGCATGAGCCTACTCATGTGTCTCGTTGTCTAATCAGACTGTTGCCGACGGCTGAACATTCAAAACCCATCCGCACCGGATGCCAACATACTGCATTGGAGGCATGAACGCGAGATTTCCTCAGCCGGGCCCCGGTCACCCCCCGTGGAGCCTCCCCAGTCCCATCACACCATGTGGGGGGCGCCCCGCCAGTAAATCCGGCCCCGCTGAGCCCGGACCAATGTCTAAATCGCCTTTTGGGCCGCGGAAGCAGGTCGGTACGGCGGCAAGCAGGGCTCGATATGGACCAGGACGTCGTGGACCGCTGGGAGGCCCGCGCGCACCTGGTCTTTGATCGCGTGCGCGATTTCATGCGAGCGCCGCACGGTCATTTCCGGATCAACCTGGGCATGGAGATCCACGAAGTAGGTATAACCCATCTTGCGCACCAGGCACTTTTCGATGCACTCGACGCCCGGGGTGGCCAGCGCGAGCCGGCGCACTTCCTCGACGATTTTGGGGCTGGGCGACTGGTCCATCAACTCGCCCAAAGCCTGCCGCAGCAACCGCCAACCGTTCCAGGCGATCACCAGCGCCGCCACCATCGCCGCGTAATCATCCGCTGCCTCATAGCCTTTGCCCCCAATCAACGACACGCTGATACCCACCGCCGCCGCGGCCGAAGTGATGGCGTCGCTGCGATGGTGCCAGGCGTCCGTGTGCAGGGCGGTACTGTTGGCCACCGTCGATTCGTGGCTCACAAAACGGTACAGGCCTTCTTTGATGACGACGACCGCGAGGAGCACCACTAGGGTGAACGGCGCGGGAGCGAGGTGCGGCTCCCGCACTTCCGCGAAAGCGGTCACCGCAATCCAGGCCGCGGCCGCCAGGAGCACAGTCGAAACCATCGCCGCGGCGATGGGCTCGGCTTTCCCATGTCCGTAGGGATGATCCTCATCCGCCGGCTCCGCCGCGACCACCAAGCCGCGCCAGACCACGATCGAGCTGAAAATGTCCGAAAGCGACTCGACCGCATCCGCTACCAGGGCGTGAGAATGACCCACGATGCCGGCAAACATCTTGCCGCCGGCCAAAACCCCGTTGATCAGCAACCCGGTAAAGGTCACCTCCACACATCGTTGGAGCCGCTTTTGAAGCACGGGCCCAGACTAATCCGGCCCCAATTAAAAGGGAAGCGTGCGCCAGTAAAACCACTGAATCAGCCCGCCACCACCTCCGGCCGGGCTTTTACGGACTTTTTCAGCTTTTTTGCGGATTTGACCGGGGGTGGTTGATTGCCTAGACTAATCGTTCTTTATGAAGATTCTGGTTTGTGACCCGATCAGTCCGAAAGGAATTGAGCTGTTGCAGCAGCGACCCGAATTCGAGGTCGTGGTGCTGCCCAAGCGCCTTACGGAAGCCGAACTGCTGCCCATCGTGGACGACGTGGCGGCTATGGTGGTCCGGTCCGAAACGAAAGTGACCGCCAAAGTTATCGCCGCCGCCCGGCAATTGCGGGTAGTCGGCCGGGCGGGCGTGGGCGTGGACAACGTGGACGTCGAAGCAGCCACCCAGCGGGGCGTCGTGGTCATGAACACCCCGGGCGGAAACACCATCTCCACCGCGGAACTGAGCTTTACAATGCTCCTGAGTCTGGCCCGCAAGGTCCCCCAGGCGCACCTTTCCATGGCGGCCGGAAAATGGGACCGAAAGCAATTTCAGGGCACCGAACTGGCGGGCAAAACGCTGGGAGTGCTCGGCATGGGCCGGATCGGTGGCGAAGTAGCCCGGCGCGCGGTGGCGTTCGGGATGAAGGTGCTCGCTTACGATCCCTTCCTGACCGAGGCCCGCGCGCGCAGCCTCGGGGTACAATTGGTGGCCGACCTGGACAATGTGTATCGCGACGCCGATTTCATCACCGTCCACATGCCGGTCACGGACCAGACCAAGGGCATGTTGAACGCGGCCGCCTTTGCCAAAATGAAGCCCAAGGTCGCCATCGTGAACTGCGCCCGGGGCGAAATTATCGTGGAAGCGGACCTGATCACCGCGCTGGATTCCGGCAAGGTAGCGGCGGCGGCGCTGGACGTGTTCTCGGTGGAACCGCTGCCTGCCGAGCATCCTTTCCGCAAGCATCCCGGCATTGTGCTAACGCCGCACCTCGGCGCCAGTACCCAAGAAGCCCAGGAAAAGTGCGGCATCGAAGTCGCTGAAGTCATTGCGGGCTACCTCGTCACCGGTGAAGTGCGCAACGCGGTCAATCTGCCCTACCTCGACAGCAAGACCTACGAGCAGGTCAAACCTTACCTGGTGCTGGGCGAAAAGCTGGGCAAACTGCTGGCCCAGGTCGCCTCCGCGCAGGCCGATCGGCTGCACATCACCTATGGCGGCAAAGCCCAGGAACTGCAGAACATCGATCCCATCACCCGCGCCATTCTCCTTGGTTTCCTTTCCCGCGCCGCCGTCCGGGATTTGAACAACGTCAACGTGCGCAGCATCGCCTCCACCCTGGGACTGACGGTCGAGGAAAAGCGCAGCAGCGAGCCGGTGACGTTCAACGAGTGGCTGCACGTGCAGGTTTTTCGCGGCGAAGAAAAAATCTCCTCCGCCGGCGGCACATTTTTCGGCTCGCCGGACAATCCGCGCATCGTGCGGGTGTTCAGCCAGCCGACCGAGATCGTGCCGGCTGGCGTGGTCTTGCTGCTCCAGAACAAGGATCGCCCCGGCATCGTCGGTTACCTCGGCACACTGATGAGCCGGCACAACGTCAATATTGCCAGCATGAGCTTAAGCCGGGACACCGCCGGCGGGCAGGCCTTGACGGTGCTCAACCTCGACAGCGTGCCTCCCGCCGAGGTGATGGACGAAATTCAACGGGATCCGGATATCAGCAATGTTCATGTGGTCAAACTATAAAATAATGTTAGGATTAGCTTTTATGTCTAAAGAAAATTTGAAACGAACGCTGGCACTGGTGCTGGCGGCCGCCGTGATCGGCGGGCCGGGGCTGGCTCAAGCCCAAACCAACGCCCCGGCCAAGTCGGACAAGGATCTCTTCGCCGATAGCGTCGTGGCCAAAGGCAAGGGCTTTGAAATCAAGCGCAGCCAACTGGACGAGGCGCTGATCAGCTTCAAGGCCAGCGTGGCGGCTCGCGGCCAGAACATCCCCCCGGAACAGCTCAGCGTGTTCGAACAGCAGATGCTCGATCAGTTGATCCGGCTCCAGTTGATCCTCGGCCATGCCAATGACGCCGACCGCGCCACCGGCAAGACCCTGGCCGCCAAACGTCTCGAAAACATCAAGACCCGCGCCGGCTCCGACGAAAACCTCGTCCGCCAGCTCAAGTCCGTGGGCATGTCCCTCGATGATCTCAGCAAGAAGGTCACCGACGAGGCCGTTGCCGAGACCACCGTCGAACGCGAACTGAAGGTCCAGGTCACCGACGAGGAGGTCAAAAAGTTCTACGAAGAAAACCCGGCCAAGTTCGAGCAACCGGAGTCGGTGCGCGCCAGCCATGTGTTGCTCTCGACCAAGGACGCCAGCGGCAACGATCTGCCGGATGACAAGAAGAAGGAAAAGAAAACCAAGGCCGAGGAAGTGTTGAAGAAAGCCAAGAACGGCGACGACTTCGCCAAGCTGGCGAAGGATTACTCGGAAGATCCCGGCTCAAAAGACAAGGGCGGCGAATACACCTTCGGCCGCGGAGCCATGGTCCCGGAATTCGAATCCGCCGCCTTCTCGCTCAAGACGAACGAGGTCAGCGACATCGTCACCACCCAGTTCGGCTATCATATCATCAAGCTGAGCGAGAAGATTCCGGCCAAGAAGGTCGAATTAGCCAAAGCCACGGATGATATCCGCGATTACCTCAAACAAACCGCGATTCAAAAAGATCTGCCCCCCTACATCGAGAAGCTCCGGACAGAAGCGAAGGTCGAAATCCTCGACGAAAAACTGAAGCCGAAGGGCGTCGAACTGCCGCCCGATCACCCGCCCGTGGACACCGGCGCCAAGCCGGCGACCAAGGCGGACAAGTAACGCCCATCGACAATTAATCAACGAGCCCGGAACTGGTTTCCGGGCTTTTTGCTTTTCTACCGGGAACGCGCCCTCACCCCTTCCCTCTCCCATCCGATGGGAGAGGGAGCGCCATTCGGTCGTGCACAGGCGAGGCGAGTGCGGTGGGTATCCGTCACGGAAGGTGGAGTATGACCACCAGTTCCAATCACACGCGGTTGCGGGTGCAGACTTGCGAGTCGGAGGGACGGGTGCAACTCTATACAGCAATGCCAGTTGCCGCCCAAAGCACGCCCGCGCGCGAACAGCCGATCCCGGCAGCACTGACGTTTCAACGCGACGCAAACGGCACGCTGCAACTTTCCCTGTCGGGTGACTGGCTGGGGCAGGCCGCTCAACCCGGGCTCGAAACCGTCGAACGGCAACTGGCCGAAGGCGGGCCCGCCCGTGCGCTCGAGTTTCAAGCCGGCACCCTGGGAAAATGGAACAGCAGCCTCGTCGGCTTCGTCCTGCGGTGCCGCGATTATTGCCGGGCGCAGTCGATGGACTTCCGCACGGGCACCCTGCCCGCCGGAGTGTTGGGATTGATTAAGCTCGCCGAGGCGGCCCCCGAGGGCGGAGCCGCCAAGCACCAGGACAAAGCCCAAAAGCCCTTCCTGCAACGGGTGGGTGAATCTAGTTTGATCGCGTGGTCTGGAGCCGCCGGCATGATCACGTTCCTGGGAGAGATTCTCCTGGCCCTGGTGAAGCTTGTGCGTGGTCAGGCCCAATTTCGCTGGGCCGACGCTCTGCTGGTCATGCAGCAATGCGGACCGCAGGCGCTGGGGATCGTGGCGCTGATCAATTTCCTGGTCGGGCTGATTCTCGCGTTCGTCGGCGCGGTGGAACTCGCCCGATTTGGGGCCTCGATTTATGTGGCGGACCTAGTCGCGGTGGCGACGGTGCGCGAGATGGCTTGCATCATGACCGGCATCGTCCTTTGCGGGCGCACCGGGGCGGCTTTTGCGGCGCAACTCGGCACCATGAAGGTCAACCAGGAGATCGACGGGTTCGCCACGTTTGGGATTTCACCGATGGAATTCCTGGTGCTCCCGCGCGTGCTGGCGCTGGTGGCGATGATGCCGTTACTGTGCCTGTTCGCGAACCTGATCTCCATTTTCGGCGGGTTCCTGGTCTCCTCGCTGCTGCTGAATATTACTCCTGTTCTCTACCTGCGGCGCACGATGGAAGCGATCACCCTCGCCAGCCTGCTGCTCGGCGTTTTCAAGGGCTCATTCTTTGGCGTGCTCATCGCGCTGACCGGTTGCATGCGTGGCATGCAGTGCGGCAACAACGCCGCCGCGGTCGGCGAAGCCACCACCCGCGCCGTGGTCACCGGCATCACGGCAATCATCGCCTCCGACGGGGTGTTCGCCCTGATCTGCCACGCCCTGAATCTCTAACGCATGAGCACCGCGGCCGGCATCAAAATTGAAATTCGCGACCTCACCATGGCCTATGGTTCGTTCGTGCTCGTGCACGATCTTCAGGCGGAGGTGAAGCAGGGTGAAATCTTCATCATCATGGGCGGCAGCGGCTGCGGCAAAAGCACCCTGCTGCGGCACATGGTGGGACTGAAAGCCCCGGCCAAAGGCGACATTTTCTACGATCAAATCCCGTTCTGGCAATCCGACGACGACGCCCGGCAACAACGCCTGCGTTCCTTCGGGGTGCTTTTCCAAAACGGCGCCCTCTGGAGCTCGATGACGCTGGCGGAAAATGTCAGCCTGCCGCTGGCGGAATACACCGATCTCTCGCCGTCGGAAATTAATGACATTGCCCGGCTCAAGCTGGCGCTCGTGGGTCTGAAAGGTTTCGAGGATTATTATCCTGCGGAAATTTCCGGCGGCATGTGCAAGCGCGCCGGCCTCGCGCGGGCCCTGGCCCTCGACCCGGACATTTTGTTCTTCGACGAGCCTTCCGCGGGCCTGGACCCCATCACCTCCCGCAACCTGGATCAGTTGATCCTGCAGTTGCGCGACAGCCTGGGCGCGACGTTCGTGGTGGTCACGCACGAACTGGCCAGCATTTTTGCCATCGGCGACACCGCCATTTTTCTCGACGCCCAATCGCACACCCTGCTGGACCAGGGCAATCCGCACGAACTGCTGGCACATTCCCGGCATGCCACCGTGCGCGAATTCCTCGCGCGGGGCGCACTCGCCGGCCAACCCGCCGCCGCGCCGGTTTAATTCACCCGTTATGAGCGCTAAAGCCAATCCCACCCTCATCGGCCTGTTCGTCGTCAGCGGCGTGGCCCTCGGCATCGCCTGCCTGGTGCTGTTCAGCTCCAGCCGCCTGTTCACCAATACTCAGGACTGCATCGTCTATTTCGACGGATCGCTCAACGGCCTGGGCGAAGGCGCCCCGGTCAAGCTGCGCGGCGTCACCATCGGCGCCGTCAAAAAGGTCATGATCAGCTTCGACCAGGCGACCAATGATTACACCATGCCGGTCATCATCGAATTCCGCGAGGACCTGCTCCGGGAACGCATCGGCGATGCCTACAAGCTTGAGAACGCCCGCGATCTGCAGGCCAACATCAAACAGGGATTGCGCGCCACGCTCGGCGTCGAGAGCCTGGTCACCGGCGTCCTCTACGTGGACCTGGACACCCAACTCAACGCCCCGCCACCGGTCTTTCATCAACTGGGCAAAACGTACGTGGAAATTCCCACGCGCCCTTCGCAAACCCAGCAATTGCTCAATAACCTGGCGCAGGTGGATATCAAAGGGCTCGAAAGCCGGCTCTCGTCCTTGATCACCACCATCGATGAAAAAGTCAAAGCTCTCAAAGCTGGCGAGATTAGCGACGGCATCACCAACCTCGTCGCGTCCCTCGACCATGTGGTCCGCTCGCCGGACTTCACCAACTCGATCGCCAACTTGGCCGGCACGCTGGATCGGTACCGCGCCCTGGCCGACCGGATCGAAAGCCGCGTCGCTCCGGTGGCCGATGGTGTCACCAATACCCTGGCGGAAGTGGACCAGACCCTGGCTCAATTGCGCGGGGCAGCCGAAGACTTGCGCGGCCTGCTTGGACCGGATGCCGCACTGCGCCAGGATCTCTCGCTCGCGCTCAACCGCATCGCCACCGCCGCTCAATCCATCTCCGAGCTGGCCGATTACCTCCAACGCCACCCAAACTCCCTGATCACCGGACGCAAACTCGAGGACCAAAAGCCATGAAGCGTTTCCCGAATCTGCCACTGTTCTTAGTGCTGGCCGCCGCCGTGTTGCTGGCCGGTTGCCTGAATCTCAAACCGGCGCGGAACTCGACCCGCTATTTCGTGCTTTCACCGTTGCCCGCCTCTCCCGGCGCCGGCACCAAAAGCACCATTCCCGGTCTCGGCCTGGGCCCGGTTCGGACTCCCGAGTATCTCGCTCGCACCTCGATGGCGGTGCGCCAAAGCCCGACCGAGGTGACTTATCTTGAGAACGCCCTGTGGGCGGAACGGCTGGATCTCGGTTGCCAGCGCGTGCTCGCCGCCAACCTGGCGGCATTGCTCTCGGCAGACCAGGTTTATCTCTCCGCCTGGCGCCCCCGGCAGGTCGCGTGCGAAGTCCAAATTGCCCTGAGTCACTTCGACGTCGATCTCGCCGGACAAGCCGTGCTCGTGGCGCAATGGCGCATTCTGTCCCCTGGCGGCGCCACGCTGCTCAAAGCGGGCGATTGCCGGCTCACGAAAACCGGTCGTCCCCTGGCCGAAGGCCCGCAAGGCGCCGCCGCGGTCTTGAGTGAACTCCTCGGGGACCTTAGCCGCGAAGTAGCCGAGGCGGTCAAAGCCAATATTCAGCTACCGAAGAATTGATGTTCCATCGTTGAATGCGGGGCAAAAGGCGCTATAATGGTCTCGTTTTTGTTTAAGCGGACGCTGATCCCGCACCTGTTGTGCGGAGTTGATTTGCCCGGCAGGCTGCACTAGTCAGGCGGTATGCCGAGGTGACCGCACTCGCAAAATCAGAATAAAATGACCATCAATAATCATATGCAGAACGCCAATTCGGGGCGAAACAGTCGGCGGTTTGGGCTGACCTTCGCCGCCGCTCTCATGATCGGAACCAGCCTGGTCTCGGCCCAGGCGCAAACGGCCGCCACCACCAACGCTCCACCTACCCGGATTCCCTGGGAAACCACCGCCGCTCTCGGCCTCACCTTGACCAAGGGTAACAGTGATACCCTGCTGGTCACCCTGGGACTGGACACCAAGCGCAAATGGGACCGCAACGAGGCCGCCTTCGGCGTGGCCGGCGGTTATGGAGAAGACAATCACGTCAAAAACAACGAGTTCCTGTCCGGCTTCGGCCAATACAACCGCCTGTTCACGGAACGGTTTTACGCCGGTCTGCGCCTGGATGGCAATTACGACGGCATCGCCAACCTTGATTACCGTCTGACCCTCAGCCCCCTGGCCGGTTATTACCTGATCAAGGCCACGAACACGACGCTGGTCGTCGAAGTCGGTCCCTCAGCCGTGTTCGAAAAATACAAGGATAAGAGCGGTGACACCTACCTCGGTCTCCGCTTCAACGAGCGGTTTGAACACAAACTCAGCGCTTCCACCAAACTGTGGGAGAGCGTGAGCTACGTGCCGCAAGTGGATAAGTGGATCGAGAAGTATGTCGTGACCGGCGAAGTCGGCGTCGACACCGCCATCACCAAGAAGTGGAGCCTGCGCGTCATGTTCCAGGATATCTACGACAGCCAACCGGCCGCAGACCGCAAGAACAACGACCTGCGCCTGGTCGCCGGAACCGCTTACAAGTTCTAACGGAACCTAGCTGAAATTTCCGGATCGTCGTCGCCGACCCGGAGCCCAAAGTCGCTTTGGCTCGATGTCGTGTAACACGCCATCGAGCCTTTGCTTTTCATGCGGTCCGCGTTCGAGCGGTTCTTGAATTGGAGTAATGCGGAGATCCTGCCACCGAGCACCGAGACGGTGCTTAAGCTCGCAGCCGAGACGGCGTTACACGGGGTAGCGCGGGCGTCCTCCCCGGCGAGTGCTGGCGGTGTCCCGCCGCCACTTATGAGGCCAACCACCGGGAAAGACAGGATAATCAGGATGGACAGGATGGGAGAGTCTGATCACTGCTGCACTGGGACGCTCAACCTTTGAATTCCTGTGAATCACGGTCATCCTGTCTTCAATTGACCGACAAAGCAGCGTCACCTCCCCGGAACGTGGACGTCCACGTCCGCTTACCCTGCTCGAAGTGGTTCGTTCCCTATTTAAGTCAATGCATTGTGGTCGTGTGCGGACCTCTGTCCCCGCCTGCACCTGCAAAAGCGGACTCGGAAGTCCGCGCTCCTACCACGGTGCACTGCTCCAGAGCACCGAGACGGTGCTCAAACTCGCAGCCGGGACGGGCTACGCTACGTAGTGGGGCGACGCGCTAACCGTTCAGCGTCCAGCCTTCGCGATATTTCCGGCTGAGGAGAGCAGACGCCTCGGGCGCGTCGGTCACAGTGCCGGCAGCGCCGTCGTATTTGATCTTCTTCCCGGTGCGGTACGCGACCAGACCCAGCAGCATCATCTCGATCATCCGGCCACCGTAATCAAAATCGCACGAAGTTTTCAGACTGCCTTTGCACGCATTGATCCACTCGCGTTGGAAATCGCCCAAGGGCGGAAGCAACGCACTTTTCGGGCGCGGCTTGTAGTAAGTCAGGTCGGCCTGGTTGCCCTGAGGATACAGGGCGCGCGTGTTGAAATCGGCCACCAGCACGCCTTTGCTGCCTTCAAAGATGGCGCCGTGATCGATGCGCTTCAGGTCGATATATCGGGAGGGAGATTCAGGCAAGGCGCCGCCTTGGTACCAGCCGACCCGGATGGCCTGGCGCCAATCGTTGGCGGGAATATCCCAATGCATTTCCAGTTTCACCGGCGAGACGTCCGGATTAAGCGGATCGCCCTTCCCTTCCGCGGTGGTGGGCAGTGCGGCATCAATCGCGTTCCAGGCCAGGTCCATCGTATGGCTCCCCATGTCCCCCACCTGCCCGGAACCGAAATCCCAATACATGTTCCAGGACAGACAGTTCATGCCCGAACCACCCTTGAAATATTCCGCATTGTAAGGATGGAACGGCGACGGCCCGATCCACAGGTCGTAGTGCAGGTGCGCCGGCGGTTCACCGCCAGCCGTTGGATAACCCGGACGCGGCAGCTTCCGGTCGCCCCAGGCGTTAACCTCCTGCAACTCGCCAATGGCGCCGTCCAGGACCAATTCCCTTACCCGGTTGAAATTCTCGATGGCATGCCGCTGGGTCCCCACCTGGGTCGCCAGCTTGCCTTTGTTCTTCAGATAATTGGCGCGCACGACCCGCGCCTCTTCCACACTGTTCGCGAGCGGTTTCTCGCAGTACACATGCAGGCCGCGGTTCATCGCCCAGTTGGCCACAAACGCGTGGGTGTGGTCCGCCGTGCAGCATACCACCGCCTGAATATCCTTTTGCTCGAGGCACTTTCGCCAATCCACGTACTGTTTCGCGCCCGGAAACCGCTCCGCGCCATACGCCAGGTGCTTTTCATCGACGTCGCACAGGGCGACCACGTTCTCCTTTTTGAGACCGTCGAAGTGCGCTTCGCCACGGCCCCAAGTGCCGATGAGCGCGATGTTGAGTTTATTGTTGGGAGCGTCGGCGCCAAATAATTTGGTGCGGGGCAGAATCAAACCGGCGGCTCCGGTATAGGCGAGGGATTTGAGGAATTGACGACGTTTCATAAACGCAGTTTGATCAACGCAAATCTAAAGTCAATCGCGCGCTAAGCCCGGTCGCTGTCGTTCGCTACACGGTGATACCGTGTTTCTTTGCGGCTTTCTTCAGCGCCTCGAGCGCCTCCAGGTAATCACCTGATTTCAGGCTGCGCTCGAATTCCGTGTAACCGTCCGCGCTAAAAGCCGAACGAAACGTGGTGCGATTATCCCGCCAGCAATCCTTCGCCCCGGGATCCCGATCCGCCAACAACGGCACGATGACTCCCACCGCTTTGCGCAACTCCGCCACATTCACGGGCGGCACGTGCGCCGCACGGGTGACCGCCGGTTTCTCTTCGCGGGGCCGGACGACGGGCTTTAAATCCTTGAGCAACGTGCTCAGCATGTTCTCCATCTCCGCCCACAATACCTCAATATCCCCGGGCTCATAGCGATCGTGTATGGCGCGCTCCAGCGCGGTGGCCGCGCTGTTGATGGCGATGGCGCCGACCTCCCCGGATTCCGCTTTCAAGGCCCGGGCCACGCGCCCGGCTTCCTCGGGTTCGCCGCGCTCCAGGGCGTTGCGAATCCTAACGGCCGCCGTGGCCTGATGCTCCGCAAAGTGCCGCAGCCGCTCCAGGTACAGGGCGTGATTTCCTTCCGCCCAGGCCAGTCCGTCCGCCGTCACCAACCCCTCGATCACCGGGAGGTCCGCCGTGGTCTCCGGCGCCTCGGCCGCAGCGTGCGGTTCTGCTTCGCCCGCCGATTCCGCAGTGATAGCCGGCGCTTCGACTGACTCGATCTTCTCCTCCGCTTTGCGCTCGGGTTCTGCCGATGGAATCTCCGCGGCCACCGTCACGACGGGTTGCTCCTCCGGTTCCGCCTCTGGTTCCGTGATTATCTCGACGGTCGGTTCCGGTTGGCTGCTCACTGGAGCGGCCACTTCCTCCGCCTTGACCGCAGCCGCCACTGCGGGAGCGGCAAAGAAATCCATCTGATCATCCCGCCGCGCCTTCTTTGGTCGCGCGACTTTCTTAACCGCCGGAGGCTCAGGCTCAGCGGGAGCGGGAGCAGGGATTTCCTGAGGTTCAACCGCTGGCGCAGGAGCCACAACAGTGTTTGTCACGGGCTCCTCGGGCGCGCTGATGGCTTCGGTTGCTTCCACCGGCTCGATCGCGGCCGACTCAACCGTGGTCTTAAGGCGCTCGTTCTCCGCCCGGGCCTGGGTCAGCTCTGCCTGGGCCGCAGCCAGCGCCACAGCCAAATCCGCCGCCTGCTTTCGGAACGGCTCCAACTCCTTAAGCTGGGACTTTAGCTGCGCGGCAGTAGCTTCGAGAACCGGCAGTTTTTGCGCCCGTGCCTCCGCGGCTGCGATGGCTTTTTCGGCAGCTTGATACTTGCCCTGGAGTTCGGCCAACAGGCCGGCGTCACGGGTAGCTCGTGCCTCCGACTGCACCCCGGCCTCCTTTTGCGCCCGAGTCAAAACCTCGAGCCGCGCGTTCAATTCGCCGATGCGCGCCTGGGCCGTTTGCAGGGCAGCCGCCGAGGCCTGCTCTTCCTTCGCCCAAACCTGCGCGGCTTCCTGGTTTTCGCGATTGGTGGTCTCGAGTCGAAGCTGCAATTCCGCGGCGGTGGCGTTGGCTTTGGCGAGTTCCTCGCGCAAGGCTGCGCCGTCCTGACGGGCCTGGACCAGGGCTTGCTCGGTCAGCGCCTGCGTTTCCACGTGCCGGCTCTCCGCTTCGCGCAAGGCCGCCTGGGCACGTTCCGCGTCAGCCTGGGCCTTGGCCTGCGCGTCCCGGGCCAACCGCGATTCCTGCTGGGATTGACCCGCGGACCGAGTCTCCTGGCTCAGCCGTTCCCGGTTTTCATCGAGAGCTTCCTCGAGTGCCCGTCGCGACTCGAAAAGATTTACCACCGCACACAACAATCCCGCCAGGAACAGTGCCAGCAAAGCTTCCGCTGCGGTTAACCAGGCGTTAAACCAGCCGCCTCGCGGCTCCACCGCCAACCGGAAATCCAGGTTGCCCACCCGCACCGATTGCTTCTCCGCATTGGAAAGATCCACATTCCCGCGCCACAGCACCGGCACCGGTTTCTTTCCTTCCGCACCTTGCTGAAAAAAGGCGTACTTGTAGCCACGCCGATACAAATCATCCACCCGCGCCCAGCTAAAGGCGTCTTGCAGCCGCATCGAAACCGCCGCGAGGCCCCAAAAATTCTCGGCGCCGGTCCGCGTGCGTTCAAACAACGGCACCCGCGCCACGATTCCCTGCCCGCCGCGCATCGGCAACGGACCGCAAACCGTGAGCATGCGCCGCTTGATGGTAATCTCGACCCCCAGGGCCTGGGCGGGGTCCGTCCTCACATTAAGCCCAATCAACCGCTCGTTGCCGCTCTTCGGGATCACGTCCCGCACCACACCATAGGGCTGCAACTCGATCGTCGCGACGGCCGGCCGCGTGGCAAGCAGATTGGCGGCAATGCCGGGAAAGCCAGGAATGCCCGACACCGATTGCTGGCCATAAACCGTGAGAATCTCCGCGGCCGAAATCGCCTGTTGAAATTGCAGTTCCAGCACCGCGGCGCGGGCCTGCGCTTCCATACGCGCGGCGGTCCGGGTCTCCTCCACGCGATCCACCGCTCGCCAGGTCACCACCACCCCGCCCACCAGCAACGCCACCACTAAAACCACAATCGCCGGACGAATCAACGGCGCCGGACGCGGGCTTGCCGCGCCAATCTCAGGAACTTTGAATACGTTCATAGGACGAATAAATCCCGACCGATCGCGGCGGCTCAGGTAAATCGCGGTGATTGACCGGTGCTGGCCAGCACTGCCTGCCAGATCTGGCTGTCCGGGTCGATGCGCTTGCGTTGCTTTGCCAGCATCGTGATCGGCAGGTGAATGAACAGATCGTGCAGATAACCGATCACCAACCCGGTCTTGCCGGCCATGGCCGCATGCACCGCATTCCGCGCGAACAAATCGCACAGCACCGCGTCTTCCGCATCCGCCTTGACGCTGCGAATCAGGTAGCTCGGGTCAAAATACCGCACCACCGTGGGAATCTTCCTGGCTTTGAAATGCGCCTCAATGTTCTGGCGCAGGAACGGCCCGACATCCTGCAGCTTGACGTTGCCGGAAGCGTCCTGTTGGGTGGTGCTGGCTTTCATCAAATCCTGGCCGGCCCCTTCCGCCACCACCACGACCGCGTGTCTACGGCGCAGTATCCGCTTCTCCAACGCCATCAGGAAACCATTGTCGCCCTCGAGTTTGAAGGGCACTTCCGGAATCAGGGTGAAATTGACGTCCTGGCTGGCAATCGTCGCCCCGGCGGCGATGAATCCCGCGTCACGCCCCATCACCTTCACGAGGGAGATGCCATTTTCAACGCTGTGCGCTTCCATGTGCGCGCAGACCAGGATTCGGGCCGCCTCCTCGACTGCGGTCTGGAACCCGAATGTGCGCGTCACAAACGCCACATCGTTGTCGACCGTCTTCGGTACGCCCACCACCGCGAGCGGGTGCCCGCGTTTCTGCGCTTCCAGGTAGAGATCATTGCCTCCCCGCTGGGTGCCATCGCCACCGATCGTGAACAGGATGTCCACGCCCAGCCGGATCAGGTTGTCCACCGCCACCGCTGTATCCACCGGCCCGCGCGAGGTCCCCAGCACCGTCCCGCCTTCCCGATGAATATCATCCACATATTCAGTGGTCAGCTTGACGGGCGGCTGTCCCCGGGACGGATCAAGCCCCTGGTAACCGCCACGAAATCCCAGCACCTTCGTCAGTCCATAGCGATGATGCAGCTCGAGAAAAATCGACCGAATCACGTTGTTCAATCCCGGGCAAAGCCCGCCGCAGGTGACAATGCCCGCGCGCGATTTGGACGGCTCAAAAAACAGCTTTGCCCGCGGCCCGGCCAATTCAAAGCTGCGCTCGTCCGGGTCGGTTGTGGTTCCATCCTGAATGATGCGCACGGGCACGCGCGCGGTGTCGGAAACTGTCCGCTCGTATGGCGAGGCGACTTTGCATTCCCCGAGTGTGGCAATACTCATGGGCCACATGTTGCGCGCCTCGGCCGGATTCGTCAATCAGGCTGCGCTACCCGGGCGCCTGCCCCGCCGCAGCTACGCCCGAGAACTTGCCACTGGACTCACGGCGGTTCTCTGGCAGGATGCCGCCGTCATCAACGCGAAAGCCTGTCCCTGTGATGCATTATCTCTCGCTTAATTTGCCGGAGCTTCTCCTGTTCATGTTTTTTACCTGCATGTGCGCGGGACAAGCCGCCGAACGCCCCGTGCGAACTCACGGAAGTCTGCGGGTGGCGCTCGCCCAACTGCCGTTGGAGGACGGCAACCTCGAGAAGAACATGCTCCTGGCCGAAAACGCCGCCGCAGCCGCCGCCCGCCAACATGCGGATTTCCTGAACCTGCCCGAAGCCGCGGACTGGGGTTGGTTATACCAGCACGCCCGCCGCGATGCCCTGCCCATCCCGGGTAAATACACTGAATTCCTCAGCGACCTGGCCCGGAAACACCGAATCTGGATCTCCGCCGGCTGCCTCGAAAAGGACGGGGACAAGGTTTTTAACTCGGCGGTGATTATCGACCGGACCGGCCGGCTCGTGCTGAAGCATCGCAAAATTAACACCCTCGAGTTCCTGACCAAACACCTGTACGACCGCGGCAACGCCGAGGACATCAAAACGGTGGACACCGAGTTTGGCCGCATCGGCCTGACGATTTGCGCCGACAACTTCGAACTCAAAAACCCACAGCGCGTGGCCGACCTGGGGGCGTGGTTGCTCGTAGCACCCCATGGTTTCGCGGCGGAGGCGTCCAAGCTCGAAGCAAACTCGCGGGAATATCAGGCCCACATCAGCAAGGTGGCCAAAAACACGGGTCTGTGGGTCATTGGGACCGATGCCGTGCTCGGCACTGTTCAGGGCGGCGCCTGGAAAGGCCAACTGCACTCGGGTTGTTCCATGGTCGCGCGCCCGGATGGCTCGGCCGCCGTCGTGGCCCGGTTCAAAGAGCCGGACCTGGTCTTCTACGATATTCCCGCCCAGCAATAGACGCTTACGCCGGGCTTTTCCGAACCATGGTGACCCCCGCGCCGGGCTTGTAGGGGTCGCTGCCATTCAACCGCATCTCCACTTGCTTGCCGTGTTTATGCGGCGGCACCTCGATGCGATACAGTTTCTTTGCGCCGAACATGCCCGCCATGAGTTCCAGGCCTTCATCACCCCGGAAGTAGGCGTGCAGTTCATTGGTTCCGCCCGAACCGAAAGGGCTGTTCCAGGGATCAATTTTCGCGGTGCTGGCCTGCGTCACTTTCGCGTGGCCGTCCGCTGTGATCTCCATGGCAAATCCACCGCCATTCTCCCACAAACCAATGAACGGTTCCTTGTCCTTTGGCACCGGGACCGGGCCGGGACCCTGTAAAATGCTCGCCGCCCCCACCAGCGCGCCGCAAACGAGCACGCCGACCGTGGCTTTCTTCATCCAGCGCATCCCCGCCGGGACTGGCTTCCCTCCGGCCCCGCTCATCGTCCAGGATACCAGGAAGAGGATCGCCTGGAGCCCAAAGGCCACACTGTAGGGATCCGGGTAACGCCAATCGTCACCCTGCGCCAGCATGACGCCCACGCTGACCAGCATGATCCCTCCGCCAATGCCCGCCCAACGCCAGCCGGCCAGCAACCCCACCGCGGCGCCCGCCAGCGAGATGGCAATGATCTTGTCGTCCCGCGGCGAGATGGCAAATGTCCCCAGCGCCGGTATCAGGGAGATCAGGATCATCACCAACACCGGCAGGCTGGTAAGCCGCGCCGCCCAGCGCAGGATGCCCCCGATCCTTCCCTTTTTAGGCTCTGGCACAGCCGTTGGCTGCGGCGCCACCGTTTCGGTTTGGGTTTCAGAACTCATCGTTGGAACGATCGGTAATTGGTGCTTGGGACGGGTCTAGCCGCAGCCCGCAAGGCCCGCCAGGAGCTCGTGCCCGGGCAAATGCTAAAAATTCAAAGCGTAGGTGGGGCTTATCCGGTCCTCATCGGTCGTGCACCATAAATTCAGCGGACCCAGCGCCCGCCAATATTTCACGAAACGCGCGCTGCCATCCACCATGCCGTGGACCGAACCGCCGGAGCGGGTTCCGGGTCCCAGGCCGACATGCCGCCCCTGCTCGAGCTCCGTCTCGTCGTTTCCGAGCACTACCCCGGGAAAATCCTGCGCCCGCCCCGGCTCCAGCAGGTCCATGTAGTAATGCGGCGAGGTCGTTTTCTTTTCTCCCAAAAAAATCGTGTCCGATGGGTGCGGCACGGCGCTGGGTCGAAAACTCTTCTGGCTCGTTCCCCCCATATAGGCCTGAAATTCCTCATCGGTCATGCTCCGCTTAAAATAGTCGTTCCAGCCATTGATGATGTAACTGCGCGGCGCCGCGTCGGCCGGATACTTGTTGGTATCCACCGAGCCGGTGGCGGGAATCCCGGGGCCATCGGAAGGACAGCGCAGCACTTTGAGATTCTTGAAATTTTCATAGATGGCCGACGGCCAGCGAATGACCGTCGAACGGAGCGGCAGGTTCCCCTTGTTGTCGTCCCCATACATGATCCCGGCCACCACCAGTTGCTTCAAATTATTAACGCAAGAAACCCGGTGCGCAGTTTCCTTGGCTTTTGCCAGCGAGGGCAGCAACATGGCCGCCAGGATCGCAATGATGGCAATCACCACCAGCAGTTCGATCAACGTAAACCCGTGTCTGGCAACCGGTCGGGAGGGTGCGGTTCTGATGTGGCCGGCCCCGCCGACGCGACGGGTTCCCCTGGAATTTTGTGCGTTCCGATTCATACCTGGCTGTTCCGATTTTACCGGCTGGTTTTTCACCGCCGGCAGAGACGGCTCCCGGAGATCCGGGCTTCTCGCCTCGAATATTTCCACGCCGCCCGCGTCTAACTCCAGCGAGCACTAATGACAAATAAGAAAATTCAGCTCGTAGCGCTAGCTCTTCTTATAGGCGGCATCATGCTGTACCTTAACAAAGACTGGTTTACCAAGGCTCCTATTCAAATTTCTCATCGTTTTCATGCCTTCGGGGGCAGGCTTAATCAGGACTCCGGCCCGTCCCCGCTCATGTTCGAGTTCAGCCGGCTGCTCAAACTCACTTCCATCCAGGTCGTTGCCGTTAACGATATTGAAACGAACAAATATCCCCACCCTCTCTGGCATCTGATCTCCGATTCCAACTCCGTTCCCACCCGCGGTTTTCTCTACGGCATGGAGATCCAGGGCATGCGGCCCGCCTACAAAGGCAGCGCCGCTGCACCGCTCGATCCCACCGCAAAATACCGGCTCCTGCTCCAGGCCGGTGGGTTCAAAGCCCAGCACGATTTTCGCATCGACCCAGCCGCCGGTCCTTAGCCCAACCGGTGGCCAACCTTCCGCCTCGGCCGGTTTTCCGCTGCTTTCCGCCTCGCACCCGCTTTGCTACCCTGCCCGCGCATGAGCAGCGTTCCGTATCGCGGTCGATTGGCCCCCTCGCCCACAGGCTACCTGCATGTGGGCCATGCCCGCACCTTTTGGAAGGCCCAGCAGCGCGCCGAACTGGCCGGTGGTGTGCTCGTCCTGCGGAGCGACGACATCGACGCCGTCCGCGCCAAAATGTCCTTCGCCGAGGCCATGATCGAGGACCTGCATTGGCTTGGGTTCCGTTGGCAGGAAGGACCGGATTGCGGCGGTCCTTTTGGTCCGTATGAACAGAGCCGGCGGCGGGCTTTCTACGAGGAGGCGTTTCAAAAGCTTCAGGCCGCCGGTTGGGTCTATCCCTGTCGCTGCACCCGGAAGGACGTCTTGCGCGCCCTCCAGGCCCCGCATGCCACCGATGAGGGACCCATTTATCCCGGCACCTGCCGGCCCGCCGGCACTCAGCCGATCTCCCAGCCCGTCACCCCGCCCTTGAATGCAACGAAATGGAATTGGCGATTCCGTGTGCCCGACGGTGAAGTCCTCGAGTTCGTGGATGGCGGGTTCGGCCCGCAGCGGTTTGTGGCCGGCCAGGATTTTGGGGATTTTGTCATCTGGCGCCACGACGACCTCCCCTCCTACCAACTATCTGTCGTCGTGGACGACGCCGCGATGCGAATCAGCGAAGTCGTCCGCGGCGCCGACCTGCTGCTCTCCACCGCCCGGCAGTTGTTGCTCTACCGCGCCCTGGGTTATCCACCCCCGGCATTCTACCACTGTCCGCTGGTCACGGATGACGCCGGTGTCCGCCTGGCCAAGCGCCACGATTCCTTGAGCCTGCGGACGTTGCGCGAACAAGGCGTCACCCCCGAGAGCCTGCACGAGAAATTCCTATCCGATTCTTGAAGGCCTCATACCCGGTCTTCATGGGTAAATTAATCGACAATGCGAAGGACGCTGCGTTGGTCGTGGCTTAACGGTATATCAAAAGGCCGGGAATTCGGGATTCAAATTTGATTGGCTACGATTCTCCTTGGAAGGATGCAGCCATCGGATTATTGATTCTGAATATGCGATCGTTCCACGACCAATGGCATCGCGATAAAGGACCAAGCTCGCAGCCGATCACGGTCAGGTTTTCAAATGGAATTCCCGACCTTACCAACCTGGTTTTAGAGATGAAACCGCAGCCATGAGGTCTGACAAATCGAAGGAAGCTCTAAATCCATGCACTCGTTAAGACAGTTGATCCTTCCTCTGATAATTACTGTAGGGATAGCCGCCACGCCGGTAAATGTGCGTTGCGCACCTTCAGAAGCGCAGCAGCAGCTCGCAGCGGCGAACAGCGGGTTCGCCTTCAAGCTGCTGAAGCAAATCTCGAAGGAACAGCCGGGCAAGAACATCTTTATCTCGCCATACAGCGCCGCGACCATCCTGCAGATGGTCGGAAATGGAGCTGAGGGCCGGACGAAGCAGGAAATGCGCAGCGTGCTGGGTATAACGGGGATTTCAGAGGAGGCGCTCAACTCCGCCAACCGGGACCTTCAACGCTCGATAAACAACCAGGGGACGAACGTCATCCTGACGACGGCCAACTCCCTTTGGTATCGGAAAGGCATCGTCCTCAAACCTGGGTTCGTGGCCTGTAACCAGCAGTTCTACTCCGCAACGGTTCAGGACCTCGATTTCGATGTTCCTCAGGCGGCGACCCTCATCAACAACTGGGCCAGTGAGCAGACCCGGGGAAGGATCAAGGGGATTGCGGACGGAATGCTCACCCCGGCCACGGATTTGTTCGCGGCAAACGCTGTTTATTTCAAGGGTCTTTGGCTGGAACCGTTCGAAGCCGGGAACACCAGGGAGAGACCATTCCATAAGCGGCCAAGCAGCCAGTCCCAGGTGCCCATGATGGAGCAGACGCGAACCTTCACCTACCGGAAAGGTACCGGCTACCAGGCCGTCCGCTTACCGTATGAAGGAGGACGTCTGGCCATGTATGTATTCCTGCCTGATCCCGATTCGAGCCCGGACAAGTTGCTGGGAATCATGAATGGTGCGGCCTGGCAGAAGGTGACCGAACCCGGGTTCAGCGAAAAAGAAGGCACCCTCGTGCTTCCCAGGTTCAAGGTGGAATACGGGGTGGAGCTCAAGAAACCATTGTCGGCCCTGGGCATGGTTTCCGCATTCCGCAACGCCGATTTTTCACGGATCTCGGATCACCAACTGTTCATCTCCGCCGTGCGGCAAAAGGCCTTCGTAGAAGTCAACGAGCAAGGCACTGAAGCCGCGGCGGTAACCGGTCTAGCAATGGACTCGGCGTCGCTCGGAGCGCCTCCGAAGCCCTTCCGCATGGTTGTGGATCGGCCATTCCTGTTTTTGATTCACGATGCGGAAACCAAAGTGATCCTGTTCATGGGAATAATTCAGGATCCCGCCACGCAGTTTTGAGGGAGAAAATGGTGCGCGATAGAGGGTTTGAACCTCTGACCCCTTCCGTGTCAAGGAAGTGCTCTACCACTGAGCTAACCGCGCAACCTGCGCGAAGAGACCTTGGAAAATCGAAATTCCCGCAGTCTTTCACGAACTTAACCAGCGCAGCAACATACCAACTCCAGGCCACTGAGCAAGGCCAAAAAGTGACCCGGAAAATGCCAAATGCCTGCCGGAAGGAAGTGGATGGATACTTGCCCGATCCGCGCGGCCACCGGCGCCAGCCTGAAATTTTGCCCCGACCCACGCTTCAATGCCGGCGGCACCTCGTTTCTGCCAGTCGGCCTATTTTGCGCACGCATCTTTGGGACGCTCAAGCCGCGCTCCGCGTGCGAGAGGAGGCCGGTTGATCCGTCACTGAATCCCCGATACCGGTGACAATGCGTGAGCCACGCTGGTAAGTGAAATAGGAGTAGGTCCACTGCAGCATGACGGCCGCTTTGTTGCGGAATCCCACGAGGAAAACCAAGTGAACCAGCAACCACGCCGCCCAGGCCAACCAGCCGTTGAACTCGAGTTTCCCCACCTGCGCCACCGCCGCTGATCGCCCGATGGTGGCCATGGTGCCTTTGTTCCAATAGTGAAACGCCGGGCGCGCGGAGCTGGCGGTAGCGCGGCCGGACCGCAGTTCATTTTCAACGATGCGCGCGACGTGTCGGGCCATTTGCATGGCGGCCGGTGAAACGCCCGGGACGACCTGGCTGTGCTGATCCCGCACCAGGGCCAGATCTCCAATGGCAAAAACTTCCGGATGCTGGGGCACACTCAGATCGGGATTGACCAGGACCCTGCCCGCGCGATCCAGGCTCACTCCCAAGGTGCGACTCAACGGGTGCGCCGCGACGCCGGCGGCCCAGATGATGTTGGCGCTCTCCAGGCGCGTGCCGTCAGCCAACCGCAGGAATCCCTCGCCAATGGTCTCGACCCGAACGTTGGTGCGGACTTCAACGCCCAGCTTCGTCAACCGCGCGACCGCTTTAGCCGCCAGCCGTTCCGAGAACTGGCCCAGCAAGCGCGGAGCCGCTTCCACCAAAATCACCCGAGCCTGCCGCGGGTCAATTCTTCGGAAATCGCGCCGCAACACATACCGGGCGAGCTCGGCAAAGGCGCCGGCCAACTCGATTCCGGTCGGCCCTCCCCCAACCACAATCAGGGTCATAAGCCGCTGTCTCTCGGCTGGATCGTTGCTGTTCTCCGCCCGTTCGAACGCGAGCAGGGCCTGGCGGCGGATTCGGAGCGCGTCATCAAGGCTCTTCAAACCGGGCGCAAAAGCCTCCCATTCGGGATGATTGTAATAACTGGTGACACCTCCAAAGGCCAATACAAGGTAGTCATAAGACAGCACCTCGTCGCCCAGCCGCGCTTCGCGTCGTTCCAAATTGAACCCGGTCACTTCGCGCAGCAGCACGGTCACATTTGGTTTGTCGCGTAATATCGAGCGAATCGGTTGGGCAATCTCGGGCGCCGACAACCCGGCGGTTGCCACCTGGTAGAGCAGCGGCTGAAATAGATGATGGTTTTGCCGATCCACCAGGGTGATCCGGGCCTCGGAATACCCGAACTTCTGGCAGAAGGTCAAACCGCCGAAGCCCGCGCCAATCACCAAAATGTGCGGGTGCGGACTTCCGTCACGGCTCTGGATCATAACACGGAGTTAACACCGCCAGTCGCGGGCTTTCTCAAGGCGTCGTTGGTCCTCCGAAAATGACCAGAGATCGTCCTTGCCGAACTCCGGGCAGCAGGAGCCGCATCCGTGATAACAATCCGGACACAAAGCCCGATCGCCAATCCGCACGGCGCTGAAACGGCAACATACCTCACCGACGAGGGATTCCGCGGAGAAGGCTTGAGCGTCTCCTGATTCGGGGTGCTCCTGCTTGGTCTTCATCACGACGAAATTATCGCATCGCCTTGCGGCTTCCGCAAAGGGAAGGCGTATTCGTTGAGGATACGCACCGCTTCGTTGGTTTTACCGCGCGGCAGAAACGCGCACCAGGTAAAATCCCTGGGCGCTATTCATCGGAACTGGCAGGCGCTGCCATGATCCATCTCCCGCTACGATTGTCCCCACATCCGTCCACGATCCGGACCCCAGATCGACACTGGTTCCGAGTTGGTAATTGAAACCGGGCAACGTCGGGTAGGCCACCACCAGGCTGGAGCCCAGGGGCCGGGCATCGATCAGCGGGGCCGGAGTGGAAAGCGTGCTGTCGTAGGTTGCTGCGGAGAGCGAGGTGATGTCGAACTCAGCCGAGCGCAGCAAGGCCATACCATAGACAAGGTTCACCCGGTGGCCGGCGATATCCGCGGCGGCCGTCGTGGTCGCATCACACGTCACAAAATATGAAGCCGAGGGGGTGGTGCCGAGAAAGGCGCCCCGCTGGAACAGGTCATAGAAGAAATTGCCGACCATGGCGCGTATCTGGCTCCAAAGCGGCTCCGCGTCATCCTGGATGGCAGCAAAGGCCAGCGACCGCTGAATGGACGCCGCGACCCAAAGCCGCGTCCGGACCACCGGAACATATCGATTCTCACTGTTGTACCGATCCAGCACGCGCGCGCCCCAGGGCAAAATGCCGGTGCCGGAGAATTGCCGAATCGAATTGATGTTGTGCGTGTTCAGGAGATCGGAATCGGCGGTGGTTAAATTTGGAGTCAGGCCCGTGGCCTGTAAGGCATAACTGGCTCCAGAGGGGCTACGCCAGATGGCGGTCATCACGTCGCTTACACCGTAGATGGCGGCCATGGCACCCGAGGCCGGGACGGTCAGTGCAACGCTGTCCAGGTTGATCTGCAAGTAAGGGTAATAGAGCGCGCAGAAGGACGCATCAAATGGCACCGAGCTCTCGACCCAATTCACTGCCGCGGTCGCGCTGCCCAGCCCCGGTGGCGGATCCAGGAGCAGAAAGATCCGCTGCGGTTCGAGAAAACTCCTTACCTGATTCAGCAGGTTGCTTAATCCTCCGCCGGGGAGCAGGCTAAGTTCGGGCGCAACCAACAGGCGCAGGTTGCTGAGCGACCGCAAAGCATAAAGACCCGTGCCTTGAGTTGCGTCCCCCACCAAAGCGTCGCCCAACGCGCCGGTCCCCTCCACCCGAACCACGAAGAGGGAAGTGCCGCCGTTCGCGAAGAACTGTCGGGCCTGAATCTCCGCCGGCCAGTTACCCACTGCTCCGGAGCCAAACGTGCTGGAAAAATCAACGGCTGTGACCGTCACCGGCACATTGACTGGACCGCGCGCAAATCGCCCGAGCAAGGCAGTCTGGGCCGTAGGCAAAGAGGTGACGCTCGGCTGGGCAGCAACTCTCCAGGACGTGAGTGCCGCCAGCAGCGCGAAAGCGCCCGCCACCATGATCTTCCGGACACGCATTGGCCAATCTAAACCGGATTGCCCTTCCGTGCCAGGAACCCTCGCAATTCTCCAGGACACTCTCTTTCGCATCCACCTATGGTCCTGTGTGACTTCCGCGTTTGATCACCAACCGGGCTACCTGTTCCCGGCTTGCCTTCTAAAGAATGCTGTGGGCAACGCGGCGGCCTTCTTCGCGGTCCTGACTCAGTACACCCTAGCGGACCTGGTTAAGCAACCGGACAAAATGCGGGCAGCCCTCCGAGAGTGACCGGTCGGTCTGGCGGTCCGGTCGTGGTCGGGGGAACAGGCGCGATACTTGACGCGCGCGGTGACCCGGCGGCTAAAGTAACTCTACAAATGTAGAGATTTATTGTTGCAATCCTCTACAGTTGTAGATATAGTTACCCCGTTATGGCGAAGATCTCTACCGAATTGACCGCAGCGGAGTGGGCCATCATTAAAGCAGTGTGGGACACCGAGCCATGCACCGCCCCCACCATCCAGGAACGGCTCGAAGCCGAGACCGGCTGGTCCTATTCCACGGTGCGAACCATCATGGACCGGATGGTGAGCAAAGGGCTCTTGCGGGCTGAAAAGCAGGGGAAGATCACGCTGTTCCGATCAGTGGTCACCCGGGACCAGGCTCAGCGGGGAGAGTTGCTCTATGCGCTGAAGAACGCCTTCAACGGCGCGCTGACGCCCATGGTGCAATGCCTCTTGAATTCCGGGAAGATTTCCGACCGGGACCTCGCGGAGCTGGAAGCCCTGATCAAAGCCAAGAAGAAGCAGGTGAAGTCGTAGCCGCCCATAACCAGAGCCGCCCCATGAATTCTTTTATCGCCTTGCTGAATCAATGGTCGGATGAGCTCGCCAGCCTCATCTGGCCGATGCTGTGGCAGTCCAGCCTCTTGATCCTGGTGCTGTTCGGCCTGGACCTGGCGCTGCGCCGCAAGCTGCGCGCGGCGGTCAGATACGCGCTGTGGCTCGTGGTACTGATAAAGCTCGTCGTTCCGCCGTCAGTTGCCTTCCCGTCCGGGCTGGGCTGGTGGGTTCGCCCGCACGATCCGGCGGTGGCGGCTGGGGCGAAACGCGGTTCCATTTTCCAGGTAGTCTATGGTGAAGCGGCCCTAACCCCAGCGCCCCAGGCTCCTGCACCGCCCGTCGAGTTGACTCAAATTAAAAG
>DBMR01000038.1 GCA_002298785.1 Verrucomicrobia subdivision 3 bacterium UBA693
CAGTTTGATTCGACCGCTGACAATGAACCGGATGAGTTGGGAAAAGTTCGCGGCTGATATAGAGCAGACGCTCGCACTGCCTTTGCCGAGAATAACACAAGTGTTCTGATGGGCAGCAACAGTCATGACGCCTTGGGGTCTCGTCAACTGCAAGGCTCTTGGTTCCGAAAGGGGCCATTACTGACGAACCGTATGAGTGAATTACTCACGTACGGGTCCGTGGGGGGCGTCGGGCGCAAGCCCGGCCCCTACCCGGCACTCGACCCCGGGAGCGCGCTCTGTTACCTCTCCGGCGTCATTGACCCGGCGCGAGTGAGCGCGGGGCGTTCGGTGTCATGAAGCCCTCACCCGACGCAGATTGGACGTGGAGCTACGGGAGAGCGTTCCTCCTCACGCTCGGATTGGCTATGCCTGGACTAATGGGTGTGGTGTGGATTGCTCAAGGGGATCGATCCGACAGTTGGCCTGCTTTTGCTTGGGCACTATTTGTGGGCATGATTCTGGCAGGGGTATTCTTTTGCGCTTTCGCGCTCCTTGCCAGCAATAGGTCAATCAAGAGGTGGGCCGATTCATCAAGCACACATCCAGGCGAGATCGTTGTCGCCATTCTTGCGGCCCCCGTGTATTGGATTGGAAAGCAGCTTCAAAAAGCAGGACGCGACCGATGATGACTCCGAACTTTTCAGTGGAGCGAATGGCGGCGGGGGAAGCCTCTTTGCCGATTCGGGTGGTTGGTGGCCGCCGCCATCGCTCACTTCTCCGTTACGCCACTTAGCGATTGTGGGCATTATATTGTCATTACTGCTTCCGATGCTGGCGACCATTCCAGTGGCCGGCATGATTTGTCGCATTCGCATTGCTCGCAAGAAGCCGATTTCATACGGCACCTTGATCTTGTCGGCTTGTTCCATTCCGCTTATTGTTGCGCTGATTTCCACCTGCATTCAGCCTGACATTTGGTGGTCACGAGACCATAAGATGACGCCAGAGATTTATTTGGCGATGTTGGGTTACTTGGCAGCCATGTGCGTTTTACCGGCACTTGGAGTTGTGGTTTATTATCAGAGACGGAGCAAGAAACATGACCCAGTGGCCTAACAACCGAACGCAGTGAACTTCGTGATGACGTTTAAATTTCAAACCGAAGATCACTGGCACGGAGTCGCTGATCCGGAACGTTCGCGGAGCACTTTATGGAGCCAATAGCGAGTTTACAGATGGAGCGACTCGGTTCTGGCGGTGAGCGCACTCCGGTTCAAGTGGATGTTGGTAAACCGCGTTATGATGAGCGTGGTTCCTGGTCCTGCCCAATACTCCTTGGCGGCATCGACGGGAAAATTAGAGAGATACACGGCGAGGATTCGATGCAGGCGCTCTGCTTGGGGCTTCGATTTATTCACAGCGTGCTACAATCGGAACTTATTCGCGGTCAGCGGCTGCTTCAGATCGGCGAGGGCACGGAAGATGTTGATTTTCCGCTCGACGCCTACTTCGGCAGCGGCGACTCCGGCGCTACACCGAGTGGCGGCCCGGCGGAGCGGTTGGGCGATTCGAGAGCCGGTGGCGGGCCGCCAACGGTGAGCTAAACGGTTACCCAACACCAGTCGCTCCTGTGAGACCATTGCTGCTTGTCCTCGCTTTTTCTTTGCTGTTCGCGGGCTGCGGGGGGCGAAGTGATGCCGACATTCGGAGAAAGCTCCCCGGTACCTGGGTGAAGGCAGAGGAGGAGGAGCCTCGGGGCTACAAGTTCAGGAGCACCCTGGAGGCGACAGGGAGGTTCCATCGCGAGTACTCGTATGGTACTAATGTGCTGGATGAGGAAGAAGGAACGTGGGAAGTAATGGACGGGGTGTTGATCGAGACGACGACCTGCCGCCTCACCACGAACGCACCACTGCCGATGAGTTTTCGCTACCGGGTTATCCGGATCGACGATGAGGAATTGGTGTTCAAGCAAGATCCGCCGGCGCAGCCGCCGGGTAGTGTTCCTAAGACCAACGAGGTCCGCGCCAGGAGGGTCGCGAGATGATGGGTAACCACAGCATTCAGCGGACGGGAGCAAGCCGGAGGCTTCCCAGCCATTAGCCGGGGGTTGAGCGCAACGACACCCCCGGATCGTGAGCCAAAATCTCCCCTCGACCCTGGAAGGGTCGCAGACTGACACCCCTCAAGGGTGCCGCAACTCGAAATACGGCTACCGGGGGCTTCCACTGCGTTGCGACTTCCGCCCGCCCCGCACTCGCTAATCACTAACCGCGTCGCCACACCCAGTGTCACCCCCTCCCGCTCCTCGTAATGGCCCATCCACATCGTTGACCGACTTGGCGCACGACCGCACGTCGTCAAGAAAACAGCTTGCGTAACCTTATGGAAAGGCATATCAGGCTTACGTGATACTGATGCTAGTGGCGACTCAGGTTTACTTGGCGTTGGTGGCCTGATATCCGGTAGCGGCAAGTGTACTTTAAGATAATGAAGGGATAGTCGCAGCATACCATGGCTTACGTACCAAAAGATGCGGAGTGGTTCTTGGCTGAGTTGGTCGAGGAAATACGGGTTGCTGGGTCGAAGCGGAACATCGTCCATATCAACTACGTACTTATTCATGCCAAATCGCCACAGGCAGCATTTGCCCGCGCAGTGGTTCTGGGCAAGCGAGGTGCGATCTCCTACCTGAACGAAATGGGCAAAAAGGTCACCAAGCGGTTTCGAGGGCTGCGAAACCTGGACGTCATTTACGATCCGCTAGAGGATGGCTGTGAAATCATGTTCGAGGAAAGGCTTGGCCTCTCCGAGAAAGGAATAAAGAAGCTGGTCCGCGCCAAACGCCAGTTGGAGCTGTTTCAGTCCATCCGCGAGCGGAGAGGCAGACCGAATTACAGTTCCAGGGAAGGCATGCATGAGGTCAAGAAACGCCTTGGAGGATCCAATGTCGACTAACCACGGCTTGCACTGGACTCCGCGATGAAGCTCAATTTCAGATATCGGAAGTCGCTGGCGCGGAGCCAGTGAAGCCGAACGTTGGCGTACGTATGCGCGAGGGGCCGAAAGCAAAGAAGACGATTAGCCGTTGGGCGTTTTGGTGCCTGCTACTTATGGCGCTTGGCGGCGCGGCCGCGGCACTCACTAGAGCTTGGTACCCCTCTTTTGCGCTCGTCAGGATTACCCGCACCAACGGTGTCACGTGTGTGCGTCTATTTGACGATGGCAAAGACTATGTGGCGGGCAATAAAACCTTCGGAATGGCGGCCGGCGTTCTAAGAGACGTTTATTCTGCATGGGTCGAAGGGGGACGCTCAAAAGACTTCAGCCCGGCCGGCCTCGTGGGGGGAACGTTCAGCAATGTCTTTCTGTACATTAACCCCGTGACCGTTCAAGGAACGAACTATCAGTGTCGCTTTGGCCTCGAGATGCCCTATGGGCCGCCCGGAGTTTTGGCTATTACTGATGACGGAACAGTTGTGTGGATCAGAGCCCGCGATAAACAGGTGACGGTGTCGCCACAGACTAAAACAATCGAGCTATGAGGGCCGCGCTGAAAAAACGGCCTAACTATCGGCCCGGAGCGGACGCGGGATGGCACGTCCTGTTTGCATTTCAACGCCTATGGCCCCGCGCCGCTCAGGCCGAACGTTAGCCGGCTGCAATGCGCTCTCTCACTATCACACCGCACCTTAGGCTTGGCCCAGTGTTATTCGTGCTCATGGGCCTCGTGACTGCGTATCTTGGGCTCTGGTTGCCGTTGTGGCGTGACCGCGCTTATCCTCCGGAAACCGATACCCGCATCGGTTTTATTATCGCCGGCTTCGCCCCACTTACGACGGGTACCGCCGTTCTTGCGGCGTACGGTTACATTCGGCTCTGGCTGCTTCAGCGCCGCTCTCCGACCACTTTAGGATGGTCGCTCCTCATCTTGTTGGCCCTGCCCGTAATGGCGAGCGCCACTACCGGAGTCTATCTTGCGCCGACCGCCGCCGTCATGCTCCCTAGTTTCGTCAAGTCCGTGTTTTGGTCGATTGCAGAGCTCTTTGGCTTATGATCAGGGCTAATCGCCGGGAGGGTTTACCTCCCGGCTCCCACATCACCTGCCCTGCGGGTCCGCATCAGACGGTTCCGGTCAGGTTAACGGCTTCGGGATTTGGAACTGGACCCGGGCCGTAATGCGGCTTTACCCACGGTTGCGTTATGGATTTGCCTGATTGGATCAACGAACGGGTGGTTAGTATAGCAGGGTGGAAACGGGCTTTTTTTAATAGTTGACCTACGCTGCTGTTCTAGCGTAAGATAACAATCGTGAGAGGTTTAGGATGTTAAATCAAGCTCCTAGATACACGAACCATCCGTTCGAATAATCCCAAGTTGGGTTTTATGAGCGCGTCCTCTGACAAGGGCAACAACTCGCTCCGGAATTTCCCGCCGGACATCCTGACAGCTTTGGGGCTACCCATTGTGGCCGCTGCACTCGTTGCATCCTGGATTCTATCAATCCATGGCGCCGCTTGGATATGGGCGGCGGGGACCGCGTTTTCGGTCGCAATCCTTGGCGCTGTGTTGCTGTTCATCGCGAAACTGCCGGTCTATCGCCAGGGGCGCTTTCTCACGTTCGGCATTCAGGCGTTACCAATGAGCTCTCACCGATTTTATCGGTGGGGCTGCCGATGCAGCCTTCTCGGAATCGCCGGGATGTTCATGCTGTGGCTGGCTTCGACATTATGGCGCTGAAACCCAACCCTTTTGTACAGCGGACGCGGGAATGGCCCTTACGTTTCCAATTCGGACGTCAGTGGTCCCGCGCCGCTGACAATCGTCGTTCGGCAGAGGTGCCAAATTGATCGCATGAAAGCTTTGGATACTGCACTTGTCATCGGCTGTCTGACAGCGTATGGACTGAATTGGCTGCATCGACGCTGGTTCTTCCGGGATGAGAAGATCTCAGAATTTTGCTCCTCGCGGTGGGGCGTCTGCCTTGGATTTGCATATTTGCTGCTGACTCCTGTGGCTGTGTTGGGGCTCGCGGGTGTAGTTTCTCTTGAGCCCTTCGCGCTGGCTGTAATGGGGATTGCCATGCTTGCTGCCGTTGGGGAGATTGTTTGGCGGCACCATCGGTACAGGAGGGTAGCCAATGGTCGATAGACTGCCGAACCAGCGGCCTGGAGCGGACGCGGGATGGCGCATCTTGTTTGCATTCGCACATCCTCGACCCCCCTGCGCGGCTCAGAAGCTGTGAAGAAA
>DBMR01000027.1 GCA_002298785.1 Verrucomicrobia subdivision 3 bacterium UBA693
TTAACATCCTAAACCTCTCACGGTTATTATCTTACGCTAGAACAGCAGCATAAGTCAACCATTAAAAAAGCCCGTTTCCACCCTGCTATACTAACCACCCGTTCGTTGATCCAATCGGGCAAAACTATAACGCGACAGTGGGTAAAGCTGCATTACGGCCCGGGTCCAGTTCCAAATCCCGAAGCCCTTAATCTGCCCGGAACCGCCTGCTGCGAACCCGCAGGTTAGGTGGTGTGGGGTGGGAGGCAAATACTCCCGGTGACCCGACTAGCCGTCATTCTTCAGCCTGACGATCTTCTCTGAAGGGATACCGTCCTGGCGCTTGGAGAGCGAGAACGAAAGCGTCGTGAAACCCCGAACGGTCTGGATCTTCAAACCATACCTCAGCAAATCCGGATCGCCCTTTTTGGAACCGGTCAGGATGTAGTACGAACTCTGCACATCCACCAACTCCTCCAAGCTCTGCAGCCGCAATGCCCTCACGTGCTCCACTCGTGCGAAAGTGCCCCTGCCAACTCCATACTTGAGGAGCAAGATATCGCCTTCAACCGCAACCTCGCCCTGCCCGTAAGAGGACTCAAGCCAGTACTCGTCCGGCTTCTGGTCCTTCCTCCGAACCGTCATAACGAGGTAATCCTCTTTGAAATCGGCATTCCGAACCTCTCTTGTGCGGAACGTCAGAGAAACCTGGCCAATCTTCAGAGATTGCGTATCCCCTTCACCCCCTACGAAGAACTTCTGCCAACGGACATCGGCAAAAGCCAACGCTGGCCAAAGGACGAGTAGCATGAGAAAAGTCGAGGCGCGCATGCGATGGCGGCTAACAATCCTGCTCAGGCACGGCGCGCGCTGAGCGTTTGGCATGGAACAGAGACGGCATCGCGCCGCTGCCTGAAGCAGCCGGGTTGGGTGTTCTGCTCATCGGTTCACTTCCTTCTGGAGGCGTTCGGTCATCAGGTTCATGTGGCTTTGCATGGTCCTCACATAATAAACGTCGGCGTTCTTTGGGGGATACGGGTGACGAAAGATGTCGATCACGTAGCCCGATGTCCCCGCGGCTCGCATTTGTTCATTGCGTGGCACGTAGGCCCGACCGTCCGGCCCTGAGACATAGGTCCGACTCTCAACGACCGTGCTCACAATGAAATATGGCTTCCTGGTGTGGCAATAGGCTAACGAGACTCCCTCCATGGGCGCTCCTGTATCGGCGTTCAGGACCGTCACCCAGCGCGTTGGAGCCTTGTTCATGTTCCCGGTGTAGATCTGACAACCATTCACCAGGATCAGGAGGGCTACCAGATACAGTGCTTTGGTCATTGGTTCAAGACGCCCAGCTATTTGATAGTTAGCAAAGAATTCCTAGTAAGCAGCTCTTCGCGGACCAACTGGGAATTGGTTCCTGGTTTTACCTAGGTCACCCAAAAACGCTATGGCGGTCCGCAAACATCGTCAACTCGAAAGGGAAATGTGGCGCCTGAAGAACCCGCGCCAGGAGCGGGAGCCGGTGGTTCCCAACCCCAAGGCCAAGCTGCTGAAACCGGGGGCACAACTGTCTAAACTTGTACACCCTGTTCGCTAAAAGATCTCATTCTCCCCAAATACTTGTGGGTCATTGAAAGCTTGGCTTGCCGCTTACCGTATTAGTATCCTCGCGGTCAAGCAGGCGCTCTCGCACGAGCGTACCGTTAGCCCACGATCCGGGAACGCGCCACACCATGGTGGATGCGCTCAGTCTGCTAATATTGTAGACCATTGATTGCGCTGTTCCTTGAGGCGTCGTGTTACCAAACCTATGACTGGATGTTCGTAACGCCATCTCAAGAACATTATTCTGTAAAGTCCAATTGCCGCTGAAAAAGGTACCTCCAGCAGTTTGCTCGGGGGTCCAAGTGTAAGTATGGTCGGCTTTGAACGTAAAAGTCCAATGACCTTGGCTTGGTATTTCTAGATTCCAAGTCCCGATCAAGTCTCTTTCATCGATCTGGCTCGGGCTGCAGCCAACGGCTGCGAACAGGTAAAGAGCGGTAGCACCGGCAAGAACCGTTTCAGTGATCCCTCGACTGTTTCTTGTTGCGTCGCAGCGCTTGGGAAAGGGGTCCATATCGCGTGAAGATTTTCTCGATGAATTGTAATTAAACCCCTGGAATTAAAAGCGAAAGTCCAAGGGCATCAAAAACCGATCCCCTATCGGTGGACAGCACAGAGGCAACACAAACGTAGATTCCGAATCTATTCATGCGAAGGCAGCAGCCCAACTAGGAGCTTGAATTAACATCCTAAACCTCTCACGGTTACTGTCTTACGCTAAAACAGCAGCATAAGTCAACCATTAAAAAAGCCCGTTTCCACCCTGCTATACTAACCACCCGTTCGTTGATCCAATCAGGCAAATCCATAACGCGACCGTGGGTAAAGCTGCATCACGGCCCGGGTCCAGTTCCAAATCCCGAAGCCGTTAACCTGACCGGAACCGCCTGATGCGGACCCGCAGGTCAGGCTGGTCCCGACGTAGCTTTAGCGAAGGCGGATGGTGTGGGAGGTAAGCCCTCCCGGCGCCCGTATTAGCTCCTCCCATAGTGCCCAGATGGGGAGTCTCCTTTAGGATAAGCATAATGCCACTCGGGGTAAATGTTGCGAAACCGCTCCGGCACGTGAAGGGTGGTGTTGGTTCGTAAATACTCGCTGCCGATCTTCCCTCTGGCGCGTGTTGGCATGCACCACGGCTCTTTAATCAGCGCGCGGATCTTGTCTGCGGGCAGGCGCTCCATCCAACCTCCCCCCCAGAGCACGTGCCCGAACTGCCCGCCATGGTTTTCAGGTGGGCAGATCAAAGTGGCTACGTCCAGGAGCGCCGTGCTGTCCATGTGGGTGCCGCTGAGGTAAATGTAATCCGTCCAAGCTTCGACGTTGGTCATTAAGCCTGGCGTGTGTCCGGAGCAAGGGCAAACGAAATAACTCGGCGGGTTTGTGACTGCGAGGGACCCTAAAGAGGGCGGAAAACTATCACCATTGAAGTTCCAGTACCGAACCTCGAAGCAGATTGCCATCATGTTGGTCATGCAGAGATTCACCTGGCGGCCCTGACTGAGACGGTGCGGCGAGCAACCTAGTATCAACGACAGACCAAGAGCGATGGCAAAGGTGCGCATGCGAATCGAGCTAACGCCCCGGCTCTGGCACGCCGGGCCGGTAGCAATCGATTGTAAACTGGAGCGCCAACCCGGCGTTGCCAGCAGCCGGATAGCCAGGCTGATCATTGGTTTGCCTTTCGGAGCCACCGAGCGACCCTAAGCAGATAATATACGACTGCCACAACGACCGCGACCGCCGCAGTTACCACCGTAGCGCCGATGAAACTGAGGATGAACCGCTCACCATACGAAAGCGGTATAGACTTCTTCCAACTCCCAGGCCCACTCCCAACATTGACGTAAGAATCGGCCACAAAGTAGAAGAGGAAAAGCAGGACGAAGCAGGCTGTCCAGAACCCAGAGATGGTCAGAAAGCGTTTCATGTGCTCGCGACTAACGTACAAGCAATGTATCCGTCATGCCAGCNNGCTGGCATGACGGATACATTGCGGTTGAACTGAACCGCTGAGCCCACGGTGCCGGCCTTACGGTGTAGAGTATTCTCCGACGGTCGGCAGGGCGCCGAGCCGGGGACCGTTGGCTACGTTGGTTAGCTTTTGCGATGAGATTCATGCCATTGCCTCGCATCAGAGTATCCGCGTGTTTTCAGCCCCTCATAAAGACCTCCACCTGCCCGCGTCACCGGAATCCACAAATCATAACTGCGGCCTGGCAGATCGGGCTTAATGACGTCAACGCCCAGCCGCCTCAGAAAACCCAGGTTGAATCTATAGGTCACGATCTCCCCCTTGTCGGTTACGGACGGTTCGGGCAAACCAAGTTCGGCGAATGTAGCAGGTAGTTTATCAAATTGCTCCCGGTCCATCTTGATAACGTACACGCCCATACAAGCTAATTGGGATTATACGAACGGATGGTTCGTGTATCTAGGAGCTTGAGTTAACATCCTAAACCTCTCACGGTTACTATCTTACGCTAGAACGGCAGCATAAGTCAACCATTAAAAAAGCCCGTTTCCACCCTGCTATACTAACCACCCGTTCGTTGATCCATAAGACAAAGAAGTGAGCACTGACACCCGAGCCCGAGTGGAGATCAGCGTCTTGCCCTTATCCCGAAGGGATTAAAATCCATTAGCCCAGCGATGGTGTCAGTCCTGCGAGTGGTGTCAGTTCTCATCTTATTGTGTCGTTTACAAGAAGTGAGCACTGACACCTCGCGGTAAGACAAGAAGGGTGGCCACCCCACCAGCCAATCCAACTCTAAAGGAGTTGCAGCTCTCTCCCACGCAATTGACGGCTCTCCACCTATCCCACCCACTCGGTAACGTTGATGAGTTTCAAAGGGAATCACTCCTGTTCCCTCGCCCCGGATTTATCTCGGCACGACCAGCGTCTTGTTCGGCGCACTATCCATGCACGACCTCGTATATCTGCCAGCACCAAAAAGCGAGGGGAAACAGTGAGACAAAAGCCGCGGCAGCAAGCCGGGCATCGCGAGCGCGGAACGAAAACCAGAAGGCCACGGCGGTGCCTATAAGCGCGGCCATAATACCAACTCCCGCGGAAGGGCCACGCACCGAAGGGGTATGGCGCCCAGCCCAAAACGCCAACGCCGCCACAGCGCTCAGCCCAATACACCAGAGGGCAAACCTCAGAATCTTACCGGGATGCAGTGCTTGTGTGCTCACAGAACTCGATACGCCGAACGGCCCGGCTCAGAAGCTGTGAAGAAATTG
>DBMR01000015.1 GCA_002298785.1 Verrucomicrobia subdivision 3 bacterium UBA693
CCGAAGCCTTCCACAGCGTGGCTGGGGGTAGGTAAACCACGGAACACGCGAAATACGCGGACAAAAAAACCCGACTCCAAGGTCGGAAAAGGCAGCAGACGGGTAAACCACGGTCTACCTGAATCACACGGGTAAAAACCCCGTCTGGATGGTCTCCCCTTCCGCGTGGTTCGCGTGTTCCGTGGTTCCTCTTTCCCCCTCCCCCGATGGCCGTCCTGCGGTTATGCGTGACGGCTTGAGGGAGGTTAATCAGCCGACGAATTTGCGAGCCACAACGCTGGCGTTGTGACCGCCGAAGCCGAACGAATTGTTGACGATGGCGTCGACTTTCAATTCACGGGCGGTGTTGGGGACGTAATCAAGATCACAATCCGGGTCCGGCACGGTGTAGTTGATGGTGGGGGGCACGGTGTTGGTCTGCAGGGCCTTGGTGCACGCGATCATTTCTACCGCGCCGGCCGCGCCCAACATGTGGCCGGTGGCACCTTTGGTGGAGCTGACCACCAGTTTGCGGGCGTGCGGGCCGAACACCGTTTTGACCGCCATGGTTTCGGCGATGTCACCCTGGGGTGTGGAAGTGCCGTGGGCGTTGATGTAGGAAATCTCCTCGGGATTCATCCTGGCGCTGCGGAGGGCTACCTTCATGCAGCGGGCGGCACCTTCACCGCCCTCGGAGGGAGAGGTGAGGTGGTAGGCGTCCGCGGTGTTGCCGTAACCGGCCAATTCGGCGTAGATACGGGCGCCGCGCTGGAGCGCATGTTCGAGTTCTTCCAACACGAGGATCCCGGAGCCTTCACCCATGACGAAGCCGTCGCGGTCCTTGTCGAAGGGCCGGGAGGCGGCCTTCGGGTTGTCGTTGCGGGTGCTCATGGCGCGCATGGCGCAAAAGCCGCCGATGCCGATGGGGACGATGGTGGCTTCGGCGCCGCCGGCGAGCATCAGGGTGGCGTCACCCATCTTGATAGTGCGCCAGGCTTCACCGAGGGCGTGGTTCGAGGTGGCGCAGGCGGAGCAGGTGGCGAAATTGGGGCCGCGCAGGTTGTGATACATCGAAACCAGGCCGGAGGCCATATTCGAGATCAGCATCGGGATCATGAACGGCGAGAGTCGACCAGGGCCGCGGTCGAGGAGGATTTTGTGCTGCTCGGTAGTGGTCTGCAGGCCGCCGATGCCGGAGCCGATGATGGCGCCAAAATCGTCCAGATTCACCTTGGTCATATCCAGCCCGGAATCCTTGATGGCCTGCCAGGCGGCATGGACGCCGAACTGTGCGTAGCGATCCGTGCGGCGGATTTCTTTTGGGCTCGGGAAGGCCTCGGCAGGGGCGAAGTTTTTGACTTCAGCCGCGATCTGGGTGATGAACGGCGTGGGATCAAAAGCGGCGATGCGGTCCACGCCGCATTCGCCGGCGATCAAATTTTTCCAAAAGGTCTCCACGTCGTTGCCCAGCGGGGAAACGACGCCTAATCCGGTGATGACAACTCTACGATCTGTCGAATTACTGGCCATAATAAAGACGGGGCAGCTTACCTGAATTAGTTCAAGCTGCCCCGAAAACGTCCTACTGACAATCTTATTTAATTCTGGGGAATTATTTCTGCTGAAGATCTTCGATGTATTTGATCACGTCGCCGACGCTCTGGAGCTTCTCGGCTTGTTCATCGGGGATTTCGTTGCCGAACTCTTCTTCCAGAGCCATGACCAATTCCACGGTATCCAGCGAGTCCGCGCCCAGATCCTCGATAAACTTGGCCTCTGGCGTCACTTGATCGGCATTGACGCCCAATTGTTCCACAATGATGTCTTTGACTCTTTGCTCTATAGTTTTTTCAGCCATGGTTTTCTCCGGTTCGTATATTTGCTGTGTGTCTATGCCACGCGAACGAAGGCGTCAAGCCTTGAATGGCTATTTTTTCGTTAGCCAAAATCCCGCCAGCGTGAAAATCAAAAATCTTTTCTGATCCTGGCCACTCCGCCAGGAACTCAGTTTTCTCACATGACCATGCCACCGTCCACGGTCAAAACCTGGCCGGTAATGTACTTGGCACCCGGTCCGGCCAGGAACAAGGCGGCTTCCGCGATATCCTCCGCCTGGCCGATGCGACCCAGCGGGATGGTCTTCACCAATTCAGTTTTTACTGCCTCACCCAACTCGGCTGTCATATCGGTTTCGATAAAGCCCGGCGCCAGGGTGTTGGCGGTGATGCCCCGAGAGGCCAATTCGCGGGCGACGGATTTGGTGAATCCGATCAAACCGGCTTTACTGGCGGCATAGTTGCATTGGCCGGCATTGCCAATCAACCCGATCACGGAGGCAACGTTGATAATGCGCCCGGAACGCTGTTTGATGAACGACCGGGAGAACGCCTTGGTGAACGAAAAGGCGCCCTTCAGATTCGTATCCAGCACGGTGTCCCAGTCCGCTTCACCCATGCGCATCAACAGGTTATCTCGGGTGATCCCGGCGTTGTTCACCAGGGTGTCGACTTTGCCGACCTCGGCGAGAATCTTCTCCGCCGCAGCCATAACCGCCACGGTATCCGAAACATCAACGGCCACCGCCCAGGCTTTCCGGCCCAAGGCGCGGACTTCGTTGGCGACCTTTTCGGAGTTTTCAGCGGTGCGCGAAACACAAACCACGTCCGCACCGGCAGCGGCGAACTTGAGCGCGATGGCGCGGCCGATGCCGCGTCCGGCGCCCGTCACCACCGCCACCTGGTTGGCTAATTGACTCATGCGGCGAACGTGATACGGGATTAAGGCCACCGGATCAAGCTTCCTCTCCGATTAGTTGGAGTGTGGGAGTTTGATCGTGGTGTCGATAGTGCTCAGTTGGCTCAGGTGGAAAGCGTCTTTACCGCGTTTTCCAAGCTGGCAACATCGGCTACATTAATAACTTGCGCCGTTTTGTCGATCCGCTTCATGAACCCGGTCAGAACCGTGCCGGGCCCGAGTTCGATAAACCGGGTGAAGCCCTGGGACAGCAGGTAGCGCATCGATTCTTCCCACCGGACCGAGGCAGTGACCTGATCGACGAGAAGCCGGCGAATGTCGGCGGGTTCACCGTGCGGTTGAGCGGTGACGTTGGCGATCACTGGGACCTTCGGCGCGGCCAATTGGATTTTAGCGAGGACGCTGGAGAGTTTGGGTTGGGCGCTGGCCATGAGCGGAGAATGATACGCGCCGGCCACCACCAGGGGCAGCGCGCGCCGTGCGCCTCTAGTCCGGGCCAAGTCGCAGGCCGCCTCGATCTTGTCAGCGGCGCCTGAAATCACCAACTGCCCCGGGCAGTTCAAGTTGGCCAGCGAGACTCCGGCTTGTTCGCACACTTCGCGGGTGGGGCCTTCGTCCAGGCCGATGATGGCGGCCATGCCGCCCTGGGTGACATCGCAGGCTTCCTGCATGAAACGACCACGTTGGCGCACCACCTGGAGGCCGTCCTCGAAACTGATGCTTCCGGCGGCGGTTAAGGCGGTGAATTCGCCCAGGGACAACCCTGCAGTGGCCTGGAAGGAGATGTTGGGCACTTTTTCAGCGAGCACCTGGTAAGCCACCCAGCTCGCGAGGAAGATGCCGGGTTGCGCATTCTCGGTGCGGGTCAGTTCCGCTTCGGGTCCTTGAAAGCAGATGGCGGTCAGGTCATAGCCCAGGGCGGCGTTGGCGCGGTCGAACCACGCTTTCGCGGAGGGGAAACTCTCCGCCAAATCCCTGCCCATGCCAACCGTCTGGGCGCCTTGCCCAGCGAACATTAATGCCGTTTTGGTCATCATCCGCGACACTAGACACGAATTTGCCCCCAGTGGAAAGTCGAGAATGCGGCACCTCGGCGCGTGGAAGTGTTTCGCTACTTGACCATTATCGATTCTCCAATTCTACTTTGCGCCACAACGGTAGGGAACATTATGAGGTTTTTAGGCAAGCATCTGGAAAAATCGCCCGTGCACGCGCGGATGATACCGTTTTTCATTTTCCTCGGGATGACGTTCTTACAGGGAGAGTTTGGCGAGGCGTCCCGGTTTTGGATGTATGGGGTTAAGACCTTTGTCGGCGTCTGGCTGGTTTACGAAATGTGGCCGTATACCCGCGAGGTGCGCTGGGCGTTTAGCTGGGAGGCGGTGGTGGTTGGGGTGGTGGTGTTGTTGATCTGGGTCGGTCTCGACCCGTACTACGCGAAAATGTCCAAGCCGCCGGCGAAATTGTGGGATCCGTTTGAGCAGTTTGGGCAGAATTCCGCCGCCGCCTGGTCAATTATCGTCATCCGGATCGTGGGTTCTTCGCTGGTGGTGCCGCCATTGGAGGAAGTGTTTTACCGATCGTTTCTGTACCGCTACCTGGTGAAGATCGATTTCCTGGCGATGCCCTTAAAGCAGCGACATTGGCTTTCGTTTGTCGTGACCTCGACCATTTTTGGGCTCGTCCACTACCAATGGCTGGCGGGGATGCTCTGCGGCATGGCGTACCAATGGCTGGTCTGGAGGAAGGACCGGTTGGGAGATGCCATGACCGCGCATGCCATCACGAACTTTCTACTGGGCATCTATGTCGTTTGGAAAGGTGCTTGGATATTCTGGTAAACCGCAGGCAGGCTCGACCCAGTTGACGGGTAAAATTTACAGGATTCGGAAAGTTGGACGCCGGGAGTAAGAAGTGTTAACCTGCGCGGCAACTACCACTGGCCCATGAACCTTTACAAGAATGTTCCCAGCCTGCCGGTCCTCGCCGGCATTTGCAACATGAACCAGGCGATGAAACCCGGCCTGGCGGTGGAGGAATGCGTGCGGCGGTTGAAGCGGTATCATTATGCGTTCAAGCGGCTGCACCAGATCTTCACGGCGCGAATCACGGCTGAACCGCTCTACGAATTAAAAATGGGATTCAGTTTCCACGCCCACCTGTGCGCGGAACACACGACCGTGCTGCGCAAAAGAGTGGGCGAGATGCGGGAACCGCCGCTGGGATTGGAAGCGGTGCCGGATCCGGCGTTGGAAGTTCTTTTTGACGAAATTCTGGGCGTGACGGAAACGGGGCCACTACTGGTGGGCCTTTATGAGAAAGCACTCCCGGCGTTGAAGCGGGCGTTGGAACGGCACCTGGCCGATACGAATCATCTGGCGGATCAACCGACGGTGCGCCTCTGTCGCTTTGCCCTGCTGGAGCTCGCGGACATGACCAAATTTGGGGTCGAATGCATTTCGACCCTGGTGAACGCGGAAGCGCGGGCGCGCTTGCAGGACTGGTGCAAATTGCTGGATCAAAGTCTCGAGGCCGCGGGCGAATTGGACGGCACCGCCACTCCGGTCCAGCACCGGTTGGTGCGCCAGCATTCGGTCAATCCCTATCGTTTTGACGGCGTGCCCCGTCGCGATGCGCGGTTCCCTGATCCTTACAACATGGGGGTCAATGCCGAGGTGTTTCTTTACGACGAAAGTTTTCCGCCGGAACCCAAGACGTTGATGATGTTTTACAAGCGGTTGCGGGAGATCGACGTGCCTGAAATGATGGCCAGCATCATTACGGAAACCAGCGGGAAACCGTGGGGCTATTACCAGGACATGACGCGGCAACTGTGGGACGAGGCGCGGCATGCCATGATGGGCGAGGTGGGCTTTTTGCAGATCGGCTTGAATTGGCCCGAGAAAGTGATGGTGAATCACACCTGGGCGTTGTGCCTGAACACGCAGCTAAAACCCATCGAGCGGCACGCGGTCCTGTACTTTATCGAGCAAGGGCTGATGCCCAAAAACGGGAAGCGCTTTGAATGGGAAGTGGGGCTGGCCTCGCGCAATCCGCTCGCCGCCCTGTTTCAGGATTATGACTGGGCGGACGAAGTGTTGCACGCGCGGATTGGACGGGACTGGTATGTGAAAGATTTCTCGGACCCGCAAAAGGCGGTGCAGTACGGGGATGAATGCTGGTCGCGGGTGCTGATGAACTGGGACCACTGGCGGCAGAAAGGGCTCACGCAACATCGCAATTGGTGGCCGGAGCTTTATCGTGAGGCTTGCCAGCGCTGGGGCATCGAGCCCGACCCACGGGTGCTCGCCTATCATACCACCTATCAAACGGTGCGCGCGGATTTGAAGGAACTGACCGGCTCGGCCTGAGCTGGGCTGACACGCAGGGACGGCGCGGTTGTTCACTTTCCGTACTCGCAGACCGGGGCAATTCGCTCTGCTGGGCGTTTGCTCGTCAGGATTGGAGAAACCGATGAGCTGATTAGTTTTTTCAATTCGTCACCTTGCGCAGGGGGTGTAAGATTGAGCCGCAACCATCCAACCAGGCGCCGGGCCGCACGGCTCTTCCACAAAGCCCGGAGGAAAGGGGTGCAGGGGACTATGCAACAAGTTGATCAGGACGATTTGCGAACCGCATGTCCGACATGCGGGAAGATCATTGGTCTACAAGCAGGAGCGGAACAGTTGAGTATTACCTGTCCGGATTGCGGCACCTCCTTCGAGGTCCGCATCGGCCCTGCCAGGGATCAGCCATCCGCGAAGGCTGGAACCGGATTTCACTGTCCGCGCTGTGGGGCGCCAATGCCCAACCGTGACCATTGTCCGCTGTGCAATTGGCAGCATACCGGCGGTGGTAAGCCGTACCCGGCAGCGGCGACGGGACCTGCGCAGCGTGGGGTGCAGGTCATGACCGGGATGCTGTTTGTTATTCTGCTTGGAGTCGTGGTCCCCATCCTGGTCATCGCAGTTTTCGCCTTGGCCAAGGAAGGATGGCTCATCTATCGCAGTTACTGGAGCGGCGCGGTGTTGGGGTTCGGGATCACGTATGCGGCGGGAAGGTATGTGTTGGTGCGCGGCGGGGAAGGGTGGTGGTGGACGCATTTCATAGTGGCGGGCGCGGCTTTTGTGTTCGTGTTGGCCTTCTCGATCCTCCTCGGCGGGCCGGGTGTGTTTCTGAGAATGGCTTTGGTGTGGCTCGCGGGGATGATCGTCTCCCGGCGCGGGTAGGTATGAACGCCGAGGTTTCATTTTTTTGCCCTCATTGCGGGCAACATTACGAGGGCGCTCCGTCCTGGGAAGGCCAGGAAATGTCCTGCAGGGCCTGCGGAGCAAAGTTTATCGCTCGCGAAGCGGAAAGCCCGTCGCTCACGGCAGTTTCGATAGCTCCTGAGGTTGAAGATTCTGACGGGGAGGAACACCGGGGAGTCCGTCGGTCGTGGCTTGGCGGGCCCAAAGGTTTGACTTCGACTTTGTGGGGCTTCCTGACTCCACCGCTGGTGGTCATCACCAGCGTGGTGCTGATCCCGCTCTTGGGTCCGATGGGGGTGCTGGTTGCTGGTCCCGGGGTGGTGGGTTTGGCGTATTGGTTTTGCGCCCGATTGCGAGCTTCCCGCAGTGCCGAGGCTTATGACCTTTATGAACGCGCGGCCAGCGCCGGCTTTTTGCTGGAACCGATCCTGGTGATCTTTTTGTGGCTGGCGGTGGCTGACGAGGCCGCGGGGCTGATGCTGGTGCCGGTGGCAGGGAGCGTGGCGTTCCTGTGCATCCTATCCGCCGGCGCCTGGAAATTGGGTTCGGCCATGAGCTGGTGGTTCCGGCCGACAGACGCGCGCTGAGGCGGTGCGGTGCCGTGGGCTCAGCGGACGTATGCCCGGTCAGCGCGGCGCCGCTTTTCGTTCTTCTTTGCGCCAACGCTTTTCCTGCCGGGCGAGCTCAGCACGCAGGAGATTCTCCGCCGACCAGCCCTGGGCTTGTGCCGCCTGGGCGAGCCGAAATAATTCCGCCGCGATTTTCGGCTTGGTCAGACCACGCTGGGCGCCGGTGGGTGGGGTGTCGATGAGGTGAGCGCGGCGGGCTTTCTTGAGGAGTTTCTCGGCGCGCAGCAAAGCTGGTAAATGGCGCGGGATGCCGTCCAACGCCGATGGGCGTTCGTGCCGGGTGCCGACCTTTTCCGCGCGTTTGAGCTTCTCCCAATTTCCCAGCACCTGGTCCACGTCTTTGACGTCCGCATCGCCGAACACGTGAGGGTGGCGGTGGATCAGTTTCTTCACGACACGCCGCGTCACCTGTTCGAGGTCGAAGGCGCCGCGCTCTTTCCCGAGCTGGCAGTGAAAGATGATTTGGAGCAGCAAGTCGCCCAGTTCCTCCACCATTTCGTGATCGTCGCCGGTTTCGATGGAATCGAGCAACTCGTAGACTTCCTCGACGGCGTGCCATCGGAGCGTGTGATGGTCCTGCTCGCGGTCCCAGGGGCAACCGTCGGGCGCGCGCAGCCGTGCCATGATTTCCATGAGGGCCTTGATGGCACCGCCCGTGCCGCGCCGCAAAACCGGGGCAGGACGCCGAGTCTTCTTCGTCATAAGGGATTTACAACACCACCAGGTTGTCCCGGTGCACCACTTCGGTCCGGGAAAGTTTGCCCGCGCGAATTTCAGCAGCGCTGAATTGGGCGATGCCGCGGGCGAACTCCGTGCCGTTGGCGTCGCAGATCCGGAGCACTTCCCCCGCGGAAAAGTCGCCTTCGCACCGGGCGATTCCTGGCGGGAGCAGGCTCTTGCCCGATTCGCGCAAGGCTTTGCGGGCGCCCGCGTCGACAAACAGACTGCCGGCGGGATGATGAAAAAAAGCGATCCAGCGTTTGCGCGACGACATGCGGGTCGGCCGTGGCACAAAGAGCGTGCCTTCGTCCGCTCCGCTCATAACCCTGGCGAGGGTGTGTTTTTTTCGACCGGAGGCGATGACCAGCGGGATGCCGGCGCGGACTACGATTTTGGCTGCTTCGACCTTCGAAGCCATGCCGCCCACAGCGGTGGCGCTGTCCGTTCCGCCCGCCATTTGTTCGAGGGTGCTGTCGATGCGTTCGAGTTTCGAGATGGTTTTGGCGCCCGGCTTCCCGAAGTTTTCGATCACCCCGTCGACAGTGGTCAGGATTACCAGCAGATCGGCCGGCAACAGGGACGCCACCAGGGCGGAGAGCTTGTCGTTATCGCCGAATTTCAGTTCGGTGAAAGACACGGCGTCATTTTCATTGATGATGGGCACCACGCCGTGGCGGAGCAGCGTGACGAGGGTGTTGCGCGCGTTGAGATGGCGTTCGTGGTGTTCGAGGTCGTCGTGCGTGAGGAGGATTTGGGCTACGCCGAGGCCGAAAGCGCCGAAGAGTTTTTCATAAGTGGCCATCAGGCGGGATTGTCCGACTGCGGCGCAGGCCTGCAGTTCCGCCAATTCCTGGGGCCGTCGTGCGTGGCCCAGGACGCCCATGCCGGCGCCCACCGCGCCGGAAGAGACCAGCACGACTTCGCGGCCTGCCCGGCGCTGCTCGGCGAGCTGGCTCACCAACTGTTCCATCTGCGCCAGGTCGGGCTGTTTGCGGGCATCGGTCAACACCCCGGTGCCCACCTTCACGACCAGGCGGGAAATGTCCTTTATTAGCACGGATCGCACCCGCGCTAGTTAACAAACGTTGCCCGGTGTGTCGAGGCGCTTATCCGTGGAATGACCGTGGTGTGCGTCGCAGCGGAATGATTTGTATCCGGAGTAACCGGACGCGGGAGGCTTGATAAATCGGGCTGAAGCCTGGGGCTGGGGTAACGCCTTGCCCTGCACCGCAGCCGAGATTAAAGTTCCGCTACAAACAGCGCGCACACCAATCATGAACCCGGGGAGGCCTCCGGCTCGCCGGGTGAAGAGTTTCGGGACCACTTAAAATTATGAAAGCGCCCAACACAAAGATCGACGCAACCAAGGCAGGTGAAGCGGTCGCGGCCGCGACTGCCAGGGCGCAATCCCTGGAGAAGGCCGCTCAAAGCGCAAAGGAATTGGCGCGGCTGGCGAAAGCGCGCTACAAATCCGCGCGCAGAGCGTTCAAGCTGGCGAAAAAGGCGGCCAAGAAAGCCAAGAGAACGGCCGCCCAGGCCCAGGAAGATTTGGAGCGATGCCTGCAAGCGGTGGCCAGGGCAAAAGCGCGCAAGACTCGTCCGGCGCGAAAAGCTACAGTTAAAAAGCCGCCACCCACTGCGGCTGGCCAACGTTCCACCACGAGCCGGAGCCGGCTGATGGACGAACCCCTGGTAATGGACTTCCCGGTGGCAGCGCCGATAGTTGACCCGACGCCAGTCGCCCCCGCCCCTCCGGAACCAGCCGCGGATTTGCCCGGGACGATGCCGCCAACGGAGTAATACAACCAATATTTACGAGGTTTTTGTGGACATCGGACCTTGGCTGGTGCAGATGCTGCATCACCGGTGGAGAACCTACCGGGTGCGTTTGCGCGAATGTCGCAAAAGGCCTTCGACCGAATCGATCCATGAATTGCGGGTGGCCATCCGGAGATTGATCTCGCAATTTGCGCTTTTGGGCGCGCTGGTGGCGGGGGGCGAAACCCAGAAGCCGCGCAAGATTCTGAAGCGGCAATTGGAAGCCCTGGGTGACCTGCGGGATTTTCAGATGCTGCGCTCGGTGATCAAAGCTCAGGGTTCGAGATTTGAAAGCCTGGTTTTGTTGCGAGATCACCTGAAACGCCGCCAGCGTCGGTTGGTCAAAGCCACTTCGCAACACATCAAAGATTTCGAAGCCGGGAAAGTGGAGCGTTGGGTCGTGGCCCTTTCGGAGCATATCGAGCGTGATCCCGCCAACCACCGAGCGCAAGAGCATTACCGTTCCGCCGCCTTGCACTGCGCCGATAAAGCGTTTGCGGTGGTTCTGGAACGTCATCGGGCGATCGACGTTTCCAACTTGCGCACGATTCATCGCACCCGGGTGGCCTTCAAGAAGTTTCGTTACATTGTCGAGTCGTTGCCGCTTCAAGTGTCCGGACGGACCAGGCGAGAGTTGCGCCGATTGGCCCATTACCAGCGCAAAATGGGCACGATCCAGGATTTGGAAGTCATGCGCTTAACGGTCGAGGATTTCCAGGAACGCCACCCGGCCGCTGCCGTTCGATTATCGCCGTTCGTGACTTACCTGCGCCGGCGTCAAAAGCGTGCGGTCCGATCCTTCTCTGTTGCTGCCGACGAACTCCTCGGATTCTGGTCGACACCTGCTGCTTCGGAACAAAATTGTTAAGGCGCTCCCACTCCCAGCCTGAACTGCGCTCAAATTTTTGCGGGTTTGGCTTCTGAAGCCGGCCAGGAACCGGTAAGAATTATCTCCGCCATGCCCGACGCAAAACTTTGTACGCAATGCGGCGCACCGCTTCCTGAGGAAACGGGCGTCGGGCTTTGCGCGAAGTGTCGGCCGCATTTGGGCGGTGCGGACGCCCCTCCCGCTCCCGCAATTCAGGTGCCCTGGGGGGCATTTTGCGTGGTCATGGCCTGCGTGGGGTCTGTTATGTTCGCGGGCCTGAGTATTCTTTTGTACGGTGGGGTCTCGCGTACGGGACTGATACTGGCCGTCGTGGCCTTGGCCGGCGCCGCACCCGCGCTGTCACTCCTGATGCAACGATGTGCGAGTTTGGAGACCCAGCAGTCGTGGCTAAAAGTTGGTGCTTACTCGGCAATGCTCGCGGCGATACCCATCATCGGCCTGATGGGATTCTTCGTCAGCGCGCTGGTCGAGGAGCACTTCACATGGCGGCCAGCCTGGGATGAAGCGGTGGTGGTGGTGTTGATCTGCCTGTCAGGTTTTCTGCTGCCGGTTTGTGCGTGGCGCTTGTGGCGGGCGGGCAGTCAAGCGGCGGCGGGGGGTGGAAGTGCAACCACTCTTCCGCCGACAGTTTTCGACCGGGCACTGGGGAAATTGTGGTCGGGGATGCCGAATATTTCGGTCGCGCTCGCTATTATCGGCCTGTTGATCTTGACCGCCTGGGGTAATGCCGTGGCGATGCTGGTCATGGCGGTAGTCATGCTGGCGGGTGGTTTGGTATTGCGGCGTCGGCGTGCCATCCACTGGAGGGTGCTGGCCGCGCTGGCCGCGGTCGGCATCGCGGTATCGGTGTTCTGGTTGGTGCAGCAGCAGGCTGCGCAAAGAGCCGCGGTGAGAGCCGGGTTTGAGGGGGTCGTCGAGACGGTGCTGCGGTCTTCGGAAGGGCGGATTGCCGAAATGCTCGATCTGGATACCGGTCATCGGGGCACCAGCATGTTGCTGGGGGAGAACGATGCGGAAGCCCGGGCGTGGATCCGGTCCAACCGGCTCGATGTGCTCGGGGTGATCGGTCAGGGGCGGTGCGTGGTATTGTGCATGGATATGGCGGTGGTGCCGGCCTCAAGTAATGCGTGGGAGACGATTACGGTGCGCGACGTGATCGCTGCGAAAGGCTTGGCACCTTCGGCGGTCGCCAGGATCACCAGCCTTACACCCATCACCGCCAAGACGGACACCTGGCTGTTCCGTACCCGGGAAGGTGGCCGGGGTGTGTTGCAGATTCTCGGGACGAGCCAGACGCCGCGAGGAGTGAAAATTCGCTATAAATTACTGCCATCCGGCGGGGGAAAGAACCGCGGTGGATGATGCCGGGCGTCGGCATCGGGAATTCGGGAGTGCGTATTGGTTATGTGGAAGAAAATTCTAAAAATTCTGTTGGGCGTTTTGCTGACGGTGGTGGTTCTGCTGTGGGCGGTAAAAGCATACCGGGACGCGCATTACTTCGATAATTACGATCCCGGCGCGGCGCTCAATCTCACCGTGCTGGAAACGACTGAGGTAAACCGTGAAACGCCCAGTCAGGCTTATACCCTCAGCAAGTTCACTTTCGATGGTTACCAGGGCGAAAAGGTTCCTACGTTGATGACGGTGCCGGCGACCCATCCGGGAAGACGACTTCCGGTCGTCATCTTTTTGCACGGCATCGGCCAGAACAAAAATTTCCTGAAGGAAATCACCGCCCCGTTTAACCAGGCCGGGTTTGCTTTTGTCTGTTTCGACCAATATACGCAGGGCGAACGCAAGCTTTCGGGCAAGCCGTCGCTCCGGGACCGGCTCCGGGCGTTTTCAGTGCGCGCGGCCAAAACCGTGAACGAAACGCGGCGCTTGATCGATTATCTCGCCAGCCGGTCCGACATCGATCCGCAGCGCATTTACCTGGTGGGGGCGAGTTACGGCGCGGTGACCGGGAGCACGGTGATGGCCCGGGAGAAACGTTTGCGCGCGGGAGTAATGGTCTATGGCGGCGGCGATTTCAGAAAGCTGCTGGATTCGTACGCCAATCACCTCGGCGTGGCGGTTGCGCTGGGTTTGATCGATGGCAAAAATCTGGACCCGGAAAAGCCGCCGTTGCCGAAATTAACTCCGTTCCAGGAACGCAAGGTGGGGTTCGTGATTGGGTGTCTCACGCCGGTGGTGCGGTATTTCATCGGGGTGGCGGACCCAATCCATTATGCCGCCCGGATTTCTCCCACGCCCGTCTACTTTCAGAATGGTCGCTACGATGTCCTGGTTCCGGCGGCGGCTGGGAAGGCTTTGCAGGATGCCGCGTTGGAACCCAAGAAGATCACCTGGTATGAGACGGATCACGTCGGCATCAATATCGAGCACACGAAACGCGTCCTGGAGGATGGTTTGAAATGGTTGCTCGAACAGGATGATCCATTCCGCGCGCCGGACGAAAAAATGACCGAGGCTCCGCCCTTCGAACTCAAGCGCACGTGATGCGGCAGCGCGGTGTTGCGCCGTGCCCGGTGGCTCTTACTTAAGGACGATGGTTTTGCCGCGCTTCAACTGGAGTTCCGTCTCCTGGTCTCCGCGGCGAATCTTGTAGGTGCCGTCCTGGCCCGTGTGCAGGCTGGCCTTGACCAGTTTGCCGTCGCGCCATTCGAGGTCCACCAACACATTGCCCCGGGCGCGAAGGCCGGTCACTTTGCCTGTGGGCCAGGCTTTGGGCAGCGCGGGCAGGAGGTGAATGGCGCCGGCATGGCTTTGGAGCAGCATCTCACAGATGCCGGCGGTGTAGCCGAAATTGCCGTCGATCTGGAATGGCGGGTGCGTGTCGAAGAGGTTCGCATACAAACCGCCGCCATCGTTGTAATTCATGCGCGTATCGCCGGTGAGCCGGACCAGGTTTCCCATAAGTTTATATGCCCGGTCGCCATCGTGTAGTCGCGCCCAGAGGTTGATTTTCCAGGCCGTGCTCCAGCCAGTGCTGGTGTCGCCGCGCGCGTTGAGCGAGACGCGGGCCGCCTTGGCCAGCGCGGGCGTGGTCAACGGCGTGATCTGCCGGCCGGGATGGACCGCGACCAGGTGAGACAAATGGCGGTGGGTATCTTTCGGATCATCCCGATCCACCATCCACTCTTGTAACTGGCCCCACTTGCCGATCTTCGGGGCGAGCAGGTGATCGCGCCGGGCGGCGAGTCCATCGCGGAATTCACGGTCCAGACCCAGCGCGTCCGCGGCTTCGATGGTGTTGTTGAACAAATCCCAGATGAGCTGTTGATCGTGCGAAACGCCGTCTTCCCGCGGGCCGTGTTCCGGCGAGTAACCGTTGGGCGCCACCAGGCTGCCGTCTGGCAAGGCTTTGAGCCGGTCGATCCAGAATTCGCAAACCTCTTTCATCATCGGATAGGCGAGTTGGCGCAGGTATTCCTTGTCGCCCGTGAAGGCGTAGTGGTCCCAGACGTTTTGCATGCACCACGCGCTGCCGGACTCCACCCATTCCCAGGTGGAACCTCCGAACGCGCCGTTCTCAGCGTGCATCGTCCAGCCGCGGGTTTTGAAGGCTTGCTGGGTCTCGGCTTTGCGGACCTCGCGGATTGAATTCAACCATTTTGCGTAAGGCAGGAAGCACTCGCTAACGTTGGCCTGGTCCACCATCCAGTAGTTCATCTGGACATTGACGTCGGTGTGGTAATCGCTGCGCCAGGGCGGGCGTATCGAGTTGTTCCACAAGCCCTGGAGATTCGCGGGGAGCGCGTCGCGCGAGGACGAGATCATGAGGTAACGGCCATATTGGAACACCAGCGCCTCGAGTCCCGGATCGCGCGCGCCGTTGCTGTGCTTCAGCAACCGCTGGTCCGTGGGCAGGTCGTTCGCGGACTCCCCGAGCTTCAACGTCACGCGGTCATACAACCGCTGATAATCCGCCAGGTGCTCCGACAGCAGCTTCTTTGGCGATGCCGTCGCCGCGGCCTGGAGTTGGGCGGTGACGCGTCCATGCGGATTCTCCCCGCGCCATCCGCGCCCGCGCTCGTTCAGAAAATCGGTGCCGGCATTTAGCAGAATCGTCAGGCTGTTGGCCCGTTCAAACGTGATCTTTCCGTCCGCGGTCTTTAGCGTGCCGCTGTCGTGCAGGACCAGCACTTGCGCCTCGTAGGCCAGCGCGATGCTATAATCAGGGCCTTTGGGCTCGTACTTGTAGCCGGCAAGCGTGCCCGTGACCGTCAAACGGTTGCCTTCGGCCGCGACTTTGCCCTGGTGGGTGTCGGTGACCCGCACCGTTCCCGAATAAGCGCCAGCTTTGTCCGCTGTCAACCGCAGCGCCATTACCTGCGCCGGGTGGCTAACGAAATACTCGCGGCGATAATGAATCCCGTTCTGGGTGTAAGTGACGGTGTGCACCGCGCGACTGAGGTCGAGTTCGCGCCGGTAGTCAGTGGCCGCAGGGGTGCCTTCGCCGAGATCGATGAACAAATCGCCAAACGCCTGATACGCGCCGGTATCGTGCTCGTCACCGATCCAAAGGGTGTTCTCGTTGAACTGGATTTGCTCGCGTTGGATACCCCCGAAAATCATCCCGCCCAGCCGGCCATTGCCAATCGGCAGTGCTTCTTTTTCCCAACTTCGAGCGGGTTGCGTGTACCACAGCGTCGAGTCCACACCTGCGCCCTGGGTCTGGATCGCGAATGCCCAGATCATTGACGCCAGGAGCACACTTCCAACCAACGGTTTCTTCGTCATCACAGCGCGGAGTCTCTCAGAGCCGGTCTTGGGGTGTCAATCAAAGCACGGCAGGCAGAGGGGGCGGCTGGCGGACCTCGTGTTATGAGGAGGCCGAGTGCGACGAGGGAGTTGTCAATACTAGGGACTGACC
>DBMR01000113.1 GCA_002298785.1 Verrucomicrobia subdivision 3 bacterium UBA693
TTTGTGGGGTCGTGGGCGACAAAAAGATGCAGCATCCGTCGAATCGCGTTTGGGCGATGGACAGCTGCCAGAAAACAGGATGCGGTTAGCCGTCGGGCTCAAGGGGAGCGGAGGCGGTAGAAACGGACGGGGTAGTTGGTCCAGTCAGGGTCACAGAAGTAGAACGAAGCACCGGTGAGGGTGTTGGTGCCAACCGGAAGCCAGATTGGGTTTGCAAGGCGCGGGCTGGCCTCGACCACAACAGTCTTTCCGCTGGCCCAAGCGATGTTGAACCCAAATTGATTTGTCTGCGAGGCGTTGGTCGCAGCAGGGGTCTGTATCTGCGGCTTCCACAGTGCGGTTGGACGGCCGCCGAAGGTCGGGCCCCAGCCCGAAGTGCCAGGCAGGTAGTAAATGGTGCAACCGCGGGATTCCGCGAAATTCATATAGTCGAGCGTCGGGGCATTGCCCTGGAAATAGGCTCCCTTAAGCTCGATGCAATCAAAGAAGGCCGTGTGGCCAATGCTTTTCAAGTTCGTGCCGAGTGTAAGCGTCTCGAGGTATCCGCAAAACGCGAACGCGCCTTCACCAAGACGGGTAACACCGTTGGGGATTGTGATGTCCGTCATGGCACAGCCAGCGAAAGCGTAAATCCCTATGTTGGTAACACTGCCGGGTAGGGTGACGTTTGTCAGGCGGGCGCAGTAAGCGAACGCAGCGTCGCCAATGCTGGTGACGCTCTTGGGGATCGCATAGCCTCCGGCTTTCCCTCCCGGATATTGCAGCAACACGGTCTGTGTCTTGTCGAACAGTACCCCATCCAGGCTGCTGTAACGCGTGTTGGCCGGGTCCGCGACTATTGCAGTGAGTCCTGCGCATTGCATGAAAGCTGCGAACCCGATCCCCATTAGGGTGTTGGGAATTGTAATAGTGGTGAGGTTGGCACAGGCGAAGAAAGCAAAGGATGCGATGTTGGTTACGCCGTTGGGAATTAGGTAGGGCCCGGCTTTCCCGCCAGGGAACAGGACAAGCGTGGTCCGGGTTTTGTCGAGCAGCACCCCATCCTGGCTGCTGTAATGTGTGCTGGCGGCATCCACTGCGATTACGGTCAAGTTCGTGCACCTGGAGAAAGCGAGGTCCCCGATGTTCGTAACGCTGCCGGGAATGGTAACACTGGTGAGGCCGGTGCAGGAGTCGAAGGCAGCATCCCCGATCGTGGTGAGGTTGGTGCCGAGCGGGATACTCGTCAGGCTGGTGCACCCTGAGAAGGCATAGCCCGCGATGGTGATGAGACTATTGGGGAACGTGATGTTCGTGAGGCTGCTGCAGTAGCCGAACGCGGAATCCCCAATGCTGATGACGCTGTTCCCCAACGTGAGGCTAGTGAGACTGTCGCAGCCGCTGAACGCCGAGTTGCCGATAAGGGTGACGGTGTTCGGGATCGTGACACTAGTGAGGTCGCTGTATTCAAACGCATACTCCGCGATCCTGTTAACCGGCCATCCGTTAATGGTGCTGGGAATGTTAATAGCACGTTCAGAACCGATGTACCCCATGATGGTCACGCTGCCATTAATAGTCATGTAGGTAAAATCTGTAACCACCGGGTTCACAATTTCAAATGTGCCCGAATTTGTACCGCGATAGCCGCCAGGTTCAGAGAAAGTGCTCACGAAAGTACCGTTTGTTGAGCTCAAGAACTTAAGGGAAACATCCGAGATGTTACCAGCAACCGAAGACGGAGCTGTCTTTACCATGTGAATCGCTCCAGTGTCTGGTCCGCTCCGGGTGTACGTGTAATCCCCGGATCCGTCGTCGACACTTCCTGTCTGAGCAAACGTCGTGTTGCCGAACGCGAGTGTTACGGCTGTGGGCGAGCCGTTTGTGATGGTCGCTTTGATGGTTTTGTCTGCCAGGAAACCAGGCGCTAGGTTCACGGTGATCTCGAGGTTGGACAGGTAGGCCTGACCGTCAGTCACGGTCTGGAATTCCGACGAGCCGGCGAGGATTACCGTAAAGGTGTCGGTGGGGCTCAGGCTCATGTTGTACGTGCCACTGGCAAGGTTCGCGGTGCCCTGCGCGACCCAGCTGTAGCCGTTGGCGGCACCATCACCGTCAAAGAGGTAAGTGAGCGTGCGGGTGGCGGCAACGTATTCCATGCGCAATGCCGCATCGGGGGAGGACAACCCGCTGACATTGAACAGGCCGGGTGCATCAGCCCCGTCGATTCTGACGTCGTCGCCGATATCGTAATCATTGGGACTCTGCCACCAACCGCGGTCGAACTCGAAAATAACATAGTTGTTAGGCCAGTCGCCGGTCTTGCCGAACCCGAGAAACACGTCGGCATACTGACGCGGGGACGTCAGGGTGAAGGGATCGATGTGAACATCCACCTTCAGGCTCCAGTCCTGCGTGGTGGGAAGAAGCGGCGCGTTTCGAGGAATGATCGCGGCACTGGAATTGGTCGAACTGCACGTGTAGCTCATCCGCCCGCTCGCGACACTAAAGTTTCCGCCACCCTTATTTGTGGTTGGCCCCCAGTTGCTTGGATCCGTGAAGTTATCGATGATAGTCTGGGCCGGTGCCACTTGCGCGAGCAGCGCCGCGAATGCCAGTGTCGCCAGGGGCGCTGCTGAATAACTATAGGTTTTCATTTCGAGTAACGAAGTGTGGACGAATTGAGAGCGGCGCAGGGGAGCAAGGGATAAAACGCAGAGGGTACCTGAGGTTTGGTATCGTCCCTACCCCGACCTGGACCCACGCCATGTGAGAAGTCACCCAATCCACAAGTAAAAAAGCAGCCTTGCTTCTCTAGCGTGATGGAAACAGGAAACTTGGGTAAATGTCAAGCATTGTGAGGAGTGCCCGCTGCCCCCCTGAGCGGTGAACTGGAGCTACTCCCATCCACTTCCGCGTTCTCCGCGGTCTTTCCCATTTCAGCTTTCCGCATCCCAGCTTTTCCCCATTCACCCCTCATTTCGGCCGGCGATCACGCTCGGCCCGCCGTATCGCTCGAACAACGCGTGCATTGCCTTAACCAATCGCTCTCGCAGCGCCTCGGGCCAAGCCGTGCCCATGCTGCCGAGAGGAAAGCGCCGTGTTCGCCGATTCTTGTCCGGGACTAGGAAAGAGCGGCGAGCATACCCGCAGCGGTCTGGAAGGAGAGAATGACAACGTCCCGGGCAAGAAGATGCACACGGCGCGACCGAGTCGGTTGCATGGTCACGGCCTAATCACGGTCGCGTGCTGCTGTGCCTTCACCGTATTTCTCCACCAGGTCTCGCCCCACCCGTGCTAACCTCAGCCGCAATGCGTCTGGCTTAATTACAGTCCCACGGCCCCCCATGCTCAGCACCCACCGCTCCACCTCCTCCAGGCTGTTCAGCCGGAGCCGCACCCTCAGCATCCCCTTCGGCATCTCCGTCAACTCCTGGCTCGAATGCAGCCGCCGGCCCCGCACGTCATCGGCCGCCCAGGCATCCAGTTCCACCACCACCTCGTAATC
>DBMR01000043.1 GCA_002298785.1 Verrucomicrobia subdivision 3 bacterium UBA693
TTTTATCCGTGAGTCAACGGGGTGACGACTTTACCCCCACGGCTCACAACACCGTTAATTGAAAAAAATCGTCGTAACATCATTTGGCTGAATCCAAAGAGTTACCGCTCCAAATCAATCCGGTGCCCATTCCCGTTGCCCAATGCGGAGGTGGAAACTCCCTGAACAAAATCTCCGATCACATGACAAAACAAATCACCCGAGTCTGGAGCTTTGCCTCCGACTCCAATCCAAACGTCGAACACCAAACCCTGAAATACGCCGACGGGACCACCTCCTGCAATTGTAAAGGCTGGACCCTTAGGCTGGCCGCTGATGGAACCCGGTCCTGTAAGCACTCAAGGGCTGTGGATACGGGAACGGCTGACCAAATCTGCAAGGCCACCCACAGCTATCTGATTGGCATCTTTGCTGGTGAATCCGATGCATGGCTTGGCTGGCGGTTCAACGAGAACTGAATCAGGGGAGAAAAGTTTGGATTGAGCCGAAGGTTATCGGGTAAGCACATCGATCAAAACGGCTGGCTTTTCCGGAGAGGGATTTTGCCCTCGGTGAGCGAAAAACTGAAAGTCGTTATTCTTACTTTGATTCTTATTTTGCCGCAAATTTCCTTCAAATCTGGGGATTTCTGAGGAATCTGAAGTTGGAGCGGGTGAAGGGAATCGAATCTACCACGGGGTTTCAGCGCCATGCATAAGTGTGCAGTGCTGTGCAGCTTACAAAGGCTCAATTTTAAGCGACGCTGCACGACACTGCACCCAAGCGCACGAATTTTGGCATCACTTGGCACCAAAGTTCCGAGGCCTATCCAGGCGCAATTGCCCCATAATTGCCCTCCAGGGCCGGACGGATGGAAGCCACGTCGGCAGGAATGTTGAGGACATTTTCTTCCATTGGGGATGCGCTCAAACCTGGGGCATCCCATAACCGATGCTGTTGAGCGCGGCCCGGAAGGCCTTCTCTTTATCCAAGGGAACGACCAGAAAGCGTTCGCCGGTACGTTGGCAGAGTCTTCCTGTTTGGGAATTCTGGGTGATCATTTCCGCGACCTGAGGCGTGGTGCACTCGATCAAAAGGGCGGTCCCTTTGCAGATGCAGGCGGCCCCACGCTTCTCCACGGCCGCAAGAAAGCCTTCAACGGACTCCGGCAGCGGTTGGGTATCGCCGGCGGCCAGGAAGGTGCGGAGTTACGCGATGCGAGCGCCTTTCTCCACGGACTTGATGGCCCTTCCCTCATGGAGCAGCCATAGCCCTGTGCCCCCAGGTTCGGCGAAACTCTCAAGGAGCAATTTCTGCTCGGGTGACAGATCGCCCTGGTCGATGCGGATCTGCCGGTTGGGCAACACTGTTAGGGAAACGGCGGGTGCTTCCTCGCCCGATTCGTAATGCTCCGCCCGGCCAAGAACAAATGCGCCGAGCGGGGTGAATCGAAAGTAACGCAGGCCGTCATACCGGCTGAGGAAAATCAGGTCATCCGTACCCCATTGCCCGTGAAAATCGCTGCGCGCGCCGACCGGATGCTCATACGCGATATCGATGACGCCAAGCGGCGCGGCGTATTCGAACAGCAAACAAAGTAGATAACGCTCTTGGAGGATATTCCAGCCGCCGTATCCCTCGTAGCCGAGACTGCCGTATTGCGGGTCGCAAATGTACAACCCCCATGGATCGCGAGTCACCTCAAACTGAAAGCCGCCCGCCCGCATATAGCGAGAGAACTCCCCGACCTCGACCCACCGACCGACCGGGCAGTCTGCCAGCGCGGATTTAATGGTGAGGCGACGCTCTTCGGGAGACGTCAAGCCCTTGCGCCCTTTTCCTTTTTGGCCTTTGATCGTGTCGATGCGGCAGAATTCGTCGATGATCCCTCTTGTGACCCGGGCATTCCAAAGTTCGCGGAGGGCCTGCGCTGGCGGTGCTTCCAAGGCGGCGCGACCGGTCTTGGTCAGCTGGACCAAGATTGATCCTGAGCGGAAATTCTGGCATGCACAGCCAGGTTATGTCGAAACATCAACCACACCATCGAAGACTGTCTGTTGCCAAACTGGAGGAGATGATCGAGGGGGCCACCGTGGACGCCTATGGGGAGTCCGAGCAAACCGTGGGCTTTTTCACTCTTCTCGAGGAGCGGCTCAGATTGCCGTTCAAGACCAAGGTGCTGGGAGTGGAGGTCACGGTGGAGCGACTAGACATGACTGATGACGAACAGATCGTTGCCGTGTGCTCACACGGCAAATCGCGGCAGTCTGTCCCGATCCTGGATTTAACTTTGCCCGAGCCTCCGCCCGATGGTGCCGAGTGGATCGAAGCATTTCGCCGCTGGGCACGCGGCCTATGACCATGGGACGGAAACTCATCCAAATCGCTCGTGGCAAGCTCCGCGCCGCGGTTCGCAAGCTCGCGAAGAAGTATTTTGATCTGAAACGACTGCGCCCGGACGCGGAGCCCGCGACAAGACCTGGCTTGCTCATGGACGTGAAGCGTTTTGAGAAGGCGAGTTTGGCCAACAGTATCACGAGTCTTTCTGCGTCAATTCCAAGAACTGTTCGCAAAAGTCCGCTGGAACCACTGCATGGATTGCCTAGTAACTGCGACTCCTCGATCGCTGCGTGATCAGCGCAAGGATGGTTAATCCAGCGGTCGTGTCCATTGCACCTGGAAAACGTCTGGCTGACCAATGGGCCAGATCACCGCGCTGGTAGCAGGCTGAGTAGTCGCCTCTTTACGTAATCGCCCGCCTCCCGCGGATCGTAAACTAACCCCGCGCGGAGCAAGGGTTCCATATCCGAACAAAAGCCACCGTCCGCAAGGTGAGCTTCGAGGCGTTCCATGAACTCGGCGCGGCCAGCGGTGTTGCCCTCCTGTCGCAGGTAATGCTGAAAAGACTGAATCACCGCAGCCGGATCCACCCGTGGTTTGGCCTTCGTCAGCGCCCAATAGAGATCAAACAAATCGCGTCCTCGCTTTCGCTGGAACAACGCCCGCAGCTTGGTCCCCAGCATTTCGTGGATGTCATATCCGTTGATCTTCGCACGTTGGGGCGCATCACGGAACGAGAATTCGAAGGGAATCTCGATGATCGGACGATGCGGGCGTCGTTCCGTCACATTCGCTTCCACCACGATTTCCACATTCAGACCCTGCTCGATCACTGAAGGCACGGAATACGTCATCCGCAATACCCGAGAGGGCTTGACGGCATTACGTATAGCCAGACTGAGCGCACCCCAGGCCGAGTTTGTCGGATTTCCCAATGCCTCGCGCAAAACCCGTTTCAAGGCCTTCCGGATATGGGCTTCGGGGCGTGCGCCAAATACGACCAGGTCAATGTCTTCGCTATATCGGCATGGAGGAGCCAGATAGACCTTGTGCAGCAGGGTGCCGCCGCGCATGGCGATCTGGCTCCGCAGGAAAGCATCATTGAATAAAGCTACCATGGCGCGACAAAGAAGCAGGTCCTGCTCAATCTGGCGTTGGCTGGGCCATGGAACCGCAGTCTGGTGAGCCAGGACGTCCCGGCGTGTGAGTGGTGTCATGTTCCCGGAATTCTTGCGTTTCGGCGGATTCGCCAGCGCTGGACTAGATCGCCGGTTGCACTTCCCGGCTGTGATAACGAGAGCGGAACAACATCCAAACGTGCTGGCAGCCATTCCTGAACTGCATTGGCTAGTTCGGTCTGGCCCTCATTTTCGAGTAGGTAGCCCAAACGCTGCGCAGTTGCTACCTCCGCCTCGGCTTTCAACACCGCTTTAAGATCGGGAAGACGTACGAGCGCAATTAGTGGAGCAAGCGTTTCTACCGCTCGCTCTATTCCGCCCAGGCGTGCCGCGTATCGAATCAAATCAAATGCCGTGGCCGCGGGAGTGCTGACCCGAAGGGGGGCGAACGCTTTCCCCAATGGTTGAGTTGGCGTTCTGGTTACCGCCCCTTTGACGAAGAAGCGAACCCGAATACGGCCCACTTGAATCTCCCTGCGGGGAGTATCCGTCACCACCTGCGTTACCTGGAGCGCCTGGGGAGCGAAGCCATACGTCTCGGCCGCGGACTGCAGGCCCAGGTAATACGGGTGCCCCAGCCACTCGAAATAGTCGTCGAGCCACCACGCAGGCGGAGGCGCTCCTATCGCTCGGTGTTCTGGGGCAACTATCAGGAAGAACTGATGCACGCGAGTGACCCTGGTCACCTGCTCGCCCAACCGCAGCAACTGGTTCTTGGCTGCGATGACGGAAAGCCCGGTTTCTTGGACGAGCGCACTAAGTGGGAACGCCGCACGGCCACTGCCTAGCTGGTCATTAATGAACCGAGCGGCGGCTCCATCCAAGCGGTGTTGTCGCGGGCGCTGCCTCACGTTTTCGTTAGCAATATGTAGCAATTTTCACTTCATATTGCAAACCAAATATAAAAGAACGTTAGCACACCCGCAGACACTCGGTTGGGATTTGTAAGTCGCTGGTTACGAAAATATTGGAGCGGGTGAAGGGAATCGAACCTACCGCGTATTTTCAGCGCCGTGCATAAGTGTGCAGTGGAGTGCAGCTTACAAAGGCACGATTTTTCATCGAACTGCACGGAACTGCACCCAACTGCAAGGATTTTGGCACCAGTTGTCATCAAATCCCGACGCTCAGAATTGTCAGTTGTGCCCTGAATCACCTGTCCTCTGGCGTTACATGCTTTCCGATATTCACCGGGAAAGGGATTTGTTGAACGGACTTGCCCGCGCCTCCTCAATGGGATTCCTCTGCTGAGAACAACCTGCGGTTTCAGCTTGAAGGCCAACGGGAAGAGCTCGTGGAGGATCTTAAGACCGTGTCCCGCAGCTTTGTTGTCTGCCGCTCCTAATCAGAAGTCCCGAAGAATTCCAGATCGATCCCGCAAGACCACCCAAGCGATGCAGCTTATAGAATGCCCCTACACAAATGGAAATCTTTCGGAAAGTGGTTGAGGCCAACGGTGAAGGCCTCTGCTGGCTACTAATGTGAGCCGGCTGTTGTTGCGCAATCAGGTCCCCTTAAAGGCTCGCGGCTTGCGGCTCAAGTTAACCAAGCTTCTGGCATTTTATCAGAAACCCGCAGCTTCAAATCGCACCACTTAGACCAGCCCGCAAGAATCGCGCTGCGAGGCCAAAGAACTCTGGTTAACAACGACAAACGAAATGAACGGCGAGACTGTGGTTGCACAGAATTGGAATCTCATTCCCTTGTTTTTCTTCTATTACAGTTGTTTTGCAGCGAGACTCGACTGCACAAGCGAGTGGCGATCGGCACTTGGCTAAAAGTGACGCCGACCGGTCGAGCTCTCAGTGTGCCGTTGGGCGCTGGATGCCCATCTTCTTCATTCGCCAGTACAGCGTGCCGGGGTTGATTCCCAGTTTGCTCGCCGCGCCGTCCTGGCCTTTGATCTTCCAGCCGGTCGCCTGGCAGACGCGGAAGATATGTGCCCGCTCGCGCTCTTGCAGCGTGTCGATATCTCCGGTATTAGCGGCGGCGTCGTGAGCCTGGTGCTTGTGCGCTAGTGGTGGGGAAACTGAACCCAACTGGACGGCGCGTGGTTGAATCGAGCTTCCGGGAAATAGAATGATCGCGCGCTCGATGACGTTTTCCAGCTCGCGCACGTTTCCTGGCCAGTCATAAGCGGTCAACCGGTCCAGAATTTCGCCGGAGATCCGATCGATATTGCGTCCGAGTTGGCGGGCTTTCCGTGTCACCAGGTAGGCCGCGAGCAGCGGGATATCTTCCCGCCGTTCGCGCAGCGGCGGCAGGTGAATGGGAAAAACGGACAGGCGATGGTAAAGGTCGCTGCGAAAGCGACCCTCCCGCACGGCCTGTTCCAAGTCACGGTTGCTGGCGGCGATGACGCGCGCACTGGTCCTGAGCGGCCGGCCTCCGCCGACGCGCTCAAACTCGCCGGACTGGAGCACACGCAGCATTTTGGCCTGAGTTTCGAGCGGCAACTCGCCGACTTCATCCAGGAAGAGCGTGCCGCCGTCGGCTTGCTCGAACCGGCCGACGCGGCGGGATGTGGCTCCCGTGAAGGCGCCCTTTTCGTGACCGAACAATTCGCTTTCCACCAGGGTCGCCGGCAAGGCGGCGCAATTGACGGCCACAAACAACCGCTTGTGCCGGTCGCTGCGCTGGTGGATTGCGCGCGCCACGAGTTCCTTGCCCGTGCCGGTCTCGCCGCTGATCAGCACGGTTGAGGAGGTGGCACTGACGAGTTCCATTTGTTCGAGCACGCGGTTGAGTGGGGCGCTTCGACCAATGATCTCCCCGTGCTCGGCACCCCGATCAATCTCTTCCCGGAGAAACAGGTTCTCGTTCTGGAGGCGCGCTTTCAACCGCCGAAGTTCTTCCAGCGATTGGCGCAGCGCTTCCTCCGTTTCCTTTTGCTCGGTGATGTCCCTGGTATCGCAGAGCCAATGGACGTGCTTCCCGTCGAGTTGTTCGATGCTGATGGCGCTGGCCTGCAACCAAAGCCAGCCGCCGCGTCCGTTTGATAGCCGATAAACCATCCCGAAGGGTTCACCCGTTGCCAGCGAGCGTTCCACTTTCTGCTGATAGGACCTGACGTCATCCGGATGAATCAGGTGCATAAATTTTTCCATGTCCTGTGGAATGGAACCTGGCGCCAGCCCCATCTTTGATTCGGGTGAATCTCCGAAAAGGCGTTGTTCTATCCCGTCCTCTGTCACGCGAACTTCGCCTAGGACGGAGAAGGAGTTCGCAGCCAGCTTCCACAGCCTATCTTGCTCGGACTTGAGCTCAGTGCGGGAAGCCTCCAGGCTCTGCTGCGACTGGCGCAGCGCCGCTTCACCCTGTTTGCGCTCGCTTATGTCGCGCACGATGGCCCACATCCCTGTAGGCAGGCCAGATTCATCACGAATCAGGTAAGTGCGCAGTTCTACCGGAAGCACTGTCCCGTCCTTCTTCCGATATTCCTTTTCGTAGACCTTCGAAAAACCAATGCGCAGGACCTGGTTTTGAATAATGTCAGCCTCAAATGAGTGCCAGCATTCGGGTGTTAGATCCATGTAGGTCAACTCGATCAGTTCCGCCTCTGAATAGCCTAACAACTCGCGATACATCGAATTGGATTCCTGAATCCGTCCCGCCATATCGACCACGACGAAAGCGTCCATCATGCTTTCATATAACCTGCGGAATTTGCGCTCGGATTTCTCCAGGACTACCTGCTCCTGCCTTTGCTGTGTGATATCGCGGTTCGTGAAGACCCAGCCGACAGGTTTGCCTTCCTGGACTTCCACAGAGACAGCACGTCCTTCGATCCACCGCCAACCTCCTTGGCCGTCGGTCAGGCGATAGTTCATATCGAACGGTTCGCCCGTCGTCTTCGAACGTTGCACCGCCTGCTGAGCAGCTTGGCGGTCGTCGGGGTGCAACATTTCCAATTCGGCCTCGATGGTCTTGGGATAACTGCCTGGAGACAAGCCGAGTCTCGGCTCCGGAGGGAGGTCGCCAATAACCTTGAGGTCAATGCCGCTGCTGGTAACACGCGCCTCACCGAGCACAATGAAGGGGTTAGAGGCCAGCTTCCAGAGCTTGTCGTGTTCTGACTGCAGTATGGCGCAGTCATCTCTATACTTGCACGTTGAAGAGTCGAATTTCTCCCCCCTTCTTTCCTGTGGCGTGTTTGAAGTCATAAAGCTCCAGGTTGGAATACCAACTCGGTTGGCTAATTAACTCAAAAAAGGTTGGTTTGTAAAACTAATAATCGCGGATGTGCATCCCATGCAAATCAGGTGAGGTTTTTTACCCGCTGATTGTCAACCGGTTGGAACCCATAAGCCCTCACTCCTCCAGTCCTGGCACACCATCTGCAATATGTTCCTGCGCTTGATTCGAATTACCATCCAGACTGAAGGGAAGGACACAATCGTTACCATTGACGGTCGGGCGACGGAATCGGATTTGGGAGAGATTCGGCGGGTGCGCAAGGCGCTGAAGGGTGCAGTGGTTTTGAAACTGCGTGGATTAGACGTACCCGCGCCTGTCGTGATTCGACTACTCCGGGATTGGCTGGATGCTGGAGCTCGGCTTCAGGACGCAACGCCATTCCTGGAGATGACTTTGAAAGATACGCTGACCTAAATTCCGACGGCGAGCCAAGGATACAACGGTCAGTAGCCATTGGCCAGCGAGCGGCAGAAGAACCATGAAATGTGAGAACTCCATGAAATCAAAACTCCTCATCATCACAATCGCCTGCGCCATGGTGGCGTCGACGGCGCGGTCCCAGGACCATTTGCGCTTCCATCAAGCGCTCACCCTTTCGGCCGCCGACGAATCTTCCTCCGGCGCCGGTGGCTCGGGAGATGAGGCTGCCGCGCACCAAGCCGAGTTGGTCAAGAAATCCCTGAATCCCGTGGCTGACATCATCGCAGTGCCCATCCAAAACAACTGGGATTTCGGCATCGGCCCAGCTGACGCGATGAAGTACACCGCCAACATCCAGCCAGTCATCCCCTTCTCCCTGAGCAAGGATTGGAATTTGATCACGCGCACCATCCTGCCCTTGATCTACCAGGAATCGCGGTTTGCAGGCGACGGCTCCCATTCCGGGTTGGGTGACGTGCTGCAAAGTTTCTTCCTTTCACCCAAGGAACCGGTGGGCGGCTGGATCCTGGGCGGGGGACCAGCCCTGTTATATCCGACCGCGACGGACAGTGTCCTCGGCGCTGGAAACTGGGGTGCGGGGCCAACCATCGTAGCGTTGCGGCAGGAGAAGGGCTTCACGTACGGCGTGCTCGCCAACCAAATCTGGTCCTACGCCGGCTGGAGCGAGAAGGAGGTGAATGCCACTTTTCTCCAGCCTTTTTTCAGTTACAGCACCAAAACCTACACCACTTTCACGGTGAACACTGAAACCACCTACGATTGGGCCGGGCACCAATGGACGGTGCCGGTGAACTTCATGCTCAATCAGATGCTCAAAGTAGGCAAACAGCCGATCAGCTTGCAACTGGGCTACCGCTATTATGCCGAAGGACCGAGCGGCGGCCCCGAATGGGGTCTGCGCTTCGCTGTCACCTTCCTGTTTCCCAAATAACACCGTGATCGCCATCGCCGAAAACCCACGTAACCTATGAAAACCCATTTCGCCGGGCTCTCGATCGTCGTGTTGCTGACGACAATGACCGCCGTCGCCCAGTCCGCCGATCCCGGCTGGCCGCGGGTGTTCAAGAAGGAAGGCAAACAACTGACCGTCTATCAGCCGCAGGTGGATTACTGGCACGGCTACACCAACCTCCACTTCCGCTGTGCCATCGCGGTCAAAGGCGTAATGAAGCAGGAGAGATTCGGTGTGGCGGAAGTGGACGCGCTCACGATGACCGACCAGGCCAACCGCATCGTCGCCATTGTGCCGCTCAAGCGCGATCTCCGTTTTCCAAATGTGTCGGCCGACGAACTTGCCAAGTTGCGCCAGGCGGCGGAACAACTGAATCCGCCCGGGCAAGTGACCACACTCTCTTTGGATCGGATTATCGCCTACTTGGACCCGGCAAAGCAGCCGGTTCAACATGCGGCCGATCTCAATCTCGATCCGCCAAAGATTTTCAACAGTGCCACGCCAGCCATCCTGGTGATCTTCATGGGCGAACCCCGATTCGAACCGGTGGAAACCAACCGCACGGGGGTACTTTTCGCACTCAACACCAACTGGGATGTGCTCTATGACACCGCCAGCCGAATGTACTATTTGCTCAATGGCGACGGGTGGCTGACCTCGCCGGACGTGCTCCACGGACCGTGGACACCGGCTCAGGCTTTGCCGCCCACGCTCTACTCACTGCCAGCCAATGAGCATTGGGCGGAGGCGCGGAAACACCTGCCCGGCAAGCCAGCCAAGTCGGCTCCGACGGTCTTCGCGACCACCGAACCCGCGGAAATGATCCTGACCGATGGCCCACCGAGTTACCTGCCCGTGAACGGGACCCGGTTACTGCACGTGAACAACACCCCAAGCTTGTTGTTTCTGCATACGGGTGACGGCAAACTCTATTTCCTCGTTGCGGGCCGCTGGTTTCGCGGCGGCAGTCTCAACGGGCCGTGGACGGCGGCGAGCGCCGATCTGCCGCCGGACTTCGCGCAGATTCCAGACAACGATCCAATGGCGTTCGTGAAGGCCAATGTGCCGGGCACGCGTCAGGCGCAGGACGCCGTGTTGCTCGCGTCCATTCCCACGACCACGACGGTCAATATCACCAACGTGACGTTCAACGTGACCTACGGCGGTGCACCGCAATTCGTGGCGATCCCGAGCACGACCGTCCAGTATGCCGTCAACACGCCGAACCAAGTGTTTTTGGTCGGCGGCGGCTTCTACTGCTGCTCCCAGGGCATGTGGCTTTGCGGCGGGAGTGCAAACGGTCCCTGGACCTATTGCACGAGCGTGCCGGCGGCCATCTACACGATTCCGCCGTCCAATCCAAACTACAACGTCACCTACGTGGTGGTTCAAAGTTCCACGCCGACTACGGTGGTTTACAGCCAGACGGGCGGATACAGCGGGCAGTACGTGGCGGCGACGGGGGTGCTGATGTTCGGCGCGGGCATGTTGGTGGGCGCGGCCATTGCCAACAACAATAGCTATTACTACCCGCCCTACGCCTGCCACTACTCCTACGGCTGTAGCGCCACCTACCATTACGGTTACGGCGGTTATTACGGTGCCAGCACCACGGCGTATGGACCTTACGGCAGCGCGACCAAGTCGGCGGCTTACAATCCCTACACGAGCACCTCGGCGGCAAGCCGGTCAGTGAGCACCGCTTACGGTTCCGCCAGCCAGAGCGCGGCCTACAATCCCTACACGGGAGCGCGGGCGGGCAGTGAGTCCGTCAGCACCGCCTACGGATCCGCCAGCCGCAGCGCCGCCTACAACCCCACCACCGGTAATGCCGCGTATGGCGGCTCGCGCTCCACCGCCTACGGCAGCGCCGGCGCCGTGCAGACCAGTTCAGGAGCGAGCGCCGCGGGGTGGAACACGGCGAACAGCCAGGGTGCGGTCGCCAAGTCGTCTTCGGGTGACGTGTATGCGAGCAATGGCGACACCGCTTACAAGAAAAGCTCGGACGGGAGTTGGTCGAAGAACACCGGCAGCGGCTGGGAAAGTGTCGACAGCCCACAGCAACAAGCCCAAACCCAAGCCAGCACCAAACAAACGCAAGCGCAGACGCAGGCCACTGCCAGCCAGTCGCAGGCGCAAACCCAGGCCAGTTCCAAGCAATCGCAAGCCCAGACGCAAGCCAGCTCCGCTCAGTCGCAGGCTCAGACAAAATCCGCTTCAGCCCAGTCACAGGCCACTTCTGCTCAGGCACAAAGATCCACAAGCGCTACCACACCCAGTGCGTCGTCCGCTTCGAGCAGTTGGAGTCAGCAAAAATCGAGCATGGAGTCCCAGTCCCAGGCCCGCGCGTCGGGCAATCAGCAACACCAGAGCACCCAGTCCTGGCAAAGCTCCGGGAGCAGCCATAGTTCGGGCAGCCCGTCATCCCGGTCAAGTTCCCATAGCGGCGGCCATTCCGGTGGTGGCCGGAGATAGCCGATGATCCCTGACCCCAAACGATCAACCATCACTATTCGTCCCAAAGCCAACAACCACAAACCAACAAATACAAACGAAACCATGAAAGCATCTCTCAGATACCTCACTCAGGCAGTCCTGTTGATTCTCCCGGTCAGCCTCGCTCTAGCGCAACAACCCACCACCCAGGAACGCGTCGTGGCCCTCAAAGCCTCGCTCGCCGCCAGTCAGGCCATCCTGAAACAATACGAATGGATCGAAACCACAGTCGTCAGTCTCAAAGGCGAGGAGAAATCCCGCCAGATGAAACGCTGTTACCATGGTGCGGACGGCAACGTTCAGAAGGTGCCGCTCACCACGCCGCCGCCGGAAAAGAAGAAGGGCGGTCTGCGCGGCAAGATTGCCGAGTCCAAGAAGGAGGAAATGGCCGATTACATGAAGGAGGCCGTGGGTTTGGTCAAGCAGTACGTTCCGCCCCAGCCGGTGCTGATCCAGAAGGCGAAAGATGCCGGCAAAGTCTCCGTCTCGCCGTTGCCGGGCCAGAACGTGCGGTTGACTTTCGCCGATTTCATCAAACCCGGTGACAGTCTGGTGCTCACTGTGGATCTCGCCAGCAACCGGCCGATGGAAGCTAAAGTCACCACCTATCTCGAAGATTCGAAAGACCAGCCGGTGACCTTGGACGTGAAATTCAGCGCCCTGCCCAACAACGTGACCTACGCCTCGACCATTGCACTGGACGCCCAGGGCAAGAAGCTCGCGGTGAACGTGGAGAATTCCGGCTACCGCCCGATGGGGAACCAATAATTGGACAACCCCGCCCCCCGCAACCAAGACCTGATTATGAAAACACTCCGCTTTCCGGTCATTCTGCTGGCTGTCGGCCTCTTGATCATGCGGTCCGCGCCGCTGCTCGCGCAGAGTGACGATGAAGGCATCAAGATGGTCCGCGGCCTCATCAAGGCCGACCGGCAGGAGACCGTGGCCCGGACACTGCAACTGACTGAAGCTGAATCTCCGGGCTTCTGGCCGCTCTACCACCAATACCGTGCGGAAATGGACAAAGTGGCCGACAGCCTCCTGAAGTTGGTCCAGGAATATGCCGGGTATTACCCGGACGTCTCGAAAGAGCGCGCCCGGACGATGCTCAAAGAACTCACCGACTTGCAGAAGCGGCAGGTCGCCACACGGGCCCACTATCTGAAGAAATTCGGCAAGGTCTTGTCTGCCGAGAAGAACCTGCGTTTCGCGCAGGTGGAGAACCGGTTGGACCTGGCGGTGCAGCTCAAACTGGCCTCAGAAATCCCACTCGTGCCGGTTGAGGGCCATCTGAGAGGGGAGGTGACCGGCGCTGCTGTCGTCGCCCCAGGCGAGGCGGGCGGAGCCGTGGTGCAAACCTACGAGCTGACGGCCACGGTGACTTCGATTGACAAGGCCGACCGCAAGGTCACGCTACTAAGTCCGGATGGTATCACGCAAACCGTCAAGGTGGGGTCCGGAGCCATCAACTTCGACCAAATCCGCGTTGGCGATCAACTCAAGGTCGTCGCGACCGAGGAACTCGTGGTGTATGTGGCGGGTGAAGGTGAGCCTTCCACCAACGGGGAAGCCGCTTTGGTCGCTCTGGCCCCCAAGGGGGCCAAGCCGGGCGGCATCATGGCGGACACGGCGCAGGTCACGGCCCGGGTCACCGCGATTGACGCCGAACATCACAAGGCCACCCTCCGGTTCGAGGACGGCGCTACCAGGACTGTGGCGGTACGACGGGATGTGGACCTCAGCAAGCGCAAGGTCGGCGATAAGGTGGTGATCCGCACCACTGAGATGATTGCCATCAGCGTTGGGAAGCTCTAGCCAGGCTAGTAGCCGTCCGAAAAAGGGAATTCCCTCTTATGCTGCAAAGACCCCGGCATTCGACAAGGGGTGCCGAGAACCGACCTGTGAACCGCCAGAATAAAATGCCAACCAACAATGAATCACCGGGGCGTCCGCCTGCGGAATTAGGATTCTTCAAGGCGAGATTATTTGCCAGTCTGGCCGTGGTTCTAGCCGCTTTGCCGTATGCCGGCTGCGTTGCCCCGATCAGCGCAGACCGTGTTGGCACGCAGCAGGCGTACTCGCAGGTGGATGAGAACGCGCTTCGCACCGGCAAGCCGAGCGCGAACACCGTTTCGATTTTGCACCGCTACGATCTGGATCTTCTGGCTGTCCATCAACCGGGGGAGGCGGTGCGCCAGCTCCACACAAGGGCCGTGACCACGGGCGAACGGGACCTGCTGTTCGCGCTGTCCGAAGTGAGTTATGTGACGGGAGAGCGCATTCGACGCAGCGTCAAGCCCTGGGATCCGAACGATGCGCGTGACTACTATCTCGGCTCGGCCGTTTACGCCTGGCTGTTCCTTTTCGGCGAGGGAAACGATGCGCCTCCCAGCCCGTTCGATCGTCGCTTTCGCGAGGCGTGCGATTTCTATAACTACAGTCTCGGTCTGGCGCTCACCGGGCGCAGAAGCACTAACGCAGTTGTTACATTGGAAGGCGGGCGACGACGGCTGCCGGTGGGTGAAATCGAGCTGCGAATTGAAAAAAATGATCAGGCATCGCCGTTCGCTCAGTGCGAGCAGATCCTGCTCGTGGATCAATTTCGCGTGCGCGGCTTGAGTGTGCGCAACCGCAAAGCAGGCGTGGGGACGCCGCTGATGGCGGTGTGGCCGACCGATCCCAAAAGGGGAATGCACCGTAGTGTACCGGCCACGGCCTTGCTGCGCATCCAGGGGTCGCTCGCTGACCTGGTCACGAACCGGGGTGCTGCCACGCTGGAACTCTATTCTCCGTTCGAACAAGCCGACGTTACGATCGGCGAGAGCAAAGTTCCACTGGAGACCGATCTGACTACCTATCGGGCTTACACTTTGAGCCAGTCCACCATTTGGAAGCTCGGCAAATTGGATTTCCTCGCCCCAGCCGAGCGCATCCCCAGCCAGTTGATTCTCAATCAACCGTACGAACCCGCCCGCATTCCTGTAGTGTTCGTCCATGGCACATTCTCCAGCCCAGTCACCTGGGCAGAAATGGCCAACTCGCTGACCGCAGACCCGGTATTGCGTCGGCGGTATCAGGTCTGGAGCTTCATTTATGGCAGTGGCAATCCGCTCGTGCGGTCCATTGCCGAATTGAGGGCGGCGCTCACCGCCGAGGTAAACCGGCGTGACCCTGAGGGGACGAACGCGGCGCTGCGGCAAATGGTGGTTATCGGCCACAGCCAGGGCGGCCTGCTGACCAAGGGCACGGCCGTTGATACCGGGGACCGGATTTGGCGCGTGTTCAGTACTAATCGATTCGAGGATTTGAAGATGAGTGAGGCTCAGCGTGAAGAACTTCGTCGGTCGGTGTTCTACGAGCCTCTGCCGTTTGTGAAGCGCGTCGTCTTCATTGCCACACCGCACCGCGGCAGCTACCTCTCGGGTGGACTCGCCCGGCGCTTGGGGCGACGTCTGGTCTCGCTGCCAGGGGATCTGATGTCCCACGGGAAGGACCTGATGGGCCTAGCCGAAGGGTCCGAGGCCGGGACGTTCTTCCGTGGTAGAATGCCCACGAGTCTGGACGGCATGTCACCTAAGAACCCGGGACTGCTCGTCATGGCAGACATCCCCATCGCGCCCGGGATCAAAGCCCATTCCATCATCCCGGTCCTGGAGGAACGTGACCTCCAAAAGGCCCGAGATGGTGTTGTCATGTACCAAAGCGCGCATGTCGATTACGTAGAGTCGGAATTAATTGTCCACAGCCCGCATTGCTGCCTGAATCAGCCAGCGACGATCGAGGAAGTGCGACGCATCCTGCACGAACATCTCAATGCATTGCCGCCCTCGGCCACGAACAGCGCTATGTCGGGCCACCACAACCAAGTCAACGCGACCGTCGAGGAAAAACTGGTCGCACAACTCGAAGACGAAGCCACCGCTTCTGGTGACGGAACAATCGCAGCGGCCTCATTGGCCTCGAAGGGCGCCCAACCGGGCGGTGCATTGACGGAAACCACGCAAGAAACCGCTGAAATCGTCGCGATCGATTCAACGACGCACAGTATGACGCTTCGGTTTGAAGGCGGCACCACCAGGGCTTTCGAGGTCCGCGAGGATGTGGCCCTGGGCCGCGGCACCGAGAGGATCGCGGTCTGGGTGGAGAGGCCGCAATAATTGGGCTCGCGCGCGTCGATACACCGCAAGCTCAGAACAACCAAACAAGAACAAACAACACCTCCAACCATGAAAACCAACATATTCCTCACTTCCCTCACCAGTGCCCTGGCGCTAGCGGCTACCGTCCGCGCCGAGCAAGGCGGCAGCGCCCACTACATTCCAGGCTCGGAGGCATCCTTCATTGATGCCTTCCCGGGCAAGCCGGGAGGGCTCGCCGTGCTGAATTACTTTACCTACTACGATGCCAGTGCGGGCGCGGGCAAGGTGCTTCCCATCGGGGGGTTGCTCAGCGCGGACACGCACGCCACCGTGTATGCCGACACGCTCGCCGCTTTCTACCAGGCCCCCTGGAAAGTCCTGGGCGGCGGTCTGGCGTTTGGCGTCGCCGTGCCTTACGTGTGGCTGGAGGTCGATGGCCAGGCCCAGCGCATCGGGTCGGGCGGAGAGCCGGGCCCGGCGTTCGCCGCTCGCGACACCGCCAGCGGCATTGGGGATATGACGATCTATCCGTTGATGCTGGGTTGGACCAACCTGGTGAAAGACCTGAAACTGGATGCTCGCCTCGGCATCTACGCGCCCACCGGCGAATATGAGAAGGGACAGCTTGCCAACGTGGGCAAGAACTACTGGACGTTCGAGCCGGGCGTTATGGCGAGCTGGCTCAGCAGCAAGATTGGCACCGAGGTCAGCCTCTACACCGGGGTTGATTTCAACACTAAAAATGAGGCCATGGATTACACCAGCGGCACCTCCTTGCACCTGGACCTGACCGTGGCGCAACACCTGCCCCTGGGCAAAGGCTTCATCGGCGTCGGCGCGAACGCCTTTTACTACCAGCAACTCACGGGTGACAGCGGGTCCGACGCGTTGCTTGGCAGCTTCAAGGGAATGACCACGGGTGTCGGTCCGGTGCTCTCCTACGTGCGGCCGATGGGCAAAAGCCAGGTCCTAGCCGAAGTAAAATGGCTGCCTGAACTGGACGTAAACAAGCGCCTGAAGGGCGACTACGTCTGGTTCAAACTGGGAGTCTTGTTCTAAGACGCCGACATGAACCCGGATCTTCAGCGGGAGCGAACGGAGAGGAATAATGCGGCTCTGTTTCTGTTTTCCCATGCAATGTTCTGCAGCTCGACGGCCAGTGCGCTCACGGTTGCGGCAGGACCTGACAGGCGCAGTGCCGGCGGGCCGTGGGCCGCCTGGCTAACCAGCCTGGCGGTACTGATGGCCGCGGCGCTGCCCATTCAATCCCTTGCAGCAGAGGCGACCAACGCGTCGCCCGCAGGCATGCTGCTGATTAGCCCGTTGGGGAAACCGGTGAGCGTGCCGACCAACAGTCTGTCCCCCGGTCTGCTTCCCCCGCCCGGCATGGGTTTGAATTCCCAAGTGCCGACCCCGGCGCGCGGTGGCCGCATGCCGGCAGCGGTTCAACAGCGCCTGGACGCGTCCCGTGAGGGAAAGGACTTATTTGCTTTGTTCCCGACTTATCAGCCCCGGCTGATGCCGTATCTGGGGAGTCAGGACGAACTGGGCAACACGGCCATCAAGCCGGGCCCGCTCCTGCCGGCCTCGCCGCTCGATGTGGCGGTGCAGCAAAGCAAGTACTGGGCTTCCGGGGCCGGCCTGCACTACTCCCTTAAGCAGAGCCTTACGTGGGTGAGCCTCACCGATGTGATGAAGGGGGACAACACGCTGGGCTTTTATACTCTGAGTTACCAGGCTAAATGGGCCGTTTTTGATGCGCCCGCCGTAGGCGCCTCCGGCTGGATCAGCACCGAAATCAAAGCCAAGACCGGTCTCGGTGACGCCGGCGAAACGCAGTCGGCTGGACGCAACCTCGGCAGCGCCACCGACCCCACGGGCATTTGGTCCAAAGTGAACGGGCTCCGCATTCCCGAACTGGCCTGGCAGCAATCGCTCCGTGGCGGCGAGCTGGTACTGGTGGTCGGCATGTTGGACCAGGGCGGTTATCTTGACGCCAATAGCTACGCCAACAGCGGCCGCGGCCAGTTCATGAACTCTGCACTGATCAATTCAATGGTGGTGCCTCTCACCGCCTACAATCTAGGCCTGAACCTTCAGTGGCAGCGGGCGGACGAATGGTACGCGATGCTCGGCAGTTCCGTTGGCAACGGTCGCGCCGGCTATTTGCCGTGGACCGATTTCTCCTGGGACAACTGGAGCCTCGTCGGCGAGTTCGGCTATGCGCCGCGCGACGTCCTTGGATTGGGTCCAGGTGTTTATCGCATCCAACCTTTCCTGGGGCAGGCCGCGGGCGATCCCACGCAGGTGGGCGTTGGCCTGAACTTTCAACAGCAGCTCGGTAGCGCCTCGCGGTTCGGCTGGTTCGGCCGCTTCGGCCACGGCGGCTCGGAGCGCTTCCGAGATGAAACATCAAAGGGTGGCGTCGGCGCCCAGGTCGGTACCGGCTTTGGCATGCGAGGTCCCCTGGAATATTTGGGGCTTTTTCCCAGCCGCAGCCACGATGCCGCGGGCGTGGGATTCGTTTGGACCCATCCCACAGCGGCCTCTCAGCCCCTCTACCATACCGATGAATATGCTCTGGAGCTTGGCTATGTGTTGCAACTCACACCCACGATTAAGTTGCAGCCCGACTATCAAATTGTGTGGAATCGTGCCCACAATCCGGACTCCGAGGCCGCCACCGTCTTTCAACTGCAATTCGACATTGCCTGGTGATCAGAGCCCTAAGAACAAAAATCCCTTATGAAAAAGCCATTGCTCAAACTCCTCGTCGCGATCCTGGTCCTCGTCGCCATCGTGATCGCGTTCTTCGCCGACAGTCCGAAACAGCAGATCGTCCGGGAGGCTTACATTTACGGCTATCCGTTGGTCACCATGGTGAACTACGCCGGCTGGTCAATTGGGCGGCCCTCGAATTCTCGATCGGCAGACGAACAGCCTGTAATGAATCGTCAGAAACCAACCAATCGCAGACAAATTCAATGAAACTCACCAAAACGTTCCTCTGGTGCTGGGCGATAGCCGTCGTTCTGGCCGCCGCGGCACACATTGATGCCCAACAAGTCATAGGTGAACTGGGCTCACCCAGTGCCACCACCACAACGGGTGGCAAACAACTCCCGCTGCCGGACCCGAAGTTCGGCGGTGTGATCAAAGAGAAAGCCGCCGACTCCAAACCGTGGTGGGCGCCACGCGTCGTGCCGCCGAAGGGAGCGCCTAATGTGCTGCTCATTATGACCGACGATGTCGGATTCGGCGCGCCGGGCACGTTCGGCGGTGTGATTCCGACTCCGGCGTTGGATCGCGTCGCGAAGAACGGACTGCGTTACTCGAATTTCCACTCCACGTCGCTCTGCTCGCCGACGCGCGCGGCTTTGATCACCGGGCGCAATCACCACGTCGCCGGCTTTGGCGTCGTGGGGGAGATTACCACGGGGTATCCCGGCTATGACTCGATCATTCTGAAAGCGAACGGCACCATCGGTACCATTCTGAAGGAGAACGGTTACGCGACCTCGTGGTTCGGCAAGGAACATAACACGCCCTCCTATCAGTCGACCGCGGCCGGGCCTTTCGACCAGTGGCCGGTGGGCATGGGCTTCGAATATTTCTACGGGTTTGTCGGCGGCGACGCCAGCCAGTGGTCCCCGAACTTGTTCCGCAATACGACGCCTATCTATCCCTTCGAGGGCAAGCCGCCAGGCACCTGGAACCTGACCACCGAGATGGCCAATGAGGCAATCCAATACATGAGGGACATCAAGTCGGTCGCGCCCGAAAAACCGTTCCTGATCTATTACGTCCCTGGTGGCACCCATTCACCGCATCATCCGACGGAGGAGTGGATCAAGAAAATCAGCGACATGAAGCTCTTCGATGGCGGCTGGAACAAGATCCGTGACACCATCTTCGCCAATCAGAAGCGGCTGGGCATCATGCCGGCGAACGCCCGATTGACCGAATGGCCGGATACGCTGCCGAAGTGGGACTCGCTCGGTGAGGTGGAAAAGAAGCTCTTCATCAGGCAGATGGATGTGTATGGAGCCTACCTCGCTTACACCGACCACGAGATCGGGCGTGTCATCCAGGCCGTCGAAGACATGGGCCAACTCGACAACACGCTGATCATTTATATCAGCGGTGACAATGGCGCGAGTGCCGAGGGCATGCTCAACGGCACGCCGAATGAGTTCACCACGTTTAACGGCGTGCCCGTGCCGGTCAAAGCTCAGTTCCTCTGGTACCCGTTCTGGGGATCAGAAAAGACTTTCCCGCACTATGCGGCGCCTTGGGCGTGGGCGATGAGCACGCCGTTCAAGTGGGTGAAGCAGGTCGCGTCGCATTTCGGCGGGACGGCGCAAGGGGTGGCCATGTCCTGGCCCGGCCACATCAAGGACGTGGGCGGCGTCCGCACCCAGTTTCACCACATCATTGACATCGCTCCGACCATCCTTGAAGCGGCTGGCATCCCGCAACCGGAGACGATCAATGGTGTCCCGCAGCGCCCCATGGACGGCGTGAGCATGGCTTACACCTGGGAAAAAGCCAACGCCAACGCCCCATCGAAGCGCGGTACGCAGTATTTCGAGATGCTCGGCAACCGCGCCCTCTATCACGAAGGATGGGTGGCCTGCACGACCCCGGCCACGCTGCCGTGGGAACTGAGCTCGAAGCCGGCCCCCGATGTGATCACCGGGTATAAATGGGAACTCTACAACGTCGCGGAGGATCCCACTGAGTCCGACGATCTGGCTGCCAAAATGCCGGACAAGCTCAAAGAGATGCAGGTCCTCTTCTACGCCGAGGCGGCGAAGCATAACGTGCTGCCGATGGATAACTCCACACTGGCGCGCTGGAACGCACCGAAGCCGAGCCTCGCGGGAGGCCGAACGGAATTCACCTATACGGGGGAACTGACCGGCGTGCCCAACAGCGGGGCGCCGAGCATCCTGAATAAGGCCTACACCATCACCGCCGAGGTCACGATCCCCAAAGGCGGTGCAGAAGGCATGATCGTCACCGACGGCGGGCGCTTCGGCGGCTACGGCTTGTTTCTAAGTCCCGCCTTCAACTGGTGGTCCAAGGCGCACTTCTTCCGGAACGTGGGCTTCGGATTCCTCGCTTTCGGATTGGTGCTGTTCTGGCACGGGCGGAGCAGAAACTGGTCAAGCCTGAAAATGGGTATGAGCAAATTCATCGTTCTCTCCGCTGCACTTCTGGTGGTCGCGGTGTTTACCACTCGCGTCGTGAACGTTGGCCGGGGCAAACCGGTGTTCCTCTACAACCTGCTCAACCTCAAGCGCACTATCTGGGCCGGACCACCGCTGGGCGCCGGCCAGCACACCATCGTCTTTGACTACAAACCTGATGAACCGGGTTTGGGCAAGAGCGGGAAGGGCGTGCTCTCCGTGGATGGCAAGGAAGTAGCTAGAAACTCCATGGAACATGGCACCCCGATCACCTTCCCCGAGGACGAATCCTTTGACGTCGGCAGCGACACTCGCACAGGCGTCGCCATGCTGGAGTATCGCTACGAAGTTCCGTTCAAGTTCACCGGCAAGCTCAACAAGCTGACCTTCAAACTCGTGCCGATGCCCGAGACAGCACCGACGCCCACGGCGGAGCTGGCGCCTACGGCAGCACCGGAGCCGGAACCGATTGACACAGCGAAACGCTAGCCGCTTCAAGCCATTACTAACCTGATCTAGAGCGCGAAAGGACCAGAAACAGACGCAATGAATAAGGTGCTTCTTCTCGCTGCAGTCAGCGAAGCCGCGACCGGGTTGGCGTTGCTGATTGTACCGTCGTTGGTCGGGCGGCTCTTGCTCAGTCAAGAACTGGCCGGCGTCGCCATACCGGTAGCGCGCGTGCTCGGCACTGCCTTGATCGCCTTGGGTATTGCCTGCTGGCCCGGCCGGACAGCCCTTTGCGGCATGCTGACGTACGGCGCGTTGGCAACAGCATTCCTTGCCTACCTCGGTATCCGCGGCGAATGGGTTGGGCCTCTTTTGTGGCCGGCAGTCGTGGTGCACGCCGTAATAACGGTCCTTCTCGGCCGGGCATGGCTCTTAAGGCCAGAGGCAGGCGGGCGCAACAACCAGGCCAGAGGGCAATGAAAATGAAACAGACCATTATTTGTTTGTGACCCACTCCTGACCGAAACCGCTTATGAAAAAGACACTACTCAAATTCCTCGTTGCGGTCCTGGCCATCCTGACTTTTGCCGTAATCTTTTTCCGTAGCGATCCGAAGCAACAGATCGTTCGGGAGGCTTACATCTACGGCTATCCGCTAGTCACGATGGACATGACGCGTCGTCAACAGACCAACGTGCGTGAGCCCGATGACGCGCACGCGCCCATGGGACAACTCATCAAGATGCGCGCCTACCCGGCGGTGGACAACAAAGGTGCTGCCGCGCCCAATGCGGACACGATGTACACGATGGTCTGGTACGACGTTTCCACCCAGCCTTGGGTTTTTAGTATCCCAGATATGGGTGACCGCTTCTACATCATGCCGATGTTGAGCAGTTACAACGAAGTGTTCCACGTGGCCGGTTCGCGGGCCACGAGTGGCAAGCCGCAGAAATTCCTCATCACCGGTCCGGGTTGGTCGGGTTCGGTGCCCGAGGGTCTCACCCAGGTCAAATCCCCCACCGCACTAGTGTGGATTTGCGGGCGGATTTATTGCACCGGCACACCTGAAGACTACAAGACTGTGCATCAGCTGCAGGATAAGTACGAATCCGTCCCCCTCAGCGCTTATGGCAAGCCCTACACACCGCCGCCGGGCGTGGTCGATGAAAAGTTCGACATGAAAAAGGCCGTTCGCAAACAGGTCAATGACCTGCCTCTTGAGGAATTCTTTAGTTACCTCACCAAACTGCTGAAAACGAACCCGCCCAAACCCGAAGACGCGCCGATCGTGGCGCGCCTGGCGAAGATTGGTATCGTACCGGGACAAGATTTCGACCGCAGCAAGCTCCCGGTCCTGGGAAAGAAACTCGATCCGAAACTTGCCCTCTTGGAAATGGTGGAAACCATGAAGGCTCAGAAACCGGTCAACGGTTGGCTGTACTGGAACAGCAACGCCGGCACTTACGGTACCGACTATGCCCAGCGAGCCATGGTCACCCTCATCGGTCCCGGGCTGAACTTTCCGCAGGACGCGATGTATCCATTCTCGGAAAAAGATGCGGATGGCAAAGCCTACGACGGTGCCGCGCACAACTACGTGATGCACTTCGAGAAAGGCGGGATGCCTCCTGTCAAAGGATTCTGGTCGTTGACCATGTACGACCCGGAGTTCTTCTTTGTTCCGAATCCCATCAACCGTTACAACCTGAGCCAGCGAAACACCTTCGTGACTAACCAGGATGGCTCGGTTGACTTTTATCTCCAGGCGGAATCACCGGGCAAGGGCAAGGAAGCCAACTGGCTGCCGGCTCCGAAAGGGAAGTTCATCCCGATGCTCCGCCTCTACTGGCCGAACGACACCTCTCCCTCGATCCTGGACGGCAGTTGGAAACCGCCAGGACTGAAGCGCGCTTCTTAGAAGACGCCCCGGAATTTCCATTCCTATGGAGAACACGACTGTGGAACCAAACGACAAGAATGCCGGACGAGCCTCGAAACGGTGGAAACCGGTGCTCGCTGTCGCTCTGATCATCGCAGTGCTTGGTGGAGGGTGGGTGCTCAAGGAAGGCCTACCATGGCTTCACGGCATCCAGGCCTACATATATGGATTCCCTCTGATCATGATGGACCTCACCAAGGAGGCTGCCACAGCCGTCCCGGTGCCCGGGGAATTCACCGCTCCGGTCAACCAGTTCTCCGTGATGACGAAATATCCAGACGCCTCCTTCCGAGCAGTCGCGCGGACGGGACTTGACACGCTGTTCGCCTGCGCCTGGGTCGACCTCGAAAAGGAGCCCCTTGTGCTTTCTGTGCCGGAGACGAAAAGACGCTATTACGTGATCGCGCTCTTCGACTTTTGGAGCAACGTTTTCGCGTCTATTGGCAAACGCACCACCGGGAACGGCGCGACGAACTTCCTCGTCGCCGGTCCAGGCTGGCAGGGCACACTGCCTGCCGGTGTGAAACAGGTCTTCCGATCGCCGACGCGCTTCGTGTGGGTCAACGGTCAAATGCAGGCCAACGGGTCGCAGGACTATGCGGAGGTAAACGCGCTTCAAAAGCAATACAAGCTGACGCCGCTGAGTGCCTGGGGGAAAGCCTGCAGTCCCCCCTCCGAGATGCCGGTTGCCGCTGGCGTTGACACCAAGACCCCGACGCTCGAACAGATTCAGAAAATGGATGCGGCGACTTACTTCGGACGCTGCGCACGGCTGATGAAGGACAATCCCGCGACGCCCGCAGACGCGCCAATGGTCGAGAAGCTGAAAAGCCTCGGCCTCGATCCGGGAAATGATTTCGACTTCACCAGGCTTGCTCCCGGTCAGGCGCGCGCCCTGCGACGGGCGATGCTTGCATTTGGGTTGTTGGAGAAGGGCGTGAAGAAATTGACGACCAAGAACGGCTGGATCGTGATGCCGAAGAACATGGGCAACTACGGCGTCGATTACATGACTCGGGCGGGCATTGCTATGGTCGGGCTCGGTGCCATTCAACCGGTAGACATCTCTTATCCCACGGCCTTCGACGATGGAAAAGGTAAACCCCTCGACAGCTCGAAGCGGTATGTCCTGCACTTCGAAAAGGAACAAACACCTCCCGCGAACGTGGGTTGGTCGCTTTCGGCCTATGATCCGCAGGGCTTTTACGTGCCGAATGCTCTCGACCGTTACAACCTGGCCGCCTGGATGCCACTCAAATACAACGACGACGGCTCGATCGATTTCTACATTCAGACCGGTTCCCCGGGTCCTGACAAAGAGACGAACTGGCTGCCAACGCCCGCGAGCGGCCCCTTCAACCTAGTAGTGCGCATTTTCTGGCCGAAGGAATCGGCGCTCGATGGCACTTGGAGAATGCCGGGAGTGAGAATCGCACCTTAGTCAACAACCTCAAACCACAACAACTCATGACAACAGAACAAAACAGCACAAAAGTGGAACCTAAAGTGAAGAGTAACAGCAAAACCATCGTGGCCGTGGTTATTGTCGCGCTGCTCGCGATCGCGGCATTTGTCGTCTATTCCAAAGCCGTGAAGCCCATCCCGCCTGACAACGCTCAACTCACGGAACTCAAATTCGACGGCCTCATGGGCAGCCGTTATACCGAAATTCTGGTGGTCTATGGAAATGCTTTGACCCACCACTTTACGGCTGGTGTCTACAACACTGTCGGCCTGAACGGCGCCAACCCCGCCGGTGGCGGTGACAGTTCCCCCGCCGGCATCCTGGACGTAATTGACATGAACAAGGTCAAGGAAGATAACGCTGGTCTGAGTACTGTGAAGAACGGACCGCGCCTATGGACGATCGACTACCTGGGTGTGAAAGTCGGCAAGGAGCGCGATTTCCAAGGCCTTAAAGCACATTGGGTCATGTGGTTTCCGATCCCCGACGAGATCCGCGAAGGCAAGGATCTCTCCTATCAGGTCATGCACGCGAAGCGCGACACCAGCATGGGCATCAAGAAAGGATCTCGCGCCTACATCCTGGATGATCCCCAAGGCACTTCGTGGGTCATGAAATCAGGCAGCCTGATCAAGGACCCAAACCAGAAGTTCGAGGATCTGAAGAATCTTGGTGCGCGCCTCAAGCTGCCCACCGGCTGGAAGTTCCGCTCCCCCATCCTGGAACAGGATCTGGTCTTCATGACCGATAACGGCCACACCCAGATCACCCAGGACGAGCTTGGCAACACCTATGACCGGGTCGGTGGCCCCTTCAGCAACTACAAGCCTTAAACCGGCAAGAATATGAGATCAAAGATGATTCTTGCGACTCGTACGGCGCTGGCATTGGTGCTCGCTGGGACGAGTCTGATGCCGATCTTGGCAGTTGGTCCCGCAACCCAGAAATCCAGCGAAACCGTCAATGCGGACACGGTCTTGCGACAGATGTCGCAGACAAGGCCTCATCCTGGGTGACGAGGTTGAGGTGCATGCCAAAGGGATGAAGGAGCCACTGCGATGTCGTTACTTGCTAGGCCACGAAGGGCATCCGGAGCTGGGGCTTGGCGAAGAAACGCCCTGCACCACGCTGGCAGAGCCGGTGCCCGTTAAATACGTTTTGCTGACCGGCAAGCATTTCAACGAACAGATGGAGCCTGCCACGTTCATCGGTCTTTCCCCCCGCCAAGCAGTGTTAGAGGCCCGTAGCCCGGTGCCTATATACTCGAACCTCTTGCTTCGGATGGAGGTGGTGCCCGGCGAGGCCGCGGCGCTGGAGCTTTATGCCAAGGTGATTCGGCCCATTGACGAGCCCGGCAACCTCGGTTCCAGATAGCGTGCGAGCCCGATTAGCTCGGCTCACGGGGAAAGGCGCAGGACCGTGAGAGCGCACAAAGGTCAACGATTTCATGCGATGGATTTCACTTTGGCTTTAATCGATGAAGTCGGAGCAAGCCGAAAAGCTGGAGTTCTATTTGTCCCTCCTGTTACGGTTTGCTCCAATTGAAAGCAAGCGATATGACCTTACAGCAAAAACTGAGACTCAAGATCAAGGCCTTGACCCTTGCTGGGATCTTTTTCGCCTCGTGGCTGGCCGCGTTGTTGATGCTCAAACACCTGGTCCTCGCCGAGTATAGCATCGCATTTAGTCACTGGTCGCTGGCGCTGGTTGGCGCGCTGGTCCTGTCCAAAGTTGTGCTGGTTCTGGAACGTGTCTCGATGGGAGCATGGGTCCGGGCGCGCCCCGCCTGGGTGGATGTCGTCCTTCGGACGGTGTTGTACGGAGTCGGGGTTTTCATCGTGCTAGTGCTTGAAAAGGCGTTTGAGGGCCGTCGAGAGCATGGAGGCTTCATCCGCTCCTTAACGGCAGGCTTCGAAGAGGTTGACGCTCACCACATCGGGCTCAACACCATCTGCTTTTCAGGCGCGCCGTTCGGATACAACGTGCTGACCGTAATCCGTAGGCACTTGGGGGAGGGCGGACTCTTAAGGCTTTTCTTGACGCCCCTCGCCGACGAGCCGAAACGGAACCACGCTGGCTCATGACTACCTCCCTGCTCAATCGCCATTAATCACCGCCACCTGCTTCTCACCCCCAAGAAATGAACACCACCATGACCGCTGCCATTGTGTCGGCCTGCCTGCTCGCCTCAGTATTGATCGGAGGCTGGATTCGTCACCTGCTTCCCGAGAATCACCTCAACGCGGAAACCAAGGACACAGTAAAATTGGCAATGGGTCTGGTCGCCACAATGTCGGCGCTGCTGCTGGGTTTACTCGTGAGTTCGGCCAAGGGTTCCTACGACACCACGCGAGGGCAGGTTATTCAGATGGCCGCCAAGGTTGCCTTCCTCGACCGGGTGCTAACTTCCTACGGCCCGGAGGCCGCTGAAGCGCGCCGCCAGTATCGCGCCGCAGTTGAGGAAGGAATTCGGCGCATGTGGCCTGGGGAAGCGCGGGTGCCGGCTCAATTGACACCCAACGCCCAGGCGGGCGACATAATCTATGCCGCGATCCAAAGTCTCTCCCCGAGCGACGACACCCAGCGAGCGCTCAGGACCCAAGCCGCGAGTCTGGCCGTGGACCTCGCACAGCTTCGAACGCTCCTGTTGGTGCAGTCCGTTTCGTCCATTTCCAGACCGCTGCTGATTATGGTCGTGTTCTGGCTCGTGGTGATTTTTCTATGCTTTAGCTTGGTCGCACCGTCCAATGCCACCGCCAAGCTTGTTTTGATGGTCGCAGCCCTTTCGGTGGCAGGCGCAATCTTCCTGATCCTGGAACTGGACCATCCATTTAGCGGCTTGATTCGGATCTCCAGCGAGCCGATACAGAACGTCCTCAAGCAGCTGATACAATGAAAACCCCTCGATACTCCGCGGTAAAACTTCTAGTGGCGTTGGGATTGTTGTTCGTATCTGCTCCCTTCGTCCAGGATCTGCCGAGGGGTGAATCGTACCACGTTCCATTGGTCTTTCGAGGGCTGAAACGAATGCGGACGACAACGGAACCCTCCCTTACCAGAACCGGAGGACGCTTCCCTGGTCTGCGACGCCTGCCATTTTTGGTGCGCGCCATAATGACGATATTTGGCACCAAAACGTCACCAAAAATCAAGAAGATTGAAAGTACCTCGGTGGATATTGGAGCGGGTGAAGGGAATCGAACCCTCATCTCAGGCTTGGGAAGCCCGCATTCTACCACTGAACCACACCCGCTTTCGTTAACGCCATACCCTTAGCAGACATCCATCGGCTTGGCAACAGCCAAATCCGACCAAACACTTTTCCGCTGTACGTCCAGTGAGTCTCCGAACCGCAAGCTGTTAACAAGTTTCCAAAAGTTCCGATTTGAGTTCCGGAGCCGTTTATGTTTGGTAAGGACATGATCGATTCCAGACCAGAGGGCGAAGCCGGGGGACCAGATTTGAAGCGGACCCGGCGTCGGGCGCCGGCAGCGACCAGCGCGCCGAAATTGGACCGGTTGCCACCGCATTCCGTGGAAGCGGAGCAGGGGGTCCTGGGGTCGATTCTCTTGAGTCCGGGCGAGGCGGTGTCGGAAGCGATCGAGAAACTCAAAGGGGAGGAAGTGTTCTACGATCTGCGGCACCAGACCATTTTCAACGCCGTGGTCGGGATGTATGACTCCCGGGAGCCGATCGATATGATCACGCTCCCGCAAAAGCTGCGGGACACCCAATTGCTGGCGCAGGTGGGTGGGCTGGAATATTTGTCCTCGCTCCCGGATAAGTCCCCTTCGGCGGCGAACCTGAGCTATTACGCAGATATTGTGCGGGAGAAATATCTGCTGCGAAAAGTGGTGCAGCTCTGTACAGGGGTGGTGGCCCGGGTGTTCGACGAGGACCATGACGTCGACGCGCTGCTGGATGAAGTGGAACGGGACATTTTGCAGGTGAGCCAGGCGCGGGTCAGCGAACGGAACATCGCCATGCCGGAGTTAGTACGGGGGGCGATCACCCAGATCGAAGATTTTCACAAGCGCCAGGGCATGCTTACTGGGGTCAGCACCGGGTTCCGGCAACTGGATAAAATGACCAGCGGTTTGCATGGCGGGGAGATGATCGTGATTGCGGCGCGTCCGTCGATGGGCAAGACCAGCCTGGCGATGAACATCGCGGAGCATGTCTCGGTGGAGCAGCAGTGTCCGGTGGGGGTGTTCAGCCTGGAAATGACTGCTGAATCCCTGGTGCTGCGCATGCTGTGCTCCCGCTCCAAGGTGAACATGCGGAACGTGCGGGACGGTTTCCTGGCGGAGCGCGATTTTCCCAAGCTCACCGGCGCCGCCAGCAAGCTGGCCTCGGCCCCGATCTACATCGACGACTCCTCGGGACTTTCGATTTTGCAGTTGCGCGCCAAGGCCCGGCGCCTGCACCAGCAGCATCACATCAAGCTTTTCGTCGTTGACTACCTGCAACTGCTGCATTCTACTTCCCGCCGAGCTGAGAATCGGCAGCAGGAGATTGCGGACATCTCCAGCGGCATCAAGTCTTTGGCTAAAGAATTGAACGTCCCGATTGTGGTGCTCAGCCAGTTGAATCGGGAGTTGGAGAAAGACAAGAACCGGAAGCCGCGGATGTCCGATCTGCGCGAGTCCGGCTCGATCGAGCAGGACGCGGATCTGATCGGGTTGCTGTATAAACCCAGCAGCGGGGATGAAGACGAAGGCGGTGCCGGCGCGGAAGAAGACGTGGTGGCGGTGAACCTGCTGATCGCCAAGCAGCGCAATGGCCCGACGGGCGATGTGAACCTGACGTTCTACAAGTCGTTTACACGTTTCGACAGTCCGGCGGTAGTGAGTGAAGAAGACGTGCCGAATTGACCGACTCAATGAAATCTTTTTTTCGACGGATTGGGATGGTGCTGCTGCTGGCTTGCGCCACAGCGGCCTGGGCTCAGCCCAGCTCCTTGAAGGTCGCCCGTGTCGAAATCAAGCATGTCGGCCCCTCGACCGTCAGCGATGAACTTATCCGGGCCAACGTTCGCATCAAGGCCGGCGAGCCCTACCTCCGCACCGCTGTCGATGACGACGTCCGCAACCTCTACAGCACCGGCCTCTTCTATAATATCCGCGTCGCCGAGGACAATTCCCGGGACGGGGTGGTGCTCACGTATATCGTGCAGGGCAAACCCCGGCTGACGGACATCAAGTTTTCCGGCAACAAGAAGTTCAGCAACTCCAAGCTGCAAAAAAAGATCAGTTCAAAAGTTGGCCAGCCGCTGGATGAACGGAAGCTTTTCACCGATACCCAGGAAATCGAAAAGATGTACCAGAAGTCCGGGTACCCCAGCACCCAGGTCAAATATGTGCTGAACATCGATGAGACCGCCGGTCGCGGCACGGCCACCTTCGAAGTGAAGGAAAGCCCGAAGGTCAAGATCGTCGAGGTGGATTTCGTGGGCGCGACCGCTTTCCCGCAGAAGAAACTGCGCAAGTTAATCAAGACTCGCAAACATTGGATGTTCTCCTGGATCACCGGCAGCGGCTATCTGAAGGACGAGCAGTTCGACGAGGACAAGGAAAAGCTGGCCGAGTTTTACCGGGACAACGGGTATATCGATTACGAGTTGAAGGACGTCACGATCGACTACCCCACCCCCAAGACCATGGTCCTGCGGCTGCATGTGTTCGAGGGGCGTCAATATAAAGTGGGCTCGGTGAACATCACGGGAAACAAGATTTTTAGCCTGGGCGAGATTACGAACGGGGTGCGGTTTGTGCAGCTCTTCCGCGGGTCGAAGTTCAAGCCGGGGGTGCACAATCTTCCCATGGACGTGGGTGACGTGTTCACTCCCAAAGGGCTGACGAAAGACACCGAAGCAATCGAAGATTTTTACGGATCGAAAGGTTACGTGGACGTCACGGCGGGCTCCCGCAACCTGGTGGTGGTCCGCATTCCCAACACCGAACGCGGAACGATGGACCTGGAGTTCAAGATCGACGAGGGCAAGCAATTCAATATTGAGAAGGTGGAGATCCACGGCAACTACAAGACGAAGGACAAGGTAATCCGGCGCGAATTGGCGGTGGCGCCCGGCGAAGTCTTCGACATGGTGCGGGTGAAGGTAAGCAAACAGCGTTTGGAGGGGTTGCAGTACTTTGAAAAGGTGGATACCCGGTCCGAGGACACCGACGTTCAGCGCGGCAAGAACCTCGTGGTGGGGATTGACGAAAAGAATACCGGCAACATCTCGATGGGCGCGGGCTTCAGCTCCGTGGACTCAATCGTGGGGTTTGTCGAGGTGAGCCAGGGCAATTTTGATTTGTTTCATCCGCCGACGTTTACCGGTGGCGGTCAGAAGTTCCGGTTGCGGGTGCAGGTGGGCACGCAGCGGCAAGATTACCTGGCGTCGTTCATCGAGCCCTGGTTCCTGGGGCGCAAGCTGGCGTTGGGCGTGGATCTCTACTACCGCGACCTGAATTTCCAAAGCGTGGAGAACCTCTACGACGAAACGCGCGCGGGTATCCGCACCAGTTTGACCCGGGCGCTCGGCAGCGACTTTCTGATCGGCACGGTCAGCTACACGCTTGAGAATGTCGGAATTCGGCTGAATAACTCGGCGCACGGTCCGCTGATCATCGCGCAGCCGGGCAGTGGCCGTGATCACCCGACCTACGTGGTGCTCCCGCCGACCGCACCTCCTTCTATTATGGAGGAGGCGGGCTATTCGCTGCTTTCGCGGTTGGGCGCATCCCTGGCTTACGATACCCGTAACAGCGTCACGCTGCCCAATAAGGGTCAGCGCACCGAATTGTTTTCGGAGTTGGTGGGCGGTCCGCTGGGCGGCGAACGCTCGTTCTACAAACTGGAACTGCGCAGCGCCTGGTATTTCAAAGGACTGGCCCCGGGGCACGTGCTGGAAATGGTCGGTCGGACCGGTGTCGCCCAGGCTTTCGGCAGCACGGCGGACGTGCCTTTCTATGATCGATATTACCTCGGCGGTCTTTATTCCCTGCGCGGATTCATTTACCGCGGAATCAGCCCGCGTGAGGAAAACCTCGATGAGCCTGTGGGCGGCGACACGTTCTGGTTCGGGTCGGCGGAATACAGCATCCCCATTATTGAACGCTTCCGCTTTGCCCTCTTCTACGATATTGGCACCGTTAATGTGAAAGCCTACGACTTTTCGGCCGATGGATTCAGCGATAACTGGGGTTTAGGCCTGCGGTTGAATCTGCCCATTGGTCCGCTACGCTTAGATTACGGCATCCCTATACATCACGACAAATACAACTCGGGCTCCGGTCGGTTCCAATTCGGCGTGGGCTATACCCGGGAGTTTTAACATGAACGTTTTCAAACAGATATCGTGGGCCGGTGTCGGGATGGCGATGCTTTGGTCGGTGGGAACCGCGGTCGGTTCGCCTGGCGAAGGGGCGGTGCTGCCGCCGACAGTCGCCCGCTTCAACACCCCGATCTATTTCGAGGCCGTCGACGGCGCGGAATATCTCGGGCGCATTCCACAGGGTGTGTTCCAACTCAGCGCCGGCGAAGCTCGGGTTACCGTTCGGCAGCGCACGGGCACCTCGGTGGCTGGGCGTCTGAACGGCTACGCCCACCGGAATCCTGGCGACGTCACGGTGAGCACGCTGAAATTCTCCCTGCTCGGCGCGAACCCCAAGGCCCCTATCAGCGGCCAGGAGGAATTGCCCGGACGAATCAACTATTTCATCGGCAGCAACCCTGCGGATTGGCGCACCGGCTTGTCCACTTATACCAAAGTGAAAGTGCAGGGGGCGTATCCGGGAGTGGACCTGATCTACTACGGCAACCAGGAACGATTGGAATATGATTTTGTGGTGGCCCCGGGCGCCGATCCCAAGCCCATCGCCTTCCAGATCGCCGGAGCGGACAGCGTGACCGTGGATGGACAGGGCGACCTGGTGTTGAAGACCGGCGGGGCGGAGTTGCGCCAGCACCGGCCCATAGTTTACCAGGAGAAGGATGGACAGCGGCGAACGGTGGAGGCGCAGTTTGAACTGAGCGCCGCGCAAACGGTTGGGTTCCGGCTGGGTGAGTATGACCGGACGTTGCCGCTCGTGATTGACCCGGTGCTGAGTTACGCCCGCATGGTGGGAGGCAAGAGCACGGATACTGGTTGGGACCTGGCGCTGGACAACAGCGGAAATATTTATGTGGCGGGCGAGACTGTCTCCACACAGTTGCCGACCACCGCCGGCGCCTTCCAATCAGGCTACGCGGGTGGTTACCCCTCGGCGGGTGGCGATGCGTTTGTGGCCAAGTTCAACAACTCGGGAGTGCTCCAGTACCTGAGCTACCTGGGCGGTTCCGGCAACGATGCGGCGCTGGGTATCGCGGTGGATGCTGGTGGAAATGCCTATCTCACGGGCGTGACCGACTCCACCAATTTCCCCACCAAGTCGGCCATCTTTAGTAAGATCAGTGGGACGAACAATCTTTATATCAACCTTCCGCCCTTTGATGCCTTTGTCGTCAAAATGAACCCGACCGGATCGGGGCTGGTCTACTCGACCTACCTCGGCGGCAGCCGGGAGGACCAGGGCATCGGCATCGCGGTGGACAGCGCCGGCAGCGCTTACGTCACCGGGTTCACGCTTTCTCAGGATTTCCCCGTCTATAACGCTTTGCAGTCGACCAACGCCGGGTTTGACGATCTGTTTGTCTGCAAGCTCACGCCTTCCGGCACGAGCTTTGTATATTCCACGTATTTGGGCGGGGCTTACGACGATCACGGTGGCGGCATCGCCATTGATGCGGCTGGGCGCGCCTTCCTTACCGGTTACACGATTTCCACAAACTACCCGGTCACCGCTGGCGCCTTTCAACACGAGCTCTCGGCCGTGCAGGATGCCTTCTTGACCGTATTGGAGCCGAGCGGCACGAGTTTGAATTATTCCAGCTTCATCGGCGGTGCCGGCAACGATGTCGGGTATCGCGTCGCGCTGGACGCACAGGGCAACGCCTACGTGACTGGTTCGGAGAACGCGTCGGGATTCCCGGTCACGCCCGGCAAGATCAACCCGGGCGGGCTATACGTGAGCGTGAATGGCGGCGCGAACTGGAATCTGCGCAGCGATGGCCTCTATTACAACCAGGTGGACGCCATCATGGTGGACGCAAAGACGCCGACCCGGGTGTATGTGGGCAACTATCGCGGCCTCTTCCGCAGCCTGGACGGCGGGCTGAGCTGGAACAGCGCTTTTCCTAATCCGATTCAGTTTACCGCCATTTCCCAGGACCCGGTCAATACCGACACGATTTACGCCGGGCAGACTTACTTGTATAAGACCATTAACGGCGGTTCGACCTGGAGTCAGTGCAGCACCGGCCTGAGCCTGGTGGGCTTATCGCGAATCGTGGTGGATCCGCTGCGCCGCACGAATTTGTATGCCGCGACGTTAAACGGTGTCTATCGCAGCACCAACTCGGCTGCGAGCTGGCTGCGGAGCAGCGCCGGACTAAAAGATGTGCACGTCACCGATATGGTGATCAATCCGCTCAACATCTCGAACCTGTTTGCCGTCACCTGGGATGGTGTGTATCGCAGCACCAATGCGACGATCAACTGGCAGACGATTACGCCGAGCTTCACCAATTTCCAGGCGGTCAAAATTGCCATTGATCCCGCCAACCCGTCCCGGCTGTACATTGCGGGGGACGGCGGGGTCGCACGCAGCCTTACCTCCGGGTCAAACTGGACGCGGTTGACGGTTGGGTTTGGGGTGACAAATGTGCTGGCGTTGGCCCTTGATCCGACGGATGCCTCGACGGTTTACATTGGTTCGACCGCCGGTCTGCATCGTAGTCGGGATTCCGGAGCCACCTGGGAGCCGGTGACCAACGGCTTGCCGTCCATGCCGATTTATAGCCTGGCGGTGAACCCGGCTAATCCCAATATCGTTTACTGCGGCACCCTGGTGCCGCGCTGCCTGGGCGCCGACGTCTTCCTCACCAAATTTGGTCCGCAAGGCTACTCGGTGACGTTCGGCGGGTGCGGCGCGGATGAAGGTTGGGCGATTGCCGTGAATTCTGCCGGCGTGCCGATTGTCGTCGGCACCACCGGTTCCACCGATTTCCCGGTGCGCGGCGCTGCCGGCTCGCTTTCCGCCACCAACAGCGGGGGCAAGGACGTGTTCGTAACCGCGTTCGCGCCGGATGGCTCCGATTACCTGTATTCATTTTATCTCGGGGGACGCGTGGATGACTTCGGCCTGGGGGTGGCGACCGATCCGGCTGGAAACATTTATATCGTGGGTGAGACCTCCTCCACGAATTTTCCGACCGCGGGTTCGGGATCAGTGCTGTCCGGTGGCAGCGATATGTTTATCGCGAAGATTTCGGCTGATCCCGTGCTGACAGCGACCGCCGCTGGTTCCAAGCTGAACCTGCAATGGCGGGCTTTCTCGCCCGAATACAGCCTCGAGCGCTCCGCCAACACCGGGGGCGCTCCCGTGTGGAACGGCGTGGCCGGAAGCCCCGTGCTTACCAATGGCTGGCACCAGGTGCTGATCGACCGCACCAACGCCTCCAGCTTGTTCCGCCTGCGCCGTTGATCGCCGCCTCTCCCTTCCCGGGTGCTGGTCCCGGCTGAATGCCTCCTAAAATGAGTAGCGTTTAGCCGTGGATTTTGTTTTTCTGTTCGGATGATGAATTACATTTTTAGACGGGTAGTGCCAGCGCTGGTACTCGCCGGATTGCTCAGCAGCTCCGCCTGGGCCCAGAACGCGGTAGGCACCATCGATTTGCGCAAGGTGTTCGACAACTACTGGAAGACCAAGCAGGCAGACCTCGCTTTGAAGGACCGGGCCGCGGACATGGAGAAGGAGCACAAGAACATGAACGATGACCTGAAGAAGGGCGACGAGGACTATCGGCAGTTGCTCGCGAGCGCGAGTGATCAGGCGGTCTCCCAGGACGAGCGGAACAAGCGCAAAGCCGCCGCCGAAGCCAAGCTGAAGTACCTGGCCGAGCAAAAGGACGCGATTCTGCAGTATGAACGGCAGGCCCGCACGACCCTCGATGAACAACGCCGCCGCATGCGGGAGAACATCCTCGGCGAGATCCGCAGCGTAGTCACCGCCAAATCCAAAACCGCGGGTTACGCGATAGTCGTGGACACCGCCGCCGAGAGTGGGAACGGAACGCCGATCGTGCTCTTCACCAATGAGGCCAACGATATTACCGACGGCGTGCTCAAGCAAATGAACGCCAGCGCGCCGCCGGACACCCTCAAGCCGGAAGTGGCCACCCCCGAGAAAAAGGACGCCCCGAAGAAATAATGACAATCCCGGACCGGGCGACTGATCTGGGTCGCCGTCCGGGATTACCGGAATCTAACGGGGCGCGTTCTGGCGCTCCCCGTACGATCAGAGGCTCACTGGCCCGCAAGGTAGTGAGCCTCGCTCATTTTACGCAGCCGTTCGGCGGCTTGTTCCGGGGTCAGATCTCGCTGAGCTTCCGCCAGCATTTCATAACCCACCATGAACTTGCGCACCGTGGCCGAGCGCAGCAACGGCGGGTAGAAGTGAGCATGCAACTGCCAATGGTCGAACGCGCCGGCTTCCGTCGGCGCGCCGTGCCAGCCCATCGAGTAGGGGAACGAAGTCTCGAACAGGTTGTCATAGCGGACCAGTAATCGCCGCAGAATATCCGCCAGTTGATCGCGCTCCGGGTCCGTCAATTCCGGGAATCTTCGCACGTGCCGGCGCGGGAGCAGCAGGATTTCGAACGGCCAGATCGCCCAGAAAGGCACCAGTGCCACCCAGCCTTCATTCTCCACCACCACGCGCGAGCCCGAGGCGGACTCCTTTCGGGCCACTTCCAGCAGCATGGGAATGCCGTGCTTTTGGAAATAGCTCCGTTGCTCGCGATCTTCGGCCGCCGCCTCATTAGGCAGGGAACTGCCCGCCCAGACCTGGCCGTGCGGGTGGGGGTTCGAGCAGCCCATGGCCGCGCCTTTGTTCTCGAACAACTGCACCCAGCGATAGGTTCGGCCCAAGTCTTCAACCTGTTCGGCCCATACATCCACCACGCGGCGGACTTCCGGCGTAGACATCTGGGCCAGCGTCAGGTCATGTCTGGGGGAGAAGCAAATCACCCGGCACTCGCCCCGGACCGGCTCCACCTGGAAGAGAGGATCATTCGCCGATTGCGCCGCGGGGGTGTCGCGCAAAAGCGCGGAAAAATCATTCACAAAAGCGAACGTGCTGGTGTAGGCCGGATTCTTCGCGGCCCCGGCACGTTGATTGCCCGGGCAGAGATAGCACTGGGGATCATACTGGGGTCGTTTATCCGGCGCGAGACGTTCCACCTGTCCCTGCCAGGGGCGCTTCGTCCGGTGCGGGGAAACCAAAATCCATTCCCCCAGCAGGGGATTGTAGCGTCGATGAGGATGATCCTCAGGATTGAAAATCATAGTTCAATAGTGCTGCACGATTCCCGGGGGTGATCGGTCCGGGAGCCACAATTTCACCACGCGCGGCTCAGATTGCAAGCCCGGCGGTTGCTGAGGGTGCGATTGAATGTATCAGTCAACTCTTTGCGATTTGATTCCAGTAATGCTCCCAATCCTCGATGGTCAGAACGGCGCGGAGTTGCAGCATCACCTCGGCATTTTTCTCCAGCCACTAGGCTACTTGGATCTTGATCTCGCGCGCCGACAATTTATTCACAACCTCGTTTCGCTTTTCGGTCACGCTCCGCTCGGTTGTAAGTAACTGTGCAAACCGTATCAGTTCGTAACGGGCCAGGTCCGTTTCCGAAGCGAAATCCGTGCGAACCTATTGAGACTCGCATATTA
>DBMR01000124.1 GCA_002298785.1 Verrucomicrobia subdivision 3 bacterium UBA693
ACATTTTTTCACAGCTTCTCAGGCCGGGCGTTGACCAATTGATGCGAATCATTGTTAAAGGGGGGTGATTTTTGGCGCGCTATTCATCGCGGCTAATCCCACGCACCTCGGCAGCCACGATGGCACACGAGCCAGCCGATCGTTACGTTCGAGTCGCCGCCGGAGAGTTTCAGCCTTTCTCAGTCCTTCCATTTCTACTGCTTTCCTGATCTCTGTTTTTTCGGTCCACAGTCCATAGTCCACGGTCTATAGTCCCGTCTCTGGTTCCCAATTTCTGCTTTTCCCCCGCTTGACACTCCCATCATCCATTGCTAGTCTGAATCATCAATCTGACGTTGCGGTGCAGCGCCCGTTGGCCGGCGAAAACATTCCGGTGGAGTGCCAGTAACCCCCAGTTGCTTAGGCCTTTCCTCCCCTGCGCCATGGCTGCACCGCGGTCGGCCAGTATCTCCGCGTATACGGGTAACCTTCGGCAATTTAGACTTGGCTCAGGCTGGCGGCGGGCCGATTTGGGGTATGCCGGGTGAAAATTCCATTTTCGGTAACGTTTGGTAACATTTGGTAACGTCTGGTAATATCGTAACGGGGTCTCCCTGGTGACGGGAGCGATTCCAGGTCGGCTTGGGACGCCGGTTGGGACGGCTAAAACATCAAGATCACCCAATGTTTACGGCCTTGGAACGGTGGGACGGCTTTTTCAGGGTATGCCCCCCTCCGCCCTCCCTCCCGCGGTGCCGGACCAGGCTGCTCTGGTTTCGAGAGCCGCCCTTTCCAATGAGGCCACCCATCTGGTTCCAGGCATTTTGTACACGTTTTGTCCCGTCAGGTACAGCCTTCGTCACGCCATCTAGGGTGAGATGACCGAAAAGTGCGGAATGCAGAGCGATGAACCTCCGCCTGGGCCCCAGTTTTTGGACGGCCCCAGCCCTCATGCGCTTTCCTCTGTCAGGCTCCCCTTCTGCGTGTTCCGCGTATTTCGTGGTGCCCTTCCCACCGCGGCGGCCCCACGCTTCACACCTCACCTTCCGCCCTCTTTTCCGCCCAATTCTCACCTATTCTCACCTTCTCTCACCAACTTTTAACCCACCGTCGCAATCATGAACTCCATCTATCAATCCATTCCACCCGCCCCCATTCCAGATACCACCCCGCCAAACCCGCCCCATACCCGTCGGCGCACCAGCAAAGCACCTGCCCCGCTCGGGCGGAGAATTAGGCTTGAGTGAGCCAGGAAATCGACTGATTATAACCCACTATCATGAATCGAATCAGTCTTTTCGCCGTTTCTGTCTTATTCGCCGGGGCTGTGGCCGTTCAGGCACAAGATGGTGGCAAGGTGGATATTTCCAAGTTGCCGCCGGTCTCGAGCAAGTCGCCCGTTACCTACGACGCCGACATCAAGGCGATCCTGGATAAATCCTGCATTCGCTGCCATGGCGCGGACAAACCCAAAGCCAAATTGCGCCTGGACAGCCTGGCGGGGGTGGTCAAGGGGTCTGAACACGGCCAAATCCTCAAGCCCGGCAAGAGCGCCGAGAGCAAGATGGTAATTGCCGTAGCGCAGATTGGTTCCGACCCGGACGGTCACATGCCGCCGCCGCGGAACAAGGCGGGCATTCCACCGCTGACGAAGGACCAGGTGTCGTTGATCCGCGCGTGGATCGATCAGGGCGCGAAGTAGTTTGCCGGACGGGCGAGTTGGTGACGCCGCGAGTTCCGGGGCAAAAAAACCACGAAAAGCGGGGTCGTGGCATAGTGGCCGGATGCGTCATAGCCGGGTTTGTGCTGGCATTGGCGGTGTGGAAAGCTTAGTAAAACCAGCCTGTGTCGAACACGAGCGATTTTGAAAGCAGCGACAGCGTGCGCACGGCCAAGCCGTTGCCGTACGCGCAATACGCCACCCTGAGCCAGCCACTGGAGTTGGAGAAGGGCGGGCGTCTGCCCGGCGTCGTGGTGGCTTACGAGACTTACGGCACGCTCAATGCCGCGCGGGATAATGCCGTCCTGGTGGAGCACGCCCTCAGCGGTGATTCGCATGTGGCGCGGCACAATGACCAGGATGATTCCGGTTGGTGGGAAATCATGGTGGGCCCAGGCAAACCGGTGGACACAGACCGGTATTTTGTCATCTGCCCCAATCTGCTGGGTGGGTGTCGCGGCACGACGGGGCCGGGGAGTCTCAATCCGGCGACGGGCCGGCCTTATGGCCGGGATTTCCCGGTGCTCACGGTGGGCGACATGGTGGAGGTGCAGCGGCGCCTGCTGGACCATCTGGGCATCGAGCGGTTGATGGCGGTGGTGGGGGGATCGATTGGCGGGCACCAGGCGATGACCTGGGCCGTGCGCCATCCCGAGAGGGTGGGGGGGGTGGCAGTGCTGGCCACTTCACCGCGCTTGACCAGCCAGGCCTTGGCCTTCGATGTCGTCGGACGTAACGCGATTCTGCGCGATCCCCATTTTCACGGCGGTCAATACTACGACAAACCCAAAGGCCCGGAAGTGGGACTGGCTATTGCCCGCATGATCGGTCATATCACCTACCTTTCCCGGGAAGCGATGACCGAAAAATTCGAGGCTAATCGCCTCGAGCCGCGCAACGTCGCCACCGAATTTGAAAAGACCTTTTCGGTCGGATCCTACCTGGGTTACCAGGGCTCGAAATTCGTGGAGCGTTTCGACGCGAACAGTTACATGACCCTTTCGTTGGCCATGGATTTGTTCGACCTGGGCGGCACGCCCTCGAAGCTGGCGTCGACTTTCAAATCCACGAAGTGCCGCTGGTTGGTGGTGAGTTTTTCCAGCGATTGGCTGTTTCCGCCGGATCAATCGCGAGACATCGTCAATGCGCTGGTGGCGAACAAGGTCCCGGTCAGTTATTGCGAAGTTTGCAGCGCCGGGGGGCACGACGCTTTCCTGTTGCCGAACGAGTTCCCCATCTATGGTGAAATGATGCGAGCCTGGCTCGCGAATCTCGCCCAGGGCGCAGGGAAAACGACCGCAGACGAGGAGGCTCCTGGGCCCAACAGCATTTTTCGCCAGCACCGGCTGGATTACGATTTGATCACGGAACTTATCCCGGCCAACGCCAGCGTGCTCGACCTGGGCTGCGGCACCGGCGGTTTATTATCCCGGTTGCAGGCCCGTGCTCACCCGCGCCTCGTGGGGGTGGAACTCGACGAACGCAGCATCCTTGCCGGGGTCAGCCGCGGATTGGATGTGATCCAGGCCGATCTGAACCGGGAACTGGCCTTTGCGGATGGCGAGTTTGACTGCGTCGTGATGTCGCAAACCTTGCAGGCCGTCTACGACGTCGAACGTGTCCTCTTGGAGATTGTGCGCGTCGGGCGCACTTGCGTGGTCAGCATCCCGAATTTCGCTTACGCTCCGCTGCGCCACATGCTGGCCGTCGAGGGGCGCGCCCCCAAGGCTCCCGGGGTGTTGAACAACGATTGGTATAACACTCCCAACATTCGGTTCTTCACGATTGCCGATTTTGAGGAGTTTTGCCGGGCGAAGAACCTGCGGGTCCATCGCCGGGTGGCGTTGAACACGGAGTTACAGCGCGAGGTGTTGGAGGATCCGAACCTCAACGCCGATCTCGCGATCTTCGTGATCAGCAAAGCGACGGTCTGATCCGGCTCACTTTTTGGCGAGCACGGCCTTCACCCACGGCTGGTTGTCGAGATACCAGCGTACGGTCTTGCGGATTCCTTGCTCGAATTTGTGCGCGGGCACCCAGCCCAGCTCTTTCTCAATTTTCGAGGCGTCGATCGCGTAGCGGCGATCGTGTCCGAGCCGGTCTTTGACAAACGTGATCAGGCTGCGCGAATTGCCGCCGAGTTGCGGAGCCATCTCGTCCACCAGGTCGCAGATCAATTGCACAATGTGGATGTTTGCCCACTCGTTGTGTCCACCAATGTTGTAGGTTTCGCCCAGCTTCCCTTTGCCCAGCACAGTCCACAGCGCCTCCGCGTGGTCCAGCACGTACAGCCAGTCCCGCACATTCATGCCGTCCCCGTAAACCGGGATCGACTTCCGAGCCATCACGCTCTGGATTACCACCGGGATCAGTTTCTCGGGAAATTGATACGGGCCGTAATTGTTCGAGCAATTGGTGATCACCGTCGGCAGGCCGTAGGTATGGTGATAGGCCCGGACGAGCATGTCGCTCGAGGCTTTGCTGGCGGAATACGGCGAGTTGGGGGCGTAGGGCGTGGTCTCGGTGAAATAGCCGGTGGCGCCGAGGCTGCCATAAACCTCGTCGGTGGAAACGTGGTGAAAGCGCTTGTCCTGGAGTTGAGTTCCCCAGGTGGCGCGGCAGGCCTCGAGCAAGTGGAAGGTGCCTACGACGTTGGTCTGGATGAAATCACCGGGGCCGGTAATTGAGCGGTCCACATGGGACTCTGCCGCGAGATGCATGACGTGAGTGATCTCATGCCGGCGCACAACCTCGAGCGTGGCGGTCTTGTCGCGCAGGTCGACGCGTTCGAAAATGTATTTCGGATTTTTCGCGGCCTCGGCGAGGTTTTCCAGGTGGCCGGCGTAGGTAAGACAGTCAAGGTTTACCAGCCGCTTAACTTCCGGTCGCGGCAAAACCAGGTGGACGAGATTGGAGCCGATGAAACCGGCGCCGCCGGTGATGAGCAGGTTCATGTTGAGCGATAGTTTGGGATGGAGATCATTTCTCGAGCACTTGCTGCAGGCTATCCTGCCAGTCCGGCAACTTGAGGCCGAAGGTCCGCGTCAGTTTGCCGCAATCAAGAACGGAATAAGCAGGGCGCCGTGCCGGCGTCGGGTATTCGGAGGAGGGGATCGGTTCCACAGTGCGACATTTCCGCTCCGCTTCCGGCATTAGGTCGATGATGCTCTGTGCGAAACCGTGCCAGTTGGTGCTGCCGGAGGCCGCCAGGTGGTACGTGCCCGCGGTTTTGTCGTCACCCGCCATGAGGGTTTGCCGCAGCGCCAGGCTGGTGGTCTCGGCGATCAACCGCGACCACGTCGGGCAGCCGAACTGGTCGTGCACCACGCGCAATTTCTCGCGCTCCCGTGCCAGGCGCATCATGGTCAGCATAAAGTTGCCGCCGCGTGCGCCGTAAACCCAGCACAGACGAAAAATCAAGTGGCGCGGATTGGCTGCTTGCACGGCCTGATCACCGGCGAGCTTGGTTCGGCCGTAGGCTCCCAGTGGATTGGGTGCGTCGGTTTCCACGTAAGGGGTCTGCTTGGTGCCGTCGAAAATGTAGTCGGTCGAATAATGCACGATCCAGGCGTTCAGGCGGGCTGCTTCCTCCGCCAGGATACCTGGGGCGGTGCCGTTGATCTTGTGCGCGGTCTCGACATCCGTCTCCGCCTTGTCCACCGCAGTGTAGGCGGCGGCATTGATCACCACCTGGGGTTTCGTCTCGCGCACCCATTGCCGGATGGATTCCTCCCGCGTCAGATCGATGTCGGGGAAATCCACGCTCACAATCTCCGCTGCCGGGGCGAGGGTGCGGCGCAGTTCGTAGCCGACCTGACCGACTTTGCCGATGATGAAAATACGGGGTGCAGCCATGGGGGGATTCAAGGGAATAACCGGGATTCGGGGATTTGGGCCAGGGGCAGCCCTTTGGCGTCCTTTTCGGACAACACCGGGCTGGGGAGCGGCCACGGGATGCCGAGTTGCGGGTCATCCCAGCGCAGCGCGCCTTCGTCCTTCGGCGAGTAATAATTGTCGCACTTGTAGTGGAACAATGCGGTCGGGCTGAGCACCTGGAAGCCATGGGCGAAACCGGCGGGCACAAAGAACTGCCGTTTGTTCTCCGAGGAAAGCACCAGTCCGTGCCAACGGCCAAATGTGGGTGAGGATCGGCGCAAATCAACCGCCACGTCGTAAACTTCCCCCTGCAACACCTGCAAGAGCTTCGCTTGCGGATTGGGGTTTTGGAAATGCAGTCCGCGCAGGATGCCTTTGGCCGAGAAAGAGAGATTGTCCTGCACGAAGTTGGCGTTCAGGCCGATTTCTTCGTAGCGCCGGCGATTCCAGGTCTCGACGAAGAAACCGCGGGCATCGCCGAACACCTTCGGTTCCAGGATGAGCAACCCGGGAATGTCGCAGGTGAGGACGTTCATTGCGGGAGGTTCCGGGCGAGACGTTTGGCTTCCGCGACCACTTCGGTCAGGTATTCGCGATACTCGCACTTGGGCATGCGGTTGGCCTGCGCCTCGAGCTTGTCGAGGGACAGGAAGCCGCGACGGAACGCCGCCTCTTCGGGGCAGCCAATCTTGATGCCGGCGCGCTTCTCGATGGTCTGCACGTAAGCCGAAGCTTCGTGCAAACTGCTACTCGTGCCGGCGTCCAGCCAGGCGAACCCGCGACTGAGCCGATGCACCCGCAGTTGCTCGCGGCGCATATATTCCACGTTGACGTCGGTGATTTCCAGTTCGCCGCGCGCGGACGGTTTGAGGTCCTTGGTGATCTGCACCACCTGGTTGTCGAAAATGTAAAGGCCGGGCACCGCGTAATTGCTCTTGGGCGAGCGCGGTTTTTCCTCGATGGAAATGGCCTGCCCGCGGGCGTCGAATTCCACCACGCCGTAGCGCTCGGGGTCATTGACGTGGTAGCCAAAAATGGTGGCGCCAGAGCGGAACTCCGCGAAGGCGCGGTAAAAGCTCTCGCCGCCGTAAAAGACGTTGTCGCCGAGGATGAGGGTCACCGCATCCGGGCCGATGAATGATTCCGCGATGAGGAAGGCTTGGGCGATGCCCTCGGGTTTCGCCTGCTCCCGGTATTCGATGGAAAGCCCCCAGGCGGAGCCGTCCCCGAGCAATTGCCGGAACCGGGGCAGGTCCTGCGGGGTGGAGATCAGGCACAATTCCCGGATGCCACCTTCGATCAAGGTGGTGAGGGGATAATACACCATTGGCTTGTCATACACTGGTTGGAGCTGCTTGCTGGCCACCAGGGTCAAAGGATACAAACGCGAGCCGGCGCCCCCGGCCAGGATAATGCCTTTCATTAGGGCCAGACGGTAGCCGAAAATTGAGGAAATGCAATCTCGTGCGGGGACCGATTTTACGGAAGACCCCGGGGTCACCCCGGGAGTGGAGTCGACATCCGCCAGGTGTCCGGGCTACCCGTCCCAGGCTCAGGATTTGGACTCGTCTGACAAGAGGGTGGCGACCTTTTCGATAAAGGCCGTTACGGTGAAGGGTTTTTGGAGAAACTGCACCCCTTCCTCGAGCGCGCCGTGATGCGCGATGACATCCGCAGTGTAGCCGGACATGTAGAGGCATTTAAGGTCTGGTTGCCGGGCCTGGAGTTGCTGGCGCAATTCTCGGCCGTTCATCCCGGGCATCACGACATCCGTGACCAGCAGATGAATCTTGCCGGGATGTTTCTCGGCGATGAGGAGGGCCTGTTCGGGGTGGGCGGTGGCGAGCACATTGCAGCCGTTCAATCGCAGCACACGGGTTACCAGGTGCAGAATCTGGGGCTCATCCTCGACCAGCAATACCGTGCCGCCGGCCAGCAGACGGGAGCGAGGCGGTGGCGCGACCGGCGCGGACGTGGGGACGGCGTCGGTGCAAGGCAGGTAGATTTTGAACTGGGTACCTTGGCCGGGTTCACTGGTCACCGTGATAAAACCTTTGTTCTGTTTGACGATGCCAAAGATCATCGCCAAACCCAGCCCGGTGCCTTTGCCGAATTCTTTCGTGGTGAAGAACGGCTCGAACAAGTGCTGGCGTACCTCCTGCGTCATGCCGCCTCCGGTGTCGCTGACTGTCAGGCTCACGTAGTCGCCGGTGACGGGTTCCGGTTGGCCATCTAGCCGGGCGTTCACCAGGCTGGCGTTGGCGGTCTCGATGATGAGCGTGCCGTTGCCGACGATCGCATCGCGGGCATTCACCGCCAGGTTGACCAGGATCTGATCGATTTGAATCGGGTCGATCTTGACGTGCCACAGGTTTTTGCCCGGCGTCCACTGGAGATGGATATTCTCGCTGATCAGGCGCTGGAGCATTTTGAGCAGGCCGGTGACGGTTTGGTTGAGGTCCAGGACTCTGGGGCTGACCGGTTGTTTGCGGGCGAAGGCCAGGAGTTGGCCGGTGAGTTCAGCGGAACGCAGGGCGGATCGCTGGATGTCCGCCAGGTGCGAACGGAGTTGATCGTCCCCGGACACCTGCTCGAGTGCCATGGCGGCGTGGCCCAGGATCACCTGCAACATGTTGTTGAAGTCATGGGCGACTCCGCCGGCCAAACGGCCCACGGATTCCATCTTTTGTGCCTGGGCCAACTGGTCCTGCAATCGGTCCTTTTCCTCTTCGGCCTTCTTTCGCTCGGAGATATCCCGCGCGATGGTCGAAAGGAAGCGGATGCTGCCGGAATCATCCGCGTGGGCAATGATGACCTGGGAAGCCGGGATGGTGCGACCGTCGCGGTGCAGCAGCAGAGTCTCGCCTTCCCAGGAGCCGGATTTCCTGGCCGCGGGGATCGCCACAGTCTCAATCTGGTCGCCCTGCGTTTTGGGGTGAAGTTCGGAAAGCTTGCGGTTGAGCAGGCTCTCTTCGGGCTCGAAACCCAGCAGCCGGCGACCTGCCGGGTTGACATGGAGAATGCTGCCGGAATGATCCGCAAACACCACCAGGTCAGTGGTGCCGTCCATGACGGCCGCGAGCCGGATGCGGTCGCGTTGTTGTTCGAGTCGTTCAAACTGGCGGCGCAACTGGCCGCGGGCGAGTCGCCATCCGGCGAAGCAAACGCCGGCCGTCAGGCTGCTGTAACTGAGCAGTCGGAACCACCAGGTTTGCCACACATAAGGGGCGATGGAAAAAGGGATGGTGGCTCCCGTGTCATTCCAGCCGCCGTCGCTGTTTTGCGCACGCACTCGCAGCCGGTAGTTACCCGGCGCCAGGGTGTGAAACCGTTCGAAGCGCTCTTGGCCGGTTCCAGTCCAGGTGCGGCGCGCACCTTCCAGGCTCCAGGCGAAAACGACTTTCTCCGGTTCGGTGTAGGTCAGCGCGGCGTAGTTGAACGTCAAGTCGGAGATACCGGCCGGCAAGGATAAATGGGTCGAAGCCGGTTCGTTCAGTTGATGAGTGGCGCCTGCCGAGTCCAGGTAGGACAGTGACTCGACCACCACCGGCGGGGCGTTGGTGCTCAGGCGGAGGGTGCGGGGATTAACGCTGACCACGCCTTTGAGCGTGGCAAACCACAACCGTCCCTCATGGTCGCGAGCCGCCGCGGGTTGGAAGCCTTCCGCACATTCGGCCGAACCCATGCCGTCGGTGCGGTCGAACACGTTGAATTGGGCGCTGGTTCCCGGTTGTTGGAGGACCTGGTGGAGTTCCTTGCCAGACAGCCGCAGGATGCCGTGATCTGAGCCGAACCAAAACCAATTCGGTTTGTCTTCAAAAACGGAGCCGATGGTATCGGCTGGGAGTCCCCGCGTGCGGTCGATGGTTGTGATTCGTCCGTCACGCAGACAGGCCAAGCCATGCCCGAAAATCCCGACCCACAGGCAGCCGTCCTGATCGAACGCCACGCAGCTAATGCGATCGCTCGCCAGGCGATCCGGCGCACCCCACCGGGTGATCGTATCTTTGCCCAAATGGAATAGCCCCCGGTTATAGGATCCCAACCAAATGTCGCCGGATCGTGGATCCTCGGCAATCGCGCGCACGTTTACTCCAGCCAGGGGTGCATTGGTGCCTGACTGCCACACTTGTGCTTTGCCATTCGTGATGAGTCCCAGCCCGGAAGAGGTACCAACCCAAATGCGGCCCTGGCTGTCCTCGAAGAGGCTATTGATGGTCTGGCTCAGGCCCGCCGGCCAATCCATGTACGGTTGGGCCATCCCATCAGCTTCGTAGAACAAACCGTCGCTATAAGTGCCCAGCCAAACTTTCCCAGAGCGGTCTTTCAAGACGGTCCAGACAAATGCGCCTCGGGCGCTGCCGGCCAGCCGGTGCGCGGGTTTGACCACGCCATTTTCGATGCGCGCCGTGCCGCCCCCGTGCGTTCCAACCAACATCCGCCCCGGCGCTTCCTCGATGACAGTGCGGACAATTTGGTCCGGCAAACCTTGCCGAATACCGTAATTAACAAAGTGCCTGGGTCTCAGGCGGTGCAGGCCGCCGCTGCTGGTACCGACCCAAATATTACCCTCGCTGTCTTCGGCCAGCCCGCTGACGGCGTTGTTCGCCAGGCCGTTGGTGGTCGTGATCTGGATCGGTGGCAGCCCGGGTTTCATGCGAAAAAGCCCGCGTAAATTGGAGGCGATCCAGATGTTGCCCGCGCGATCCTCGAGCAACTCGCGAGGCTGATCGACGTCTGGAGCTGGAAACTCGTCCGCAATGCCGTTGGTCTGGTAGTGCCGGAGCCGGCTGTGGCAATAGACCCACAGCCCGCCCTCCCTTGCGGCAGTGGCGATGAGCGATTCACGTGCATTGAGTTGGGGACCGGTAGCTTTCCAGCCTTCCGGCGTCAGACGACCGATGAAGAAGCGATTAGCCAGCCACAGGCGTCCGTCCATGCGGTCCGCAAGGCAAAAGACGCCGCTCGGACTGAGTCGCGGCGGTGAAGGCGCCCATTCCAGTCGGTTGCTCTTAACGACCAACAGTCCGCCTTCCATCGTGCCGACGTAGACTTGTCCGGTGGGGTCACAAGCGAACGTGCGGGCGATCAGGTTCGTTCCGGGAAGACCCTCGATGCGCTCCCAGCCTCCGCGGTTGTGCACGGCCATGCCGCCGCGGCCACTCGTCCAGAGGCGACCGGTTCGATCCGCGTAGAGGCAGCTCACCAGCCCGCTTAGCCTTTGAAAACCGGTGCGTGGGCCGATGGGGGTGAAGTCGTTGCCATTGTAACGCAACATGCCGCCATAGGATCCGACCCAAAGGTAGCCGTCGGGCGTTTGGGCGATACAGAAGGCCGAATGCTCGGGGATGCCCTCGCTGGCTTGCCAATTGTCGATCAGGTATTCGGGATGATCGTAGCGCTCCGGGCTGATGGCCCAGGCGTGGCCGAGGCAAAGACCAGCCAGTGCGAAGAGTCGCAGCGCGCGTCCGAACCACCCGCGCGCGGTGCGGGGTGAAAAGCACGGCCAGTTGGAGCAGGTCGTTGACATTTATAAGGTAGCGGAGATTCTCCGCCATCTGAGTGCTGGCAGCATGCCGGTACCGGGGCACAAGTATTGCCCTCGACGTTGGCCTCGGCGATGTCGATTGGTGCGCAGCAAAGCGGAATTCTGCGCCAGTGCTGTCGAAGCGCAAGTTGAAAGCGGCGCGGATTGCAGGCGAGCACCTTGTCCCAAAAACGAGGTCGTCAGCCGGTTCGTCGGCGCGATTGTGTCTATTCCCTTTTTCACGTGGTATTTCGCCAGTGGCGGTGCTAAAGTTTATTACAGCCAAACGCCATGATCACCCGCCGACCAGAGTCACCCGGATTTACTCTGATCGAATTACTGGTGGTGATCGCGGTCATCGCGATTCTGGCTGCGTTATTGTTGCCGGGATTGGCGAGAGCCAAGGCCGCCGCGCGGCGGATTCAGTGTATCAACAACCAGAAGCAGTTAGCCGCCACGTGGATAATGTACACTGCGGATAACAGTGATTGGCTGGTGGCCAATGGCCACAATGATCCCCCGAGCCCGGTGTTCAAGCAGTGGGTGCAGGGCGCTTTTTATAATCCCACGGATAATACGAACCAGGATTATATTTTGAATCCAAACTACGCGCTGTTCGCCAATTACCTCAAAACCGTCAAGGTTTACATGTGCCCGACCGACCGCACCCGGGTGCGCGTGAACGGCATTAATCAGGACCGGATACGGAGTTACGCGCTGAATGCTTACCTGGGTTGGACGGGTAGTTGGGACGCGCGCCTGTCGTCCAATTACCGGGTGTTCAAGAAGCACTCCCAGGTGATTGCCGCCATGCCGCAAGGCATGTTCCTGTTCGCCGACGTCTATCCCGAAAGCATTTGCTGGCCTTATTTTGGTGTGCAAATGGATCGTGATTTATTTTTTAACTACCCGGGTGTGTCACACAATAACGGGGCGGTGTTGTCCTTTAGCGACGGTCACGTTGAGCATCATAAGTGGTTGGATGGCCGCACGATCCGCCCGCAATCGGCGGATTACCACCGGCACAGCGATCCTTCTCCCGGCAATCGGGATTTGGCCTGGCTCAGGCTGCGAACCACGGTATTGCGCCCCTGAATGCCCGCTTGCGCCGCCAATCGCGAGAGCAACAAATGGGGCATTTTCGTCAAAAAATGTCTTGGCAGCGTGCCTCTGAATTTCTCATAGTTTGCGCTTAATTTTATGAGAAACCTAAATCGTAAATTGCAGGGCGCACTGACGTGCGCCTTAGTTGGTGCCTCAACCGGCGCATTTGCCAGTGAGGCGGACATTAAAATCCCGGATCTCGCCCAGGTCAAATTCGCCGGAATGGCGGGTTTGAGCGGCACGACGCTGATGATGATTGGCATCGTCATTTGTGCCATTGGGGCGTTGTTTGGCGTGGTTCAGTATTTCCAGACCAAAGCGCTGCCGGTGCATGAATGCATGGCCAAGGTTTCGCATAGCATTTACGAAACCTGCAAAACCTATCTATTCACTCAGGGCAAACTGCTGGCCATTCTCTGGATCCTCATCGGCGGTTGCATGGTGGTTTACTTCGGGGTTCTGTCCCATAACACGGCGCTCCATGTGCTCGTGATTCTGCTGGCCTCGATTCTGGGCATCCTGGGTTCCTACGGTGTGGCCTGGTTCGGTATCAAGATTAACACGATCTCGAACTCCCGCGCCGCGTTCTCCGCTCTCAAGGGCAATCCGCTCGCCACGCTGGGCATCCCCCTGCGTTCCGGCATGAGCATCGGCCTTCTCCTGGTGGCCGTCGAACTGTTCTTCATGATTTGCATCCTGGTGTTCCTGCCGCGGGACCTCGTCGGCCCCTGCTTCATCGGGTTCGCGATCGGTGAATCCCTCGGCGCCTCGGTGCTGCGTATCTGCGGTGGTATTTTCACCAAGATCGCCGACATCGGCTCCGACCTGATGAAGATCGTCTTCAAGCTTCCCGAAGATGACCCGAAGAACCCCGGTGTGATCGCGGATTGTACCGGTGACAACGCCGGTGATTCCGTCGGACCGACAGCGGACGGCTTTGAAACCTACGGTGTGACCGGTGTGGCGTTGATCGCGTTCCTCGCGCTCGCCCTCGCGGCGACTCCCGGCATCGTGGCCACCTTGATCATCTGGATCTTCGTGATGCGCGCCCTGATGATCGCGACCTCGCTGATCTCCTATTTCGCCAATGAAGCCCTGAGCAAGGCAATGTTCGCTGGCAAGAAAGATTTCGACTTTGAAGCCCCGCTTACCCATCTCGTGTGGATCACCTCGGCGGTTTCCATTGTGGTGACCTTCGTCGCCAGCAAGATGCTGCTCGGCGATTTCACGGTGGCGAATGTGGACCCGGCGGTTACCGGCAATCTGTGGTGGGTCCTGTCGATCATCATCAGTTGCGGTACCGTGGCGGGCGCGTTGATTCCCGAGTTCACCAAGGTGTTCACCAGCACCAACTCCCGGCACGTGAAGGAAGTCACCAACTGCTCCAAGCACGGTGGCGCCTCGCTCAACATCCTGTCCGGCTTCGTCGCGGGCAACATGTCCGCCTTCTGGATGGGGTTGGTCATCATGATCCTGATGTTCGTCTCCTACTACTTCTCGATGAACCCGGCGCTGACGACGATCATGCCGAAGGAATTTGGTTTCGCGGCGCCGATCTTTGCGTTCGGTCTCGTCGCCTTCGGCTTCCTCGGCATGGGTCCCGTGACCATCGCCGTCGACAGCTACGGCCCGGTGACCGACAACGCCCAGTCCGTTTACGAACTGAGCCAGATCGAAGCGCGCAAGGGCATCAAGGAAGACATTGAAAAGAACTTCGGCTTCAAGCCTGACTTCGAAAACGCCAAGTATCAGCTCGAGAAGGGCGACGGCGCCGGCAACACCTTTAAGGCCACCGCCAAACCGGTGCTCATCGGCACCGCCGTCGTGGGCGCGACCACCATGGTGTTCGGCATCATTATCCTCCTGCAGAAAATGTTCGAAGCCCAGGTAGCCTCCGGCGTTGCCGGTCCCTTCAAACCGGTGGTGGAGGCTCTCTCCATCGTGCAGCCCGAAATCATCCTCGGCCTCATCATGGGCGGCTCCGTGATTTACTGGTTCACCGGCGCTTCCTGCCAGGCCGTCGTCACCGGTGCGTATCGCGCCGTGGTTTACATCAAGGAAAACATGAAGCTCGACGCCACCACGGCGTCCGAGAAGGACTCGAAGGAAGTCGTCCGCATCTGCACCGTCTATGCGCAGAAGGGCATGTGGAACATCTTCATCGTGATCTTCTGCTTCGCGTTGGCCCTGCCGTTCTTCAATCCGTACTTCTTCATTGGCTACCTGATCGCCATCGCCTTCTTCGGTCTGTTCCAGGCCATCTTCATGGCCAACGCCGGTGGCGCCTGGGATAACGCCAAGAAGATCGTCGAAGTCGACATGCGCGCCAAGGGCACCGACCTGCACGCCGCCACCGTCGTCGGCGACACCGTCGGCGATCCCTTCAAGGACACCTCGTCGGTGGCGCTGAACCCGGTGATCAAGTTCACCACGCTGTTCGGCCTGCTCGCGGTGGAAATCGCCGTCACCATGCAGAATCAGAACCTGAAGACCGCGATCGGCGGCTTCTTCTTCCTCGTCGCGCTGGTCTTCGTGTATCGCTCGTTCTACGGAATGCGCATTCCCGAAGAGAAGTAAATCAACGCAAGTTTCTCAAACACCCGTCGAGCGGCAACGTTCGGCGGGTTTTTGTATTTGGTGATGGCCCTGGCTTGTAGCGCGGCCGTCCCGGCTGCGAGTTCGAGCACCGTCTCGGTGCCCGGTCGTGGAACTGGCGGCGATACGCCGTCGCTCCGGGGAAGCGCACCTCAGTCGGAGCGCGGACTTCCAAGTCCGCTTTGGCAGGTGCGAACGGGGACAGAGGTCCGCATTGAACCGGAGTGCATCGCCGTAAATCGACAGCGAACCA
>DBMR01000009.1 GCA_002298785.1 Verrucomicrobia subdivision 3 bacterium UBA693
CGATTCCGACCCTCGCCTCCAAGTCCTGAACCGCTCTGGCTCAGCCACTTGGAGAAAAAAGTCGGAGTCCACTCAAGCCAATCCTCAAGCAGACAGCCCGTTGCTGCCACTTTTCTGCTTATGCGGCGTAATGCGCCGCCGTGTGGCTAACGCCACGAGGGCGACATGTCTTAGCCTCTCTCACACAGGAAAAGACATGAACAACCGCTACTCCATCTTCCTCAACCAGGCGAGAGGCGGATATTTTTACATCCAGGATCGAGTGACCCGCAGGCAGGAAAGCCTGGGCACAAAAGACAAAATCACTGCCCAGCGTCTGCTCAACGCCCTTAACGAGGCCGACCGCCAACCCGCCATCAACCGGCAGATCGCCCAGGCATACCTGCGGGCCGCTGATCCGAAAATGGTCAGCCGCACCTGGCAGGCGGTCATGGACGCCATCCTGGATCGGCATGAGGGTGAGACCCTGCGCCGGTGGAAAACCGCCGTGAAGGATGAATCGTTCGATGCGATTCGCAAACGTCCGCTGGTGGAGACCACCGCTGAGGAACTGCTCAACGTGATCAAGCGGGGCACCGTCTGCACGAATGTTTATCTGCGGCGTTTGCATAACTACGCCCTGGACATGGACTGGCTCTTGAAGCCGACCGTGCCTAAACGGCAGTGGCCAAAAGTGATTCACCGCAAAGGCCGGGCCATCCAGTTGAAAGAACATCAACGGATCGTGGGGCGGGAGCAGAACCCGGAGCGTCGTGCGTTTTACGAGTTGTGCTGGCACCTGGGGGGATCGCAATCCGACGTGGCCTTTCTCTGCGCCGAGGATGTGGATTGGAAAGACCGGACGATCACCTACAGCCGCAAGAAGCTCCAGCATCGGGCTGCCGACCCGGCCACGATCCGCTTCGGCGATGAGGTCGCTCTGATTCTGAAACAGTTGCCGCAGCACGGGCCGCTGTTCCCCTACCTCCGAACTGTGCGGGCCGGAGACCGCTCGACCGAGTTCAAGCAGCGTTGTGTCGGCTTGGAGATCAAAGGCGTCAGCCTCCATTCCTACCGTTACGCCTGGGCGCAACGTGCCGCCGAAGCTGGGTACCCGGAACGCTGGGCGCAACAGGCGTTGGGCCACGGATCAAAAGCTGTCCATCGTGCTTACGCCCGGAAGGCCGAGGCGACGGTGCCGACGCCGGAAGCCTGGTTGAAAGAGATCGAAGCGAAGGCGCACAAGGAAGCCGAGGAGAAGACAATCCAGGTGGAGTTTGACCGGGTGACCGCTGAGAGTGCGCAGGCAAATTGAGCGGTCGGATTCGGGAAAGTCAGGAGCGACACCGGTTCGCCGCCCTCAGTTCATGGCCAATTCGGGTTCCGGCTTGGAGGGTTCCCCCTGGGAGTGACCGTTGGACTTCCGAGTTTCCGCAGGGCGTCGGCGCAGCAGGGCCTTGGTGGCTTTGTCGTGCCAACGCTCGTCGAGCCGGTTGCGCTCGATGATGGTCGAATGAAAATACTTCACGCAGTTTCTTGGCCCGCCGCCCACCGGTTTGAGCAGCCCGGCCCTCACGAGCGTCGGGATGTCGTGCGCTTGAAAACCCAACAACACGGCGGCCTGCTCTGCGTTCAGGCGACCGGGCAACCGCTCCACATAGAGCAGCGACCGAGGATCACTGAAATCAAAATTGAACTGCATAATTCCAAGAACCAGATGCGTTTCGTAGACAGTTTCCTCGTTCGAGGCGGCTGTGGCTTCTCGCCTGGCCCGTTCATCCTAGCGGTGAAAACCGTCTTACTACTCAATCCGTGATGCACTCGGATTTTCTTTGTTCTTTTTTGATTTCCGTGATCCCGCCCTGATGATGGAGCTTGGGATTCAGGCAGCCTGATGACTTGGGACTACGAGGCCGGTCAGGATTTGAAGATCGGGGATTTGATGGCGGGACAGACAAATTGAAAGGGCAGCGACGACACACTCCGTCGATCTGCCGAAAAACTATGCTTACCGCCGAAGGTGCCGGGAATCGCCAGTCAGCCCTTTGCAGACTTCCTGGTTTCTTTGAGCCTGGCAGCAAGTGCCAAGCGAACCCGCTCTGGCATCGGTTCGGGCTTCATGTCGTCCTCGACCTTGCCCGCTCTGGCGATGCCGGTCAGCACGGCCCGCATGAACTGGAATTTCTGCCATCGCTGCGGATCGTCCTTTTCCAAGGCGTCTATCTCGCCCGACTCCTTCTTGTTCGCCGTGCCGCAGAGCACACGGATTGCGCTCTGCAAGAACTGGTGGTTCCTCTCGGTCTGTTCAAGGGCTTGCATGTGGTCAAATGTGGTTCGGTAGGCATCGTTCTCCTGAACGCATTTCGCCAGGCGACTGCTCTCGTCGGGGGTTGCTTCGCCAGAAAGCTTCTTTGCCGCCAGGATCAGGAACTGTCTTTCGTCTGGATTTGGATTGATCATTGCAGTTCGCCTATTCCGTTATCCGTAACAGATCAGAATTTTCTTCAAAAAAGTTCACCTTTCATCATCCATCAGATTTCGGAGCTTCTCCATCACTCCATGTTTCAGTCCTCCAACGGTTCCAAGTGGAAGGTGGTGAGCATCGGCAAAATCCTGCTGGGTGCAGCGATCCGCAATGTGCTCTCGGAAAAGGGCCTTCTCCAGCACATCAAGTTCCGCTGCCTCGGCCCATTCTTCGATGATGGCATCCAAAGGCCGGTCAATGGCGATGACCACGGCGAGCAGCGCCTCCTTAGCAAGCGCCTCGAACTCATCATCGCTTTTGTGCGATTTCTTACCGTCTGACTCGAAGGTTGGGATTCCTGACTCTGCCTTGAAACGTCGCTTGCGAAGCTGATCAATTGCTCTGTTGCTGGCAATAGTCCTCAACATCCCCCGAAGCCCATCAACATGATTCACCCGCCCCTCCCTTACAGCGTCTACCAATTCAGCAAGCGCCTCAAGTGCCACATCTTCAACGAACTGGGGTCGGTGATGCTTCCTCTCCTTCCTGTCATCCACAAAGAAGGAGTGAACAACAGCACAAGCTAGGCTCCAAAGGCCCTTCTCATCCCACGCCCGGAGCCACTCGGCATCGTCGCTTGCTCTCAGCAGATCAAGATTCAGAGGCGGCATATCGCAATCTTCCGCTCGTCTTGTAATCAATCCAGGTTCTTTCGACAAGCGAGGAGAGTCATGGTGCGGCGACCATTCAGGCCCGCTACCGGCAGATTTCCAAGTTCGCCCAACATTTTCCGAAGAAAGTGCCCCGTCTCTACGGATTCCTGTTTAAGCCGGTTTGACTGCACGGCCAAGACTCGGCGCACCAATGGAGTCCGCCGCAGGCAGATCGCCAGCAGTCCGTCGCTGGCGGCATCGGGCGGCAAACACACCGATACCGTGTCTACCCAGCCCAAGTGCGGGGCGGAATGGAGACTGGTTGGCACCAGTCAAACGACGGACACGCCCCGCAATTGTTGTAGTCTGGCGGCGGACAAAAAATATCTGCGAATCAGCGAAGAAAATTCGCCCCAAGGCCGGATAAGGAAACAGTGCGGTGATGAAGCCGCCATCAACACAGCAAGTGAAAAGCACATGACGACCAAGACACAAAAACCGCAGCGCAAGACCGATGCCTTCAAGAGGCTTTAATATGACAATCAATCCCACTCACCCGATTCAGCCAGGACGACGCTGGCGTCCCAGCAAAAACTGCGGCTTTGATGGCGGCTAGATGCGTTGGGCAAGTTCAACATCCACCGCTTCATGGCACTGCTGGAAGCGTTCGGAACACGGCACGGCATCCTGATCGACGGGGACACTGGCAAGGCACACCAGGAGGCCGTAAACGAGTTTCTGGAGGGGCGGGTCAACGGCTTCACTGTCGGCAAGCCGCACAAGTTCCCAAGCGATTTGGAGAAGTTCCTCGGCCTGGCCACGCCCAGGGATGACCGGAAGCCCCTCGAAATCCTGAAAGCCGTAAGCCAAGCTCGCATCGCTCCTGAGAAGTTGGCAGAATTTCGAGGCATCGTCGAAAACACATTGCTCGGCATCGCCCCGAAAACGGCGGATACGACGACATGATCACGAATTACGAAAAACTGAAGGCGCTCCTGCGGGACTTGTTCCAGATGGATCAGGCCGATCTCGATTTCGGTATCTACCGCATTATGAACGCCAAGCGGGACGAGATCGAAAAGTTCCTGGAACACGATCTCCTGCCGCAGGTGAAGACCGAGCTTGCCCGGCACACCAACCTGGGTTCCGGTGCCAAGCAGGCCGATCTGGACGAGGCCATCGAGCAAGCCACGAACCTGGGGATAAATCCTGATACTTCGCCAAAAGTCCAGAAGTTGCGTGAGGATCTAAAGCACGGCGGCGGCGACCTCGACGCTCTGGAGAACGAGGTCTTCTCCCATCTATACAATTTCTTCCGCCGCTACTACCACCAGGGCGATTTCCTGAGCCTGCGCCGATACAAGGAAGGCGTTTATGCGATCCCATACGAGGGCGAGGAGGTCAAACTCTACTGGGCCAACCACGACCAGTATTACATCAAGAGCACCGAATACCTCCGCAACTACACCTTCAAGCTCCGGGACAACCGTCGTGTTCATTTCAAGGTCGTCGAGGCCGACGCCGAGACGGACAACAACAAGCCGCAGAATGGCAAGGAGCGCCGCTTCATCCTGGTGGAGGCCGATCCCGTGGCCGTGGAGAACGGCGAAATGTTCATCCGGTTCACCGACCGAATGTCGGCACGGTCCCATTCAGCCACCATTTGCCTGCCTGGCACCTTTTCATATCTGCTCAGTCCCGCGAAGTATTTCTTTAGGTCTTTCATACGTTGATTCGGTTTGAGTTCAGGCCTTTCTAACGAGTTGTCTCGTCCGAGTGACCGGGCCTCTCTGATGGCCCACCACAAATAGCTATGAGCGTAAGGGCATGAAGATTCTCGGCGTGGAACAGCACCCCGCCACATTGAGCATCGAGATCGGCGCAACTTGCTTCCAGTTTGGTTTTGAAAGCGCCGTCAAAGTAACGGGTGTCGACGACAAGACTTGGGTTTGCCTTCAAAAAGAAGATACTCGGCGGCTCTGAAAATCCTGGCCCGACTGTGGATGGTTCGATCTCCTGAATCGCAAAGAGCCGCTTCCACTCCTCGATCTGGGCCTTGTTCTCGATGATCTGCGGATAGAGTTCCTCCGGCACCCGGTCGAGCGTCACGCAGTAGTTGGTTTCCACCACGAACTTTTTCTTCAGCCAGAGCTTCTTCTGGAACGTCTCCAGTTGCTCCAGGAAGGCAATGATCTTGTGGGCGATCTTGCGCAGGGCTTTGATCTTTGAGAGGTAAAGCTCCACTTTGGGTGCCGCCTCGTCCTCCACGTCGTCCAGGTGCATGATCTCATTCTTGATGAAGAAATCGAGTTCACGCCGGAAGAAACCGCCCAAGTCTTTGTGGATGAAATAATCGAAAGCGTAGCGGGCGGTGAAGTCATCCAGGTGTTTGGCCAGCAGTGTGCGTTGCGGATTCTTCTCCGTGGGCCGAGCTTCGCCCAGGGCGGATAGCCAGTCGGTCAGCGTGGTGTTGCCGAGCACCGCAGCCACGGCAGCAGCATTCAGTTCGGTCTGCTTGCGGGTGTCCGTCTGGTAGTTGACCCAAGCCTTTCAACTCGCAACAAACCGCTCGCGAATCCGATTCCATGTCGAGCAGGGCATTTCAGCCCCGTCCCTAGGCAATCGAGTCGCAAATGAGTTTGTGAATGGCGTTTCCCAGGTCCTCCCGCGCTATTCCCTGGGGGATTGTCCCGGCAATGGTTACCCTGACAAGATCCTGAAGCGGCTCCGAGATGGACGCCAGTTCGCCTTCGAGCTCAAAGCCAAGACGGGGTTTGATCCAGCGGATGGGCATCGGGTGGTTTTGACATCAACCGGCAAGAAATTGCGCCGCAACTTCGGTCCCGATAGCCCAATTTGCCACGTGCTGGCGACCGTCTTCTACTCCCGGTCCCGGGATGGGTCGCGATGGAAGATCGCTGTGGAAGGACTGCGACTGGATTTCCTGAGTCCCGCGACACCTGTGGAGGTCCGTTGGGAAGCCTCTGTCAGCCACCGGCTGTTATCGCGTGCCCCCCATCCGATCCGCGTCCTGATGCCGGGGCGAGTCCGCCGCCACACAGCCGTGCCGCAGCTCAATTAAGTGTTTTGGCAAACGCCGGCTTGGGTGTCCAAAACGAGTTTCACTCTGCTGCCGGTGCCTTTCGGTAATCACAAAGGCGCCGCGAACCCAATTGGAAGTTTTATGTGCTTTTTTCAGGAGTTGATTGTTGTCCGACGCTCGGCACGAATCCGCGGACCTGCGTATGGAGTTTCGCCTATGCGCACGGCTGCAATCGATCAAGGATTGCTATACGACATTTCAGCTGCCGCCCGCCGCATCGCCAACGTAGTGGTTCACACCGCTGTCACGGCTAGACTATGGGGACAGATTTCCCCCGGAACTCCTTTCGCCCCCTCTCATCCCGGGGTGTCACAACTTTGCTATGCGCTTCTTTTAGCTCATGCAGGGCTGGCGCCAAGCCAGCGCCTCTACCTTGGCGGCGCAAGGTCTCTGATCTTCGAGTGCCGATATGAGCGCCGCATAGTCTTGGCCCAATGCGTCGCTCACCCTGACGAGCGAGGAGAACTCGTTGCCACGCTGATGCTGGAGGATGAGGACTGGCAAGGTCTCTGCAGGTAATCCCAGAGGCCCCTCGGTGAGTGGCATTAGCCCGCAAAACCGTCCGGCATGGCATGTGCCTCCGGCTGCAGTCGAACCACTGAAATTCTGGTCAGGTCTGCCTCAGCCTGGAAAATGCACTGCCAGTGATGCCCGTGGTCGCAGTTGTGCTCCATTACGTAAGATGCTCCTTCACCGGCCCCATACAGCATTCCCCGCAACTTGGGCGTGCCGGTGCAGTCAGGGACTGGGCAGACCAAAAATCCGTCCACGAAAGGAAACCGATGGAGCCGGTTGTGGAAGCGGTTGGGGACGATGACCCGGCAAGCGCTGGGATTGTCCGTGGATTCAAAATCGAACCGAATTGGGGAATCACCCGGCCATACCGGCGGCAGATGTCGATTCAGAGTAGCCTCCAGTTCCTTTGCCTCGCCGGGGGCCATAACCAACTGCCGGTCGAGGGCAAGGTCCACCAGTTCCCGCAGAGTATGCCCCGATCCTTTCTTTCTTTCGGAGAGAGCCTCGTCCGCACCAGCGCAAGCCGGGGAATTCATCCGCGCTCCGAAACACCGCAAGTCTTCGCGTGCGAAGCTGAACGCCACATAGAGCCGACTGGCCTGTTGCTCAGAGAGGAACATCGCCACTCTGGATAGCATAAATCTGCCCGCCGTGCCAGCCGGCTTAATGCATTTGCCGCGGTCGCGGTTTCTTTCTGTCGCGCACCGGAGGCGAAGAATGACAAGATCCTCGGCGAGTGGCACGTGGCCATCGCAGGCGAGTCGAAAGGCGCATATTCATCATGCACCCCGACCTCCCGTCGAACTTGACATCAACGCACCTGCGTGATCTCATGTGATTTAATCAGAATGAGTTGTGAATGGTTTCGCGAGTGTGACGTCGACCTGTGCTGGAACCGCTGACGACGATTGCTCGGCAAAGCGGAGAGGGGGTTCGCTGGGACGGTGGGGTGCGGTGTTGCTGGGGCTTCTGTTGGTTTCCTCCCGACCAGGGTTCGCGCAGTGGGTGACAGTCGATCCCACGTATCCGAGTGGCAGCGGGCCTAACGCGTGGGTTCGCACAGTCTCTGTTCAGGCAGACGGGAAGTCTCTCATCGGTGGAGCTTTCACCAATGTCAGCGGGGCGTTGCATCAGTATGTCGCCCGTATCAATACCAACGGCCTTGTTGATCCCTCCTTCACGACCCAGCTTAGCGCTGAACCAAGTCGCGTTGAACCCCTATCGGATGGTCGTATTCTGATCTCCGGCTCGTTTTCAAATGTGAACGGGGTAGCTCGGTTGGGCCTTGCTCGCCTTCAATCTGACGGCGAGTTGGATGCCGCTTTCGTCCCTCCAACAGGGTTGGCTCCCGGGAACTCATTGGTGGCTTTGGCTGCCCCCGACGGGAGCTTGTGGGTGACGGGCACGTTCACCAACCTGGGCGGACTTTCCCGCCACGGCGTGGCGCGACTCCTCGAAACCGGAGGGGTGGACACGTCGTTCCAATCCCCTTTTGCAGCCACCAACACCGTTGCACTTGTCGCTGTGCAGCCCGATGGCAGGCCAATCATCTCCGGGACCTTTTCCAGCGTGGCCGGAGTGTTGGTCACGAACCTAGTCCGATTGAACATCGACGGCTCCGTTGATGCCTCATTCGTGGCTGGTTTAGCACCTGGCGAGCGCGTTATCCGCGGGCTGCTCATGCCTGATGGCCGACTCGCGGCAGCCATCGCCCGCTATGCAGACTTCGGCATTGCCACCGTGTCACCGCGCTTGGTCCGTTTTAACCAGGATGGCTCCCTCGACTCCGGGTTCAATGTGACTTTTGAATCACCCGGCTTTCCCTATAACAGCACCGTTTACGCATTGGCTCTGCAGAACGGCAGGATTCTCGTTAGCGGCACCTTTCTTCGCGTTAACGGCGTTTCTCGCGGAAAGCTCGCCCGGCTCGAACCAGACGGCTCCTTGGACTTCTGCTTTGATGTGGCAATGGGCGGCGAGTGGTATCCCATGGCCGTATCGCCGGTTGCGGACGGCTCTGTTGTGGTGGGTGGATCCTTCAGCGGTTTGCAAGGACAGTCGCATCCCTATCTGCTTCGGTTGCTCCCACCCCCCAATTGTGATCCCGCTGTTGTCGAGATGGCGGTCCCGGCGGTGCCGGTCCGGGAGGATGCGCCGCGTGCGATAATTCCGGTGGTGCGGCACGGGGGGTTGGACCAGGAACAGAATGTCGCTTTCACCACGCGCGATGGATCGGCTCGATCCGGCGAAGATTACCAGGCGGTGAGCGGCACGGTGCACTTTGCCCGGGGCGAGAGGAGCCAGTCGATCAGCATCCCCATCTACCGCGACAACCTCCCGGAAGGTCCCGAGACTTTCGAGGTCCAATTGACCCAGGCGATGGATGGAGCCGCTCTCGGCAGTCAGACGAACTTGGTGGTGACAATCGAGGATGCTCCGGCGGGAACTGCCGGCGCGCCGGACACGAACTTCGTGACGCAACTGGACGGCCCTGTGCAGGCGATTCTTCCACTGGCGGATGGCCGGGCCGTGCTCGCAGGCACATTCACGAACGTCAATGGCCAGTTCTGCCCGAATCTGGCCCGCCTGCACCCCGACGGTTCACTCGATACCGCATTTCTGCACTCACAACCATTGGACGGTGAACTGATGTCGGTGTCGTTGGATGGCCAGGGGCGGCTGCTGGTGTCCGGGTATTTCCAGCGGGTGGATGGAACCTGGCGGCCGGGGCTGGCGAGATTCGGATCTGATGGGGTCCTCGACAACACGTTCACCCCATTCGATGCCGGCCCCACGAATGCTTACGGTGGCGTTACCGTGCAAGCGGCAACAATACTGGCCGAGGGGAGTATTGTATGCTCGGCGACGGTTCCAGTCGCCGACTACGACAGCTACGACCGGCTCCTGAAAATCTCGGATGCGGGTGTTGTGGATTGGACGTTTACAAACCAGTTGCCCTCCGAAGCCCTGTCGCGTCGGTTCAGGGCGGCGCCGGATGGGGACTTTCTTATGCTCGGTATCGGGTTGGGGAGCACCGTTAGTCGGCTGCATCCGAATGGAACGATGGACCTCGGGTTCGTTCCGCCGGCGGATCGGCAGTCAACGTATTACGTTGGCGATTTGAACCTGCTTCCGGATGGTCGTGTTACGGTGGCGGGCCTCGCGAGCGCTTTTTACGGGCTGTTGAGTGTGGGGCCGCTATGGCGTCTCAATCCGGACGGATCGGTGGACGCCGGTTTTAGCTTTTCCAACTCCGTCTCCTCGTTCGGCATCCTGCAATCCAGCGAGGCGATCAGCACCTCATCCGACGGGCGGGTTCTGGTCGCGGGATATTTCTCCACGGGAAGTAATTCGGTCCGCACCCTGCGCCGGTTGCAGGCTGATGGCACTCTCGATTGGAGCTTTGACCCGGGAACGGGCTTCACTGCGTCGCCCTCGCTCGATTCGGCCGCTGTGAACGTCCTGGCGCCGCTTCCCGGCGGGGGATGGCTGGCGGGAGGCGACTTTGCGGGTTATAACGGTTTCAATCAGCGCTATCTCATCAAGGTGCTGCCGGAAACCGTTTACCAGGCCCGCACGTTTGCTTTCGCTGTGACCAACGTAAGCCTGGTGGAGACCGATGCAGTGCTTACATTTGAGGTCAGGCGCACAGGAGATGCCTCCGGCCCCGCTGGTGTGACGGTATTCACGCAGGACGGCACGGCAACTGCCGGGCTCGACTACTTGCCGGTTGCAACCAACGTCACCTTCCTCCCAGGCGAATGGCTTAAAGTGGTTTCAGTCCCAATCCTGAATGACAACCTCGTCGAAAGCACGGAGACCTTCACCCTGGGCCTTACCAACGCAACCGGCGGTTTCAACGTGGCCCCGCCCGCAACGGTGACGATCGCCATACAGAATGACGATGCGGACATCGAGTTCACTCAGGATCAATTCACGGCGATTGAGGAGGATGGCTTCGCGATGGCGGTGGTCCAATGGAGAGGAGCCCTGTCAACAAACCTGCAAGCCCAGGTGCGGATCGTGCCTGTCACCGGCAGCAGCAACGATTTGGGCGTGTCGAGCCTGGCCATCCGGTATGCAACGGGGACTCGTTACTCCACCAATGCATTACTTATTCCGGTGGTCGATGATGCTCAGCATGAAGCTCCCAGGCAGTTCCGGCTGGAACTGGTTCCTGGCGCGAACCTCGCCGCCGGCGCACGGTCAAATGCGGTGCTGGTTCTCAATGACGGCGATTTCCTGACCACGCCCGCGCGTGGGGTTGCTGGAATTGTGGAAGCTGTTGCGAATGCGCCCTCTGGAGGTGTCTACCTGGCGGGTGATTTCTCCAGTGTTCACGGGGTGGCGCGTTTCCGTGTAGTGCGCCTTATGCCCGACGGAGAGGTCGATCTGGGTTTTGACCCAGGCGCGGGGCCTGACGGGGATGTGACTGCGCTTTCCTTGCAGGCGGATGGAAAAGTTCTCATTGGGGGATACTTTTCCCGGGTGGCGGGCACCGCGCGTGCCGGTTTGGCGCGCCTGAATACGGATGGTTCACTTGATCCTTCCTTTGATCCCGGTCTGGGCATCCGTAACACAAATGGGCCGGCGTTTGTGCGGATCCTGCTTCCGCGGAGCGACGGAAGCCTGTGGGTCGGCGGAGCATTTACTCATTTCGATGACCGCTATGGGCTGGTTCTCGCCAAACTCTTGCCGAATGGCGCCGTCGATCCCACGTTCACATCGCCCTTCCGAAGGTCCACTTTTCAGCCGTGGCCCCCTACGAGGTTCGATAGCTCCGCAGTGTATTCTTTGTGCGAACAGCCGGACGGAAACTTGGTCGCAGGGGGGACGTTTCAAATCGCCTCCAGTCCCTTTATCTCGACCCAGGCATCGGTAGTCAGGTTGAACCCAAATGGCGTCCTTAATACCAATTTCAACAACACCCGGACCACCGATGTTGTCTACTCGGTGGCAACGGGATCGGAGGGGAAAATCCTGGTTGGTGGCGCTTACACGACGAACTGGCTGGCTGTTTGGCGCCTGGGGACCAATGGGGCCCTCGATGGGACCTTTCGCGTTCGCAATGCGCCTTCCGTCCCAGGCTATTCCTCCGAAGTCCGGCAATTGCTGGTGCAACCCGATGGCCGCATCCTCTTTTCTGCATCGATTTTCGTTCTGGGGGCAGGGGGCCCGGTGAAGGGGGTTGGAAACCTCGACCGTGCAATTGTGGGGCGCCTTCTGCCGGATGGCACCTGGGATGCAGGGTTCGAGCCGCTCACTTGTGACCTGCCGCTTCTGAAGCAAACTGGGCCGTTCTGGTTTAACAATCCAACGTTCGTTCCTTCGCTCGGGCCGGAACTGATTGCCCCCACCGTGGAGTTGGCGACGCAGCCAGATGGAATCCTGGTCCTGGCCGGCGCCTTTGATTCGGTTAATGGCGAACCTCGCCGGCGTCTGGCGCGAGTAGATCCCGATGGCGCGCTCCGTGGACAACTTTTGCTGCGGCTTGTGCGGGGAAGCCCGTTCCGGCTGTTGCTGCCTCCAGAAGTGGAGTTCCCCTACATCCTCGAAACCTCGTCCGACCTGACAAACTGGGCCCCCTGGCTGGAAAACGACTACCCGTGGTGGCCGGCTGAACTGTGGCTCAGCCCGAGCGGCCCTTCGAGATTCTTCCGGGCCAGACAGGCTCCGTAGCCTCCGGCAAGACTGAGGGACGGATTTAACTATATCTGTATTTATGGATGACCAAGTGATTCGCGAGCTGGTTTTCAACAAGTTGACCAAGGCGGGTTGGATTACGGGCACCTGGGTTAAGGATGTTTCTCCGACCCAGACCCAAATGCGGGTGGATTTCACTGAACTGGGGAAAGCCAAATTGCACGCGATGTATGCCCTCTTCGAGGAGTTGGGCTACGGGTCCGGCTACCGAGTGGGTGAACTGGAATTCTTGCACGATCTTTGCCACACCTGCGTTCGATTGCACCCTGCCGGTCCTGGCGAGCAGCTGCAGGAACCGCCGCCGCGCTGATAGCTCAGCGTCCCAAAGAAATGAGTGGAGAACCCGGCAGCCTGCGGCCGGAGATTTATGATTTATGATATTGTGAACTAGTAAAACTGCCGTCGGAGGGCGTGGGGAAGAGGGAAAACGGGGCCGGAATGCGGGTTCGAGGGGGCCTTGGGGGACTTTTATGATACCGGTTCCACTAGCAAATATTGGCGGATTTGTAAGTGGATCATATCATAAACCCCATAAATAGGGCGCTTTTTTTGATGACATTAATATGATACTCACGAGGGGAGCGAGATGGCCTCCTGTCGCTTTTCGCTCTGCCGAAGCACTTTATCCAAAGCCGAAATGAACCCCGGCCCGAATATTGTCTGTCCAGAATCCGTGACCACCCGGCCTGATTCGTCCGTTACCCATCCCCAATGATCCAGAGTTTCTTTGGCCACAGCCTTTCGTAGCGTCCGAAGCTCGGCTTCGGTAAGGGAATATTCGCTTACGGGTGGAATTTCGGACCCACAGGGTTTTACGGAACCACGGATCTCGATAACGGCGCTTTGGTGTGCTAATTGCCGTGCCGCATTCAATTGTCCTCGCATGGTCTGCAACTCGGCGAGCAGAAGACGGACCCGGGTTCGCACTACGGAATCGTTAATTCCTTCAAGAACGTTATCGACCGGATCGATTTCCCGGGATTCGAAGCGCTTTTTCTTTCCGCCGACCGATTCCGCATAAGCCTGGATCAGTGCCCGATACACCTGTCCCGTTGGATTTCGAATGGCGGCAGCCGCGGGTCCCTTTCTTGGGGCGGAAAGACGTCCGATTGTGGCCACCGAGTAGTCGTTGCTTCCGCGGTCCTTCTGTTCGCAACAAATCGCATAGATAAGCCTCAACGATCTCACTTTTCTCGGATCGGCATTCTTGCAGAGCTCTTCGAGTAGTTGTTCTGGGGTTTGCATAATCATTGAATTTGGGTGACGGCACCAGCGTGGTTCTTGAGGGCTTGCAGCGTCAGAGGCTTCCCCAGCCTCTGCTCCAGTAATGCGTCCATCTCTTCGGACATGCCGCAGGCACTTAATAGTTTCTTGCCCTCCATTAAGGCCAGAGTGTCTGCCCTTCCCACCCGGGCGAGCAGCAGATTCGTAAGTTCGTTTCCAACCGCGATTGTTTCTTCTTCGGACAGAGTCGCGAAGACCGGTTTACGCCCATTGAGTGCGAGCATGGTATCAACAATCTTCGCCCGCTTGAAACTGGCCAAGGTCGATGCCTGGCTGGGATAGATTCTTGCCACCTGGCAAACGGCATTAAATAGATCAAAATCCGTGGTTTCCCTCACTGCTACATCGAGATCAGACAATTTGCCCGCCAGCACCAGGCTCACTTCATGACCCTCTGTCGGCTCAGATCGCTTCTTTTTGAGTAAGACCCGACACCGCTCTACTAGTGCATAGGTTGCATGCGAGTTGTGGGCAATTTGATCGAGTTCCATTGCGCATTGCGTCATACGTTCGTAGGCCAAGTCCAGTTGATCAAGTCTTCGAAACGCCTTCCCCTGGCGTTCCGCAGCTATCTGCTCGTCCTCGAGTTCATTAATCTCCTTCTGCCGAGCGCGAAAATGCTTTGCGGCTTCCAGCATTTGGACGCCATTCCCGTTAAAGTGAGCAACTAAACCTACAAGGAAAGCCGGTCCTGTGACGAAGAAGCGGCATCTCATGCAGTTCTTGGGCCCACCTGGAACTGGGCCATTATCATTATCGGTGGAATTGCCGGTTGTCTTTGGGCCGCCCTTGTGGCACAGAGCACATCCAACCGGGCAGATCCCTCGGTCACCAATCACCCACGATCCAGGCTGAGTTCCCTTTAATGCTTCCAGCCCATCGGGACCGTTAGTAGCCACGCTGCATTCGATGTCCTTGTAACTGGCTGCCTGAAGGAACCGGACAAAGTTCTTCTGCTCCTCCGCAGAAATCTTGTGCTGCGCTTCAGCAAGTTGTTCCGTCACATAGGGCGCATTCAACTTGACGTAATACATCGTCATCAGGATTGATGCATGACCAGCAACGCACTTGGAAAGCACATGGAGGGGAACGCCACCTTCGGTGGCTAAAGCAGTCAACAGGCTGACCCGGAGAGTGTGAAGATCATAGACAGGGGGAACAGTTTCCCCTTTATACTTTGGCTTACGCTTGAAGAAGCGGATTGGTTCCCCGTTTGCCAGTTTTTCACCGCGTTTCTCGACGCGGCGTTCGAGTTCCTGAAGGAGAGCGCACCAGAAAACTTGAGTGCGGCCGTCGGTAACCGGCTCGTTTCTGTATGTGCCCTTGGGGTCACGGAACAGGAAGCAATTGAGCATCTTTCGACGGTCCTGGAGTAACCGGCTCATGCAGATCGGGAGGTCGTGAAGATCGGCCCAGTTGGTCGGCCCACTGATAGGATTGTAACGCTCCTGCCATTTTCGCATGGCGGCGACGACTTCGATAGCGCGCTGGTGCTGCCAAGGAATCTCGTATCCGCAGTCGCGTTCGTCCTTCAAACGATCCGCTGTTTTATTCGTATTAATGAAAAAACCAGTGTAAACTTGGCCCGTCAGCGGGTCTGTGAATTTACGCAGGAGGCCCTTGGCGACTATTCGTCCCTCTTTGGGAGCAAGGGCGCCTGGGTTTTTTGCCCAAAGGCCAGCCTCGAATCGCTCGCTGTCCATTTCTCCAGAATCTGAGACCCGGATTTGAAACGTGCGAAGCGGCAGAAACAATTTCAAAAGAACGACTGAAGCCCGAACTGGGCACCATACCACTTGCCAATTCCTCGTCACCGGGTCGAACCATCGAACATAATCGGCCTCGAGAGTTCTTGGCCAAGCGAAGTCGTTTTCGTTGATGATCGTAATCAACTCGTTGATGTATCGAATTGGCATAGCGTCACGAAAGGTGGTCGCGGGGTGCCCCGGTCCTCGCAAACGACAGATTGGGTTCCAGTGTTCAGGGCTGGGAATGGGTCGCCCAAAGTCATCTGGGGCAGACAGGCGGTTGCCGAGGAACCAGTCGAAGAACTCAGCACCCAAATTGTTTAAGGAGTAGTGTGATCGCTTGTCGGCATTCCTGCTGGAACTGCGGTCCTGAAAGGACACGGGGGAGGAATAATCTCGACGGCAATATTCCACTGGATCCCTGGTGATGGATGGATGGTCCAACAGATAAGCCAGGAAGAACTCGGCAAAACGAACTGTGCTGCCTACCACCCGTCGTGTTTTGGTCCAGTCAGCAAGGGCCGATCGCCACTGTTCCAGTGCGGGAGCTTGGACCGTAACCCATTTGTATTCCGGATCGGACTTCGCTCTCCCCTTGCGGTTTGCCAAACCCCAATCGCTCGGGATTGTAGCAAATCGATCGCCACAGTGCTGTGCTTGGGCACGAATCAAGGCTTTCACCATTCTCCCGTCGTGGCGGCCCCGCGTTACATAGGTAGCCCGATTTACTGTCATTGGTGTCAGATCGCCTAGTTCCTGGACGCCCTGGGTTACACAAGCGATCCTTAACAGGATGGATTTGAGTCTCATTCTCCCAACAGCACTTCCGTAATGATTAGCAACCTCGTTGGCCCACGCAGCTTGCCTATCCCCTACCGCATTCACGTCCACCGGACAATGGTCGTGACCATTAATCGGCAGGGACAATGGCAGGGCAATTAGGCCGCGCGACCAGAGCCTTGATAGCCAAAATCGCAATTTATGCCTGACCCCTTTCAAATCGTCGGCACGAAGCGTCACTTCAAAAAGTTCGTCGATGCACTTGGTGACATCGGCAACAGTCCTGGTATTGCCAAAGCTGAGGATGGCGGGCTTGATCTCGGTCGCGTGCCGCTTCCAGGTCTGTGGATTTTTCCAAGACGCCCTGACTTCATCCACTGCTTTATGCAGTTCCTCGAGGCTGAGGTCTTCTGGCACAAACACGCGGGAAGGGTCGAGATTGATCCGCAGAGTGCGTCCCGTAATGGGTGAAACGGCCTCACGAAAGTTTGTAGTCTGACAATATTTTGTTTCCATATGTGTGTTGCAGGCCTAAATCGTGAGTCCCGTCAGAACTTGTTGCTTGTTTAGGGGAGACCCTCCTTGGACCAGGCTTAGACGTTTTTCAGCGTCTTGTAATGCGTTGAACACCGCGGTATGACCGGGGCTAGTATATCTGTCCTGCGATGCCAGAGCCTTGTGGTGCATCGCCTCCTTAATCACTTTTGAATCTATCTTTGCATCCGCCAGGTTTTGGCCATAGCCATGTCGGTGGCCATGGGGAGTAGTCCCTTGTTCCTTGATCGGCTTCAGTCCAATCCGCCGGACCGCCCGCGCGTGGGCCTGCCTGAAAGAGCCAAGGGTGTATGGCTCGCCTGCGACTCCCTCCTTTCCACTGACAAAAAGGAACGGGTGGCGGCAATGCCGAGAGCGGGATTGAGTGATGTAGATTTGGAACAGTTTAAGAAAAACCTCTCCCCAGAAAGAGGGGAACCAGTAAACATAAGCGCAACCGTTGCGCCTATCAGAGAGCAACAGATCCTTCCAGCCGGCCCGAAAACGACCGGCCACTCGGTTCCTGGGTTCTAGTCGCCATTTCTCCCGGAGATATTCGTCTCTTCTGCCCTCGATGCGCTTGCCCGTGAGAAGGTCCTCAAAATCAGCTGGGGCGCGTCCCTCAACTGGGTGGTATAGCTTGACCAGAGCACTCGCTGGGTTTGCGGGATCAACAAACACGTCCGAAACGTAAAGATGAAAGGGTTCCGACTCACGGAGGCCTCCCCCATGCAAAAGAACAGTGATTAGGAGATCACGGATATTTAGCCGTCGGCTAATCTCGGTTTCATGTTCGCGACCCCGGACCCTGAACCCGGTGAAAAGCAAATCGCCGAAGCGATCGCGGGGGAACACCTTTGGCTCTTGGTGCGAAAAGGTCGGCACCACGCCGCCAACCACGACGGATCTGGCTCGGAGTGCTTCTGCCTTAAGCATTCTTGCCGCGCGAGCATATCCCAACAATTGACGCCCACGCCGTTGATCATTGCGTCTCCAGAAAGCTATTTGCTCGGCCAAGTCAGGAGCATGACGTCGTCAAAGTGAAGTCCCGTTCCCAAAGCCAAGGACGTAGCCAACTTCACTTCCTTCTCGTGTTGTCCTGATGCCCCAAAAAGAGGGGTTTGATTCATCATCAGAACAAGCTGCTGTAACGAGAAATCTCGATTTCGCTTTAGATTCTGTTTACTCTTCATAGGTTGGTTTTTCAGGTTAAATCGCCACCCGGCGCTTTTAGGGTTGGTTTTTGAGATTGGAGATTTGGTGGATGTCACGGTTCCATGACCGGCGGACCACACAGGCAGTGCTCCGCCGGCTTTCGCAAGGAGTCACGTGCGCCCATCAACTCGGTTTAGTGGGTCTTTACAAACACAAACGGCGTCGCGTTACACAAGTCCTCGCCAGTCACGGCCGCTGTGGTCGGTTTTCTTGCTGCTAGGGTCCGGAGAGGCAAAACTAGCCAAATCGCGCCTTCAGGTTTCCAGCCCTCTCTGGGGCATGTAACGGTCAGCTGTTGTTTCGGGTGAGGGCCTAGCGCGGAATGCGCATGGCCAACACCTCCCACACATGAAACAAAAGAAACTAGACGCGGTGTCCCTTCCTTCCTGCCAGGCTATGCCAACACTGCTTCCCTTGGATGTGTTCGCCGTGAACATAGGCTGGCACGTCGAGAGTGTTCGGCGTGCATGTCGACAAGGGCGAATTGCTGGTGTCAAGCTCGGACGCGGGTGGCGAATCCCATCCCCTGTCGCAGAGCAGATAAGCCGCACCGGTATCCCTCGGCGCAGCGAATGACCACCTCTCAGAGTGCAGGCACGTTCAGTTTTCCACCTCTTCGGAAATGGGGTGTCTACAAAATGGACATTTCTGCAGCGGAAAGGATTCGCTTCTGTCAGAGATTTCCAAAGTAGAGAGCGATTACCGGTGATCGCTGACGTCTCAGATGCCCAACGCCGATGATAAACCCTTGGAGCTGCGACAGTTTGGCCCGACGATTGCTTCGAAGCTTGCGCCGGGCATGGTTACCACCGTGGAAGGCGAATTACTCAACTCAGGACATGCATTCTTGAATGAACTTGCAGAACGAAACTGCCGTCATGCCCCCGCTGCGGGACCCGACCACAGAGGACTTCGCGTTGCTTGAAGCGCAAACGGCCGTGCAGTGGCTCGAGCACATACAACATAAAGATACGAATCTGGTTTTGGCCGAGGCTGCTTGCCACGAGCTCTATAGGCGATACGCCAGGCGACTCCTCGCTGCCGCCAACAATTATACGCACCTGGGGCCAGACTTTGACCCCCAAGCGCACGTCCACGAGACATTTCTTCGTGCTTTCAGAAAAGCCCATACATTCAAGTGCCCGCCAGATGTTACTGCCCCCGAGGACGTGGAGAATCAGGTATTGTGTTGGTTGTTCAGGATCCTGTCTCGTCTCATCAGCGACTTCATCAAGGCTCAATACTCAAGGCGACAACAAATCGCAGAATTACTCAGATCCAACCCCCTCCTGGTAGGAGAATCGCTATCTGGCATCGGCTGGAGGCAGCGCTTGGATCGCTACCGCGGCAAATTGAGGATAATCCGAGAGTGGTTCTTGACTCTGAATGAGCGCGAGAAGGAAATCGTGCAGGTCAGCTACCGGTTCTGGAAAGAGGGCTCGGATTGCGTGATCCCTCGAGACATTCGAGCCCATTTGTGCGAGCGGCTTAACATCAGCGAGGAAAACCTGCGCGTAATAAGATCTAGATTGGTCAAAGATATGCGGCTCTTTATGATGTCGAAGGAAAATCCACCAATCGCAAAAACCCTATGAGGAACATGAGCACTCACGAACACTTCAGCGAAAAGGACCTCGACCGGCTCCTTCACATTTTTGCCACCAACGGGGAAGCGCAATTGCCCGATTCGGACGAAGAGATTCGCTCTTTCTTTCGCTTGCTCGACCTCACGAGCGTTCCAACCCCCAACGTGGAGAAATTCAAAAGCTTCCTGTCCCGAGAATTGCATCCGAAAACGAAGCTGATGTCTGCAGCGGAGATCTTCAAAGACTTGCTCGGTAAACAGCAGTCGATGCTGTCAGCGGAGGGCAGTTTGGTCGCAGCCCGCAAAGGAAAACGGATTAAGGCGAAGACCCGCGCGCAGATAGACAAGGCCAAGAAGAAGCGTCCCCAATAAGCCTCTTGTATGAAACGGCTGGAGCTACCGGCAAATCGCATCGAGGTGATCCAGGGATTGGCTGCGGATGTCCTGGGAACTCGGAATTGCGGCATCCCTGTTAACCCAAAGCGCATCGGCGAGGATGAGGAGGATTTAAGGCTGCACTTCGAGTTCCTCAGTGACGATCTCGATGGTTGTATCGAGTATGACCGGGATACAGGTAAATTCCACGTCGTCATCAATTCTGCGGCGACAAAATCTGTAACGAGGGAACGATTCACGATTGCTCATGAACTAGGTCATTATTTTATTCCTGAACACCGGCGTGACCTAGTTGTCGGCAAGCTGCCGCATTTCCGGCTGATTCCCGGTCTTAAGCCAGATCATGCGGAGGCCTTAGCTGACCGTGAGGCGGATTGTTTTGCCAGCCATCTGCTGGTGCCCGAAAGTGAGTTGAAGCTCAAACTGAACGAATTCACAACGGCGGGCCGCACGGCGAGTTATGGTCTCGTGGCGGACCTTGCCGATTACTTCCAAGTATCGTTCATCTGTGCTGCTGGCCGATTCCTGAGCGCCACGGACGAAGCGTGTGCTATCGCGGTTTACCCCAATGGCAAAGGCCGAGTTCCCTATGTCGAGGTTTCTGTTGCGTTTAAAACGAGATTCAACGTTTCCCGAAATTCACAACTCAAACCGTTTCCCGGGGACTGCGGAGGCTCGCTCGAGCGATGGTTTAAGGACGTGCCCAACCCGAGAGACTCGGAAATCTGGGCGACCGCCAACCACGGTCGGTTTGGCACGATTGTATTCTTAAAACCTTACTGAACGCGGCTACGGACGTTCCCGCGCCTCGAGTATCAGACGGTGCAAGTGTGCGGAGGTGATGAGCCGAGTATATCAGGCACTCGCCGCTCTTAGTTCTCGTTCCCTGCTCTTAACAATTATTGGTTGCTGTGCTTTCACAGCGACACGCCAGGACGACAGCCTTCGTGCAAGCATTTCTCCAGCCTCCACTTACAACTCTGGCTCCTGACCTGTAACGCCGTGCGGTTATGTATCATGAGGGGTGCCCTCAACGGCTCTCCGGGACAACATCCGTATTCTGCAAGGCTCCTCGAACGGGGGCCCTTTGAATTAAGTTCCGGGCAAAACACCGCCGTGCGCCGCACTAGGCGCACGGCGGTTAATACACAATGTAGGGCTTCCCTCCTCTCCTATAGAAAAAAACTCAATCAACGAAATATATGTCTATAAAATCCGAAATTGAATGGACGGACGCGACCTGGAACCCGGTTCGAGGGTGCGACAAGATCAGCGCGGGATGCGCGCACTGCTACGCTCAAACTTTCGCGGAACGTTTCCGTGGTGTGCCTGGACATCCCTTCGAACAAGGCTTCGACTTGCGCTTGGTGCCCGAGAAGTTGCAGGAGCCGCTTCGATGGAAAGAGTCTAAGCGAGTTTTCGTGAATTCTATGAGCGACCTGTTTCACGAGGATATCGACGACGCTTACATCGGACAGGTAGCCGAGGTGATGCAACAGGCCAACTGGCATACCTTCCAAGTTTTGACGAAACGCGCCGACCGTATGCAACGACTGCTGCGGAGCCAGCTTTGTTCGGCGGCTTTGAAAACGCACATCTGGTGGGGGGTCTCAGTAGAGAATCGAAAGCATGGACTGCCGCGCATTGATGCCCTTCGCCACTCCCCGGCCCGAGTGCGGTTTTTGTCAATTGAGCCATTGATCGAGGATCTGGGTAAAATCAACCTGAACGGCATCCATTGGGTGATCGTCGGCGGCGAAAGCGGGCCTGGGGCGCGTCCGATGGCACCCGAATGGGTTCGGAACATTCGCGATCAATGCGAAAACGCCGGAATTCCGTTCTTCTTCAAACAGTGGGGTGGCACGCGAAAGAAGAAAGCCGGACGGATTCTCGATGGCCGGACCTACGACCAAGTGCCGGGTGACGAAGAACCGCTTCCAGCGACTTAGTTGCCGCGTCGTAGCCCAAGGTGTCAGCCCGAGGTTGCCGCCTGGCTGTATCACCCATAGAATCGCACCAAGTCAGCGCAAAACGTGAAAAAGAACATCGTCCTTATCGATTTCGAAAACGTGCAGCCCAAGGATTTGGGGCAACTTCGTGGTCGGCCCTTCATAACCAAGATCTTCTGCGGAGCTAACCAGTCCAAGGTCTCTTTGGATTTGGCGGCGGAATTACAGCCGTTGGGACAGGACGCTGAATACGTCCGTATCGCAGGCTCCGGACGCAATGCACTCGATTTTCACATTGCGTATTATATCGGGCGCCTTTCCACAGAATTCCCGGATGGGACATTCTACGTGATCTCGAAGGACGCCGGCTTTGACCCGCTCATCCAACATTTGAAAAAGCAGAGCATTACTTGCCAGCGACTGCAAACACTCGGCGATGTGCCTGGGCTTGGGCCTCAACCGGCGAGCCCGTCCTCGGAAAGAGTGATGAAGGTGGTGGGGACGCTTCTGAAACAGAAGGAATCAAGGCCTCGAAAAGTGAAAACATTGACCGCCTTTATAAAGGGCCAAGTTAACGATCATGCGGACGACGCGAATATTGAGTTGGTTATTGCACAACTTAGCCAATCAGGCGTGAAAATGCTGCCGGATGGCAAAGTTGCCTACCCGGCGGAATAAGTGCTGCACGGGGTCCGGTCGGAATCCACGCTAAAACAAGGGAGAGGTTTCCGCCCGCAGCAAGTGCACTCCGGCAACGAAATTGCTGCAACGCAGTTCTCTATGGCATGTTCAATGATCGCGTCGTATGTCCCCGCGTTTAAATCCTGGTTGGTAAGCCAAAAATGGATAGTGAAGGAGGCGCCGGTTTGCCTGAGTGCCGAAGTGCAGGAGCGTATCGTGCAGGGCGCCGAGTTGGCTTTCGAGGCGAAACACCTCGACGGCACAGTCCTGGCGGTCTTCGAAAATGGCCTAGTAACACCCAATCCGAGAGCGGAAGAGGTGCTGGTTGAGTTCTTTTATGGTCCGAGTTCACCGGTTGAGTAAGAAACTCCCCAGGGTTTAATCGTCAGGTGCCGGGCATCACTGGAGCGAGCCTCCAAACTAGGTCTTCACGAGGCAGATCCGTCGGATTCCAAGGTTGACGCTGGTTTATAATCGCCACCAACGATCGACCGGCTTAGGCTGAGGTTAAGACTATGCAGTTCGAACAGCCAGCGGAACTGAATAGGTTTGTGGACGCCACGATACCCTTGACCTGGGCCGTTCGGTGGCGCTCGCTTAGGTCGGTGTTGCCGATGCTGCTCTGCTGTTCAGCTCTTCTGGTTGAGCAGGTCGCGTTTCGGCTTTGGCTCAATGATCGCAGCCTGCTTTCGGAACTGCCCTTGCTTGTTGTTTGCTCGTTGGTGCCTGTCGTGCTGATCTTCGTTGCCTATGAAGCGCTCACCAGAATCACGCACCGCTCAAAAAGAACGATCAAGCTGGAGCCAAAGCGGGTCTCGATCAGCCCTGCCAAATACAATCGGATTCCGTGGAAGCAGATAAGTGCCTGGCAGGTTGAGCCGCTACCTGAAGGCGCCGGATTCTCGAAGCTGACACTATCGTATTCTTTGGGGAAGGGCACCAAACATCCCCGGGAGTGGTCCATGGTTTTGCGGCAAGCTGATCAGGAACACGCGTTAATCTCCGAGTTGGAACATCTGCGACAACAAGGAGTGAATTCCACCCAAGTGGCTCGGTTATCTGCGCCGGCTAGGCCCAAAATAAATACTAGGCGGGTGCGTAGCATGTTGGCTGTTGCACTTGGCCTCTATTGCATTCTGCACGGATTGCCGTTCTTGGGCGCCGGGCTGTTGCCTACAAACCGGCCTCCTGATGAGCCTCAGTCGAACTCCCGATTCACTGCAAAAGAGGAGGCTAAGCTTAAGCGGGTTGTCCGCCAGACGTTTTCATCCCCGGAGCAATTTCGCCGAAGCTTGCTTACGGTCGGCGGCGGGCTGACCGCCTTGGGTGCGGGATTGTATTTCTGGGGTCTTGCCACGCCAAAACGGAACGAACAGGAACAAATTCCCAATGCCCAAGGTATTGTGGAGAGTGCGTGAATCATTTTAGTTTGTAGACGTCCTCGCCTTGGCCTTACTACTTTGGTTGCTGCTCGGCATTCAGAATGAAAGGCCACGACAATCTGAAAACGATCTGGTTTGCAGGGGAGATGTTGCCAAAGTGGGCACAGCTCCTCGATCTGGCAGCTCGTTTGTGCCCTGTGTCTGAGGAGGCGCGTGGGTGGTTTGCCAGGTTCACTCGAATGTCGGGGGTTGATGACGCCCGGACCGTCTTGGCGCACGTCGATGCTCTCCGAAGCGCTATAGACGGGAATGAGGAGCTGCTACTGGTGGAGCTGAGCCGAACGTCGGATGACGAACAAGCACAACAGGTTTTGCGGGCATGGGATTACGCACTGGAAACGATGGCCCAACGGGCGCACGGACCTCAAACCTGCACATGGGATGTGGAGGGGGCAGATGAAAGCAGTCCCGGCGACTATGGGGATGGTGATATTACTTTGAGGCGTGTCTGAAGACTTCGTCCACCAAAGCGAGCAAGAGGAGAAAAGAAGGCGCACCGGAGAAGCTCACGCCGCGCCTAGCCCTGAAAAACCTTGAGGCGTTTACCCGGGAATTGGAAACGAACTGGAAGCGCGATGGGCTCGAGTGGGCTCTCGATCTTCTTGTCCTCCTTGGCGCGTTCATCGCTGAGGCCAAAAAGGATTCACCGGATCGCGAACGACTGTCGCTGATACAAACAGCAATTCGCGACAACCTCGCGAAATACAAATTCCTGAAGGGAGTTGATTTCGTGCTGGTTTGGGCAGATGTGGTCATCGCCGTGAATTTATTGAATCCACAGGTAGCATGAGTCCTATCCTCGCTGACGCCATCGATTTCCCAATGGTTTTCGGGCTTGGGCTCGTGGTCCTGGTGCCACTCATGGCGTTCGAGGTATTTTTGGAGGCTTTTGTTCTCAAGCTGACGTGGAACCTAGCGTTTCGCCGGCTCTGCCTCTTCGCTCTGTTTGCCAACCTCTGGTCACTGGCTGCCGGGATCCCAACCAAAATTTTGAACACGTTCTTCTATGGAGCGTTGTTGCCTGAAGATCTGCCCGGCTTCTTCGCGAGGTATCCCTTCGCGGTCTGCATCGGAACTCTTATCTATTTCGCTGTGACGGTGGTGGAAGCCGCGTTTGCATTTCGCTGGTTGCGCCGGCAAGCCCAGTCTCTCCAACGCCCACAGGTTTGGAAGGGCATTCTATTCGCCAACGTTGCCTCTTACGCCGTGGTTGCACCCCTGCACTATTTCGCAACACGGCCAATGAGCCAGGTGAGGGAGTTCACCACCAATACCAAATGGTCTGCGCACCCCACAAATACGGTCTATTTCGTTCGTCACGGAGCTCAGAGCCTGCAAGCCGTCCAATTGGACGGTTTAGGTGAACGGGCCATCGTGCCCATACCCGTAACGGATTACTTGTTAAGCACCGACCTGAAGATGTGTCTGTTCCGGGCTCCTTCAGGAAACCTTTGCCTTTGGCGCGCGAGTGGAGATAGCAATTTGGTCTGGCAAACCAACGAGCGGTTCAGCATGAACCAGGTCGCCTTTAGCCCGTCTGGGAATCTGGTCGCTTTCGCAAGTGAGCACAGCAACGCCCTAGAGGTGGTAGAAATCCAGAGCGGAAAGCACCTGAAGCAGGCGTTCCCGTTCAAGATGTGGGACTGCTCGATTGCCTGGTCGACCGAAGAGCGGAGATTCTTCGCCCGAGGCAGTGAAACGAATGCGTTCGCCGAAATTTCGGTATCACCGGGTGGTGAGCTGCAGACCAAGATCCTGACCGGCACGAACGTGCCTCCCTTGCTGCCTTGCTACGGGCGGGTGGGGAACGCCCGCTGGTATGGTGGAAGTGATTGGGGGCTGGTCTATAATGCGGATACCTGCGGCGACTTGGATGTTTGGACAGAACCAGGGCTCGGTAGCGGCTTGAGGGTCTACCGAGACAAGAAGGAACGCATACCGGTGCTTTATCTTCATGTGAACCCCGGCCTAATCCACTTGGCTCGGTTTTATTTCGAAGACACCGCTTTCGTTGGCGGATGCGAGGAGTGCCTGTTCGAGGCGAACGGTTATATCTACCTGTTGGACATCCAACGCAAACGAGTCGGAACGGTCGTGCGAGGCGACCGGTTCATTATGTTGACGCCCCGCTACCAAAAACGCCTCTAGACGTGGAACGCGCCCCAACCCCCTCCTAAATCGGCCGCCAATCACCTTTCGGCTCCGCCCGCGTTCCGAGCGGGAATTCCATCCGTTTCGAAGCTTCTGAAATAAATATCGCGGCCTGCGGGAATAATTGGTAATAACGTTCCAAGTTTCTCCAAAGGAACCCGTTATGGCATCAATCATTACGGCGCTTGAAACGCTGGCGGCCAAAGGGTGGTATAGGGAATGGCAGAATCCAGCCTGGAAGCAGTTTCTCCTCACCGGTGATGAGAAGCAGCTCAAGAAGCTTCCGAAGTTCTCGGACCATAGCTTTCTTCCGTCCGAACTCCTGTCCGCGATTCCCGGGCCCGAGCCAATGGACGAACAGGGCAAACGCTTTCTTAGGGCTTTATCGTTTGCCGGACACCCCCAAGCCATAGGCAATTGGATCCAGCAGAGCGCGATGCCTGCAGGTGCGGCTCCAAACGCCTTCAGCCGCGCTTCCGAGCTCTTGCTTCAAATTGGCTGTCCGAAGACTTTCATTGCCGAACAAATCGCGCAATATGTCCGCCCGCTGCTCGACTCAACCAATGCACCAAGTGCGCCCGGTGAATTCCTGCTAGGGCTTGATCAGAGCACGCTGCTAGACCTGCTAAGCAAAATTACACGTTCCGAATACGCAGTGGATCTTTCGAAGCTGTTCATGTCAAACGCTCCGCAAAAATGGAAAGCCTTAGTGGGAAAATCCGATCTCAAACACCTCAACTCGGAGACGTGGGTCGTGGCCCTGAGCTCTGCCCCAGAGGAATTCCTGCCTTTGGCTGCTAAGGCTTTTGAAGAGGTTGAAGGTTGGTATTCAAAGTTCGAAATCGGTGCCAAGTTGCACGAATTGGACCCCGCCAAGTTCGAAGGAGCAATGGTCCAGTTGACTTCAACGCAACTTTTGGGTGAGGACACGAGTGCCGAAATCAGGCTATGGCAACAAGCCAGAGACTCGGCTACTTGGCTGTTGGCCAAGCGAGGAGAAGCGGCGCTGCCGGCACTGACTAAATACTTTGCTGCCCCCCTCGATTCCGACCAATGGCACCGCAAGAACCAAGGCGAATATAAGAACGAGGTCCTAAATCAGGCTGTCCAAAAATTGCGGCGCGGGGCTCTGCCTTTGCTGGAGGCTTGCTTCGCAACTGAACAGCCAGAAGTGCAACTGAACGCCCTGCAGCTTTGGGCGGGGGTCAAGAGCGACACGGATGTTCCCGGCATTGCCGCGAAACTGCGCCAACTCTTCGCTGCGAAAGAAGCTGCCTCGGTTGCGAGGGCAGTTCGCTTCGCGGGCGACCTCTCGCCGGAGGCGGTTGAGGATGCTCTGTGGCCGCTGCTGTCCCACAAATCCAGGCCCGTCCGAGATGCCGCAGCCGGCACCCTGGCCAGGCTTGGCGAATCCCGGTTGGGCAAGACGGAGGAATTATGGGCTGCACGAAAGGCAGACACCCGGATTGCTGCGGTTGCCTGGCTCAAAGCGTTGGGAACGGAGAAAGCCGTGGCTTTGTTAAACGCGCGCCTGGATGACGAAGAAGATGATAACGTCAGAGACGCGATCCTGTTGGCACTAGAAAAGCTTCAGGGTGCCGCGACGGCCCACGACCTGAGCGGCTTGCGTAAGCGAATTAAAAAGACTCTGGAGAAAACGGACAAACCACCGGTCGACTGGCTGGATCCAAAGAAGCTCCCTGCGTGCAAACTGAAGGACGGCTCAAAATTATCTCCTGATTGGCTGACTTACCTGCTTTGCCGCCAGTCGCGCGTGAAAGAAATGCGCGCCGACATTGAAGCGAAACCGCTTTATGCCCAAATCGACCGGAAGACCTCCGGGGAACTTGGGCTCGCCACACTTCAGGCTTTCTTCAGCTCCAAAGCGGACGCTGACGACCGCTGGACTATGGCCTTTGCCTCCTTAGTTGGAGACGACCGGCTGGTGCCAGCGTTCACCCACCAAATCAGGGAGTGGGCAGATAGCATGCGGGGCAAATTGGCGGAATACGGCGTGCAAGCTCTTGCTCTTATGGGCACGGATTCGGCGCTTCTTGCTGTGGACGCCATGGCCATTCGATACCGTTCCAAAAACAAGAACATTGGCAAAGCGGCAACTGAGGCCTTTGCGGAGGCAGCACGTGCCCGCGGCCTGACGGTCGAGGAATTGGGTGACCTGGTTGTGCCCTGGCTCGGGTTCCAACCCGGGCAAATCCGAGTAGTGGATGCTGGGAAGATTAAGCTTGAGGTCCGAATTGATCAGGACTTCAAACTCATGTTCCGCGATGCTGCAACAAAGAAGAAGGTCGCCAAATTGCCGGAGAGCGCGCCCTCCGAACTCAAGGCAGAATTCAAAGAGATTTCGGCCTCCCTTAAGGAAGCTGTGAAATCCCAACTGCTCCGGATGGAGACCCTGATGGTTCGGCAGTTCCGCTGGCCGGCAGCACGTTGGCACGAACTTTACCTTGGGCACCCGCTCTTGCTGCCGTTCGCGCAGCGACTCGTTTGGGGCGCTTACCAGCCAGAGGGCAAATTGGTCGCCACGTTCAGGGCACTTGAGGATCACACGCTCACCGATTCGGGAGACGAAGCGTTCACGCTCTTGCCCGAGTGTGTGGTCGGAGTCGTCCATCCGCTTGAACTATCGCTTCCAGACCGGCAAGGATGGCTCAAGCATCTCGCAGATTACGATGTCGTCCCACCGTTCGCCCAACTGCAACGCTCCGTTGTCACGGTGAAGCCAGAGCAGCAGAAGACAAAATTCGGCACTGAGGTCGCTGAAACCGAACTCAACGCCATGACGTTCAAAGGGCGCGCCGAGCGTTTGGGCTGGACTCGCGGCTCCGTCTGCGACGCCGGCTGTATCAATTACTATGTGAAGACCTTCCCGGGAGCCGGCGTAGACGTTTTTGTCGAGACCGAAGGGATGTATGTGGGAATCGACATGTATACTGACATAAAGCTCGGCAAGAATTTCTTCGTGAAACACGGAAGTGTTCAGATAGGCAGCTACATTTACGACGAGCCCGGCGACCCAACCGATCCGCGGCTGTTGAGCTATGCCGAGGTGCCTGCAATTGCTTTTTCCGAGGCCATGGGGGACTTGCTCCGAATCGCGGCCAAATCCGGGCAGCAAGCCGCGGAGGGTGCCGATGCTTGACTGGCTGAAAAAGCTTACCGGGAGCGCAGCAATTCAAAACAAAGCCGGATTGGGAAAACGGCAACTGGAACTGCTGGCGGAGGACTTTGCTCCGCTGGATGAGTTGTCGTCGGGGATTTCGAGGCGTTTGACACAATACGTTGTGGACAACGAAGGCGGGGAGGTGCTTAGTGAGCTGGCGGGCCTCACCAATGCTGCAGACAAGTTCCGGTTGCGCTGTAGCCAAAATTTCTATGGGCTAGACGGAATTGCTCCAAGGGGCGAGTTCTTCAAAACCGTTGAATGTAACTCTCCCGGACTTTTCACTCGGTTGGGCCGGGTTTACGACAGCGTCACCCAGGTTCATCGTCGCCTTCAACGGATTTTTGGCGATCCGAAGCTGGATTGGCTTGAGATACTGTTGATCGAAGCAACCCAGTTTTCGACAAACATTTGGCCACGGCGCTGTCGTGCCTGCCCGGCACTGACTGCAGACATGGTTGAAAACATTTTAGAGACTAATGGTTTTCCACGTGAGCTGCTGATTAGAGCTGCATTTCAGCCGGACCTTCAGAAATTGGCCGGTCAGGACGCCGAGACCCTGTTTTCCAGTTTGAAAGGACTTGGCCAAAGCGCGGTGCGGCATCGCGAGATAGTCGTGTCCGGATTGGGCCACACGGACTTTAAACAACGCCTGCACGCGCTCGGGATGCTGAAGAAGAGTCAAGCGGAGGTCTCCCAATTTCTCGAAAAGCTGCTGGAACTGTCGCTGGACTCCAGCAAGCAGGTGCGAGAACTCGCCGCTAACCTGCTTGAGCCCGCGAAGCCAACGGCTCGACCGTTAATCGAGGGCAAGGCCTTGCGCGGATCGAATGACGAGAGACCGCTTGCGGTTGCATTGCTCTGGACCTGGTATGGGGAGGAGGCGCGGCAATTCCTACAGAGCACGTTGAAGGATGAGAAGAATAAGAAGGTCATCCGCGCGATTGAGGATGTGCTCGCGACTGCCGCCGTGGAGGCTGGTCCGCAGGCTGTCGAATCAACCTTTGAGTTACCTCCGCTCCGGCCAGTGCCTGCACACGCGCCTCTGGGCGCTGATACCGAGCGAGCCTGGCAGGAGTGTTTCCGGAACGTGAACGCCGCGATTGCCCGATTCAACGCCGGTCTGGCGAGCCAGCCCAATCACATGGTGGCAAAACAAGTTTCAGCCGATGCGGTGCACAGGTCTTTTGCGCTGATGCAGGTGGGTGGAAAAAACCAGGACCTGCTGAAGGAACTCTTTCACATTTCCTGGAGGCGCGAACTGAGTGACCCCATACGGGTCTTTTGGCAGCGCCCGGAATTGAGCCTGATCCATCTTGTCCGGTTTTTAATCCTGCTGGGCGCACTACGCGGAGATCGGCAGCATGATCGTGGTGTATTTAGCTATGGGTATTGGCTTGAGCAGCTGATGCCCTTGTTTCGTCGTGCTCATCCCGAAGCGGGGCTGAGGGAACTCGGGGCAGCATTTAGTGCCGCGGGATTGGACGCGCAACGGATTGGGGCGGGCATATTGCGGAATTATCAGGAAATGCCTGCCCCATTGGGATTGCCGAGCGAGAGGATTTGGCCCTACTGGGCCGAGAATATGGACCTGCTGCAACAAGCGTTTGAGCCCTCAGCAGACGGCTACATGGATAGGTTTTACCAACGGAATGCTCGTCGAAATGCATTCTACGCAATCTCAGCATTCCCACAACCGCCGGCACGCTTGGTTCCGCTGCTCTGGAAACTTGCGCTTGGGGCCAAGAGCGAACGCCTCGCAGCTCAGCGCTGCTTGGAGGCGCTACCTGATAAGCTGGAGCGCCTGATCGGCTTCCTCACGGCTCCCGACGCGGAAGCTCGCCTCGCTGCGGCTGAGTGGCTGGGCCGCATAGGAAATGCGCAGGCCATGGAGTCGCTTCTCGCGGCGATGAAGCGTGAGAAGAATGAAAGCGCCAAAGGAGCAATGATGTCGGCCCTTGAACTGCTCGGAGTTCCGGTCGAGCAATTTCTCGACCGCAAGGCGCTGTTGGCAGAAGCCGAAAAAGGGGCCGCCAAGGGAGTGCCGGAAGGACTGAAATGGTTCCCGTTCGAACGACTACCGGTAGCTCATTGGGCCGATAATGCCGAGCCACTCGTCCCGGCTATTACCTCATGGTGGCTCATCCAAGCCTTCAAGCTCAAAAGTCCCCAACCAGGATCGCTCTTGCGCAAATACTGCTCGAGCCTCAAGCCAGCCGAACGCGAGGCGTTGGGACAGTTTATCCTCGAAGCATGGTTGGGCGAGGACACATCCCCGATTACGCGTGCTGAAGCGGAGAAACGGGCGCTGCAGCAAGCTCAGCAATACGTCCAGTGGTCTCAAAGCTCTTATTGGCCAGCGAACAGCCCTAAAAAAACTTTGGAAGAGTTTTACGCTGATTTCCTGCCCGGTTTGCTCCTGCAACCTAAAGGCTCGGCGATCGCCAGCAAGGGTGTCCTGGCTGTCGCGGCGGCTTGTGTCGGCGCTGCAGCGGCTCCCGCAGTCGGCCGTTATTTGAAGCAATGGTATGGGATGCGCGCAGCCCAATGCCGCGCCTTGGTTGAGATGCTTCCTTGGATCGAGCACAAAACAGCAACCCAACTTCTACTGTCAGTTGGCAGCCGATTCCGGACAAAAGGGATCCAGGAGGAAGCAAACAAGCAGGCACAAGCATTGGCGGAGCGGAAAGGGTGGACTGTGGCCGAGTTGGCCGATCGCACAATTCCGACAGCCGGCCTGGACGAGCAAGGTCTGCTTACGCTGGATTTCGGCCCACGCCAATTTTTCGCCAGGTTGAACGAGGACCTGGAACTCGCTCTTTTGGACCACGAAGGTAAGGTTTTGAAATCACTCCCCGACCCACGCAAGGATGATGATGAGACAAAGGCGGCCGAGGCCAAAAAGACGTTCTCTGCCGCTAAGAAAGAGCTGAAATCGGTGCTCGTAATGCAGAGGGACCGGCTCTATGAAGCCATGTGCACCCAACGCACATGGCCGTTTGAAGAGTGGAATCTGTATTTAAATCAGCATGCTATTGTCCGTCATCACTGCCAGCGGTTGGTGTGGGCAGTTGTCGGCGAGGAGAAGGTCGTAAGGTTAATCCGACCGCTTCCTGACGGGTCGCTCACCGATGCTAATGACGACCCAGTAACTCTTGCGCCCGAAGAACAGATCCGTGTCTCCCACGAATGCCACGTCACGCCGGAGCAATCGCTGGCTTGGCGGCAGCACTTAAAAGACTACGAGGTCGAACCCCTTTTCGAGCAATTTGGTCGCCCTAACTTCACCCTGGAGGAGGAGCGCAAGCAAGAGGAGGAGCTATCCGAGTTCCGTGGGCACATTCTGGAGGCGTTCAAACTCCGTGGTCGGGCGAACAAGCTCGGTTACACGCGAGGACAGGCACAGGATGGCGGCTGGTTTTACGACTACCACAAACGATTCCCCACCCTCGGGATGGAAGCAATTCTGGAGTTCACGGGTAACGGTTTGCCTGAGGAAAACCGGACAGTCGCAATCACCTCGATGAAGTTTGAACGCGTAGCGATAGGCGACGAAGCTGCCCAACCCGGGGCAAAGATGTCACTTGGGGAGGTTCCTGCAGTTCTGTTGAGCGAGTGCTGGAATGACCTCAGGCAGATTGCAGGTGAGGGACCTGGATTTGATCCGGAGTGGGAGAAAAAGACACATATGTGAGCGAAAGCGCAAACGCATGAGCAAACCTGACATGGCCCCAGATACTAAGCGAATGGTCCGTCCACCGGCCGAAGTAATTTACGCGGAGGAATTGGCTGCCCTTGCCGCGTGCGACTCAGGTCCCCGGCCCAGCGGCTGGAAGTTGTCTCCGAGGGCCGTGCGGCAGTTCATTATTGGAGCCGATGCGCCAGTGGTGCATGGCGCTCAGGGGGCAAAAAAGAAAACTACCATCACGCAGAAATTCTATGGTGACGATTCCTTGGTTGAGCGTTGTATTGTCACGCTGCTCGGCAATCGCGGTTTGCTGTTGGTCGGAGAGCCGGGAACGGCCAAGTCCATGCTTTCCGAGCTACTGTCTGCCGCCATCTCGGGGAACTCCCTCCTTACCATCCAGGGCACCGCAGGCACCACCGATGATCAGATCAAGTATTCCTGGAATTATGCCCTGCTTCTCGCGGAGGGCCCAAGCCCTCGGGCGCTTGTTCCTTCGCCCCTTTACAGCGGCATGAAAAACGGAGCGCTGGTGAGGTTCGAAGAAATAACGCGCTGTCAGCCGGAGATCCAGGACACATTGGTGAGCCTGCTTTCAGACAAGTGCATCCAAGTGCCCGAGTTGCCGGAACCCGATGCGGTGCGCTTTGCCGAGAAGGGATTCAACATAATTGGGACTGCGAACCTGCGTGATCGCGGTGTGCACGAGATGTCCAGCGCGCTGAAGCGTCGCTTCAATTTTGAAACCGTTGCGCCGCTCGCCGATAAGGGCATGGAACTTCGTTTGGTAAAAGAACAGACCGAAGCCCTGTTGCGCGAATCGGAAGTGAAAGTTGAGTGTCCGAACGATGTGCTTGATTTGCTAGTGACAACCTTCAATGACCTTCGCCATGGCCGCACTGAGGAGGGCACGGTGGTGGAGAAGCCATCGACCGTAATGTCCACGGCCGAGGCCGTCGCGGTCAGCCATTCAGCAGCCTTGGACGCGGCCTATTTTGGTAACGGCCGACTGGAGAGCGGTCACGTCGCGCGCCAGCTTCTCGGCACCGTCCTCAAGGACAATCCGGATGATCTGAAGAAACTAAAACATTATTTTGATGTGGTGGTAAAGGCTCGCGGCAAAGGTAACAAAACATGGCAGCAGTTCTACGAAGCAAAGAAGTGGCTGCGCGGGTGAACGGACGTTCGCTCCAGGACCTGTTTGCCACGCTGATCACGGACCGGATTGTTTATTTCCCGATCCGGCACCATAGTCCCGCCTGCTCGCTGCATTTGGAGTGGCTCCTTCGAGATCGGAAACCGCAAGCCATCCTGATCGAAGGCCCAGCCAGTTTCACTTCGCTGATTCCGCTAGTGCTCCACCCGGGAACCAAAACACCGTTTGCGATTTATACCAGCTTCGCAAAGGAAGAGCCGACAGGCGAGCCAACTGCCATTAAAGCCCCTGCGCTCCTAGGTCCACCACGCCACGCTGCGTATTATCCGTTTTGTGATTACTCGCCGGAGCTTGTAGCCCTGCGAGTAGGGGCAGAACTGGGTGCGACGATTCGGTTTATCGACCTCGATTATCCTGACCAAGTCCACGCCGAGTCTGAAGCGGACAAAGAACCTGGCGCGCCTCGAGTGGAATCGCTGCTGACGGAACGTCACTTCAAACGGAGCCGATACCTGCAGTCGCTTGCGCGCCGGGCAGGCTGCCGGGATCACAATGACCTCTGGGATCATCTCTTCGAGACCCGCCTGGGCAAGACTTCCTCGGTCGACGAGGTCGGTTGTGAGCAGTTCATCCGTGACGTGGCTGGATGGTGCTATTTCGCCCGTGCTGACGCTACACCCCAGGAACTGAAGTCGGATGGAACACTGGCCCGCGAGGCAGCCATGGCGGCCGCAATCAGAGAAGAATTATCGAACGGGACAAAACCGATGGTCGTGGTGACCGGTGGTTTTCATACCATAGTGTTGCCTGAATTGGTCAGTGATAAAGGCAAACCGGCAGCCACAACCAAAAGAAAGAAGGAACAAACCCTGGATTGCCTCATCCGTTACGGCTTTGAACAACTCGATGCCTTGAACGGGTATGCGGCGGGAATGCCATCGCCTTATTACTACGACCAGGTCTGGCACGCAGTCAGGCAGGACAACTCTGTGAATGCATTGGGGGACCTCGCGGCCAGGATTCTGGTCGATCTGGGGCAACTAACGCGCCGGAAGAAGCTGGCGGTCGCTCTCTCACCAGCCGACGAGATTGCGGCGCTGGAACAGTCCAGGCGACTCGCTCTTCTTCGCGGTCATCCTGGCCCCACGCGGGAAGACCTTTTGGACGGCGTCCGGAGCTGCTTTGTGAAGGGGTCGATGGATGCGGAAGGCGAAATCTTGCTTGGCCTCGCCCGGCACATGCTGGGAGGAACGAGTATCGGTGAGGTGCCCCCCGAAGCGGGGGTGCCTCCTCTGGTTGCCGATTTCCGTGAGACGGCGCAAAAGCTCCGGCTGAACATAAAGGATTCGGTTCGGCGAAAGGCCTCGCTTGATCTTTACCGCAAGGCCCCGCACCGGCAGAGCAGCTGTTTCTTTCATAGTCTGACCTTTCTCGAAGTGCCCTTCGCAGCAATGACAGCGGGACCCGACTTCGTTAAGGGAGTCGGCCTGGAACGGTTGTTTGAACATTGGAGCTACCAGTGGACTCCCCAAACCGAGAGCCGCTTGGTCGACGCCAGCGTCTATGGCTCCACCGTCGAAGAAGCTGCCGCTAATCGGCTTGCCCACGCCATTGCGGAGCTGGAAACAGCTGGCCGGGGACGTTGCGCCGCGGAAGCAGTGGCAATGATGGTCCATGCCTGCCGCATGGGCTTGCATCGACATACGGCTCGCCTGCTAGCGCTGATCGCGGCACAGGTTAATGAAGATCCCTCGCTCACGTCTTTGACCGCTGCGCTTAACCAGCTGGTTTTGCTATGGGAATCTCGGGAGCCCCTCGAAGCTCACCGCCTGACGGAAATACCTATGCTCATCCGGGCAGCCTATGAACGCGCCTGCTACCTGCTGCATAACCTCACCACCACTCCAGCCGAAGCCGCGAGCGAGATCCTCGGTTCACTGATTACCATCCGTGATCTGCTTCGCTCGAGTGCGGCAGCAGATCAGACACTGGACAGTGCGCTCTTTTACGAACCGCTGGGCAAGGTGTTCCTGCAACCTCAGTGTCCGGCATTGTTGGCCGGCGGCGTTGCGGGCCTGCTGTATGGTGATGCACGTCTCTGCGAACCGGATTTGTTTAAGCTCCTGGCAGGATCGCTCAATGCCGCCTCAGCACACGCCGGGGATCAAACGGCGTTCCTGATCGGGTTGTTGCGCTCTTGCCGCGAGCTGGCCTGGCGGCAACCCGCATTGGTGGAGGCGGTGGAGAAACTTCTGGCGGCCTGGAGCGAAGAGGAATTCATTCAGAGAATCCCTCACCTTCGAATGGCTTTCGCCGACCTCACGCCAAGGGAAGCGGACCAGGTCGCAACTGTGGTGGCCGCCCTGCATGGTGGGGAGAAGATAAACGCTCTACATCGGCCGGAGATCAGCGAAGCCGAGGCCATGGCTGTGCTTCGCATCAATGCCAGGGTGATGAGGGCACTCCGGGACGATGGGCTGGGCTCCTGGATGCAGCCCCTAGTGGCCGCCCCGTCTAAACAGGAGGGCAAGGAATGAACACGCTGGCGAGGTGGCGCATGGTTCTGGGCCGGTTCGCGGAAAAACAGCTGCCCGCACCGCTTTCCGGACGCGAAGCCCGCATGGAAGCCGCTTTGGATTTCCTCTACTCCCGTGAATACAAAGGCCGGGGTGTGCGCGATCGTCAGCAAGCCGGTTCGCTCGACCCGTCCCAACTCAATGTTCCCACCTGGCTTGGCGAGGTCCGCGAGCTTTTCCCGCACGACGTAGTGGAAGTTATCGAGAAGCATGCGTTGGATCGCTATGGCCTGACGGAGTTGGTTACGGACAAGGAGACCCTGGAAAAACTCGAGCCCAACATGGAGCTGCTTAAAACGCTCCTGACTTTCCGCGGGCACCTGCAGGGAGAAGTGCTGCAGACTGCACGCCGCATCATCCGGCAGGTGGTCGAGGAGATTAAGCGCAAGCTTGAGGCGGAGGTCCGCAGGGCCCTCTCGGGGCGGCTGAACCGTTTCCGACACAGTCCCCAAAAGGCGGCTCAGAATTTCGACTGGCGGGGCACGGTCCGCCGCAACTTGAAGTTTTACGACTCCAAGCGCCGGCAAATCGTATTGCAGGATCCGCGGTTCTTTGCCCGCAACACACGGCTGCTGCCGTGGCAAGTCATCCTGTGCGTGGACCAAAGTGGGAGCATGGCTGACTCTGTGATTCACAGCGCGGTAATGGCCGGCATTCTCGCAGGACTGCCCCTCGTGCGCGTGAAGTTGGTGGTGTTCGATACCAATGTTGTGGACTTGAGCGAACACGTCGATGACCCCGTCGAGGTCCTTATGAGCGTGCAGTTGGGGGGAGGGACCAATATTGGTCAGGCGCTCAATTATTGTGAAACGCTAATCGAGAATCCGCATCGCACAGTGCTAGCCCTCGTAAGCGACTTTTGCGAGGGGGCCCCGCCGGGTATCATGCTGGGAACCTGCCGCCGATTGCGGGAGGGCGGGGTCAAACTGCTGGGGTTGGCTTCGCTCGACCAGTCCGCCACTCCGATTTACGACCATCATATGGCCGAGCAACTGGCCGAGACCGGCATGGAAATCGCCGCGCTTACCCCAAAGCACTTTGCCGAATGGCTGGCCAAGGTCATTAAATCAAAATGAGCGCACTTGAGGCCAAACTCCGTCGGTTGGTTGCATCGCTCGATACAACCGCTCTCGAAGCGCTTGCGAACAAGGGGTTGCTGCGCCGGGCTCAAAAAGACGTCGAGCGTGGCATTGAGACGAGGATCGGCCGTGAGACCAACTCGTCGCTTGTGGTTAGCGTCGGCGACTTTGAAGTCACCTTGCCCGAATCCGGTCCGGCCACAGCTAGTTGTTCCTGTCCTGCAGCAGCCGTCTGCCAGCACATCCTAACCGCAGTGCTCTTTCTACAGAAGGAGACGCCAGAACCAATTCCCGCTCAGGCGACGCCACCCGGCGTAAGCAACCCGGTAGCCACATTGCCGAACTCGGAGCTGATGAACATCACGCCGGAACAGCTCGAAAAATGGGCCGGCAAACCTTCCTTCAGAGCCGGACTCAAATTGGCTTCTCAATTCGTGCCGGAAGTTGTTGCAGAGAAAGCCATCCGTATTCGGTTCTCGCTCATAAATCTCGAAGTTCACTTCCTTCCGGGGGGAGGATTGGATGGGATGATTGTATCAGGCGGCAAAGGTGACAGTCGCCAGTTCATCGCCGCTGCGGTGGTGGGATTCCAGCGCGCAAATGGAAAAACATGGGACGTGCCGTTAGAGACCGCCCCACTCGTAGCCTCGGAAGGTGCGCCGCGCAGCCGTGCAGAGGTGCTCGACTCCTGTCAGATGTTGCTGGCTGAGACGCTCAACAACGGGCTCTCCCGGATCTCAACGGCTAATCAACAACGCTGGGCTACACTGGCTGTTTCCGCGCTGGGCGTGAATCTGCCTCGTCTAGCCCTGTTGCTACGAGGAATCGGGGATGAAGCCTCAATTGTCTTGGCTCGTGATGCTCGGAGCGACCTTGGCCGTATGCTGGACCGAATGGCGCAAGCTCATGCCCTTTGCTGTGCGCTTCAGGCAGGAGGCGATAGCCCGCGCCCCGACCTCGTGGGGTTGCATCGCACCCGTTATGATGAAGTGGGCCATCTCGATTTGGTGGGGGCAGCGGCATGGCCGTGGCGGACCGCCTCTGGGTATGAAGGGCTGACAGTGCTCTTTTGGGATCCGTCAGGGAAGCGATGGAACTCGTGGACGGAATCCCGCCCGAGACACCAACTCGCGGACTTTAAACCAGTGGCCCGCTACACGCAGCCTGGTCCGTGGGAAGGCGCGGAGTCACCGAGGCAACTCGCGCGCAGCGGTTTCCGGTTGATGAACGCGCGGCGAAATCCGAATCAGCGCCTATCGGGTTCCGGCAAGAGTCGTGTGCTGGTGACCGGCGCCGCCAACCTGCACTCCCAAAATCTCACTGTCATTGAGGACTGGGAGCAAGTCTCCGGGATCTCAAATGCTATGGTCGAGGTTGGATTAGCAGAGGCTAACCCTCTCGATTCAATCGTCGTGGTTAAACCGGCCGCCTGGGGTGATCGGGGTTTCGATCCGGTTACGCAAGTTTTCACGTGGGTTTTGGCCGATGTCCACCAGCGCCCGTTGCTCGCGGATATTGCGTTCGATGAATTCACTGAACCTGCGATGAAGTTTCTGGAGTCGCTTCCTTTAACATCTGTCGATGGTTCTCTGCTGGTGGGACGCATCCAACGCACCGCGCGTGGTCTATCTCTGCATCCGTATGCGTTGCACACGCCGAAGGCGGACGTTATCAACCTCTGTCTGGACACCGCCGCTAGAAACAATCGAAGCCCAAGCCAGACTCAAACCGTGGAGGATGAGGGTTTTGAATCGGAAGAAGAGTCCGAGCCGGTCGCAGCTTTCAGCCCCGCACTCACCCGGGTCCTCGATGAGGTCGATGACGCGCTTCTCGCCTTGGGCGAGGCGGGACTGGCATCCTCGAACCCGCTCCGCATCGAACGGCTAAGGCAAGTCGTCCCTCGAGCAGAACGACTAGGTCTGGGAACCTTGAAGCTCGGTCTGGAGAACACCGCCAATAATCCCCAAGCTGCGTTTGTGCTCCGTGCCGCGTATTTGTGCCGACTCCATCGTCGTGCCATGCCGGTTTCAATCTGAACCCTATTTCACATATGCCTGATCTACTTGATGGTGAGACAACGGAAATGCAGGGCTCCGGTTCAAAACCCTATGTCCTGAAGAACACCGGGGGCGTCTATTCCTGCAGTTGCCCCGCCTGGCGTAACCAATCGATTCCCATCGAAAAGCGCACCTGCAAGCACCTCCGCAAACTCAGGGGTGATGCGGCAGAGGAAGCTCGCGTTGGTGGGGCTCTGCCCCAGCGGCCAGTGAAGTCGGGGAGTGAAGACGGAGAGGAAGCTGCTGGGCCGCCACTTTTGCTGGCGGAAAGTTGGGACAACGCGACCGATCTAACTGACTGGTGGATGAGCGAAAAGCTCGACGGCGTCCGCGCTTATTGGGACGGCAAACAGTTCCTTTCGCGCCAGGGAAATCTTTATCATGCCCCGGACTGGTTCATCGAGGGCTTGCCCACGGTTCCTTTGGACGGCGAACTGTGGATTGATCGCAAAAAGTTCCAGCGCACGGTAAGCATCGTGCGCCGACAGGACAAGAGTGACCTCTGGAACGAGGTGCGCTTTCTCATTTTCGACGCGCCCGCGGCTTCGGGCGGTTTCGAAGAGCGATTGGCATTTCTTCGGGACGCCCTGGCCAAGGGCGCATCCCGGTTTGCCAAGCAACACCCGCATGAGCGCTGCCGGAGCCTTGATGAGCTTCGGGCGGAACTTGGTCGAATCGAATCACTTGGTGGGGAGGGACTGATGTTACGTCAGCCCGGTTCCAAATACGTTGCAGGCCGCTCGACGACGCTTCTGAAAGTGAAGACATTCCACGATGACGAAGCCATTGTCATCGGTCATCAAGCGGGGGCTGGCAGGCACAAGGGTCGGTTGGGCGCATTGCTGGTCCGCCTCTCCAACGGCACTGAGTTCGCGATCGGCACCGGCTTCAGTGATCGAGAGCGAGAGAATCCACCGGGTGTTGGTTCCACCGTTACCTTCCGCTTTCAGGAACTTTCAGACACGGGCGTGCCGAGGTTCCCGAGTTGGGTTGGAGTTCGTCTAGATGCACCAAGCAAGCTCCCACAGACAACGGCGAATGCCTCTGAGCCCAAGATTGCCACAGCGCAAACTTCGAAAGTCCTCAGCAGCCCCGCTGGTGGCAAACCGCGTTACTTCGAGTTTGTGCAGGGCACTTCGAGCAAGTTCTGGGAAGTTTCACAAACAAGTAATTCCATGACCACCCGTTGGGGGCGCATCGGTTCTAACGGGCAAACCAAGACCAAAACTTTTTCGGACGAACAGTCAGCCGCCTCTGCGGCCGCGAAACTGGTCGAGGAAAAAACGCGCGAAGGCTACATTGAACGTCAGCAGTGAGCCTTCGGGCGCTTACCTCTGATGAGGGCAATCCACCAGGCTCGCGATCACTTCGGCTATTCTGTCGAACTCCATTTTGCCGCAAACGGCTGATGCGCCTGCCTTCACGAGCGCTGAATTGCCCGCCTCGTGAGCCGACCCGGCAATGATTTTCAAACTGGGATGTAGGATGCGGCAGGCCCGAACAAGCTCATCGCCTTTTCCGTCATCCAGGTCATAGTCCACTATCAGCAAATCATAATTGGCGGCGCCCAGAGCATCCCGAGCTGCAGCCAGCGTCGGCACAACCCGAACCGTGTGCGCCGACAGAAACTGCTGGCATACCTGGGCAGCAAGAACTGCATGATTCTCAAGGTAGAGGATGTTCATTCTCTAGTTCAAGCGGCCGACCTCAACGGAACGCGCGCTCGGATGGCGCGAACGAAGCCCGCATCAACCCTGGTGGAAATCATTTCAAGAGGCGAGAAGCCTCGCTGGCGTGCCCAGATCAGTGCTGCGCCAATCAGCGCTGCGGTGATCAGCATGTTTGGCCAGGCGTTGAGCGCCCATTGTCCTGACCAAACCAAGTGCTCACTCCTTGAAAACGGCAGCAGATAAGGAATCGGCCATTGGTCCCCATCTGGACCGCGAGCCCCCACCAAGTCCCCAATCAAATGAAGATGAAAGCTAATGAATACCAGGACTGTCGTCTTCAGCTTTTGCCTGGCCAGAACCGCAGCGATTGCGGCTACGAGGAGTGCGAAACCCAAATTGTGGCAAAGGGTGTGGTGATATTCGCCCCACCAGTTCAACGGATGTGTCGAGGTCCGAGTCAGCCGATCTGCGATTATACCCAAGCCGTCGAGGTCAGGCACAACGCTGGCCCAGGTCACGATTGCGCGTTCGCGTTTGTCGAGCGACGGCACCGAGTTGGCCAAAGTCCAACCGATGAGGAAGTGCGTGACGGGACTCATTTGAAAAAACTCCGGGTCATCCCTTGTGGTGATAGCAGATTAACGGTTGTGGTCATTAATGGGTTGCGTGGCCCCTTTCGCCGCGGAGGAAATGGTTCTGGAAGAAGTTCCATTCAGCTTCGCTGGTCTCCCAATCAGCGTATATCGCAACACCTTGATAATTGGTAGGAACAGCCTTGGCCGAAAGGCCGCGATGCACTCCCATCAGAGCGTTGGTGATGTTTTCCACGTCCGGATGGTGGTATTCCACGCCAGGATCCTCATACGTGGGAATGCCAAGAAGAACTGGTTTCCCGCAGCTCCAATTCAGAACTTCTTGGGTCCAATAGGCCATTAGAAGCTGGTAGAACTTGGGTATCCGTTGCCCGGCGTCATACATCATGACAACCACTTGATCACACCGGCGCGCGACTTCGCCAAAATAGTTCTCATCCCAATGCACGTCGGGATACGGATGCCACCGCGTCGGCGGGGGATAGGCGGCTATGGACAAGAGCTTTCCTTCCGGCAGCGCAGAGCGCAACTGATCGAGGAATCCGAGAAAATTCGTGTCTCCGGTGGGAAGAGGTTCGACATTGAGATGCACACCAGCAAACCTTGGATGCGCTCGCAATAGCGCAGAAACATCGTTGGTGAATGCGGAACGCCATTTCCCATTAGTGAGTCGGACATTTCCGCCGTTGGGCCCTCCGATCCATGGCATCACGCGAATCCCCGCAAGCCCGTCCAGCACCCTCTCCACCTGCGCATCGTCCACTTGGGGCAGATGGCCGTCAGGTTCTGCCGGGCAAAGGTGGGGGAAAACGTCCTTTATATGGTAGCGGCGTAGCCTTTCAGAAAGACCTTGGATCTTCTGTGGGTCCCGATATTTGGAGAACTCGTTTGTTTTTCCGTTGCGAAAAAACCAGTCGTCTGCTCCCAGCCACCCGTGAGCCAGCCAAAGTCCGTTTTGTCCCCGATCGTGCCGACCGTCTCGAACGTCCAGGCCAGGTCTCCACAACAGGTATGCACACCAGAGGACAAGCAGGAGCGTTATGCCAGGAACCAGAGTCCTCCAGGGCGGACGTTTTAGGAAAGTTCGCGTTTTAGGTGTTACGTAGTTTGTGCCCATTGCGGCTACGATCTGCTCCTGTGGCGTCGTTGTGCGAATTCCTCGAGGAAAAAGATCTGTCGCGCTGTTTCGACAGCAACCTTCTCCACGTCTCGCACACGGCGGATAGACGTTTCAGCGGTGTCGCCCTGGGAAATAAGGTAAACCGCCAGCATGGTCCCGGTTCTGCCAAGGCCTGCTTCGCAATGCACTGCGACGGGCCGTTGTGCTTGCCGCTGATCTGCCACGAAATGGACAAATTCGCCTGCCTGTTCCAGGGTCGGGGCACCGCCATCTGGCACAGGCAGGGACAAAAACGAGAACCCCGCGGATTCAAAAACCGTCCGATCTGACGGAATGTTCAGGAGAGAAACGACGGCACGGATTCCGGCCGCATACAACTCAGGCAACTCGTCCTCATACGCGTTCAAGGAGCCGCCCAAATTCAATCGCCGTTCGGGATGGATGAACGGCATCGGCATTCCGGCCAGAACGTCCGGAATGACCCACCAGAGCAGAGCGCGGTCTGGCGGTTCGCTCATTTCGGCGCCTCGGTGGCGCTCCCCCCAAGTATTTGTTCCAACGCAGCCTCGAAGAGTGGATACGCCCTGTCGTCCTCCCTCTGATAAAGCACCATCCTCACCTCATCCAGGTCATGTTGGCTGCTCCTCAGGAAATCGACGATTGTTCTCATGGCGATCGGCGCAGCAAGCTTTAGCGGGTAACCAAACGCTCCCGTTGAAATCGATGGAATCGAAATGCTTCGCAATTTGTTCCCCACTGCGACCTGCAGGCTCCGGCGATATGCACTGGCCAGCATTTCGGGTTCGTTTTCGTCACCACCACGCCAGACCGGGCCGACGGCATGAATTACATGCCGCGCCCTCAGATTGCCGCCCGTCGTGATGACTGCATCTCCAATTGGGCAGCCGCCGATGTTCCGGCATTCCTCGTAAATCTGCGGGCCGCCTTTGGTATGAATCGTTCCGTCGGTGCCAGCCCCCTTATTGAGGCGCCAGTGAGCCGCGGTAACCACGGCATCCGTATCCTGCTCGGCGATGTCGCCGGTCACCAACCGCAGGACTGTTTTCCCGATTCTTGTTTCAGTAGGCATGTTTTCTATTGAGAACTCGTTACAATGAGACAGCATTCGTTGTCGCTGCGGGATGGTAATCCTCTTCTTCGTGTTCCGGAATTTTGCTCTTCATTTCGATGGTGTCCTCGACCCACTGCCAGAAACCCATGCGCCATTCTAGCGAGAGTATGGCGTTTCGTTCAGCCAAATACGTCTGCACTTCTTTGTTTGTGCGTTGGATGTCATCCGCCCCCGGGAACCAAAGCTGTTCGGGAGTGATGGCGAATTGTGCCTGGATTCGCGAAGACCAGCGTGTTCTTCCTTTGTCGGCGTATCGCTCGATGAGTTCGCGCGAATGGCCAAGGAGCTGCACTTCAGCCTCTTTGTTCGTGCCGACGTATTCGTAGCTCATGTAACCCTCAGAATCCGGCTTGAGTGCTGCCGGCACTGGCCGTGAAAGAAACGCCTTCGCCCGAGCCTGCAACAGCCTGCGTTCGTGCCGAATACCTGCGATCAACAGCGCGGGGCTGACGGTCAGGACGATTAGGATCGCCAACGTGAGGAACTTAATCGGCTTTGATGATACCTGGCGGCGCTTCACAATCAAAACCAGACCGACAGTGACCAAAGCCAGCATAAGTGCCAGGGGAACAGGCCTAAACCACGGCTCACCCCAGCGGAACGAAATCCAGGCGAAAGGTGCCAGAATCAGCCCCAGGACAATGGAAACCAGCCCGAGTATGAGTTTCGCCTTGGTCATTTTAGTGCTGGTCATGGAGCGCACAAACAAGAGGGCCAAACTCGCGACTGACGCAACCGGCCAACGATGGCGGAGTGCAGTAGCAGGTGCCCTTCGAGCTCCCCGGACGCACGTAATCTGCTGGGCCTCCGGGCTTCATAATATTCCTAATCCGACCAGTGTCAGCGGTCGAATCAAACTG
>DBMR01000028.1 GCA_002298785.1 Verrucomicrobia subdivision 3 bacterium UBA693
TGGCGCTCACCAACTGCACAATAGCGAGCAATTACGGAGTGAGCGGAAATGGCGGGGCCGGGGGGGCTGCGGGGATGAATATGTACCCGGGGCACCCCATTTACGGGCAGCCCGGGCAGCCCGGAACGAGTGGTTCGGCTTTTGGCGGTCTGCGTGGCTTCGGGGCCTTGCTGCTGAATACTCTGTTGGCGACCAATGCTCCTGGTGGGAATTGCCTCGGTAGCATCATAGATCTCGGCCATAACCTGAGTTCCGATGACAGCGGTGGGTTTTCCGGTCCAGGGAGTTTGAACCACACGGACCCGAAGCTGGGTGCGTTGGCGGATAATGGTGGTTTGACGTTGACCATGGCCTTGCTGCCGGGCAGCCCGGCACTGGATGGCGGCGATAACGCAGTCCTGTTGATCAGCGATCAACGCGGCTTTCCGCGACCGCTCGGCGCCGCGTGCGACATTGGGGCCTACGAGAATTGTTATCCGGCGGCGTGCCGAATTGGCTACGTTCCCAGCGGCGGCGTGGATATCACCGTTTATGGAAAGAGCGGGCAAGTTTGCTGGTTGATGACGAGTCAGAGTCTCCCCGGTTGGCAGTGCATCGCCACCAACCAGATTAACGCTGACGGAACGGTTAAATTCCATGACGCATCGGATCCCGGCGCCGCGTGCCGCTTTTACCGGGTGGCGGTGCCGTGAGCGCCCGGCGTGAGGCCTTGTTGGGAGAAGAAAATAGGAGTCCATTATGAAATTTTTCCCAAAGATTTGTAGGACCTCGGGAGATAGCCCCAACCTCGGCGCCAGGATTGGATGCTTTCTGAAGGCGAGCGTAGCGGTGGCACTGGCCGCCGTCGGCGGTGGCTTGGTTTCGGTCGGCTGGGCAGGTGGGATCGTGACGAGTTGTACGGAATCAAATCTCCGAGCGGCTATGGCTGGTGGGGGAACCGTCACCTTTGCCTGCAATGGCACGATCACCCTGGCTGGTACCATTACAAACCGCGACGAGCTGATTCTCGATGGGACAGGTCGCCAGGTAACCATCAGTGGCGGCAATGCGGTACGAATCTTCTATCTCGTCACCAATGTGAATTTCAAGCTGGTCAATTTGACCCTGGCCAATGGCACCAGCACCAACGGCGCTGCCATATTCAATGATGGAGGCGTGTTAACGCTTTCCCAATGCACGTTTTTAGCCAATATCGCGACGAATGGAGTGTTGACGGCGACAAATGGTGATGTGGCCGGAGGAGCGATCTATAACCAGTTCGGGACCGTGAACGCGGCGAACTGTGAGTTTTCGGGTAACGGTGCCCGACAGTGGTCTGTGCCTTATCAGGGCTACCCGCCCATCGCCACCGCGCCGGGTCTGGGTGGGGCGATCTGCAATCGGAGCGGTGCGGTGGCCGTTCAGGACTGCGAGTTCATTGGCAACGGGGCCTCGGGTGCCGCAGGTGGTTCCTATTCCCTGGGTTCAACTTTGCCTGGAGGGGACGGTTATGGAGGCGCGATTTATAACGCGGGACTGCTCAAGGCCACGCGATGTTCTTTTTCCCTCAATTCAGCTCGTGGAGGAGCAGGGTTCGACTTTGGCTATAACTACACGCCCATCGGCAGTCGCAACGGGAGTCCCGGCGGTGCGGCGTTGGGTGGCGCCATTTATAACCTCGGCGTGGCGATGATCGAGCGCAGCCTGTTCGCCAGCAACAGTGTTGCGGGTGGAAAAGGCGGCCGCGGAGAGGACGGCTTTGTTCCGATGGTGCCGTCTGGTGGCCAGCTCTTTGATGGTGGCAATGGTGGCGCTGGCGGGAGCGGGATGGCAGGAGCACTGTTCAATGGCGGAACCGCGAACCTGGTAAATTGCACGGTCGCGGCCAATACCGGCTCCGGCGGCAATGGCGGCGAAGGGGGAAACGCCAGTTCCCTCTGGTGGAATGGGTATCATTATTGGAGATATGGCGGCAGTGGCGGTGGCGGCGGCAGTGGCCTGGGCGGCGTCTTCAATACCAACGGCGCGTTGGTGTGGACAAATTCGACCATCGCCGCCAATCGCGGTCTGGGTGGCAATGGTGCTCCCGGCGGCTCTGGCACGGGTGGGGGCGGTCTTGCGGGTGCCAGCGGCGCGGGGCTGGGCGGCCTGGCCGGCAGTGGAATCGGATTAATCAATTCGGTATTGTCCACAAACCTGCCTGTGAACTGTTCTGCTCCGGTTACCGATTTCGGCCATAACCTGAGTTCCGACGCCAGTGTGGCGCTCCCGGGTGAGGGTAGCCACGTCGGCATGGATTCGAGGTTGGGACCACTGGCTGATAACGGCGGACCCACGCTCACGATGGCGCTGTTGCCGGGCAGCCCGGCGATCGATGCCGGAAACAACGCCGCTTCACCTCAAAATGACCAGCGCGGTTGGTCGCGACCTTTCGGGTCGGCAAGCGATGTGGGCGCGTACGAATATGCCATGTGGATGCAGCCGGGTGCGACGGCCGGCGGTCTCGACCTGCTCGTGCGCGACGGGCCTGCGGGCCAATTCTGTCGTTTGCTGGCCAGCACCAACTTTTCCGATTGGCAAAGCGTCGCCACCAACCAAATCAGCGCCGAGGGAACCGTCCGGTTCACTGACACGCTCGGGACCGTGAGTGCGCCAAGGTTTTATCGGACGGTGGTTCCTTGAGTCGCATAATCGGACCGCTACTGAACGCCACCTGCGTTTGTCAACGCGACATCTCAAGGATGTATCTGCGTGAATAAACAGCCGACCATGCTTACTTGCCAGAAGGGTCACTTTACGGGGATATTTGGTCTCATGAGCATCCCTCCCGACAAAATGGCGGAAATGCTGGCCTTGCCAGAAGAGGATCGGGCGTTCCTTGCCCTCCGGCTCATCGCCAGCCTCGATGATAAAGTGGAGCCTGGTACTGAAGCAGAATGGAACGCAGTCATTGACCGACGTTCTCGCGAGATGGTAGAGGGTCCGGTGAAAACCCGTTCGGAGCAAGAATTGATCAGCGAAATCCGCGCCAAGCTCCGTGCGCGCCATTCAGCATCCTGAACTGCCACAGGAGTTGACAGCTGCCGCAGTCAGGTATGAGGAACAACAGTCAGGGGATGGGCGAAGCCCTTCTTGCCAAATACCAAGCCACGCTCAATTGGGTTTTGCTCGAACCCAGTCGGTGCCGCACCAACCTGATTCCCACCTGTAAAGGCTCTGGTAGGCCGGCTGGCCGCGTGGATCAGTTTTGATTTCCTTTTTTAGCGATAAGGGTATAAAGGGCCTATGCTGAAGGCTGGAATCATTGGGCTCCCCAACGTCGGCAAGTCTACGCTGTTCAATGCGCTAACCCGCTCCCACAAGGCCGCTGCCGAGAACTATCCATTCTGTACGATTGAACCGAACCTCGGGGTGGTGCCGGTCCCGGACGAACGGCTGTCAAAACTGGCAGGGGTGGTGAAGGTGACGACACAAATTCCGACGACCATCGAGTTCGTGGACATTGCCGGACTCGTCAAGGGTGCGGCCAAGGGCGAGGGGTTGGGGAACAAGTTCCTGAGCCATATTCGCGAGGTGGATGCGCTGGTGCAGGTGGTGCGCTGTTTTGACGATGCGGATATCGCGCACGTCACCGGGGCGGTGGACCCGCTGCGCGACATCGAGATCATCGGCACCGAACTAATCCTGGCCGACCTCGAGGCCATCCACAAACGCCAGGAGAAAATCTCCCGGGATGTGAAGCGCGGGGAAAAGCATGCGCTGCTGGAGGCGCGCCTGCTCGAGCTGTATCAGCATCATCTGGACGCGGGCAAACCGGCCAACACCCTGCCCCAGGCGCTCTCACCGGAGGAGAAGAGCATCGCCAAAGGTTTCTTCCTGCTCACGGACAAACCGGTGCTGTTCGTCGCCAATTTGAAGGAAGGGGAATTGGCGGGCGTGGCGGATAACGCCCGGGGNNGGAGTTTGCCCGGACGCATCACCGGTGCGAGACGGTGGTGGTGTGCGCACAATTGGAGAGCGACGTGGCGGACCTCGCGCCGGGCGAAGCAGCGGATTACTTGAAGGAACTCGGGGTGGCGGAATCGGGATTGGTTTCGCTGATTCGGGCGGCGTACCGGGTGCTGGGTTTGCGAACGTTTTTCACCTTTAACGAAGAGGAGGTTCGCGCCTGGACCATCCACGCCGGGGATACCGCCTCGCGTGCGGCGGGGACGATCCACACGGATTTCGAGCGGGGCTTCATCAAAGCGGAGACGGTTTCCTGGACGCACCTGGTTGAGCACGGGTCCGTGGGGCATGCGCGCGAGACCGGGCATTACCGCATCGAAGGCCGGGATTACGAGGTGAAGGACGGGGACGTCATCCTGTTTCGGTTCGCGGTGTGAGCAAGGTTTAACTTGAGTCAGGGTCCCGGTTCGACACAATACGCTGGTGTTCCGGGTAGTCCGAGCATTGTCATGGTATTTGCTGCTGCTGGTCGTGATGGCGGGTTGCGCCACCGCGCCGCGCCAGGACTTTGGTGCGGTGCCGGAGCCCGGCCCCAGCTTCGTCGAAACGACCGTCACCCCTGATACCATCCTGGCGCCGCCGCCCGAATCTGCTCCGGTAATCGTCCCCCTGGTGTCGCCCGCCACAACGAACCCGCCGCCCAGCACTTTGCGGAATGCGCCACCGGAGTCGGTGCCGGTGGTGGAGACGTGGGTTCCGCTGCCGCGTTGGTGCGCGGCTCGAGGTCTGACGGGTTTGACGAGGCAGACCAACGCGCCTCAACCGACCTACCAGGTGCCGCTGCCCCAGGGTCTCCTGGTCTTGCGCGCCGGGAGCTTGGTCGCGCAGTTTCACGGTGTGCAAATCCGGCTCGGGTTTGCGCCCCAAATGATTGGCGGCCAGTGCTACGTGCATTCGTTGGACTTGGCCAAAACAGTGGAACCGCTGATCCGCATCGCGGACAGCCCGGTGGGTTTGGCCGGGCCGATCATCCTGCTGGATCCCGGGCATGGCGGCCCTGATGCCGGGACGCGATCGGTGCTCGGTGGGAACAGTGAGAAGGATTTCACCCTGGATTGGGCGTTGCGCCTGCGGGAGTTGCTGATCGCCCAGGGTTGGCAGGTTTATCTGACCCGGACGAATGATGTCGAGGTTTCGGTTGCCGCCCGCACCCAATTGGCGGATGCCCTGAAAGCGGCGTTGTTCGTCAGCCTCCACTTTAATTCCTCGGGCAATAGCCACTCGGAATCCGGGCTCGAAACGTATTGCCTCACCCCCGCCCACATGCCCTCGAGCCTGACCCGCGGCTATCCGGACGATTTGAAGGCGAGTTTTCCCAACAACAGTTTTGACGTGCAGAATCTGCAACTGGCCGTGCGTGCGCATCGTGAAACGCTGGAAGCCCTGGGGGCGGTCGATCGCGGCGTGCGCCGGGCCCGCTTCCTCGGGGTGCTGCGGCCTCAGCATCGGCCGGCAATCCTGATGGAAGGCGGCTACCTGAGCCACCCCACGGAAGCCCGGTTGATCGCCAGTCGTGCGCACCGCCAAAAACTGGCCGAAGCCGTTGCGCGGGCCATTGGCGGCCCCCGGCAGCAAGTGGCCGAGAACAAACCTTGAGTCTCTCAACCCGTTTGCCGCATGCCTTCCTCATCCGCAAAACCCTCTGGTGAACGCCACGTGTTGATCACCGGCGGTGCGGGCTTCATTGGCTCGCATTTGGTCGAGCGTTTGCTGCGCGAAGGCAAGCGGGTCACGGTGATTGATGACCTTTCCACGGGCTCGCTGGAGAATCTGCGGGGCGTTAAGGAGCATCCCGGACTGACCGTCGTGGAGTCGACCATCTCGGGGTGCCCGCAACTTGACACGCATGTGGCGCGCGCGGAAAGCATTTATCATCTGGCGGCGGCGGTTGGCGTTGAATTAGTGGTCAATTCACCGATTCACGTGCTGCAAACCAATCTGCGGGAAACGGAGATCCTGCTGGAAACGGCCGCGCCGCATCACATCCCGCTCCTGTTGACCTCAACTTCGGAAGTTTATGGGAAGAGCCAGAAAGAAGGCTTCAGCGAGGAGGATGATTTGTTGATTGGTCCGCCGCATCAAAGCCGGTGGAGCTATGCGTGCAGCAAATTGATGGACGAGTTTCTGGCCCTGGCTTTCGCGACCGAGAAGAGCTTGCCGGTGACCATCGTGCGGTTGTTTAACACGGTGGGACCGCGTCAGACGGGGCGCTACGGCATGGTGCTGCCGCGATTCATTGCCGCGGCGCTGGCGCAACGTCCGCTGCAAGTCTATGGGGATGGATTGCAATCGCGCTGTTTTTGCCATGTGAACGACACGGTGGAGGCCCTGGTGCGGTTGCAGGCCAATCCCGCCGCGCGCGGGCAGGTGTTCAACATCGGGAGCACCGAAGAAATCACGATCCTGGATTTGGCGCGACTGGTCATCGAGTTGTTGGGCTCGAAATCCGAGATTCAATTTTTGCCTTACAGCACGGCCTACGCGCCGGGCTTTGATGACATGCGCCGCCGCAAACCAGTAGTCGACCGGTTGCGGGAATGCACCGGTTTTCAGCCCGCCACCTCGTTGCGCGAGATCATTCGCCTGACGGCGCAAGCCGGCAGATAACGCGGCTCGGAGTTTGGGTGGTAACGTGGCCGGAGGGCTGATGAGGACATGGAAACGAGAACGGGATGCAGCACAGCTCAACAGAATCTTGGAGGCTGAAACTGACGTTGCAGGGCGCGGTGCAGGGGGTTGGTTTTCGGCCATTTGCCCATCGCCTGGCTACGGGCTTGGGATTGCACGGTTGGGTGCACAATTCCACACAGGGCCTGGTGATCGAGGTGGAAGGACCGCCGGCGGCGTTGCAGGATTTTCGCGAGCGACTCGAGTCGGAACGCCCGCCGGGCAGCATGATTCACAGCCTCGAAAGCCAGTGGCTGGATCCGGTGGGTCACCGCGGATTTGAAATTCGACCCAGCGACCCGGCGGGGCGAAAGACGGCGTTTATCATGCCCGACCTGGCGACTTGTTCGGAATGTTTGCGTGAGATCTTCGACCCGGCGAACCGTCGCTACCGCTATCCGTTCACCAACTGCACTCATTGTGGGCCGCGCTACAGCATCATCCACGCGCTGCCTTACGACCGGCAGAACACCACGATGAGCCGGTTTACCCAATGTGCCTTGTGCGAGGCGGAGTTTCAGGACCCCGTAAATCGACGGTTTCATGCGCAGCCCAATGCCTGCCCTGAATGTGGTCCGCGGTTGGCCTGGTGGAATGCTGCCGGGGAAGTGATCGGATCAAGCCCTAGTGGAGGTGCAGCTCCGGGACTGGACCCCTTGCAGCGGGCGGCGGCTGAAATTCGCGCGGGCAAAATCGTGGCATTAAAAGGTCTGGGCGGCTTTCACTTGATGGTGGAGGCGCGCAATCCCGAAGCCATTCGTATGTTGCGGGCGCGCAAACATCGCGAGGAGAAGCCGTTTGCCCTGATGTTTCCATCGCTGGATTGGGTGCGCCGCTGTTGCGAGGTGAGCGGTGAGGAGGCCCGGTTGTTGCAATCGCCGCAGGCCCCCATCGTGCTTTTGCGGCGTCGCACCGATGCCGGGCGGCACCAGTTGCCAGACGAGCTGGCCGTGGGCAATCCCTGCCTGGGAGTCATGCTGCCCTACACGCCGTTACATCATCTGCTGATGCGGGACCTGGACTTTCCGGTGGTGGCGACGAGTGGAAATGTGAGTGACGAGCCGATCTGCATCGACGAGAAAGAAGCGCTGGTGCGGCTGCGCGGCATCGCCGACGGTTTCCTGGTGCATGACCGCCCGATCGAACGGCATGTGGATGATTCGGTTGCCCGAATCGCGCTGGGCCGGGAACTCATTTTACGCCGGGCGCGAGGCTATGCGCCGTTGCCGATTTCCTTGCCGGAGGCGTGGGCGCAGGGCCCGGATGTGTTCGGAGTTGGGGCGCACCTGAAGAATACCGTGGCGTTGGGAATCGGAGCGCACGTCTGGATCAGCCAGCACATTGGTGATCTGGAAACGTTGCCGGCCCATGAAGCTTTTGAGAACGCGAGCGCCGATATTCAAAGGCTTTATCACGCCCAGGTGGAGACGGTGTGCGCCGATCTGCATCCGAATTACCTGTCGACGCGCTACGCCCGGCGACTGACGGATCCGCGTGCCGGCGCGACGGTGCCGGTGTTAAAATCGGTGCAGCATCACCTGGCGCACGTGCTGGGCTGCATGGTGGAAAATGAATTGCATCCGCCGGTGCTCGGGGTCGCCTGGGACGGAACCGGGTACGGCACGGACGGCACGATTTGGGGCGGAGAGTTTTTGCTGGTGGAACCATCCCGCTGGCGGCGGGTGGCGCAGCTACGTGGGTTTGGTTTGCCGGGTGGCGAACAGGCGGTGCGCGAGCCGCGGCGGACCGCGTTTGGGCTGTTGCATGAATTGCTGGGAGACAACCTGCTGACCGAGCCGCTCTTGCCGTATCTGGAGCAGTTCACCGCGCTCGAGCGCAAGAACTACCTGGCGATGTTAAAGAACCGCCTGAACGCCCCACGAACCTCCAGCGCGGGTCGATTATTCGATGCCATCGCCGCCTTGCTCGGGCTGCGGCAGGTTTCACACTTTGAAGGGCAAGCGGCGATGGAATTGGAATTCGCCGCGGCGACCGATGATTCGCACGTGGGGTTTCCCTTTGAGATCCTCACGCCAGAACCCAGCGTCCCCTTGGTGTTGGATTGGGGGCCAATGATTAGGGAAATGCTGAGAGAACTGCAGCGGGGCGAACCGGTCGCTGAATTGGCCGCGCGCGCGCATGTGACCCTGGCGGACATGATCGTGGCGGTGGCGGGTCGGATCGGGATCGAAAGGGTGGTGCTTTCCGGAGGTTGTTTTCAGAATGTGCGGCTTTTGGAGCAGAGCGTTCGAAAGCTGGAGCGAGCGGGGTTCAAGCCTTATTGGCACCAGCGCGTGCCGCCGAACGACGGGGGGATCGCGCTCGGGCAAGTGGTTGGCGCGCGCGCGGACATTGTGTAACCTACAGCGATATGTGCTTAGCGGTGCCTGGCAAAATCACGAACATCACGGGAGAAGATCCCATGTTCCGCATGGGGCGGATCGATTTTGGCGGGATTGCTAAAGAAGCCAGCCTGGCCTATGTGCCGGACGCCCAGGTGGGTGATTACGTGATCGTTCATGCCGGGTTCGCTTTGAGCCGATTGGACGAACAGGAAGCCAAGAGCGTCTTCGAGTATCTCCGGCAGATCGAGGAATTGGGCGAGTTGGAACCGGCCCCGCTGGATCGCCCGGCCACGTCATGAAATTCATCGATGAATACCGGGACGCCGCGAAGGCGCGCCAGGCCGGCCAGGAATTGGCCCGGCACGTCACCCGGCCATGGACGATTATGGAGGTGTGCGGCGGCCAGACTCACGCCATTGTGAAGTTCGGCATCGACGAACTGTTGCCGCCACAATTGACCCTGATCCACGGACCCGGCTGCCCGGTGTGTGTGACGCCGCTGGAACTCATCGACAAGGCGCTTGAATTGGCGGCTCGGCCGGAAGTGATCTTCTGTTCCTTTGGCGACATGTTGCGGGTGCCAGGAAGCCATCGGGATCTGCTTTCCGTGAAGGCGGCTGGCGGCGACGTGCGCGTGCTCTACTCACCCCTGGACGCTTTGAAGATCGCGGCGCAAAATCCGGCCCGTGAAGCGGTGTTCTTTGCGGTAGGATTTGAGACCACGGCACCCACAATGGCCATGGCGGTATGCCAGGCCGCCCGGTTGGGATTGAAGAATTTCTCTTTGCTGGTGTCGCACGTGTTGGTGCCGCCGGCCATGGAGGCGTTGCTGTCCGCGCCCGGTTGCCAGGTGCAGGCGTTCCTGGCCGCCGGCCATGTCTGCGCTGTGATGGGGTACGAGGAGTACCTGCCGATCGCCGCCAAATATCACGTGCCAATCGTAGTGACCGGGTTTGAGCCGCTGGACATTTTGCAGGGCTTGCTGATGTGCGTCCGGCAGTTGGAGAGCGGCCGCGCCGAGGTGGAGAATCAGTACTCCCGCGCGGTGCGGCGCGAGGGAAATCTGCCGGCACAGCAGACCTTGCGCGAGGTGTTCCGGGTGGTGCCGCGTAAATGGCGCGGGGTGGGTGAGATTCCCCGCAGCGGGCTCGGGTTGGCCGAGGCGTTTCGCGCGTTCGACGCGGAGTTGAAGTTCGGCTTGGCCGCGAACAGTGTGTCCGAGCCGGCGGAATGCCAGAGCGGGTTGGTGCTGCAAGGGCGCATTAAACCGGCGCAGTGTCCGGCGTTTGGCACGCGCTGCACTCCGGAGCATCCACTGGGCGCCACGATGGTGTCTTCTGAAGGCGCCTGCGCGGCTTATTACCGATACCGCCGTGAACCGGCGGCCACGCAAAGCTCATGAGCGATCCCGCCCCGTTTGAACCGGCCTGTCCGTTCCCGATCGAGAATTATCCCCAGGTGCTCCTCGCGCACGGGGGTGGCGGCCGATTGATGCACCAGTTGATCCAGCGGATGATCGTGCCGGCCTTCAAGAATCCGTGGCTCGAGCAGCAGCATGACGCCAGCATTTTCGAATTGGGCGGCCAGCGACTGGCTTTCACCACCGATTCCTATGTGGTGCGGCCGATGTTTTTTCCGGGCGGCGATCTGGGTTCGCTGGCGGTGCATGGCACGGTGAATGATCTCGCCATGGCCGGTGCGCGCCCGCTCTACCTGAGTGCCGGACTGATCATCGAGGAAGGGGTGGCCATGGAAAGTCTGTGGCGCATCCTGGCCTCGATGCAGCGCGCCGCCACCGCCGCTGGGGTGCAGATCATCACCGGCGATACCAAAGTAGTGGATCGTGGCAAGGGCGACGGTATTTTCATCAACACCGCCGGAATAGGCGTGGTGGAGCAAACGGTAAGCATCGCGCCCGCGAGCATCAAACCCGGGGATGCCGTTTTGGTGAGTGGCGACCTGGGGCGTCATGGCATGGCGATCATGGCCGTGCGCGAAGGTTTGGAATTTGAAAGTTCTATCGAGAGCGACTCCGCCCCACTGGCCGGGCCGGTGCGCGCGCTGCTCGACGCTGGGGTTGAAGTGCATTGCCTCCGGGACATCACTCGCGGTGGCCTCACCAGTGTGCTGAACGAGTTGGCGGAGGCGTCCGGGTTCCCGATCCACGTCGAGGAGGCGCGGATGCCTGTGCGCGAAGACGTGCGCGTGGCGTGCGAAATCCTGGGGTTTGATCCGCTGCAAGTGGCGTGTGAAGGGCGGATGGTGGGGTTCGTCCCGGAGCCGGAGGTGGAGCGTGCTCTGAAAATCTGGAGCGGGATCGAGGTAACTGCCGGCGCGGTGCGGATCGGCGAGGTCGGTCAAGGCGGAGCGCCCCGGGTGATTTTGAAGAGCACGATCGGGGCGCAGCGCATCCTCGACATGGGATCCGGCGAGCAACTGCCGCGGATTTGCTGATCCGGGCCGGAGCATGCCGAGGCTGCCGGGCGTCGCTGCTATTTCCCGGGTGCTTTTAGCTTCGTCGCGACTTCATCCAGCATCTTTTTGTAGCGGCCTTTGCCCATGTGAATGAGCTTTTCCTCTTCCATCATCCCGCCGCGGTCGGTGACGTTGTAGGCCAGCGCGCGCAAGCGATACACCGCGTCGTTTTCCTGGATGAGCGTGAGTTTAACGCGGATATAAAGTGGCTTTTCCGGAAGCCATTCGCCGTAAGCCAGGTTGCTCATGGTGCTGCCGGGTTTCTCGCACAGCAGGCGAAGCGGTGAAATGCGGCTGACCTTGTAACCGGCGGCGGCAAAAACTTCCTCGGTCACGTCAAAAATCTGTCCCGGGGTATTGCCCCGGAATTCCACCGATACTCCGCCGGGCGGCTCTGATACCCCCGAGGATTTGCAGCCCAGATTTACTACGGCAAGCGCTGCCGCGAGTAACCAACATCCAATCCCACCTCCGGCGATGCAGGCTGAGCTGCTGCGCCGAAAAGCCATCCAGAAATTCTTCATGCCGGGGCAGGGTGGGCGATGCACCGGCGAAGTCCAATCGAAAATGCGGCCCGGGGCGCGGGGACCGTGCGAGGCGGGAGCGGGTTTGCCGGGCAATGGTCTGCCCGTCGGCTGCAAATTTCAGACCCAGTAGGGATTAGCGCTGAGCGGTTTCCGACAAGTGCAGGAACGGGGTGGCCCCGTCGGAATGTTCGCAGATTAACCCATGCTCGTATACCGAACTGGTTGGCGCGCCCGCGAATTCAGCTCCCACCTGGTTCCGGGCAGACGAGTTGGTCCTGGGCGCGGAACAAGCCGTCAGCGCCAGGGCTATCGCAAGGCAAATAATAGTCTTCATGGGAGTTCGTAATTCTACGAAGCAGCTTACTCCCGTTTTTACAAACCGCAACTGTCGGCGTTGAAGGCGGCAAGCCACCCAGCCGGAAGGGGCGGGGTGGTCGGATTACAATTTGAACTGGAGACCGAGGAAACAGACCTGCCGATTGTATTCGCGTCCGATTACCGCGGAGCTGGGCAGGTTGTCTTGCGCATTGCGGCCCAGGTCCAAGGTGTAGGAGCCCGTGGCGGTGAGATTGGCGGTGAAAGCGTAGGCGCAGCCGGCGGCAACGGTGTATTGCCAGTCGTCGCGCTGGCTGGTGGCGGCGTTGCCGCAGGTGTAATCGGCGGCCTGGAGGCGCCCGCCCACGTCCACGGAAAATCGCTGATTGAATTTGTGCCGGTAGTTCAGGTCGAGCGCGTTGTCGTAATAGGGCAGCTTGCCGAGGCTGCTGACCCACTGCCACTGCCGGCTCTTGAAGCTCAGGACATCCCGGGGGCTGATGGTGGCTTCGACGCTGGCCTCGCCGTAATACTTGACCGGGTGGAGATCGCTGACTGGGCTGGTGTGGGTTGGGCTGTTGGGTTCGTAATCGCGAAAGTCCGGGCCGAGTTGCACCGAGATGCTCAGCCAGGAACAGGGTTTGCCTTCCACACCGAAGAGCACTCGCTGGTAATCGCTCGAGGAACTGTAATGGAGGGGATCAATGTCGGTGGTGTACTGCTGCTGGTATTGGTGGCCGTAACGATAGCCCAGGGTGAGGGCGACCTTCGGCGCCACCCGGTAGCCGAAATCGAGGCCGCCGCTGACGTCTGAGCGGTCGCAATAATTGTCGTAGCCGCGCCATTCGCCGGTAGGGGCGCGCAGATTGGTGTGCAGGTCGTAATAGAGCACCGCGGCGGTTGGACGGATAAACCAGCGTTCCTGGTCGTATTGCAGCACGATTTTCGCGCGGTCCTGGAACTGTTCCCGGCGTTCGCGGGGCACGGCGGTGGCGTAAGCGCTCTTGCCTTGCAGGTAAATGGGGCTGTCCTTTGAGCCGTCGATGTAGTTGAAGCCGTTCTCCAGCGAATAGCTGACCGCGGCGGTTTTGCCCTGGATGGTGGTGGCCACCCGGTGCGCGTCGTAACTCTCCCCCGTTTGATCGGTGTAGATGTTGAATTCCGGCGCATAACCCAGCGAGAGGACGGATAGGTCTTTTTGGTCCCCGAGCAGCGGCGCGAAATTGACGCCCATCTTCGGCGCTACGGTCGTAAACCAGGAGCCCAGGTCCTTGGTCGGCCCGGCTTCGGAAAGGAACACATTGTCATCATAACCCTCTTTTACGGTGAGCGAGAGGTCGGTCAGCCAAGCGGGCTTTTGGAAGTTGATTCCGCTCAAAGCCGTGTCGGGGGGCCGATCGGTCGCGCCCGCCACTAGGGCGGACGCCGCCAGGGCTGTGGCGACGACGTCGGCGCGAGAACATAAGGCCAACATACTCGAGCCAGCGTGCCGGCGGCTGCCGTAAAGGGACCCCTCCGCCGCCTTGTTGAAGCCCCCGTTCCCGTAATGGGAGGAAGCTTGGTTTGCGATACGTCTTTGCATCTTGCTTGCCTGTCAAAAATGTCCGATCCGTTGGCGGCCACCGGGGTATGATAATTCCACCAGCTAATGTTATGCATCGCCAACACTGCGAAAGCAGTTAATATAATAGAAATTTGGGCGCTAAGGCTACTCTAAATCGAACCCGCTATGAAAAGCTCGGTCGTAACCTCGAACGCCAATCCAAGAAGTCTGGCGCCGGTCGTCAATCTCTAGCGCGCCTGCACCCGATAATACCGGGCCGGGTAGATCGCCAGATTGGTATCATCCAGCGTCAAGAATCCATTCGTGTAGTAGAAGTTGGTAAGGGTTAACCAATTGGTATCCAAGCCTGAAGGGAGGTTGGTCCGCCATTGAACTAGATAGCGATTTGGAGCGGCGGGCACTCCTCCGTCAAAATCCCTGAATTGCAGCCGCACTGGGCCCGAAGCCAGCAGTTGTGGCTGTTGAAGAGTCGGCGGGATCAATACCTGTACCGTCGCAGCAACATCCGCCCAGTTTCCCGCCTGGTCCGTCAACCGCAGGTTATAGACGCCTTCGTTGGTCCGGCCGACTCCGGACAAAGCCAAAGAGAGATTGGTTTCCCCGGGAAGCAAAATGCCGTCGTGGTACCATTGAGCCTTGAGCGGGCCGGTGGCGGTGGCGGCTGCAGCGAGGCTTAAATTCGCACCACCCGGCACGGTCTGGTTAGTGGGGAAAGTGGTGACCGCGAACGGGGTCAGTTTGCGGACCAGGTGATTGTTGATGTCCGTCACGTAAACGGTGCCCGAAGCGCTCAATCCTACGGCTCGCAATGAATCAAAACCCGCCGCTGCCCCCGCTCCATCCCCGCGATAGCGGCCGGGGGTTCCGGCGATCACGGTCCTTAGTCCCTCGGCGGTGACTTTCAAAACCGTCCCGTCCCCCATCGCCGCGGTGAAGATGTTTCCCTGGTCGTCCGCGGCGATACCGTGGGGGTATAGCAGGGAAACACCCGGCAAAGTCATCACCTGTCCCTGCACCACGCGGCGAATGGCGTTGTTGCCTTCGTCGGCAATCAGCAAGGCGCCTTGGCCATCCAGTCCGACGCCTGAGGGCAAAGCGAAGGCCGCTTTCGTCCACCTCGCATCCGCCCGCCCGTGCGTACTCCCTGCGACTGTTGTTACCACGCCATTTGTGCTGATTCGCCGGATTTTGTCATTTGACCAATCCGCAACAAAGACGTTTCCGGATGGGTCCAGCGCGAGTCCGCTGGGCGTGTTAAACTGCGCGGTGGCCGCCGGGCCATCGATGGCCCCCATCACATTTGCGGTTCCGGCAATGGTGGTGGCGGTTCCGTTTGGGGTGATTCTGACGATGGTATGGTGGGGCGTATCCGTAATAAAAACATTCTCCTGACTATCCACTGCGATCCCCCATGCTCCGCCGCTGAATGGATTCCAGCCAGCGCTGCTGGGACCCAACTTCGCCAGGGTGGAAACCTGTCCTTCGGGCGTGATCTTTCTTACGGTGTAGCTTCCCAGTTCCGTGACATAAACATTACCGGACGGGCTGACGGCGAGACCGTGCGGATAGGAAAACCGCGCGAGGGCTCCCGGGCCGTCGTTGGTGCCGCGAAGGCCCGAACCTCCGGCAAGGATGGTGGAAGTGTAGGGAGGGATCACCTCGAGGGTAGCATCCGCGGTCATGGCATCTCCTTGAGCATTGCTCAGGCGACAACGGTACTTGCCGGCGTCCGGGTAATTCGCCAAGGCGATGCTGAAAGAGGCGCCAGTGGCACCGGCGAGATCGTGGCCGTCACGTTGCCATTGGTAAGTTAAAGGATCGGAGCCCACCGCGGCCAGGCCGAACGCGACCGGATAGCCGGCGCAGACCCTCGCCGACCCGGGTTGGCTCGTGATTACGATCGGAGCCACCGAGATCAGCACCGGAACACTGCTGGTCTGTCCGAATCCATTTGTAATACTCACAGAGTATATTCCGGCCTGGTTGGATTGAATTCCGGAGATAGTGTAAACGTTGGTCGTTGCCCCGGCGATGGGGCCTCCCCCTTTCATCCATTGGAAGCTGAGCGGGGGTTCACCCTCGGCGGCGACCGTCAGCGTCGCCGTTCCGTTCACGAGGGCGGCTGTGTTCAGTGGCTCGGTGGCGATCCTGGGCGGCAGGGGGCCTTCCCACAAATTGAGTACGATGGAGCCTTCATCGGCGCAGTTCGTGATCGAGGGCGAAAAGCCATCCACGACGATGTTGTAGCGCGTGCCCGCGGTTGCCGTGAATACCACTCGGCTGGTTGTTTTCCGGGAACCCGCATCATCATTGCCTGCGACGGCGGTCAACGTGGCGAGAGTCTCGCCGAGGTAAACCGCCAGCAGAGTATCCACCACACTCCCGAAAGTATCCAGAGTGACCGGCCCGCTCGCGGGAGCAGTCCAACTCCACCATACCGACTTCCCTCCAACCTTGCCGACGTGGTTGGTTTCCCCGGTTTCTTTTGTCGCTCCAACGTTGCTCCCGGTGACGGTTGCCTGGAATCCGGAAATCACCAGCGCTCCAGCGAAATTATCGTTGGGAGGGGCGGGTTGCGCATAGAGTTTGACGGATGCGGCCAAGAGCAGCACAGCCAGGCCTTTTGAGGAAAATGCGGCAAACAACCGGCAATGATTCGAACGCACCTTTGAATCCAGGAAGGACATTCCGGATTCTTGCGGCGGCTCCAGCGACTTGTCAATCGGTATAATTTATCCTTGACCTGAATTAATCGAAGCATAAGGTCAAGGCTTGAGGCCTGTCGAGGAGCGCAGCGCGGTGCAGGATGGAATAACGAAGGGACAAGCGATGAAAAGGAACTTTTTCTGGAGAGGGACAATATTGTCGGGCTTGTTGCTGGGGTTGGGATGGTCGAACCTCTGGGCGCAGCCGGCCAATGATCAATTCGCAAACCGAATCTTCTTGAGTGGAACCAATGTGGTCACCACGGGTGATAATTATGGCGCCACCTTGGAGTTAGGTGAACCGGTCCAGGCGGGATTCGATGGTGGCGCGTCGGTGTGGTGGTCCTGGACGGCTCCCATTAGCGGCATCGTCACGATTACGACCGGAGGAAGCGGTTTCGACACCGTGTTAAGCGTTTACCGGGGGGAGACAGTGGAGAGCTTGGTTGCGGTGGCGTTCAACGATGACGAAGATTACGGGGCGGGAATAACGACGAGCAAGGTCACGTTCGAAACCGCGGCGAATGTCACTTACCAAATCTCGGTGGATGGCTACAACGGAGTGGCCGGCCCGGTGCGGTTAGGGGTACAGGTGGGTGCGGCGCCCCCGCTGCCACCGGCACCTACCTGGGCGTTGCCCGATCTCAACGGCATGATCGTGCGCTCCACCAATTATGCGGGCAAGGTCGTGATTCTGGATTTTTGGGCCACCTGGTGCGGGCCCTGCAAGAACGGGATGCCGGACCTGGTGGCCTTGCAGGAAAAGTATGGCAAGGACGGCCTGGTGATTGTGGGAGCGGATGTTTCCTGGAGTGGGGAGGGCGCGACCACGGTGCGGAACTTCCTGGCAACCTGGACGCCAACGGTCAACTACCAGGTGGTCATGTCCACCACCTCGTTTGAAAGCGCGCTGGGCGGAATCACTGCCATCCCCACCACCTTCGTCATTGATCGAAAGAACATGTTGCGCAAGAAATTTGTCGGCACCCAAAGCTACACCACCCTGGAGAACGTGGTTGTGCCCTTGCTGTATCGCGACCCTTGTTTGACCTGTGAACGGACCGGGCGGGACATGACCTTCCGTTGGCCGGCCAACGTGCTGGCTTATGGGCTCGAGGCTGCCACAAGCCTGGAAGCGGCGGATTGGTCGCCCTGGCTGGAGGCGCCGATCACGAGTAACGGCACTAACACGTTGCGGATTTCGATGACCAACGCCGCCCGGTTCTTCCGGTTGCGCACTGCGCAGTAAGCCGCTTAATGCACCCGGCAGATGGCGTAATTGGTGCGTCCTTCCGGGGTCACGGCCCACAGGTTCAGCGGACAGACACTCTTGCCGTACCGGATCGCCCGCACACTGCCGTCGGCAAAGGCGAAATTGGCCGAGCCCGACTTGTCACTTAGCGCGCCAGTGCCGCCGTGCCGGCTTTCCTCGAGCGCCTGCAGGTAGCGCTCCGCATTCAGTTCCAGCACCACGTAAAACGCGGCTGAATCCGAGGCCTTTTCGCCGAACACGATGGTCTCCGTCGGCAGGTTGAAGGTGGATTCGTTTATCGCCGGAAAGTCCGCTCCTTTTGGAGGCAGACCAGACGCGAGGTAAGCATCTTGGAATCCATTCATCAGGAAGCTGCGGGGGGCCAGGTCCGGCAGGCGATTGGTAGCTGCCAGGCTAAGGAGGGCGGCGGGATCTCGCGGGCAAAGCAGGATTTTGAAATCTCCGTAATGCGGTTGGAGCTGTGCGGGCCAGTTTTCGCGCGAGTTTCGGGGCGGGATCCGGCCTTGGTGGTCGGTGGCGTACAGGCTGGAAGCCAATCGGAGCTGGCGCAGGTTGCCGGCGCAGGCGAGGCGTTGGGCGGAATTTTTGGCGCGGCCCAGCGCCGGGAGGAGCAGGGCGGCCAGTATGGCGATGATGGCGATCACCACCAGGAGCTCAATGAGAGTAAAGGCTGGCGCCTTCGGCGTCGCTGGAAGCTGATCCTCATGTCCGCTCATAACCTTGCTGGTTCAAATCCCCCGCCCAATGAAGTTCACCCGTCACTGATTATAACGTGACTTCAATGACCAAGCCTAGATTATTAGCGCCGATAGCGCAAGCGTCAATCAATCTGTTGACGGCGGGGCTTCGAGGAGGCGGGGTTTGCGTTCGTGGAGTGGCAGCCAAATGCGAAACGTGGTGCCTTTGCCGATCTGGCTTTCGAGTTCGATCCGACCGCCATGCGCGCGCACGATGCGTTGAACGATCATGAGACCCAGGCCCGAGCCCTTCTTTTTGGTGGTGAAGAAGGGCTCAAAGATGCGATTCATCTGCTCTTCGGGAATGCCGCCACCGGTATCGGTGACGCCTACCCAGATACCTTCCGTGCCTTCCCAGGTGCGGAGGGTGAGCACGCCGCCGCGGGTCATGGCGTGCATCGCGTTTTTTACCAGGTTCACCAACACCTGCTGGACCTGGTTGGGATCAATCGGGCTGAGCGGCAATTGGCTGGCCAGTTTGCTCCGGACGGTGATGCCGCGGTTGTCGAGTTCGGGTTGGAGGAGCGTCAGGGTTTTTTGGACCGCATCGTTCAGGCTGGCGAGCCGAAGCTGCGGGGCCATGGGGCGGATAGCCTGGAGAAACTGTGTGATGGTGTAGTCCAGGCGGTTGATTTCGCCTTTGGCGACCGCGAGATACTGTTCCAGTTTGTGTGCCACCTCGAGGGAAGCGGCGTCGCTGGTGGCGGCGGGGCGAGCTTTGGTCCGGCCCGGGGTTGAAGCGGGCTTGCTGAACGGCGGGGTGAGCTTCTTCAGCTCGCGTTCCATGAGTTGGAGGTGGATATGCAGGGCGTTGAGGGGATTGCCCAATTCGTGCGCCATGCTGGCGGCCAGCAGCGTCAGCGCCTGCACGCGCTCGCTTTCAATCGCCTCAAAAGTCTGTTGCCGCGCCTCGGTGGCGTCATGCAGGATCAGCGCCACACCCGCCGTGCCCGTCGTTTCCCCGTCCAGCGGGGCGGCGTAAAGTCGAAGGAAACGATGACGCGGATAATGAATCTCAAATTCGTGTCGAACGATGCCGTTACCCCCGGAACTGTCGAACCGGGAGATTTTGTCCCAGCTCAATTCCGGGAAAATATCGGTTACAGGTTGGCCTTCGATATTGGGCTGCAACCCGAGCAACCTGTTGACGGCCTGGTTGACGTAGAGCACCCGGCCTTTTTCGTCCACGACTAGCACGCCATCCTCGATGGTGTTGAAGAGAGTCTCGAGAAAGCTGCGTTCCCGCGCCAGCCGTTGCACCACGGTTTGCAGGCCTTCCGCGTCGAGTCGTCCGATGCGTCCGAGTACTTTATCGAGGAAACTGCTTTTAGGAGGCATAGCCGCGGATTAGAACCACTTTTTGCGTTTGAAATACCAGTAGGTGGCAATGGTGGAAAAGGTCATGACACATGCCGCGGTGGCGTAGCCGTGTTTCCAGCTCAGCTCGGGCATGTGCTGGAAATTCATGCCGTACCAGGTGCCGACCATCATGAGCGGGGTGGTGATCACCGTGATGAGGGTGAGCAGTTTGACCACTTCGCCGGTCTGGTTCGAAGACATGTTCAAATATATCTGCAAAATGCCGGTGAGCGAGTCGGTATAAGCCTGGACCTGCTCGGAGATGCGGAACAGGGCGTCGTAGACGTCCCGGTAATACGGGACCATGTGGGCGCGGATGAGGCGGAATTCGCCGCGGGCGAACCGGGCTAGCACCTCGCGCTGAGGACCGATGATCTGGCGCAGGTGCAGCACCTCCTTCTTGATGCGGAGGATTTTGTTCATCGATTGCTTCGAAGAATGGGCCAGGACCTGTTGTTCGAGGTCGCTGATTTCGATGGATAATTCGTCCAGGGCGGGATTGTAATTTTCGACGATTGAATCGAGCAGGGTGTGGGCGAGGCGATCCGGGGCCCGGCCGATATGCGTGTTGGCTTTGACGGCCCGTTCTTCCGTCTGCGAGACGCTGCGCAGCGGCCCGTCGTGGTAGGTGACGAGGAAATTGCGGCCCAGGAAAAAATTCAATTCGCTGGTATCGAACACGCCATCCTTGCGGCTGTAATCCACGGCATGGATCACCATGAACAGGTAGGGCGTGAACAGATCCCCTTCTTTGGGGGAGTATTCCTCGACCTTGGGGGTGGAGCTGGCCATCACGCAATCTTCGATCGAGAGCGGGTGAAAATGGAACACCTCCTCGAGCACGAACTTGCTCTCCTCGGGCGTTGGCTTCTCCAGGTCCACCCAGAGAAAGAGGTTGGTGTCGGTCAACAGGGTGGGCATCAGGAACATTTCGATGTCCTTGCTATGCAACCGGCCCTGCGTTGTAAAAACCAACGATCGAATCATTCGCCACCGAGAACCTTGGCCCGGTTGGGGTCAGGGTAAAGCTAATCGAGTGCGAGGCAAGCTCGAAGCGGGTTTTTACGAGGGCGAAATTCCATACTGTAGGTCCCTGGCCTTGCACGGATCCATTCGGGGCGTGAACGCAATCCCGCAATGGCTTTTTGTTTGAGTGGGTTTGGCTAATTTTGTATCTAAGAGTTTTGATTTCTTAAGCATGCAACCGCAGTCAGACGTCGGGATTTTAGAAGAATTCCGCATCAAGTTCATGGAAGCCTGGGAGAAGCTACCAAACCGGGGCTTTTTCCTGGTGCTGTTGGGCATTTGGATGGTGCTTTTTCAATTCCTGGGTAATTCGACCCAGGGCTACATCAAGACCGATTCCTTGTTCGTCTGGCTTTACAACGCCTACAACCCGGTGGAGGAGCATGCGATTGCCGAGGACGCCCATGGTAACCTGATTCCCTTCCTGGTGCTGGGGTTGCTTTTTTGGAAGCGAAAGGAGTTGCTGGCGGTGCCCTTGCGGACCTGGTGGCCGGCGTTGAGCCTGGTGGGCGCAGGATTGCTGCTGCATTTGCTGGGTTACGCGGTGCAGCAAACCCGGGTGTCTGCAGTCGGGTTTTTCGTTGGGGTTTATGGGCTGACGGGTCTCGCCTGGGGGCCGGGGTGGCTGGTGCGAAGCTTCTTTCCGTTTTTCCTGTTTGCCTTTGCGGTGCCGATGGGTTCGTTGGCGGAAAGCATCAGTTTCCCGTTGCGGATATTGGTCTGCCGGCTGGTGGAGTTCATCTCGCACTATGTGCTGGCGATCGACCTGGTGCGGGACGGGACGCAACTGCGGAACCCGGTGGAGCATTACCAGTACGAAGTGGCGGCGGCCTGTTCCGGGATTCGCAGCCTGATGGCCACCATGCTGCTGGGAATCGTTTATGCCTTCGTTGCCTTCACTGCCTGGTGGAAGCGCGGGTTGGTGCTATTGATGACGCTGCCGTTCGCCGTCCTGGGCAACCTTTTGCGGATGTTGATGATCGTCATCACGGCGGAGATTTGGGGGCAAGCCGCGGGTAACTCGGTGCATGACAACACGTACTTCAGCCTGGTGCCCTATATCCCGGCAATCGTGGGATTGCTGCTCATGGGCCGCTGGCTCGGGGAAGCGGAAACACCTCGCGGCGGAGCTGGTGGTAACAGCCCGACGGTTCCATCGCGTCCGGTCGCGCCCAGCGCGGCTAATTTGTAGATCCCGCAAGCATGAGCATGAGCCGTCAAAACTGGATTTTAGGATTGATCGTCTGCCTGATGATTGGGAGCGTGGCGGTGGTGATGGCGCGCATCAAGACGGGGCAGAAATTGGGTGCGCCCGGGGTGAAGACCACCGCAGTAGCGGGCAGTAACCGACTAAAGGTGGAGCTTGCCCCCACTGTGCTCGGTTATACCTCCGAGTGGGTGGAGGTGGACGATTTGACCCTCCAAAGCCTGCCGAAAGACACGAGCTTCGGACAGCGGCGCTACCGTGCGGCGGATGGTTTTGAAGTGGTAGCCAACGCGGTGTTGATGGGTGGCGACCGCAGCAGCCTGCACAAGCCGCAGTTTTGTCTCACCGGCCAGGGGTGGGTGATCGATAACGCGGCTTCCTCAGAGGAGCGCGTCGCGATTAGCGGGTCGCCCGCATATGATTTGCCGGTGGTCAAACTGGTCTCGACCAAAGAGTTTAATCAGAACGGTCAGACCCTCAAAGCCCGCGGAATTTATGTGTATTGGTACGTGGCGGATGGCGCTGTGAGCGCCAGCACCACGGGACTTCAGCGCATGTGGTGGATGGCGCGCGACCTGGTGCGCACCGGCATTTTGCAGCGGTGGGCTTACATCAGTTATTTCGCCGTCTGCAATCCCGGACAGGAAGAGGTGACGTATCAGCGGATGAAAACTCTGATTGCGGCCTCGGTACCGCAATTTCAGCATCCGCCAAACCCGGTGCTGGCCGCAGGCCAATGATTCGGGCGGGGTCCGTTGAGTATTGGATTGTTTTTCCGTGATACTACGCAGTAACCGGCAAAGAGATTGCCTTTAGGGTCGGGTTTTTGTAAAGGTTTCCGGCGGTTTCTAACTTCGAGCCAGATGTTGCGACGAGACAGAGTGATTCGTATGCAAATCCATGAACTCATGGATGCATGCATTTTCGCGCTCTCGTTCTATCTCGCGTATAGCTTGCGGGCGGCCATGGTACCATGGATGGACGCATTGGCACCTCATACGGAGGCCTACCTGCCCTCCTGGCTTGCTAAGTTCCTGATCTTGCCCCCCGTTCAACCGTTCGACGCGTACGTTTGGCTCTACCTGGTGGTGATTCCGCTCGGTCCGATGGTTCTTGAGGCCCAGGGTTTCTACAACCGTCCATTGCTTTGCTCCCGTCGGCTCACCGCCTGGATTCTCTTCAAAGGCTGCGGCATCACCAGCATGGGGGTCGTGATCGCCCTGTTCCTTTTCCGGTCGGAAATGGCCCGGTGGGTGGTTCCCTGGTTCTGGGTCATCAGTTTCAGTTTGATCACGGCCAAAGAGGAAATTCTCGGATTTGTCTTCAAGAGCCGCCTGGCGCAAATGCAGTATCGTCGACGGTTCCTCCTGGTGGGAACAGGCGAGGAGTTGGTGAAGTTGCGAGAACACCTGAGCCGTCAGCAGTTCAGCGGAATCGAGATTGCCGGAGAATTCGCCCTGGACAAGACTCCGATAGAGAACCTGGTCGAACTGCTCCACGAACACTCGGTTTACGGGATCATCCTAAGTCCGCGTCATACCTTTATCGAGCAAGTCGAAGCGGCGATCCGTGCGTGTGAGTTGGAAGGCGTTGAGGTATGGCTGGTTGCGGACTTTTTCCGCACCCAAATCTCGCGCACCAGCCTGGATGAGTTCTTTGGTCAACCGGTGCTCGTCTTCCGGTCCGCGCCGGAAGCCTCCTGGCAAGGTGTGCTGAAGCAGGTAATCGACCTTTTTGGGGCGATTCTGTTGTTGCTCATCTCGGGCATTCCTTTGTTGATCATTGCTTTATTGATTCGGATCACCTCCCCGGGTCCGGTCCTTTTCCGGCAGCAGCGGTCGGGCTTGAACGGCCGACCGTTCACGATTTACAAGTTCCGCACCATGGTGACGAACGCCGAGCAGTTCAAACATGAACTGGCGGCCATGAACGAAATGAGCGGACCGGTGTTTAAGGTCACCGACGACCCACGCATCACTCCCTTTGGCAAGTTGCTCCGCAAGTTCAGCCTGGATGAATTCCCGCAGCTCCTTAATGTGCTGAAAGGGGAGATGAGCCTGGTAGGACCCAGACCCTTGCCGGTAGATGAAACGAAGAGCTTTAACGATCTCGCTCACCGACGCAGACTAAGTGTGAAGCCCGGCCTGACTTGCCTGTGGCAGATCAGTGGCCGCAACAATGTTTCCGATTTCAAGGAATGGGTGCGTCTGGATCTGCAATACATTGATAACTGGTCGGTTTGGCTGGACATCAAGATTCTGTTCCGCACCATTCCAGTGGTGATCCTCGGGACCGGGGCGAAGTAGGGAATTATCTAAATCAATACGCCATAAACACTTATAGTTTGTGCGTGGGACAACCATGAGCCGTAAATCTTCAGCCAAATCTGCCGTCCGCAAACAACCACGGAGTGTAGTCACGGGTGCTGCGGGCTTTTTGGGGTCACATTTGACCGATTTGCTCATTTCGAGGGGACATTTTGTAATCGGTATCGATAACTTTGTCACTGGATCGGTCGATAACATCGCCCATCTCGGTGGGAATCCCTCATTCAAATTCATCCAGCAGGATGTGACCGAGTTTATCTTCCTGGAGGGCCCGGTGGATTACGTATGGCATTTTGCGTCACCGGCGAGTCCAATCGATTACTTGGAGTTACCGATCCAAACGCTGAAGGTGGGGTCCCTGGGGACACATAAGGCATTGGGACTCGCGAAGCTGAAGGAAGCCCGGTTCCTGATCGCCTCGACCTCCGAAATCTACGGGGACCCGCTGCAGCATCCGCAACGGGAGGACTACTGGGGTAATGTGAACACCATCGGGCCCCGGGGTTGCTATGATGAAGCCAAGCGGTTTGCCGAGGCGCTGACGATGGCTTACCACCGCGAGCATGCGGTGGCGACGCGGATCGTCCGGATTTTCAACACGTACGGGCCGCGGATGCGGTTGCACGATGGGCGGGTCGTTCCGGCCTTCATCAGTCAGGCGTTAAAGAACCAACCCCTGACGGTTTTCGGGGAGGGGCAGCAGACCCGGAGCTTTTGTTACGTGTCCGACCTCATCGAGGGGATTTACCGGCTGATGATGTCCAACACTTCAGAACCCGTAAATATTGGCAACCCTTCCGAAATGACGGTGTTGGAGTTTGCGCGGGATATTATTCGCGCCACGGGTTCGAAGAGCCGGATCGCCTTCAAGCCGTTGCCGCAGGATGATCCCCGCCAGCGGCAGCCGAATATTGATCGCGCGCGGCAGATTCTGGGTTGGGAACCCAAAGTAAAACTCGCCGAAGGCCTGACCCGGACGATCGAGTATTTTCGGGGCAAAATTTAGCCGGCTTCGAGGGCGGTTTTCGGGCCGGGAGAATTTCCTTTCTTAAATTTAATTTTGGTTTTCTATTTGACCCGTAAAGCTGTTTTCTGTAACCACCAATGGCTGCCTGTAGGGCAGAAAACATTTTTCGTGGCGCAGAGCCGGACAGTCAATGCTGAATACCAAGTCATTTCTGGCGGTTGATTTTGGGGCTGGCAGTCTCAAATTAGCCGAATTTGAACTCAACGAATCGGGCGGACTCCGCCTGAAGCAGTATGGGCTCAAGTCGCTAGGCGCGCAAGGGGCGCAGGAAACGGCCCGCGAAGCGGTGGTGCAGAAGGCTTTGCAGGAGCTCCTCACCCAAACCGGGACCAAAGCCAAGGACGTCAATGTTTGCGCGCCGGGCTTCCACGTTTTCTCCAAGTTCGTCAAATTGCCGCCCGTAGATCCGGGCAAGGTCACCCAAATCATCCAATACGAAGCGCAGCAAAACGTTCCCTTCCCGCTGGCTGAGGTTGTTTGGGATTACCAAATCCTGGGCTCGACCGCGAGCGGTGAATTGGAGGTTTTGCTGGTCGCGATCAAGGCCGATATTGTCGAGGGTTTGTTCCGGGTGGCGGAAAGCGCGGGGCTGCATTTGCAGGTGGCGGATGTCTCCTCCGCCGCACTGTGCAATTCGTTCCGATATAATTACCCCGACCTCGAAGATTGCACGATGCTCCTGGATATCGGGGCCAAGACCAGCAACCTGCTGTTTTTCGAGAAGGGCAAGGTATTCTCCCGCAGCATTAACCTCGGGGCGAATTCCATCACGCAGGACTTTGCGAACGAATCCAAGCTGAAGTTCGACGCGGCGGAAAAGCTGAAGATCGACGAGGGCTTTGTGAGCCTGGGCGGCGCCTACGAGGAGCCGGAAAACGCGCATCAGGCCGCCATTTCCAAGATCGCCCGCCAGTTCATGACCCGGCTGCATATTCAGGTCAACCAGACCATGCAGTTCTACCGGGGCCAGCAGAGTGGTGGCGCGCCGGTGCGGCTGTTCCTGTCGGGTGGGGCTTCCATCATGCCCTATACCGCGCAGTTTTTCGCCGAAAAACTGAACATGCCGGTCGAGTATTTCAACCCGCTCCGCAATGTGCAGATTGATCCGGCGATCAACCTCGAGGAGTTGGCGCGGGTGGCGCATTCGCTGGGTGAAGTCGTGGGTTTGGGGCTGCGCAACCTGGCGCATTGCCCGGTCGAGTTGAACCTGATGCCCGAGAGCACGCTCAAGTGGCAAAGTTTCAACCAGAAAAAGCCTTACTTCATCGCATCCGTCTTCAGTCTCGTGCTGGTGGTGGCGGCGATGGGTTTTCTATTCGATAAACTTGCCGGCGTGAACAACTCGGAGCTCGAAAAAGCCCATGCCGAAGTTCAGCCGCAGCAGAGCAAATCGGAGAGCTTCAAGCGCGCTTACGGCGAACTGCAAAAGACCCGCAAGGATTTGGACCAACTCGTAGCCTGGGCCGGAGCTCGATATTACTGGGCGGATGTGCTGGGCGAACTGCGCCAGGCGCTGATCCGGTCTGAAAGCGCCACGCGGGCCAAGGTGCGACGGGATACCGGGATCTGGATCGAGCAATTTATCACCACGGCCGGGCGCACCGATACCGATTTGAACAACGGCTTTGCACCCGGCGCGTCCGCGTCACCGTCAGCCACACCGACGGTTGGTGTGGGTTCGGGGATGTCCGCTGCGGAACAGGAGATGTTCCGGCGCCGTTATGGTCTGGCGCCACGCGGGCAGGCACCCGCTGAACCGCCACCGGCGGCAGCCGCCCCGCCTCCGGCTGAAGCGCAGCCGGCCACTCCGGCGGCGGATGGCACAACCCCGGCCGATCCGAATGCGGTTGCTGGAGCCGCCGCGCCTGCCGGCACCGTCGGCACCAACGGTGTGATCTCGATCACCTTCCGGGCGATCAGTCTGACCAGTGCCTCGGCTGACGCCAATTTCCAGCTCGCCTTTACCGTTCTGAACGAGTTGAAGAACAGTCCGCTGTTTGATCCCAAGGACACCGAATTCTCCGGTAACATCGGGGCTGACGAGCCGCCGGGGACCTTCACCTTCCAGGTGAAAGCCAAATTGAAGCGCCCGCTCAACCTGTAGTATGGACTGGATAAAACGAAATCTTTATTTCCTGATCGGGAGCCTCGTGGCTCTGGCGTTGATCGGCTTCGCGGGGTTCTATTTATACACCAAGTGGACCCTGAACAATGAGGTCCGGGAGAAGCTCAACGCGGAATACGCCGAACTCAAGCGCCTGAGCACCGAGAATCCTCATCCCGGTTACGGGAAGATCAACAATATCCAGATCGCCAAGGAGCAACAGCAGCAATTGCGGGATTTTCTGAAGAAGACCCGGGAACATTTCCAACGCATTGCGCCCATTCCGGACGTCGCGAAAGTGACGAGCGAGGAGTATTCGGCGTCGCTGCGTCGAACCATCGATCAGTTACAGCGCGCGGCCACCAATGCCAGCGTGAACCTGCCGCAGGCGTATAGCTTTTCGTTTGAAGCGCAGAAGCCGAGGATGACCTTCGCCGCCGGCAGTTTGGAACCATTGGCGCGTCAATTGGGTGAGGTAAAGGCAATCTGCGACATCCTGTTCGCCTCCAAGATCAACTCTCTCGACAATCTGCGGCGGGAACGGGTCTGCTCGGATGATAGCACGGGGCCGGTGACGGATTATATCCAGGAGAAATCCGTGACGAACGAGTTGGCGATCCTGACTCCGTATGAGGTTACCTTCCGCTGTTTCAGCACCGAGTTGGCCGGGGTGTTAAGCGGGCTGGGCAGTTCCCCGCTCGGAATCCTGGTGAAATCCATCAATGTAGAAGTTGCGCCGGAATCGACGGAATCTGAAACGACCGCGCCGGTGGCGGTGTATACGCCGGCCATGCAAACACCAATGGCTCCAGGCCGGATGCCCGGGGGACGACTCGCTGTTGGTGGCGCCGAGCAACAATTTATGAACCGTTATGGCATTCGGCCGGGAGGTCCGGGTGGGCGTGGCGGTCCTGGTGGTGGCAGCTTGGGTGGCGTGCCGTTGCGGCAACCTGGCGTTCCGCCCCCGACGGCCGCATATGCTCCCCCGCCAGCCGCTCTGGCGGCCACGCCCGGTACGGCGACGCCAGCGACTCATGGCGGACTACCGACCGTGCTCGATGAGAAGCAGCTTAAAGTGACGCTGACTTTGAATATTGTGAAGCTCCTGCCGCCCAAGCGCGGTGAAACTCCAGCCTCTTAAGACCAGATGGATTTTCTCAAAAAACATTACGAAAAGCTGATCCTCGGGCTCGTGCTCGTGGGTTTGGCGGGCGCCGCGGGTTACCTGCCTTTCAAGATCAGCTCCGACCGGGAAGCCGCCGAGCAAGAGCGGACCACCCTGACACAGCCCAAGGTCAAGGAATTGACCAACCTGGATCTTACGCTGCCGGAAACAGCGCTCAAGCGCATCGCCAGCGCGGCGGCCCTCGACTTTTCTCCGCCGAACAAGGTGTTCAATCCTATGCCGTGGCAGAAGTCTGCCGACGGTCAACTCATTCCTGGGAACAAGGTGGGACCTTCCGCGGCGGTGGTGACCAATCTCACACCTTTGTATCTGCGATTGACCTTGGATTCCGTGACGGTTTCCGATACCGGATCCCGCTATGTTATTGGGGTGCAAAAAGAAGCGGCAACCAACCCGGCGCAACGCGGCAAAAAGCAAACCTACGCCTCGCTGAACAGCAAGACGGACACCTTCACTCTCGTGGAAGTGAAGGGAAAACCGGAAGATCCGACTCAGTTGGTAGTTGAACTGAATGACTCCGGCGAGCGCGTGAACGTTTCGAAAGAGAAGCCGTATACCCGGGTTGATGGGTGGACTGCCGATCTCCGCTACGATCCGGAGAAGAAATCGTGGACCTCCCGACGGGTGGGCTCCACGCTGAGTTTCAATGGCGAGGATTACAATATCGTTGCCATCAATCAAAATGAAGTAGTATTGTCCGCCAAGTCGAACCAGAAGAAATGGACAATCAAAGCAAATCCAAACGCCGGATCCTGAACTGAGTTGAGCTTTTAGAACTCCACCGAACCCATGATTAAAGCAGCTATTCTTCCATTAGGACTTTGTGTCTTGATCGCCGTCCCACTGGTGAGCCGGGCCCAGGCGCCCGCGCAGGATACGGCCGTTAGCGAAGCCGTGTACCGCCAGGCTAACCGCATCAAACTCCGCCAGAAATTGACCGACGCGCTGGTGGCGCAGCAGCGGCGGGATCTGGCCACGGCGGCAAAATTGTACGACGACGCGTGGGTGCTGGTGCAGAGCATTGGCGCCGGGGTGGACGCCGAGGCGTCGCAGACCAAAGAAGGCTTGGCGGCGGTGCGCCTGGAGATGGGGCGCTCCGCGCAAAACCGGGGTGACCTGCGCGAAGCCAAGCTGCAAGTCGACGATATTCTGCGCGTGGATCCACAGAACAAAGCCGCGCAGGATTTTCGCAAGGTCAATGATAAGCTGCTCGCCGAACGCCGCACGCGAATGCCCAGCGAAGAGACCCAGCAATCGATCCCGGGCATCAAAGCCGAGAAGGGCAAAGCGGAGATCCTGGTGCAGGATGGACGCGTCTTGTTGGAGGCCGGGAAGCTGGACCTGGCGGAAACCAAACTGAAGCAGGCGATCAAAGAGGATCCGCAAAATCAGGCGGCTTACTATTACATGAATATCCTGCGGGAAGCTCGCTTCAATGAAGCGTTGAACAAGCGCGATATCGCTTCCCGTCAAAGCCTGGTGGAAATCGAGCAAGCCTGGGCCACGCCGCCGAAACGCGAACTGTTGCCCGTGCCCAATGTTTACTCCCGCACCAACCTCATCTTCACCAGCAAAGGACGTCAAGCCATCCATTCCAAGCTGGATCGTATTCATTTGGACACCGTGAAATATGACGGGTTGCCGCTGGGCGAAGTGATCGTCAACCTGAACGACGAAGCCAAGCGTCGTGATCCCGAGAAGCGGGGCATCAATTTCCTGATCAATCCGAATGCGGATACGCCGGCTACGGCGGCGGCTCCTGGCACCATCGATCCGGCTACCGGTCAACCGATTCCCGCGGCTCCGGCTGAAGCGGTCGATCTCAACGCTATCTCGATCAAGATTAACCCGGCCCTGACGGACGTGCGGTTGGCGGATGTGCTGGACGCGATCACCAAAGTGGCGGAAAAGCCGATTAAGTACTCGGTGGAAGATTACGCCGTGGTATTTTCCCTGAAAGGCGCGGACGTCGCACCGTTGCACACCCGCATCATCAAGGTTGATCCCAACACGTTCGTGCAAGGCTTGGAGAGCGTCATTGGCTTTCCGTTTGGCAGCATCTCGACCAGTAGCGGTGGCAGTGGCGGCAGCGGTGGTGGCGGTGGCGGTGGCGGTGGTAGCCAGGGCGGCCAGGGCGGCCAGGGCGGTGGTGGTCTGACCACTGTTCCACGCGTGAATCTCGCGGGTGCCTCCTTTGGCGGCGGCGGCCAGGGCGGTGGTGGTGGCGGTGGGTTTGGTGGCGGCGGTGGCGGCGGCGGCGGCGGTGGCGTGCTCGCAGTGACCCGCACCAACGATATGTCTACGGTGCAAGCCGCGGTGCGTCAGTTCTTCCTAACGATGGGCATCGATCTGAATCCGCCCAAGAGCATTTTCTTCAATGATCGTGAAGGCTCGCTGGTGGTTCGTGCCACCCTGCAGGACCTGGATACGATTGAAACCGCGGTGCAAGTGCTGAACATTGCCCCGCCGCAGGTGAATATTAAGGCCAAGTTCGTCGAAGTTTCCCAGAACGACACTCGGGCGCTCGGCTTCGACTGGTATCTCGGCAACGTCATGGCGCATAACGGTGCGATAGCCCTCTCGGGCGGCACGGCGCCGTCCTTTGCTGGGGCTCCGAGCACGGCCAACCCTCAGGGCTTCTTCCCGGGAACCTCGCCGGCCAATGCGATCGCTCCGTCAGGCTCCGACCAGTTGGTCACTTCCGGATTGCGCAACACGGTTAACGCGCCGGCTGTCGGCACCATTACCGGCATTCTTACTGATCCGCAGTTCCGCGTCGTGATCCGTGCGTTGGAACAACGTGAAGGCGTCGACCTTCTGAACGAAGCCAGCGTGACGACTCTGAGCGGTCGCCAGACGCAAATTCAGGTGGTCGATATGATCACCATCGTAACCGGCACCAGTCTTAACCAGACCACCACTGGCGGTGGCGGCGGCACCTTAACGGGAGCCGGCGGCGCCGGGGCGGTTGGTTCTTCAATCAATTACCCGACGGATACCACGCCGATTGGACCGACGCTGGACGTGATTCCGTATGTTTCTGCGGATGGTTTCACCATCCAGATGACGATCATCCCGACCATCACTGAGTTCCTCGGTTATGATGATCCGGGCGCGTTCGTGCCGCAGGCGCAATCCGTGAGCGGTGGCGCCGGTGGCGCCGCGGTGCCGATTCGCGCGCAACTGCCGCTGCCTCACTTCCGGCTGCGCCAGGTAACCACCTCGGCGATTGTGTGGGATGGCCAGACCATCGCGCTGGGCGGCTTGATCACCGAGGACGTGCAGAAATTCAAGGACAAGGTACCGATCCTGGGCGACTTGCCGCTGTTGGGCCGTCTGTTCCGCAGCGAGTCCAGTTCTTCCAAGAAGAAGAACCTGATGATTTTTGTCACGCCGACTATTATCGACCCGTCGGGTAATCGGCAGCATACGGAGGATGAAATGCCTTTTGCGGCTAGCGCCATTCCGATGCAGAAGCCGATCGCTCCGGCGGTGCGTTAACCGAGAAAGGACACGCGTGTCACAGTACTTGGAAGCCTCGCGGTTTTCCGCCGCGCCGTTTGGTTCCGCCGCTATCAAGGTGCGGGCGGCAATCGCTAGTTCCCTCCGACCGAGCGCCGGAAGCCATGGACACGTGGATGTCGAATTGCTATAACATGATGAACTTTATGTCATTGCCCCTTTTCCCCCGTAAATGTCTCGCCCTTGGAGCGCTGGCATTGAGCTTTACGGGGTTGGTCATGGGCCAGCCCACTTTCGTGCCGCAGGCTGCCAACTACGCGATTACCGATCCGTTGCCCGGCGACCAGGTGCATCCGGCGCTGGCTCTGGGTGCGACTGGAGGGTTTCTGGTCTGGGAAGACAACCGCACGGATGGCAGCGGCGCGGGCGTGAGCGCCCAGGCATTGGACAGCGGATTCTCAAAGGTCTTTTCGCCGTTTAGGGTGAACCAGGACGGAGCGGGCGACCAGATTCTACCGCAGGCGAGCCTCCTTAACGGGGGCGGAGCGGTGTTTGTCTGGCTCAGTGGACGGCCCGAATCGCGGCAGGTCATTGCCCGGTTCATGCGTCCGGACAATACCTGGTTGACTGGAGATCTGCGCGTCAACGCGACCACCAATCAGACCAAAGCGGGGGTAGCGGTGGCGACCTTGACGAGTGGAAACGTGATCGTGGTGTGGTCGAGTTTCAACCAAGTCTCTGGCACGAGCATGGCGGATGTCTACGGACAGTTGCTCTCCCCGACCGGGGCGAAGATAGGAACGGAGTTCCTGATCAACCAATTCAGCAAATATAATCAACGGACGCCCGCGGTGGCCGCGCTGAAAAGCGGTGGTTTTGTCGTGAGCTGGGTGTCGGAGCAGCAACGGGTCGAGATCACCAGCCCGAGCCTGGTGCCGCAGCCGGCGGCGAACCTTTTCCCCAGTGTCGACATTTACGCGCGCATATACTCGGACGCCGGGGTGGCGGCCGGCGCTGAATTCCTGGTCAATACCTCCAGCTCGACCTGCGCTCAGCCCAAGGTTGCCGCTGGTGATAACGGGTTTTTCATGGTGTGGACCGAGCGCGATCCGCTGGTTAAGAGCAACGGTTGGGACGTCTTTGGCCGGTTATTCTCGAATGCCGGAACAGGCGGGACGGTGTCACGCTTGAATGTGTTCCGTCCCCGGGACCAGTTCGAGCCCAGCGTCGCAGCGGCCGGTTCCCTATACTTTACCGTCTGGACCAGCATGGGTCAGGACGGCTCCCGTGAGGGAATCTTTGGCCGGTTCACTGGCGCGGATGGCCTGCCCAGCGGCGACGAAGTGATGGTGAATACCACGGTGATTAGCCAGCAGTTGCATCCCGACGTGGCGTCGGACGGCTCCCGGTTCCTGACCGTCTGGAGCAGCTTTACCGGTCTGACGACCGCCTTCGATCTGTTTGCCCAGCGCTATGCCACGGTGTTGCAACCGCTGGTGGCGATGAACGCCCCGTTTGTTTACGTGCCTTTCACGGTGGTCAGCAATGTGTATAAGCCGACCGTGCAGGTTTCCTGGGCGGTGCAAGCGGGCTTCGCGGTCGATCATTATGAGGTTTACGTGGATGGCGCGACCACCGCGACGGTCAGCTTAACGACCAACATTTGGCAGGCCACCGGCTTTTCGCCCGGCAGCACGCATACCTTCCAAGTGGCGTATGTGGGCAACGATCAGCGGCGTTCGCCCATTTCAGCGGCCTCCAGCGCAACGTTGTGGAGCGGCTTCAATTGGGGCGGAATCCCGTTTGAATGGATGTCCCAATATTACGGAAGCGACACTTCGACCTGGCCGGCGGCCGGCGCCAAACTGGGCGGCAATGGTCCGACGTTGCTCAGCGTGTTCCTGAGCGGGGCCAATCCGCTGCAATCGGACACGTGGCTCCGGGCTCGCATCTCCCAAACACCGCAGGGTCCGTTCCTGAATTGGAATCCTCAACCCGGGTTGGTTTATCAGCCGCAAAGTTCGACCGACCTGGTGAACTGGGTAAATCTCGGAGGGCCGCGTTTTGCCGCCGGCTCCAACGATAGCATCCTCGTGGGCGGCAGTCGGTCCGGCTATTACCGTGTGTTACGCTTGCGCTAATCTGGCTCCTATGTTGCGATTATTAAAGAAATCTTGGTGGGCAATCCTGTTGGCGGTCGGCGTCCAATCAGCCTCCGGCTTCACGCTGTTGGGCTTGCGCGAGCCCTACCAGGTGCTGTCATTGAGTTACATTGGCGACTTCTCCGATCAGCCGAAGAACTTTGACCAGGGCTTTCGTTGGACGATCCCGACCGCGTATTACACGTTTGACGCCACGTTCATGTCCTATTTTGGCTCGAATGGTGTGTGGTCCGTCGAGCAAGGCATCGGAATCCTTAATGCGTTGACGAACGTTTCCAGTTACAGCCCCGGACTTGACGAATTTCCCACGGAATCAATTCGCGTGAACTGGACCGCTCAGGCCCTGGGTTTGTTTGACCTCAAATCCACCACTTTGGAGGTTCTGCTCGAAGAATTGGGTTTAGGCGATCCCGAGCGGTTCGCGTGGACGCTCCGCAGTCGCTACCTTCCTGGCGGGGCTCAATGCCCGAATTATCTGTATGCAGTCATCCAGCGGAACTTCGATCCTATCACCATCGCGCCGTCGCCGTATGTCAATGGAAACCTGTTCTCCTATGTGATCGTCGATGGCTGTCCTACTGTTGATCAAGGTGATGCCCTTGAGTTTCCCGTCGATCCAACTGCAGTTGTGGCTTCAGCGGTCGCGAGCGGGAAGTTTATGTTCGCTGACTCGTTCTATTGGGGTTATTATTACACGGGTTTGACTCGGGACGATGTTGGCGGACTCCGCTGGTTGTATCGGACGAACAACCTGATCACCTCCCAAGCCGGCGGAACCACCATCACCTTCACGACAAACAACACGGCCCCGCAACTGCTGTTTACCTCCAACCTGACGCTATTTGCGGCACAGGCCCTGACGAACGCCGCCGGGCCGCTGCAGACGCTCTACCCGGACCTGGTGATCTTGAGCACGAGCAATACTTTCGCCAATGTCTGGACAACCAATCAGATCCCGTATTTCACGAATTATCCGATGGATCCAGTGGGGACGGCTCCGCACGTGGCGTTTAGCTATACCCGCACGCTCACGATTCAGCCCTTATACTTCCATACCTTCGGTAATCTTTACACGGTCACCAACGTGGCGGGCGGCTACCAGGCCGTGCCGGTCGGCTCACTCCCGGCGCAGAATGGGAAGCGGATCGTAACGCTGGCGACCACCACCACGACCAACGCGCCTTATTCGCCGATCGTCTCGGGCACCAATGGGACGATCAGCATTCTTACCAATACCACGTTCAAGACGTATGCCACCAATGGCGTAGTGGGTGAGTATTTCATCGTGCCTACCAACGCGTGTGCGGTAAACATCCTGGGGTTGCAGGCGAGCTTCACCAATCAGACGACCAATATTCTTTTCAACGCCACCAATAACATTACCAACCCGGATCCGAACAATCCGATCTCGACGAATGTTTTCTTCTTCGAGCAATACATGGTGAACTACAGCACGAACCATGCGTTCGTGGTGGCGCCGGTGAATTGTGATAGCAACAGCGTGGCGCTGCGTCAGGGTATCGAGAAGGTCACGTTTGTTCGTCGCGACTATGATTCGCTTTTGAATCGGTTCTTCTATCCGATCACGAACATCTACACCCTCTACGCCTACACGAATAACCAGATTATCCCGCAGAGGGTTCAGCGCATCGTCACCGCACCGGATATTCTATTCGATGCGGACGATATTACCACGGTGGGTGCGCCTTTGATCCATACGACAGTGTCCCGGCAGGTCCCGAATTTCACAGTGGCGACCAATGCGGTCGTCGCGGGCGCTCTCCTGGGGCCGGGCACGATTGAACCGTCGGCAACTTTCACTTTCAACAAGGTGGGACCGCTCTACATCAATCTGGGTCCCGGCAGTGAGGTGGATAAGCAACTGACGTATATCTGGGGTTCCTATGACGGAACGACCAACGCGCCGAGGGTTTATCCGATTGGGACAAGCGTCTACGACCTGGAAAATATGGTGTTGATTAACATCACCAATCCTTCGTTGGCCGCCGGAACCGTGGGCGCTCCGTACTCGCAGCAGATGAATGGGCTGGGTGGGACGCCGCCTTACACCTGGAGCTTGCGGTCTGATTCCCCCGGACTTCCGGTGGGATTAACCCTGTCGTCCAGCGGCGCTCTTACCGGGACGCCCACGCAAGCGGGAGTGTATGATTTTGTGGTGCGGTTAACCGACGCGGGGGCGCGGTATGTGGACCGTCCTTATACTTTGACGATTAATCCGTAGAGAACCGTGCGGCGGTCGTGTGCACCGTGCGGAAAGAGAGCAAAAGAATTATGAAACGTCTGTTAGCCCTGGCCTTTGTGGCGGGTGTGTTGGCCGTCACCGCGGTCGCCCAGCCTACCGATACTTACATCAATTACGGTGAGATCCAGGTGCCACCCAACAGCCCAAGTTTGCTGCAGATTGACGCGGTGAACTTCATCAACGAGGGCCCGTTCGTCTGGGTGAATACCAACCTGGTAATCAACTCCCAGCTTTGGGAACCGTCGAACACCCGGACCTACATCAACAACAACATCATGACCGGCATGCCGGGCTTCCGTTTTGACCGGGCGCCGTCCGGCAGTGGGGTGCGCGTGCCTTCCGACAGTTTCCGCAATAACGGCACGATTACGATCGACAGCAGCGATGCGCTGTTCTTCGGGTTTAACAACCTGTTTTTCCAGAATGGATTGCCGCAGATCAAAGTCTCCGCCACCAACATCGCAAATCCCGGAACGATTTTGCTCGGGGTTAATAGCGTGGCAAATTTTACTGGCGGAAACGTGGATTTGAGCGGCGGCCATATTAACATGGCCGACACCGGGACCAATCTGTTTTCCAATTTCCTCTTTTTTAACCAGGGATGGTTCGACGGTTACTGGGGTTTGGGGACCAACTTGAATCCGGCTCCTTATTTCAACGCGAACCCGCCGCTGACTCCGCCTCACCTGGTAACCAACCGCACCTACCTGCTCAGTTACGAGCAACTCGTCGGCAACAACAGCCTGAGTTACTACGATGAATCGATTGATGCAAGCGGTTCCAATCGCCTGGTGCGTGCCGTATTCGTGGTCAATACTAATGCCAACGTTAACATGAATGTCATTTTCCCCCCGGCGCAGTTCAATTTCGGCCTTGGGGACATCATCGTGAGCTGGCAGATGCTCTCGCGCAATCAGTTGGGCACTACGACTAATTACATGTATCTGTTCGACGATTTCGGGATGACGACGAACTTCTTCGTCTACCTGAACGGGTTTACCAGCGCCTTTTACACTTTTATCCCGGCCAATTACAGCTTTTTCCTGGGTGGGCCGTTCTTCTTTGGTAACCCCTCCACGCCTCAAATTATTCCGGCCGGCACGCTGAACAGCGCAAACGCCAACGCGCAATATTCCGCTTATCAGGCCATTTTTAACTCGAGCGCGCAGTTGGTCGCGGACGTTGTGGGGCAGGACGTCACCAATATGGCGGGGCGAATTGATATCAATGCGAGCAAATTCCTCGACTTGACCGATGCCTCGATTTCAAGCGCCAGCTATCTATCCCTAAGATCCACCAATCATTTCGGCGGCAGCCCAGGCGCGGATATCTCGGCGCCCTGGTCGGACATTAACCTTAGAATCACGAATGGCTTCTTCGCGGTAACCAACCTGCTACGGCCGACCGTGCCGAAGCGCGAGGGAACGGTTGAACTGTATAGCCAGCGCTGGACGAATTCGGTGGGTGGACTGACGAACTCGTATCACGTGCTGTTCGTCCAATCCCGCATCGCTACTGAAGCCCCGAGCCGGGTGCAGGATTTGACCCTGCGCGTTACCAATACCCTCGGAGGCGATGACAATCTCATCATCAATGATACTTTGAATGTGACCCGGAACCTGATGTTGGAAGCCAGCAGGATCACGGTCGCCACAAATGATATCGATGCCTTGCTGCCTGCCGGCGCGCTGAACTTCACCGGTCCGGGCATTGTTTGGCCGACCGCGACCCCGCGGCTGCAATATTTCACCAACCAGGGGACGGTGTTCAGCCAGAACGCCATGTTCTTCGGCGGTCAACGGATTTCACCGTACTACACCAGTAACTTCACCCAACCCTATTGGCAGTTCATCAATTCCGGTACCATCACCAACGCGGCCAGCATTATTTCGGCGACCAACGTGCTCAATCGCGGCAGTGTCATGGGCCGCTCTGGCAACGTGGAATTGCAGAACAACTTGTCGGCGATCCTGACCAACGGCGGCTTCTATGCTCCGTTCGGGTCGGTCAAAATCGAGAGCGCCAGCATTTTGGCGAGCAATTACAGCATCGTGGCGGGGAATGCACTCAGCCTGACAATTACCAACCAGCTTGACGACGGCAGCATCGCCGGGTCGGTGGATACGATAACTAACAAGAACGACTGGATCGTGGGCGGTGGGGGCGTGGCGCTGAATATTGCGCCGTCAAAGGCCAGTTTGTTGGGGACGACCATCAGCAACACCACCCTCACCACCGGGCAACGGGTGCCTATCAAATGGGCGGCCCAAGACCGCGGAGCTACTCCGGCGGGCTTCACGGGTAATGCCGGTGTGGGCCGCTTGATCCTGGACGGTGCGACAAACTCGATCTTCCAATTTGCGGGTGCGGCCCCGAATTCGGCGATTTACGTCGACTCCTTGGAGTTGCGGAACTGGACCGGATATAAGCGGGATGCGGCCGGCAACTTCAGCGGACTCTCCGCCGACGCCAATATCAAGGTCTACTTCGGCCAGGCCATGGCCAACGGCGTCTCGGTCGCGGAGAAGCTTGATGGCAAGAACGGTGGCCGCTTCATTTGGGTGAGCAGCTACAACACCGGTTTCTACTCGTCGACGAATGTGGTTTACCCCGATGGCACCACCAATCGGCTTAACACCGCCCTGGTGACTAGTTGTGATTTGGATAGCGATCATGACGGGATCGTGAATTGCCAGGATCCTTCCCCCATTCCGATCCTTTCACCGGCCGGCCTGAACTTGACGGTAGGCTACGCGGCCCAACCGAGCGCGCAGGCGGTGATTGCCTGGACGACGGTGCCGTATTCGCTGAATTACCTGCTAACGGCCTCGTCGCCGACCGCCACCAATTGGACGGTGGTGACGAACTTTATCCAGGGGGCGAACGGGGGGCGGGTGACGGTTGCGGATCCGATCCCGGCGAAGTCCGGCCCGAGATATTATCGGGTGCGCGTGGACGGGCCCTAGGTGCGGCGCGGGCTAGACGCGCGGCGGGGTGAACGGGTTTGAAAATGCGGGGTGGTCTTGTGGGCCGCCCCGCGGATTTAAGCGGCTGGTGTGTTTGAACAGCAATTTCTGTAGGTGTGCTATGCTTAGAAATCGAATCAGTGAGTTTGTAGGCGGGCGCGGCGGTGTGGCGCCTTTAGTGGTGGCGGCCTTCCTGGCGCTGTGGACCCTTCCCGCGCAGGCGCAAGTGACCAATACGCCCCCGCCGAACGACAACTTTACAAACGCGCAAGTGCTGGTGGGTGAAACCGGTGTGGTCCCCGGCGACAACACCGGCGCCACCTTGCAGGTGGGCGAGACCAATGTGCTGGCCGGAGTGCCTGTGGGCGCCTCGATCTGGTACAAGTGGACTGCCACCAACGATGGCACCTACACGTTCGACACCTCGGCGAGTTTGATCGACACGGTGATGGGAGTTTTCACCGGCACTAACGTGGCCGCACTCACCACGCTGGCGGCCAACGATGACTTTGGCGGGACCTTCCAGAGCAGCGTGAGTTTTGTCGCCACCAACGGTGGAACCTATTACATCGGTGTTTACGGCTGGGATTTTGCGCTCTTCGGCGGCGAACTCCAAATGGGAAAGATTTTCCTGCACTGGGCGGCGGGGAGTCCGCTGACGGCGGCGGTTAAAGCGGGGGATTTTCACTTCACGCGAACCGTCTTCCCGATCAGCGAATATGACTCCTTCGCACCCACGGCGGCTTATATGGACGCCATGGTGGGCCGCGCGACTGTGACCCGGTCGGGTGGGTCTGCCGGGAGGGTGTACGTCGGGTATTCCATCACGAACAGCTATTATACCAACCAACTAAGCTACGATATCTTTGGAACAAATATCACTTACGCCAGCGGAAATATTGAGAAGTACACCAACTACCTGGTCGGGGCACGCATTCAAACCTACTCGTTCAATCAGTATGTTTATTTCGATCCCATCACCAACGGATACTTCACTAACGTCATTGGCGGCCAGACAAACGGTGGCGAGTACCTGGTCCTGCCGACCCTGGTCAATTCCAACTTCACCTACTCGGTTACGAACGGCACGGCCGTAGATAATTACGAGGTCTTTTATTATGCCGCCAATGTGAAGGAAGTGGTGCCTTCGGCCTTTGCCCGCGACCCGCTGAAACCAGGCGGCATTTGGGATTACATCGCGGTGTCAAACGTTTTGGCGTTCGACGACTTCCAGATGAGCGCGGATATCTTCCCCACCATCACTCCGCGCCGGATGCAATTCGGGCCGAACATGAAACCCATGGTCAACCCCTTGTTGCTCGTGACGCTCACCGAAGTGGCGTTGGATCCCTTGGAATCGTCCGATATTGCACGGCCAACCATCAGCCAGAACACGAGCTTTGTGAACATCATGAACGCGCGGGTGTTGCCCAACATGGGCGTGCCCGGCACGAACGTGTTTAACTTCGAGCGCTCGACGATGCAATGCAAGGAAGACGTGCGTGGTGTCGGCGTGGCCCGCATCCATGTTTATCGCACCACCGCCGACCCGAATCCCTCGGGCAGTTCTGTGCCGTATCGCATCGATTACCTCTATCCGTACGATAACGACCATAACCTGTTCGACATCTCCCGATTCGAATTTGCTTTGCAGGCCGGCTCGGAGTACGCCACCCCGGACAAACCCAGCCGCAAGTATGGCCCCAACGCCGACTTCACTTCCGTTTCCGGCACACTGGACTTCGGAGCGACCGAATTTGATAAGTGGATCGATATCCCGATCAACGACGATACCCGGGTCGAGTTCAATGAGGATTTGCTCGTTCAGCTCTACTTCCCCGATCCGCCGCCCACCGACAAGTGGCTGGGCAACGTGCGGACCTGTGTGCTGACGATCCTGTTTGATGATCAACCGGCGGGGGCGCTGGATCGAGATCACAACAAGGACAGTAATTCGGATACAAGCCCGCCGTACAACGCCTATCCGGGTGCCAATAGCACGGTGTATTCGGTGGCGGTGCAAACCGATGGCAGCACCTTGTTGGCTGGCGACTTTACTAGCTTTAACACGGTACCTCGCAACCGCATCGCGCGGATGAAGCTCGACGGCCAGATCGATCTGAGCTTCAACCCCGGAGATGGCGCGGACCAGTTCATCAGCACCATGCAGTATGACACGCAAGGCCGCATCCTGATCGGTGGCGCGTTTTCGTCCTACAACCGCACCACCCGCAACGGCGTGGCGCGGCTTCAAAACAGCGGCAGCCTGGATTTGAGTTTTGCTCCGGGATTGGGCGCGAACAACACCGTGTGGGCTCTGGCCCAGGCGGGTGACGGCACGATTTACATTGCGGGCGACTTCACGATGGTGAATGGCACCAACCGCAACCATCTGGCCCGGCTGTTGGCCGACGGCTCATTGGATTCTACCTTTAATCCCGGGTTGGGAACGGATGGTTCAATCTACGCGCTGGCGGTGCAGGGCGATGGGCGGGTAGTTATTGGCGGGCAATTCTCACAATATGGCAGTGCGGCTCGTAGTTGCCTGGCACGGGTGAATGGGGATGGTACCTTGGACGATTCGTTTAATCCCCGCAGCGCCGCGGGTGGCCCTTACCCGGCGGTGTATTCTCTGGCCCTTCAGGGCAGCAAGATCCTCGTCGGCGGCATTTTTGACAGCATGTATGGCATCGCGCGCGCAAACCTCGCGCGGATGAACCAGGACGGATCGCTGGATCTGGGCTTTGACCCTGGCAGCGGAACGGACGGTGGCGTCTACAGTATCTTGCTTCAAACGGATGGCAAAGTGCTGATCGGCGGGAATTTCACGGTATACAACGAGACTCGCCGGGTTGGCATCGCCCGCTTGTATACGGACGGCTTGCTGGACACGACGTTCATGGATACGGCCTACAACCAATTTGCGGGCATCCCGACCAGCTATTGGAACCCGATGGTTGAGCCAAAGAATTTTGTTTACAGCATGTCCCTCCAGGGCGACGGCAAAGTCATCATTGGTGGCAGCTTCGAACGTGTGGGCGGTGGCATTGCCCGCGACGACATTCATCCGCGACGGAATGTGGCGCGGCTGATTGGCGGCGAGACGCCCGGGCCGGGAAATATCGAACTGGCCAACACCGACTACTCGGCGGACATTCCGCCCGTCACCAGCCCTGTCAACCCGGTGTTCATTCGGATGAACCGGTTGAACGGCAACCTTGGGCCGGCAACGGTCTCCATCGCTCCCTCGCCGCTCGATCCGGGTCCCGGCGCGGCCATGACCGATGTGGATTATGCCTTTGATGCGGGTACCTATGGCGATCCCACCTGGACGGTTACCTATCCCTATCCGACCTGGCAGTTGAGCGACGGAACTTGGGGGCAGAATAACGGGTTTAGCGACACAGTTGATCCGACCTATGTGCAGGCAATAACGGCCAACGATGTCTATGTCAGCGTGCTGGCAAGCACCAATCGCGGGAATCGACAATTGGGCTTCGAATTAAGCTCGCCCCGCAGCTCGTTCCAACTGGGTGGCGAGGAAATTCCTTTGGGTGTGGCGTTAGGTCGCCAGCATGCCATGCTGACCATGGTTGACGGTTCCCGCACTCCGGGTGTCATCACTTTCGCGAGCACCAACTATATCGTGAATGAAGGCACGAACGCCTATATCACGGTCATCCGGACCAATGGCACCGACAACCGGATCACGGTGCAATACGGTACCGCGAACCTCGGTGCGACCAATGGCGTGAATTACATCGGCATCACCAATACCCTGGTGTTCAACGCCGGTGTAACCAGCCAGACCTTTACGATCACGACCAAGAGCCGTCCGCAGGTGGAAAAGAACCAAACGGTGCTGTTGAAGCTGTTCAATCCATCGGCGGGAGTAACCCTCGGCGCTTCCAACGCGGTGCTGACGATTGTGGATAAGGACGTCACCGGAGGTTATGTGGAATTTACCTCGGCCACCTATTCAACGAATGAAACCGCTCCCGCGGCGGTGGTGGCCGTGACCCGGTTGGGAAGCAGCGCCGGCTCACTCTCGGTACAATTTACGACCGTCAACAGCAACGCCCTTGCCGGGGTAAATTATGCCGCGGTAAGCACGAACCTCACGTGGGCTAATGGCGACGTTGGTCCCAAGTATATTCCGATCCCCGTGACTCGGGACGGGCTGTACGAAGACCCGAATTTCCTGACGGTGGGCTTGCTGCTCTCGAATCCGAAGCTCAACGGCAATCTCAGCCCAGTCTCTTTTGGGCTGAAAACGAACGCGTTGCTAACGATCGTCAACGCGGATTTCCGCGGCCAGCTCGCCTTTGGCGTACCCACCTATACGGTAAATGAAAATGGTGGTCCGGCCATCGTGACGGTGAATCGCACCGGCGGCAGTGCGGAAGCAATCTCGGTCCATTTCGCTGCGACCGCTGGTACCGCGTTTCCGGGCATCGACTTCATGCCGACGAACGGAACTTTGTTCTTCGCGCCGGGAGAATTGAGCAAGAGTTTTGCGGTGGGGATCATTGACAACCTGGTGGTGGATCCGCCGGGTCGCTTTGCCACGCTGACCCTGAGTGCGCCCTCTACGACGAATCTGATCAGCAACCCCACCTCGATTATCGAAATCGTGGACGACGAAAGCTATAACCAACCTCCGGGCGGCTTTGACGACACGACCGATCCAGCCCTGGGCGCGAATGGCAATGTGCTGGCCCTGGCGCTTCAGCCTGATGGGCGAATCCTGTTGGCCGGTGAATTCAACCGGGTCAACGACACGGTTCGCAACCGGATCGCCCGGTTGGAAGCGGATGGCTCGCTGGATTCGAAATTCGGCGGATTTTCCGCGACGAGCGGCGCTAACGACACCGTTCAGACCATCACGGTCCAGAGCGACGGTCGGATTCTGATCGGCGGTGTCTTTACTGTGGTCAATGGCGTTCCGCGCAATTACTTGTCTCGCCTGAACTATGACGGCTCGACCGATTCCACGTTCAACCCCGGAGCCGGGCCTGAGAATGCTGTGCTCGCTTCCGGCGAAGTGATGTTGGGTGGTCAGCGTAAGTTGCTGGTTGGCGGTTCGTTCCTGACTTACAACGGTACCCCGCGCAACTACCTGGTGCGGTTGAACGATGACGGAAGTGTTGACGCCGGCTTTAACTCGGCCCTGGCGCCGAACGGAGCGGTTCATACCATCCTGGTCATGACCGACGGCAGCGCCATTATTGGCGGTGACTTCACCACGATTAATGGAGTGCTGCGGAATCGTCTGGCCCGCATCACCCCGGACGGCAACCTTGACACCACCTTCGACACCGGCGCCGGCGCCGATGGCTCCGTGCGCGCACTCGCCTTGCAGGCCGATGGCCGGATCCTGGTCGGTGGCGCGTTTGCAAACCTCAACAATGTTCCCGCCAATCGCATCGGTCGGCTCCTGGGGAACGGGGCCGTGGATACCACCTTCAACACGGGGGTTGGCGCGAATGATATCGTGGCCACCATCGCGGTGCAAAACGACACGCGCATCCTCCTGGGCGGTGAATTCACCGCGTGCAATGGCGTGACCCGGCATCGCCTGACTCGGCTGAACAGCGATGGATCGGTGGACACTACGATCAACTTCGGGGCGGGCGCGGACAGTTTCATTGCTTCCATGCTCCTGCAACCGGATGGCCGCATCGTCATCGGCGGCGGATTCACTTCCTGGGACAGCCATACAGCCAATCACATTGCCCGGGTTAATGGTGGCAGCGTGACGGGGTCGGGCAGCCTGGAGTTTACAGAAACTCAATACGTGGTGGATGAGAATTCCACCAATGCCTTTGTCACGGTTCGGCGCCGTGGCGGCACAAGCGGCACGGCTGACAATCCTAATGTTTCCGTGCTCCTCAGCACCACCGATGGCACTGCCGTCGCCGGCTCAAATTACCTGAGCGTGGTCACCAACATTGTGTTTCCGCCGGGCGAAGTGTTGCGCACGGTTGCAATCCCGGTGATTCGCGATTATGCCATCACTCCGGATTTGACCGTGCAACTGACGCTGTCGAACCCCAGCCCCAATGTTCCGGGCGGGCCGCAATTGGGAAATATTGGCACCTCGACCTTGGTTCTGCTGAACGATGATAGCGCGGTTAGTTTCTCGTCGGCGGACTACATGCGGAACGAGAATGCCTTGGAAGGCTCGGCTACGATCAACATTTATCGCACGGGCAGCAGCCGGGGCGTGGCGACGGTGGATTTCCTGACGACTACCAATGGTACGGCCATCGCAGGCACCAATTATCTGCCTGTCGCCGAACAGGTCCGGTTTGCTGATGGTCAGACCAACGCGTTCGTTTATGTGCCGTTGATCTATGATCCGAGTGCCAAGGGCAATGTCACCGTGGCGATGGAGTTGACGAATTCCTTCAACGCCCTCCTGTTCAGTCCGTCCTCCGCGACGCTCACGATCGTGGACGTGGATCGGATGCCTGGACAGTTCATGTTCGCCCAAACGAACTTCCTGGTGAGCGAGGCTGGGGGTTACGCCCAGGTGCAGGTAATTCGCACCAATGGCCGCTCCGGAACGGTGAGCGTGAATTTCAGCACTGGTGGCGGAACCGCCACTCCGAATGTGAAGTATGGCAGCACCAATGGGGTGCTGGTCTTCTCGGACGGTGAAATCAGCAAGGTCATTGGGGTGCCGATTCTCCAGAACACAACGGTGGAGAATAACCAATTCTTCTATGTTAATCTGTCGAATCCCACCGGTGGCTCGACTATTCTTGATCCGGTGAGCGTGCCGGTCACGATCCTGGACGACGATGTGGGGGTGGCCTTCTCCAGCCCGATTTACATCGCGCCGGAGAAATCTGGTTCGGCGACGCTGACCGTCACCCGGGTGGGTACCAATGGCGTGACCACGGTCACTTACGCGACCACCAATGCTACCGCCTTGGCAGGGACAAACTACATTGCCACTACTGGTGTGTTGAGCTTCACCAACGGCGAATCCATCAAGACCTTCACCATCGGCCTTTTCCGTGATCCGCGAGTGACGGGCGACTTGTCGTTTAACGTGAATCTGTTGAATCCGTCGGCTCCGGCGCAGGTGTTCAATCCGAGCACCGCGACGGTGGTCATTCTCGACGCTGATCCGGGCGTTGCTTTCACGAACTCGGTGTTCGGCGTCAACAAGAGCGGCACGAACGTGTTGATCTCCGTTTATCGCACGAATGCCAATACCGGCGATATCACGGTTCGCTACAACACGTTTGATCAGACGGCTATCAAAGGCATCGACTACGGCGACACCAGCGGCGAGCTCACGTTCAGCAACGGCGTGGCGCTGCAGACGTTTAGTGTGCCGATCATCAACAACCGGTTGGTGCAGTCCGATGTCACCTTCGGCTTGCGCTTGTTCAATCCGTCGTCCGGTACGCAGATTCTGGATCCGGGCTTTGCGACGGTATATATCACGAACGACCTTTCCGGCGTGGCCTTCTCCGCGCCGTCCTATAGCGTGAAAGAAAACGGGGTGAATGCCACCATCACGGTCCTGCGCACCGGGGCAACCAACAATACCGTGTCGGTGGATTACAAAACCACAGACGGTTCCGCGCTGGCGGGGATTGGTTACCAGCTCACCGCCGGCAGCCTGGTGTTTACCAATGGTGAGACAGTCAAGTCCTTCAGCGTGCCGATCATCGATAACACTCTGCTCGAAGGGGACAAATACTTCCTGTTGAACCTGTTTAACCCCGGCGGGAACGTGGTGGTCACCGATCCCAGCGCCGCAGTGGTGAACATTCTGGAAAACGACGGCAGCCTGGTAGTGCCTGCGGGCGCCGCGCTGTTGTCGGAGAGCGGCCCGGTCAACGGGGTGATCGACACCAACGAAACCGTGACCTTGCTCTTCGGATTGCGCAATGCCTCCGGCACGAACACGGTGAATCTGACGGCAACGCTGCTCGTAACCAATGGCGTTAGCAGCCCCAGCGGCAGCCAGACTTACGGGGCTCTCGCGGTGCATGGGACGTCGGTTTCGCGTCCGTTTACCTTCACCGCCAACGGAACGAACGGTCAGGCCATCTCGGCCGTGTTCCGCCTGGTTGACGGCCTGGCAACAAACTATGTCTCCTTCCCGTTTGCCCTGGGGCGGGTGGTGAACTCGTATTCGAACGGGACGGCGATCGTTATCAACGACAAGACGAATGCGACTCCGTATCCGGCCTTCATCAATGTGAGCGGTCTGGCTGGTTTGGTGACCAAAGCCACGGTCACTATCACGAACCTGAACCACACCGCACCGGGAGACATTAGCATGCTGTTGGTTTCGCCAACGGGTCAGAAGACCTACCTCATGTCGAAGGCGGGAGCCAATAACATGGTCCGGAACGCCACGCTGACCTTTGACGATGACTCCGCGTTCAACGTGTCCAAGACGCAAATTCTGAGCGGTGTTTACAAGCCGACGTCTTACGCGGTGGCGACGCCGCCGTTCACGGTGCCCGCGCCACCGGGACCGTATGCGACAAACCTGGCCGTGTTCAACGGCTACAATCCGAACGGCAACTGGTCGCTGTATGTTATCGACGACAGCCAATTGGATACTGGTGTGATCTCTAACGGGTGGTCTCTCAATCTCACCACCGGGGGACCGGTACCGCCTGCGGCAGACCTCGGCCTGACGCTGAGTGCCTCCACAAATATCGTGGTGGCCACCAGCAACCTCACCTACACCCTGACCGTGACCAATTACGGGCCTTCTTTGGCCAGCAACGTGGTGGTTAGCGACACGCTGCCGTTGGGCGGGGTCTATCTGTCGGGAAGTGCGACGGCGGGATCTGCCACCACGAACGCCGCCGGGGCCTTGGTTTGGACCGTCGGGAATTTGGCCAAGGACACCGGGGCGAAATTCACCTTCGGCGTGCAGGTCAATTTGGCTGGCAGCGTGACCAACTCCGCGGTCGTCGCCTCCGACACTCGTGACCCGAATCCGGACGATGACTACGTGGAAGCGGTCGCGGCGGTCGTGACCCCGGCGGCGGACTTGGCGCTCGGGTTGTCGGGTACTCCCAATCCTTTGATGTTGGGTGGAAATCTGACCTACTCGATCGTGGTAACGAACCTTGGACCGGCGACCGCCACGGCGGTCAGCATTACGGCCAACCTGCCTGCGGATGCTGCTTTCGTGTCGGCAACACCGGCTGGTTACCTCCTTGCAGGGAATACGCTGACTTTCACGAACCTCGGCTCACTTGACGGTGGCTCTCGTGCCCTGGCAAGCGTGGTGGTCAAGCCGTTGGTCGCGGGCACCTTGACTGGCAGCGCGAGTTGCGTCTCGAGTATTCTGGACCCGCTCAAGGGCAATAACTCGGCCTCGGTCAAGACCCTGGTAGAGACCGTGGTCATGAGCGTGGGCCGGTCCGGGAACAACCTGGTCATTTCGTGGACTGCGGACGCCTCGAATTACGTTCTGGAGTTCACGACCAGTCTGGCTTCCGGAACCTGGGCGCCAGTGGCGACTCCGCCACAGAACGTGGGTGGAGTGATGACCGTCACTGTCCCGATTGGACAGAACAACGAGTTTTTCCGGCTGCGCGCCCAGTAAGCCGCGTTGTGCGACTAGATCTGATTACAAAGAACATCGGTTATGAAGCCTCTTACTCAAAGCATCTCGAGCGGCCGCGGTTGGACTGCTCGCGGCCTGAAATTCGGCGTGGCGCTGCTGGCGCTCACCTGGGCCTGCGTCGCGCCGGTGTCGGCCGCGCCGTTTGACAAGCAGTTCGTCTACACCCAGCCGGATGGCACCCGCTTGCAGTTGCACGGCAAGGGCGACGAGTTTGCCGCGGTGTTCGAGACCCTCGACGGTTACACCGTCACTTTCGACCAGGCCCTGAAGGCTTACTGCTATGCGACGCAGGGTGCGGATGGCCAACTGGCTTCGACCGGTGTGCAAGTGCAGCTCGGTAATCCGGCCACGCTGGGTTTAGCCCGCAACGTGCGTATGAGCGCGGAAGCCCGCAAGGCCCTCGTGGTCGCTCGTTATCAGCAGTGGGAACAGCAGATGCAAATCCAAGAGCGCTGGTCCGCGCTCAAGGCCAGCAGCCGCGCCTACAATGAAGCGCTGTCCCGTGGCGAACAATACTCTCCGCCTCCCTTTACCACCGTAGGTTCGAAGGTGGGTCTGACCATCCTGGTTGATTTCAGCGATGATCCCGCCACCGTCCCGCAGGCGGATATCGTGAGCTACCTTAACGCGGACGGATACACGGGCTATGGCAACAACGGTTCGGTTAAGAGCTATTTCCAGGACGTGTCCGGCGGACGGCTGATCTACACCAACGTGGTCACGATTTACATCACGGCGCCACAGCCCAAAACCGTGTATAACAACCTCAGTCTCGACGCGGGCACGGCCGGGAACATGCTGCTCAAGGACGTGTTGGACACGATGAAAGCTCTGCCTAACTACGCGAGCACCATCCTGCCGACCTTCGCTCCGCTCACGGTGGATAACAACAACTACGTAGTCGCGTGCAACGTTTTTTTTGCGGGAGCCAATAGCGGGGTGTGGTCGATGGGGCTTTGGCCGCACTCCGGCGCCTTGTGGCAAGCGGGACCACAGGAGCTCTCCGCCGGTGGTAAACAGGTTTATCGCTACCAGATTACGGACATCGGCAACCAACTGGCGATTGGTACGTTTTGCCATGAAAACGGGCATATGCTGTGCGGTTACCCTGACCTGTACGATTATCAGGGTGATTCCATTGGCGGGGCGGGAGCCTTTTGTTTGATGAATAGTGGTGGCTACGACTTCAACCCGGTCCAAATTTGCGCTTATCTTAAGCGTGCCTCCGGCTGGGCCAACACGACCGACCTGACGGCGGCCTCTTCTTTAACCGGGGTGCTGACGTCCCGGCGTGGGACAAACTTCAATGCTTTTTATCGCTTTGAAAAACCCGGCACCCCCACCGAGTATTACCTGCTGGAAAATCGGCAGCAGACGGGGCGCGATGCCTTGATCCCCGCGAGTGGTATTGCAGTGTGGCACATCGACGAACTCGGGGACCGGGACAACCAGAGCCTGGCCTACAATAGTTCGCACGCCAATTACGAATGCACGCTGATGCAGGCGGACAACCAGTGGCATTTTGAGCGCAACATTAACGCCGGCAATGCTACCGACCTTTACTACCAGGACAACAACTCCACCGGTTATCAAAACGAATTCAGTGACAGTTCAGCGCCCAGCGCGCGCTGGTGGGACGGGGCCAACTCCGGGATTTTCCTGGGCGATTTCAGCCCCAGCGCCTCAACGATGACGTTGCGCATCGGCTACGGCCTCTCGCTAAAGGTGTCTTCGACCTTCTTTCTGGACGGCAACGGGAATCACCTGATCGATTTTAACGAGTGTACCGACCTGTATGTGGTATTGACCAACACCAGCTTGATCGGGGTCACAAACCTTACCGCGACCCTGACCACAACCACCCCCGGAGTCCTCATAGCTCAACGTAACTCAATTTACCCGAATGTCCCCGGCGGCAGCTTGGTCACCAACCTGACCGCGTTCAAGGTCAGCACGGCCCCGACGTTTAACTGTGGTCAGCCGATCGATTTCCAAATCACTCTGAAGTCTGAAATCGCCACCGCCACCAATCGATTCAGCCTGCCCACCGGCACCCCAGGGCTGCCCGTGCGCTTTGACAGCGTGGGTGGGGCTATACCCATCCCGGATAATGGCCAAACCAATTCCTCGATCATCGTCACCAACATCGCGTTTGCCGTGAACAAGGTAACCGTGGCGGTGTATATCACGCACACCTACGATGCCGATTTGCTGCTGCAATTGATTTCCCCGGATGGCGTGACCAATACCCTTTCACGCTTCCGTGGCGCGGGGGGTCAGAATTACGGGTTGGCCTGCTCGCCGGACTCACGCCGCACGGTGTTCGATGATAGCGCTCCCGCTACCATCGGCAGCGGAGTGGCGCCCTTCCTGGGCCTTTATAAACCCGAACAGCCGCTGGCGGTCTTTAATGGAAAATCCGGCACGAACGTCAATGGCACTTGGAAACTGCGCGTTGTGGACGCCGCTACTTTCGATACCGGCTCGATTCAATGCTGGTCGCTTTATGTAACGCCGACGGTTTGTACGGACGGCTTGGGCGAGTGCCCCGGCTCGGATCTTGCCGTGGGAATCAAAGCTGCCCCAGAGCCGGTGATGGTGGGTGGCTCTCTTACTTACACCCTCTCGGTCACCAACCTCGGACCGAGTTCCGCCAAGAATGTTACCGTCAGCCAACTGCTGCCCGGTAGCGTGCTGTATCAGGCTTCGAGCTCTTCGCAGGGTGCGGTTTCCGTGGCGGGAAATGTGGTGACCTGCAACCTCGGCCCCGTGGCCGCAGGCGGACGGGCGACGGTTAATGTGACGGTGCTGCCGACCAGCGCGGGTTTGATCACCTCCTCGGCGACCGTTTCCTCCGAGCAACCTGACTTTGACCTGTCCAACAACACTGCGGTGTTCGTGTCGAACGTGAACCCCCCGACCTCCGATCTTAGCGTCGGTGTGGCGGCCTCGCCCATATCAACGGTGCTCGGCGGCCCGGTGGTTTACACCGTATCCGTGACCAACAAAGGTCCCAGCAGCGCCTCTGGCGTCACGGTGACGAATACCTTCTTCCCGAGCGTAGCCATTACCGCAGTGGGCGTTTCTCAGGGCGTTTCCTTCCTGGGCAGTAACACGGTGGTCTGCACCTTTGGCGGGTTGGCGGTTGGGGCGCGAGCCACCGCAAACATCACGGTGCTGCCGCTGGCTGAAGGAACCATTGCGCTTACGTCGCAAGTTACGGCCAACCAGTACGATCCTGTCGGGGCCAACAACGTGGCTTCGATTTTGACCGCGGTCGGTCCTTCGTCCGACCTGGCCGTGCGCGTCACTGCCAGCCAAAACCCGATCGTGACCAAGAGCAACGTGACTCTCACGGTGACGGTTACCAATGGCGGTCCCAGCCAAAGCACGGCGGTAATGGTGAACACCGCTCTGCCGGCCAGCTTCAAACTGCTATCGGTGACGAACTCACAGGGCGTGGCGACTCCGCAAACCAATTCCGTGCTCGCCAATCTCGGCAATATCCCGAGTGGCGGCAGTGCTCAAATCTTGATTACGGTCCAGGCGATGGCCGACGGCACGAACGCCGTGGTGGCCTCCGTCGCAGGCACGCAGCCTGATCCCAATTCCGCCAACAACTCCGCCTCGCTCACGATGGTAGTCGCCCCGCCGTTTATCAATATCCTGGCGGCTGGCGCTGCCTTGACCGCCGAGAGTATCTCGCCGCCAAACGGGGCGATCGATAACGGGGAAACGGTGACCGCCGTTCTGCGGCTGCGCAACGGAGGTAACGTCGCTGCCACGAACATCACGGCCACCTTGCTTGCGGCCAACGGCGTGAATCCCTCACCGGTTGGTAATCCGCAGACGTATCCTACCCTTGGCGCTGGTGGTTTTTCTGAAGGGCGTCCGTTTATCTTTACCGCTACGGGCACCACTTCCGTGGTTGCCGTGTTGCAGATTCAGCAGGGGGCGACGGTCCTCACCAACCTGAGCTTCTCCTTCACGCTTCCGGCGGTTCGGACTTACGCCAACAGCCAGAAAGTAACGATTAACGACAACACCAGTGCGACGCCGTACCCGTCCACGATCAATGTGTCGGGTTTGACCGGGGTGATTGGAAAAGTCACCGTGACGCTGACGGGTGTCACCCACACCTATCCGCAGGATATCGATGTGCTCCTGGTGGGACCGCTGGGCCAGAAGGTGATCCTGATGTCTGGAGCCGGCCAGGGTGGATTGATTGGGGCGAATCTGACCTTTGACGACACTGCCGCAATGGCGTTACCGCCTGCGGGTTCCTCGATCGTATCCGGCACCTGGCGCCCGGGGAACTATCTGCCGGCGGGTAATCTGCCGCTCCCTGCGCCGGTGAAGCCTTATGGCTCGGCCCTGGGGGTGTTCAATAACGCGGATCCCAACGGGAATTGGCAGTTGTTTGTCGATGATCACTCAGCGGGCGATCTGGGCGAAATTACCAGCGGTTGGAGCCTGGCGTTCACCATCCTGACCCCGGTCAATCAGGTGGCTGACCTGGCGATCAACGGCTCGGCAAGTCCCGCGTTTGCCGTGGCGGGAAATCAGCTCAATTACACGTTTACCATTACGAATGGTGGACCGAACGCCGCGAGTGAAGTGGCCTTCACCAACATCCTGCCAGCCAGTGTAAGCCTGGTCTCCAACCTGACCTCCCAGGGTTCGATTACTGTCAATGGCAAAACCCTGATCGGCAATCTAGGGGCTTTGAACGTGGGCGCAGCGGCGACGGTGACAATTGCGGTCACGCCGTCGGCCAGCGCGGCCGGCCTGCTCACGAACGTGGCCACAGTCGGTTCCGTGGAGAATGATCTGAACCAATTAAACAACCGGGCGGCGGCGATCAGCACGGTGACGCTGCCCTCGGCGGACGTGGCAGTCGGTCAAACAGTCAGCGCCAATCCGGTAATTCTCACCAGCAACCTGACGTTCACGATTACCGTGACGAACAACGGACCTGATTCCGCGCTGGAAACGGCGTTGACCGATGTGTTGCCGACCAACGTGACCTTCGTTACCGCCACGGCCAGTCCGAACACGAGCTGGACCATTGCAGCGGGCACCATTAACTGGACGATCGGCGCGCTGGGCGCGGGTAATGTCGCCACGCTCACGGTTCAGGCTGCCGCAGCGGCGGCCGGTGTGGTAACCAATGTCGCGGTCGCGACGACCGGCTCCGGTGATCCGCAAACCCAGAACAATTCCGCAGCGGTCGTGCTGACGGTGGCGAATCCTGCCCCTGTGCTGGTGACTGCGGGCGCGCTATTGGTGACCGAGAGCGGACCGGTCAACGGTACGGTGGATCCTGGTGAGACTGTGACCGTGACTCTGGCGCTGAAGAATGTGGGCTCGGCGGACAGTTCCGCGAATTTGACCGCGCAGTTGCTGGCCAGCGGTGGCGTTACCGCTCCCAGCGGGCCGCAGACCTATGGGCAGATGGCCGTAGGAGGAGCGGCAGTGACCCGGTCGTTTACCTTTACGGCTGATCCGAATGCCAGCACTGCGGTAGTGGCTACGCTAGCCTTGACCGATGGCACCACCGACCTGGGAACGGTTTCCTACACCTTCCTCCTGCCGGTAACACAGACGTTCTCCAATCCGAACACGGCGATTATCCCGAATTACGGCATTGCCTCGATTTATCCGATGATCACGACCGTCAGTGGTCTGACCGGCCTGGTGGATAAAGTCCGGGTCAAACTGAACGGGGTAAGTCACAGCTTCCCGAACGACATTAACGTCCTGTTGGCCGGTCCGCAGGGCAACACGGTGTTGCTGATGTCGCACACGGGTGGCGGGCATCCGATCACCAATCTTGATCTTGCGTTCGACAGCGCCGCTACGGCATATCTGCCGAAGACTGCGGCTTTGTCGTCCGGCGTCTATCTCCCGACGCGTTATGACACCGCAGTGGCGTTTCTGCCGCCCGCTCCGGCCGGTCCTTATGGGCTGGGATTGGATTCTCTGAATGGTACCGATCCGAACGGCCAATGGGCGTTGTATGTCATGGATGATTCGAACGGTGACTCCGGGAGCATCGCTGGTGGTTACACCCTCGAGATCTCCGTGGTGGAACCGGTGAATCCCGTGGCCGACCTGGGCCTGAGCCTGGTCAGCACTCCGGACACCGTGTTTGTGGGTAGCCTGGTTACGAATTACCTGACCGTGAGCAATCAGGGTCCGGACAATGCGTTGAACGTCATGGTGACGAACCTGCTCGCCGCAGGGGTTAACTTCATCTCCGGCTCGGCCACACAGGGCACGGTTGCCGGAACGAATGAATCCGCGGTCGTGGCGCAATTGGGCACCATTGCCGCCGGTTCGTCCGCCACCGTGACGATCGTCAGTTCGCCTTACCTCGGCGGCACGGTGGTCAACCGGGCAACAGTCTCCTCATCGAGCCTCGATCTGCAGCCGGCAAACAATGCGGCGCAAACGACCGTCTCCGTCTATGGCGTGATTCCGTCGACGCTGACCGGCTCGATTGGCAACGGTCAATTCAACCTCGAGGTCACCGGACAACCAGGGCTTACTTATGAGATCCAGGTATCCTCGAGCCTCTCGACGTGGACGGCGATCAGCACGAACGTCGCGCCGCCGTCCGGAGTGATCAAGGTCTCCGATCCATTGGTGACCGGCCCGGCAGCCCGGTTCTACCGGTCGGTTCGAGTGAGCCCGTAAGTCGGTGCTCGCGTGAGACCGGCATGAAGGTCTTCGGTTTAACGGGCGGCATTGGAATGGGAAAATCCACTGCCGCCCGTTGCTTTTCTGAACAGGGAGTTCCCGTCGTGGACACCGATGACCTGGCCCGGGAGATTGTCCAGCCCGGGGAGCCGGCACTTCAGGAAATCCGGGATGCCTTTGGGCCGACGGTCATTAACGCCACCGGCGGTCTGCTCCGCTCCGAGCTGGCCAAAATTGTTTTTGCCGACGATCCGGCGCGCCGGCGGCTGGAGCAGATTTTGCATCCGCGCATTCGCGCGTTGTGGAAGGCGCGAGTCCAGGCCTGGGAGAAGGATGGCATCTCGAAGTCTTGTGTGGTAATTCCACTGCTTTTTGAAACGGGTGCCGAGGCGGACCTGGACTGGGTGGTGTGCGTCGCGTGCACCGTGGAAACGCAAGCGGCGCGACTGGCGCAACGCGGTTGGTCTGCCGGTGAGATTCAGGCCCGGTTGGCTTCGCAATTGTCGATCCATGAGAAAATTGCGCGGTCGCGGCAGGTGTTGTGGAACGAGGGATCGGTGGAGCTACTGGCGGCACAAGTGGCGCGGGTGGTGGCGATTTAGGCTTTTGTTTTTTCATGGTTGCCGCCGGGTGATTGGGTTATGTTACCGCCTCAAGATTGTTTCCTTATGAGTTTTTACGACAAGCTGAAGTTCGACGGGCAGGGTTTGATCCCGGCCATCATCCAGGAGCAGAAGACTGGGCGCGTATTAATGATGGCCTACATGAACCAGGCCTCGCTGGAAAAAACCATCGAGACCGGCAAGACCCATTTCTGGAGCCGCTCGCGGCAAAAGTTCTGGATGAAAGGCGAATCCAGCGGGCACACCCAGGCGGTGAAGGATATCGCGTTTGACTGCGACGGCGACACGCTCCTAATCCAGGTCGAGCAGATTGGGGCCGCTTGTCACGAAGGTTATCAATCCTGCTTTTTCCGGTCCATTCGTGAGGCCGGCCAGCAATTTCAGATTACCGAACCGCAATTGCAAACGCCGGAGGAGATTTACAAAAAGAGGTAATGGACGAGGCCGTGCCATTTGCGAGCCGGGCTTGGACGCTTACTTTCCTGCTCCTGCTTTTTGCCCGGGGGATGGATTTCCTCAGCACCTGGATCGCGACGCCGAACCTGGTGCTGGAGGGGAATCCCATCGCCCGGCGGTTAGGGTGGAAAGGTGGGATCCCGTTGAATCTCGGGATTTGCCTGCTGTTCGCCTCGTGGCCCGTGCCGGCGGTGATTATCGCCACGACCAGCGTACTGGTGGCGGCGCGTAACTTTCAGTCCGCGTGGCTGATGCGTTCCCTCGGCGAGCAGCGCTACCGGGATTGGCACATGGCTCGCATCCAGGAGACCAGCATCGGTTTATACCTGTTCTGCCTGTTCGGGCAGAGCGCCCTGTTCGCCGCGGTAGGTTTGGGGTTGGTGTATTTCAGCGACAGCCGTCACAGTCCCCTGGCAGCGGGGATCGGCCTGGGCATCATCGGATACGCGCTGGCAGTTCTGATTTTCACCCTCTACGGGGTTTGGCGGCTGCGCCAAGCCTCGCTGCGCGAGGAGCGAGCCCGCCGCGCAGGAGTCGTTCTGCCAGAAGCCAAGGCGGCTTTGATTAACCAAACCCAGGACTCCATCGATCCCTGGTCGACCGGCCGCGGCTGGGAAGGCAAGTGATCAGGCCAATTTCCGCACTCGAATCCACCATGTACGAACCCACCCTGGACCAATTTCGAAGCCTGGCCGCGAAGGGCAACCTCATTCCCGTCACCCGCGTCCTGCTGGCTGATATCGAGACGCCTTTATCCGCCTACCGTAAGATTCGCGGCTACGGCGAAGCTTTCTTGTTTGAGTCGGTGGAAGGCGGCGAGCATCTCGGGCGCTATTCTTTCGTGGGATGCAATCCGCGCGCGGTCATTCGACAGACAGGCGCCCGTGTGGACCTGCTGGTGGATGGCAAAGTTACCGAGACTTACGCGGTCTCTCCACGAGCCAACTCGGCCGGGTCCGCAGTACCGGCGCCAGGAAATCAGTCGGCCACATGTGCACCCGCTACGGTTAAGGACGGCCTCGAGGTGGTCGAGCGGGTCATGAGCCAATACCGGCCGGTGGCGGTGCCGGGATTGCCGCGGTTCACCGGCGGAGCATTGGGTTTTATCGGTTACGAATTCATCCATGATGTGGAACCAGTGGTGCCGCGCCCGCCTCGCGATGAGCTGGGTACGCCAGTCATGTATTTTCTGGTGGCCGACCAGTTGCTGATATTTGACCGCGTCGCGCAGACGTTGACCGTGATGGTGAACGCCTGCCTGGACGGGGTCACGGTGGATGACGCGTACGAGGATGCCACCGCCGAAATTGAGCGCTTGGTTTCTTTGCTCGAACAACCGGCGGATCATCATCCCGTGACGCTGCCGGCCGAGGTTCCGTTCATTCCGTTTGTGTCAAACCTCACCCGGGAGCAATTCCTGGCGAACGTGGAGCAGTCCAAGAAGTACATCACGGCCGGGGACATTATTCAGGTCGTGGGTTCGCAGCGATTTTCCGTGCCGGTGCAGGCGGCGCCGCTCGATGTTTACCGCGCGGCGCGATCCATCAACCCGTCCCCGTACATGTTCCTGCTCGAGTTGGAGGGATTCGCGCTAGTGGGAGCCTCGCCGGAGATTCATGTGCGTTGCGAGGATCGCAAAGTGGAGATTCGTCCGATCGCCGGGACACGGCGGCGGGGGGCGAGCCCGGAGGAGGATAAGGCGCTGGAAGCTGAGTTGCTGGCGGACCCCAAGGAACGCGCGGAGCATGTGATGCTGGTGGACCTGGCGCGGAACGACCTGGGCCGGGTGTGCGACTTCGGCACGGTGCAGGTGAAGGATCTCATGATCGTGGAGCGCTACAGCCACGTGATGCACATCGTGTCCCAGGTGGAAGGCAGCCTGTCCGGGGACCGGACGCCATACGATTTGATGCGCGCCACTTTTCCCGCCGGCACACTCAGCGGGGCGCCGAAGATTCGCGCCATGCAAATCATTTCGGAGCTGGAGCAAACCGCGCGGGGACCTTACGGAGGTTGCGTTGGTTATTTTTCTTTCAACGGCAACCTGGATTGCTGCATCACGATTCGCACGGCGCTGCTAAAGGACGGGAAAGCCTATGTGCAAGCCGGGGGCGGATGGGTGAACGATTCCACCCCCGAAGGCGAGTATCAGGAGACCGTCAACAAGGCCAAGGCCATGCTTAAGGCCGTGGCCCTGGCGGAACAGTTCCGCGCTCGCGATTAACGCGCTTCGCGCACGCGAATGGTAAAGCGCTGGGCTTTATCATTGGCGGATACGAACGTGACGCCTTCCTGGGCGTTTTCGTCCAGGAACAGGTTGCGGAAAGGCGTGTCTTCGACCACAAACCCCTGGCCATCTTTGAAGACGCAATTTATCTGCACCTGGAGCCGGCGGTTCTCGCGATTGCGGACGTTGGCGGCGACTTGCAGGCGGCCATCGGGCAAGCGGGTGCTCTGGATGCCGGAATGGGTGATGGAGCGTTGCGCGCCTGGGTCCAGGAGCACAAAGTTCGCGCTATCTTCAAGATTGTAGTTGTTGGCATTGACCGGTTGGTAGGCGCCCTCGTGGGATTTGCAGCCCAGCGCCAGGCCCAGGCTGGCGGCGGTCAGTACCAAAAGCAGTGACTTTTTCATAAAGTTAAAGGAGTAGCTGATTGGTCGCTAACAAACAGGATTTTGTCTTTTCCCGTGGAAACTTCGAAACTGATTTGCTTGGTGAGATTGGCGATGGGATTGCCCGAGGCATCCAGGAATCGAGCCGTGAGCGTGTGCTTGCCGGGGGGCAGTTCCAGGTTCATAAACGTGAGGTAATGGGGCAGGTTATCCCAGGTGCGAACATCCGCGGCCGGGGTAGTGGCGGCGGAGATCACCTTGCTGATCACACCGGCCAGGGCGATGCCCAAACCCACTTGTTGGGTCGTTTCGTCGTGGCTGGCAATCGCGGTGCTCAACCCGCCGATCATCGCCACGTTCCCCGCGGTGTCGGTGGCGGATTTGAACACAGCCTTGTTCCCCAGAATGTGGTCCATGACACGTCCGCCCCGGGTCGTGGCCTGGAATGCGAGATCGTCCGTGGGCGCTACCGGAATGGCGAAGGAATCGAACGTCATTTGCGCCGAGGCTACGGGGGAGGGCACGGCGTTGAAGCGCAGTTGCTCGCCATACTGACCGGTGGCGACCTTCCTGGGTCCGGGGCCGAATTCGATGAAAACCAGGACATTGGCCTTGGTATTGAACGGGGGCAGGGTGATGTTTTTCGCCGAGGCCTGGGCGCGCTTGAGCGCATCCGTGCCATCTCCTCCCAGCTTTGCTGAAGCCAGCCCATCGAGGTAATCCGCCAGCACCCAGTCTCCGGCGTATTCCTTTTTCTCGGTGTCGCTATCGGCGAGTTGGGCTGAGCGGAAGCAGGCGCGGGCATTGTCCGGCTGGCCATCCATCCAGTAAATCATGCCACGGTAAATATACGCCATGCAGCGCTCGTAGGGCTCTCCGAGAAACGTCTTTTTGGACTCCTCCCGAAAGTAGCTGCGGGACTGCTTGGCGGTTTTATCCTGGCTGAAGACGCCGCCGATGCGCCAGAGGGCGTCATCGAGCAGGTTCTTGGCCTGGGTGAAATCACCGCGGCGCATGTAGGCCAGCGCCGTGCGGTATTGCCACAATACCTTGTCGCGCGGCGGGCCGTTGGTGATCGCGTTCGGGCCATCCTCGAGGAGGTTGCCCGTCAGTTGCAGCGGGGGCTTCTTGTCCGTGGTGGCGCAGCCCGCCACCGCGAGGCTGAAGGCGCAGCAAGCCACGGCCATGAGCCGGCGGTGGCGCCGTCGCTCCGGCTGTACGCCGCTGCCGCATTTACCGGTAAGCGGCATCTTCGAGTCCCTGCTTTTTGATTTCCGCGGAATCTTCCCAAATGATGTCGGTGGTGCGAGCATCGATTAGTTGGAACGTGTAGAGGATGTAATCGCTGATGCCGGCTTTGGTCTTGGTGCTGAGCCCTTCCAATTTGCCAGTCAGGAAGAAGTCGGCGCCTTTGAATTCCTGGATGTTTGGGTCGGTGGTGGAGGTGACCTGGCCGGATTGTTTCATCTGGCGCTCTTTCTCGAGCGCGGCCATGCGTTCACGCGCCAGGAACAGCACCTTGCCACGCGCCTTGGAATTGAGCTCGACGCGGATGCGGCTCAGGAAAATGTCCTTGTTGATGGGGAAACGGGTGTCGTTGACCACCGGATCGAGGACGACTCGAGGAGTTCCCTGCGCGTTGGCAATCTGCGGGGTCGTGAGAATGCTGCGGGCCATCTTATCTGTTACGGCCACCAGGTCCTGGGACTCCACGCCGGTGCCGGCCACAAAACCGCGTTCGTCCGGGCGCATTTCGGTCACCGGCACGCCGGAGGGATTTTTGACTCCGGAGGAGGCGCATCCGGCGAGCAGCCAGGCTACAGCCAGGGCGGAGAGCGGAACAAAGTAACTGGTCAATTTCATAGCTGAATATGGTTTGGTTGAATCATTAACTCAATGTGCGGAAGTAGATTGTTGGAGGGAGGCTGCTTTAAGGCCGGACGGCCCGTGTCCTTGGCGATGGTCCCATCAAGGATACCGCGCAGGAATCTGCAATACGTGCCCGGCCGGCCACTGAAGCCGCCCGGCACCGCACCGCCAGCAATGGTCTCTTAATGCCCACTTAGATATTCGACGATGGTCGCCAAGCTTTATTCGGGGCGGCCTTCCCGTCTGCATCTCACTATACCTCAAGGGTATTGGGCACACAATTCAAACCACGGGCGGGGACGAGGCCGGAGCGGAGTCCGGGGGACGGTCGGGCATGGCCAGCGCTGATTACGACTGGGATGGAGAATTGGCCGGGTTTGAACCGAAAAACTCACTCGAGCCAGCCAAAGCCATGGGCATTGGCCGGCAGCAACTCAGGAGAGGAGGCAGGGTCTGAACCGATGGTCAGGACTTCTTTTTCCATTCCGCCAGCTTCTTGATGAGGGCGGCATCTTCTTTGTTCGGGTTGCACTTGGTGCAGGATTTGCCCTCTTTGTGGGCGGCGATGCAACATTTGTTTTTGCAGTCGCGCTTTTCTTCGAGAGCCTGCTGGCAACACGTGAGCTTCTTGGCCTGCGCGAAGGCCGGAACGGAAAGCAGGGCGACAGCACAGGCCAGGGTGAACAGGACGCGTTTCATAAGGTAATATTAGACGCCGAACGCGCCGGGAGTATTCACACGAGACCGGCGCGGAAATTGACGAGTTAACGGTAATCCTGCCAATCAGGCTCGTTTTCGAAGATCCACCGGTAGTAGTCCTTCTCTTTCAAATCGGCGGCGGCTTCCTCGTCCACGATCACGGTGCAGCGGGCGTGCAACTGGAGCGCGGAAGCGCTGACCATGCTGGTGATGGGGCCTTCGACGGCCTGGGCGACCACCTGCGCTTTGCTGTCGCCGGTGGCGAGCAGGACGCAGCGGCGCGCTTCGATAATTGTGCCCACGCCCATCGTGATGGCGCGGCGCGGCATATGTTCCTCGCCGCCGAAGAACGGGGCGTTTTGCTTGATCGTGGTGGGGGTCAGGGCTTTGACCCGGGTGCGGGAGCGTAAGGCGGACAGGGGTTCGTTAAACCCGATGTGGCCGGCTTTGCCGATCCCGAGCAACTGGAGGTCGATGCCGCCAAACCGTTTGATCAGGGCTTCGTAGTGCTGGCACTCGGCTTCCAGGTTCTCGGCCATTCCGTTGGGCAGGTGCGTGTTGCGCAAATCAAGATTCACCGACCGGAACAGGTGGTGATTCATGTAATGCCGATACGAATTCGGGTCGCTGGGCATCAACCCGACGTATTCGTCGAGATTGAACGTGGTGCAAAGGGAGAAGTCGAGGTGCTCTTCCCGGTGCATTTGCACCAGGTGGCGGTAAACGCGTTCCATGGTGGAACCGGTGGCCAAGCCTAAAATCAGGTGGGGATTGCCGCGAAGCTCCTTCGAAATAATCCGGGACACTAAAGCGGCGGCGGCTTCTTTGGACGGCTGTATGATGACTTCCATGGATTTGATTGAAGCAGCAAACGGGCGGGGAAGCAGCTAAAAACGGGAGCGCCGATGTCTGTTTGGGGCGGGTTCGCACCCGCCCCAAACGAGATGGATAGCGGTCCGGCGGTTACGCGAGGCCGAATTCCTTCTTGTTCTGCTCGAAGGAAACCAGCACGGGCCGATCGGCAAGCTTGCTCTTGAGCAACGCCTGTTCATCGGCTCCGGAAGTGAGCGGGAGGGCGACTTGGCCGCCTTCGGCGGCGCTGCGCTGCAGCGCGAGCATGATCTCGGCTCCCAGCACAGCATGCTCAAAATTGCATTGATGCACCTTCGAGCTGTCGTCCAGCCAGTCGGCCATTTCCTGGATGTACGGCGGCATGTCAGCGTCGTAATTCATCGCGCCTTCGCCAACCTGGTAGCCGCCGGATTTGGTGACGGCGCGCCATCCGCCGTTGGTCAGCACTTCGGCGAAGCCTTCGGTGCCTTGCGCGCCGATGCGGTTTTTGCCCCACCATTTGCCGACTTCCGGCTGGTCGGGCGCGCCCGCGCCGCACTCATAGATGCCGCGCACGCCGTTGGCGAATTGGACAAAACCCCCGATGTAATCCGGCGAAGGGTGGTTGTCCGCAAATTTCACTTTGCCGGCCGCCTGTGCCATCGCCCAGGTGGCGGGTGTATAGTCATTATACCAGCAGGAGTAGTCGATCAGGTGTGAGAGCATGTGGGTCATCCAGCCGGTGGCGGAACCGTAAACGGTGTGCACGCGGCCCAGGGCGCCGCTGGCGATGATCTCTTTGACCTTTTGGTAGTGCTTGCCGTAGCGATGCTGGTGGCTGACGACGGCTTTGAGCCCGGATTTCTTCAGCAAATCACGGATGGTGAAAACTTCGGCGCTGGTCAGCGCCACCGGTTTTTCGAATGCCACCAGCTTCGAGCCCGCTTCGGCGGCCGCCTGAAGGAAAGGGATGCGCAGATGCGGCATCGTGCAAAAGCAGAAGACGTCCGGCTTGAGCTGCCGGGCGAGCGCGGCGGCGTCCGTCCCTTTTTGCGGATTGCCCAGCTTTGGCGCCGCGTCGTCCAGGCGCTTTTGGTCAATGTCGCAGATGCCGACGACCTGGAATTTGGGGTTGGCGTTGAAGGAGGTTGCGTGGTGCATGCCGCGTTTGCCCATGCCCACGACCAATACGGTATATTTGCTCATGCGAAAAAAGGTGTCCGGGTTTGATGGTGAACGCCGGAGTCCGGAACCAGCCCGAACTCCGGCGTTTAACTAATAACTCTCGAAAAGATCTGGAACCGGGAGCGGCCGTTTCCGCCGACCGCCGGTCCCTGGCAAGTCGCAGTTTAGGCCGCCTGTTTGGCGTCCCATTCCATGACCTTGGCAATTACGTAATCCACTTCGTCCTCGCGCAGTTCCGGGAACATGGGGAGGCTGACGCAGGTGGCGGCGTTGGCTTCGGCGTTGGCCAGGCTGCCGACGATGCGGGCGTCCTTGCCCCACGGATAGCCGGCCTGCTTGTGAATGGCGATCGAGTAATGGGTCTTGGCATCGACACCGTTCTTCACCAGGAAGTCGACCAACTGGTCGCGCAACTCCGCCTTCTTGGTTTCGATGACGTAGAGATGGAACACGTGACGGTAGCCCGGCAGTTCGACCGGGAGGGTGAACGACTTGGCGCCTTTGAGGCCGGCCGTATAGCGGGCCGCCCATTTGCGGCGAGCGTCGTTGTATTCGTCGATGTGTTTCAGCTTGGCGCTGAGAATGCCGGCGTGCAGGTCGTCCAGGCGGCTGTTGAAGCCGTAGCTGTGCACGTTGCGCGCGGTCGAGCCGTGGTTGCGCAAGCGGCGCACTGCGGCATCGATCTCGGGATTGTTCGTGACCAGAGCGCCGCTGTCGCCGAAGGTGCCGAGGTTCTTCTGGATGATGAAGCTCGTGGAGCAGGCATCGCTGAGTTGGGCGATTTTGAAGTTGGGGCCCGCCGCGCCGATCGCCTGGGCGTTGTCCTCAACGATCTTGAGGTTGTGCTTGTCCGCAATCTTCTTGATGGCCACCATGTCGGCGCACTGGCCGTAAAGGTGCACTGGAATGATCGCCTTGGTCTTCGGGGTGATGGCCGCTTCGATCTTGGTGGGATCGATGCACTTGGTCGTGGGGCAGCAATCCACCAGCACTGCCGTGGCGCCGGCGATCCAAATCGCTTCCGCCGTGGCAAAGAAGGTGTTGGCATTCGTGATGACTTCATCGCCCTGTCCGATGCCCAGGGCCATCAGTGCCAGCCAGATAGAATCGGTTCCATTCCCGGTGCCGATGGCGTATTTGGTGCCGTGGTAGGCAGCCAATTCCGCTTCGAACTGTTTGAGCATGGGCCCCATAACATATTGGCCGCTCTCCAGGACGGTCGCGATATTCTTGTCGATTTCGGATTTGATATTGTGATACTGACGAACGTGTCCGTAAAATTCTACTTTCATGGCCGTGGACACTAGCGGAGTCGGCGGAGGACACAAGCAATTTTTTTCCTTGACGCGAAAAATCTGTAAAAAAGGCAAAATAATGATGACAACTGGCGAAATGTGCCTCGAATCGGATCCGCCGGCGGCCGTCGAGGCGTCGCTCGCGACCTTGCCGGGCTGCATCAAGCATCTTTAACGCATCGGAACCCGATGGTGGCGCAGCGATCCAAACCGGGCCACATCAGGATAAACTTGCAGTGATGGTTGCAGGGGCGGGGGCCTCCGTCCGCATACCAGATGCTGCCGCGCGCTTGGAAGTAGCTGCCACCACGGATGATGGCGAAACGGGTATGGCCATCGTCCCGCTGGCTTTCGGTCCATTCATACACATTGCCGGACATGTGGTAACAGCCGAAAGGGCTGCGGCCCGCTGGCAGGGAGCGCGCCGGCAAGGGGGCGCCGGTGGTGTTGACTTTGTCCGGGTCCGGTTTGTCGGGCTTCATGGTTCCGCCCCAGGGCCACGAGCGACCATCGGTGCCTTGGGCGGCCAGTTGCCATTCCGGTTCGGTGGGCAGGCGTTTCCCCGCCCATTTGGCGTAGGCGCGGCCGTCGTCAAGGTCCACGTAAACCACGGGTAAATCGGCGATGGCGGGCGGCATTTTCCGGTCCGGCCAATGTTTCAGAAAGTTCTCGGGCTGTTTCGGACGATAATGGGTGGCCGCCAGGAATTTTTGAAACTCGGCGTTTGAAACCTGGGCTTCATCGATAAAGAACTCCCGCACCTGGACGGTGTAATCGTGCTTCAGTATCTGGTAAAAGGGGTTCCCGGTGAGGAACGCCGGTTGTTTGTGCGGGGGCGTGCCGGGGTCTGGGTAACAACCACACTCGCGGCGCTGGTGTTCGATTTGCAGGCGCACCGCGGTTGCCGGCACGCGGACCATGCCGGGGGGTGGCAAGGATTGCGAGGGCGGAGTGGTGCGCTTCGGTGGAAGCGGATCCATAAGCGACCGGGATAAACGTTTGGCGCCGATCTCTCCCGGGCCGTGGGGCAGATCGCTTTGGTGATGCAGGAAGCGCTGGTACGCCGGGCTATTCCGCCTTTCCTGCATTACCACGACGCAGCCGAGATTTTCCCTGGCCGCAAAGTTCACTTCAATTTCGGCCACGTCGCCTATGATTTTGGGTTCGATCCGGGTACCGTTCCACGCGTCGTAATATGAGGCTCCGTCGCGGCGTGGAATCGCCAGGCGACGGGTTTGAGATTCCGCCCCGGGGTGCTGCGAGGAGGATAGCAGGAGGTAAATGTCCACCCCGTCTCCCTGCCAGCGGTTGCAGAAGATGGCTGGATGGCCGGTTCCAGCCGCGAGATTGCCGGTGCCCGAGGTTTGGGCTGAAGTATCCCGCAAGTTGAGCGGGAAGAAGGGCTCCCACTGGTCGCTGGTGAACTCCTGCTGAAACTGGCGCAGGATGGCTACCGTCCGGCGCCACAACCTCCGCCCTTCAAGCTGCCATGGATTATAGCTTCCGAATATATTTTCCCACACCAACAGACCGCCGGCGTTGAAGAAAGCGCGGCGGATTTCTTCGCGGTGATCCGGGTTCCAACGGTCGATGTGCCACCGCAGGTGCTCCGGCACGAGCCATTTCCGATGGTCAATCGCCGCTGGTGGAAATCCACCGTCCAATCCCTGCGACCAGGAGCCGTTGCACCACGACAGACTGGCCAGGGCTGGATGCAGTTCCGGGCAGAGGCACGTTCCCGGGCGGACGCGATCCAACGCCTGGCCGAGAGCGGGGGAGTCGCCGGTCATGGTATCGAGAAAGACGCCGTCCATTTCCGTGCGCGCGACCAACTCGGCGAGGAACTGCTCATCGGGAACCGGTTCCCGGCGAGTGCCGGTGTCCCAGGGATTATAATTGATGAACACGCGGGTGCCCGCGCGGTGTGCGCCCCGCACCAGTTTTTGGAGGCCATCAAGGCCTCCGGGCATGTCGCGATAGAAATCCAACTGGTTCCGAGGATCGATGCCGAGGCGCGGATACGCGTGCCACAACAGGATGGCGTCGTAGCCGCCGAATTCACGCTCACCCTCCCGCAGGAATTCCCGCCAGCGATAGCGGCCTTTCTCAGGGTCCCAGAACGAGCGGTCGTACATGAAGGTGAAATGGCACGTGAACGCGCCCTGGAGCCAGCGCCGGGCGAGATCGAGGTAGATTTGGCGATCAAGCGCCGGTCTGCCAGCTTGCGGGTGACGCATCGCTTCGCGGTAAGCGCGCAGTTGCTCGAGCCAGGCAGAGTGCGGCATCCCAGGAGGCGGCCCGGGCAGGTAAACCTGGTTGGGCTCAGTCAAACCGGGCACGGTCCACGATGTCGGATCCCCGGCCTTTGCGGTTACGAGTGACACTGCAAGCGCCAAGGCAGGAATCGCCGCCCGATGACACAAACGGAGAGGAGTCAGATGGCGTTCAAGAATCGCCTTGAAGGCGATGTGGAACTTACGTTCCGCGCCACCACCAGGAGGAGCGCCAACCCCGAGGTGGTTCCCGGATCGCTCACCGGCCATCCGGCGCCTCATTTTTTGGTGAATGGGGTGAAAAGGTCGATGGGGATGGGCAAAAAGGTGGTGGTATTGTGCTCGCTGGAAATCTCACGCATGGTCTGCAGGAAGCGGAGCTGTAGCGCGATCGGCTCTTTGCTGATCATGTTGGCCGCCTGCACCATTTTTTCGGCCGCCTGATATTCGCCTTCGGCATTGACGATTTTCGCCCGGCGCTCACGTTCGGCTTCCGCCTGCTTGGCCATCGCCCTTTTCATGCTGTCCGGCAGGGCCACATCCTTTACCTCGACGGCGGTCACTTTGACGCCCCATGGTTCGGTCTGGCGGTCAATGATCTCCTGGAGTTTCTGGTTGATAACATCCCTTTGCGAGAGGAGGTCATCGAGCGGCGCCTGGCCGAGGACGCTGCGGAGCGTGGTTTGGGCTATGAGAGAAGTGGCTTTCCAGAAATTCTCCACTTTGACCACCGCCGAGACCGGGTCCACGACCCGGAAGTAAACGACCGCGTCAACCGTGGCAGGGACGTTATCGCGCGTCATGATCTCCTGCTTGGAGACATCGATCGTCACGACGCGCAGGTCCATCTTGACCATGCGATCCACCACCGGGATGAGAAAGATCAGGCCCGGTCCTTTGGCGCGCAATAATTTGCCCAGGCGAAAAATCACGCCCCGCTCGTATTCGCGCAGGACGCGGACCATTTGGGGCAGGGCAAAAGCGCCGAGGATGATGATCGGGACCACCCACGAGGTGAGTCCGAGTAATTTGCGAATGATTTCTTCCATAAAGCCAGGGTGAACGGTTGGGTTTAGGTGATGGTTTTAGGCCGTACTCGGAGCGTGAGCCCTTCGATGCTCTCCACTTCCGCGATTGCGCCCGCCTCGATCACGGAATTGCTGACAGCATTCCAATATTCGCCTTCGATGAACACCTTGCCACCGGCGTCGTCGATGCGATTAATGGCCGGGGCGGTTTTCCCGAGCAGGGTTTCGCGGCCCGCGCGGACCGGCAGCCGTTGCGCGCGCAATCCCGCTCCGACGACGAACAGGAAGAACGCCGCGGTGAGCAGGGTGGCGGGAATAATGAAGGTGAGCGACAGGCGGAGACCGCTGCCGCGATCGAACAACATCAAAGCGCCCAGGAAGAAGCTCACGATGCCGCCGAACGTAAGCACTCCGTGCGTGGGCGTAAAGAGATCAATTGCGAACAGGACCAGGGACAGCAGGATGAGCGCGACACCGGCGATGTTTACCGGGAGCACGGCCATCATGTACAGCGCCAGGATGAGGGCGATGGCTCCGACCACGCCGGGCAGGATGGCGCCGGGATTGCTCAACTCACCGATCAACCCGTAAACCGCCGCCAGCATCAGGAAGAGCATCACCTCCGGCCGCCAAAGCAACTGGAACACGCGCTCCCGCCAGACCATCGGAATATCCTCCACCTTCGCCGCCGCAACTTTGAGCTCGGCACCGCGCACCGGCCGTTCGCTCAGCTTGCCCAAGAGATCCTGGGTGTCAGTGGCGATCAGGTCGATCACTTTTAGTTCCAGGGCCTTTTCGGCGGTAATGGATTGGCTGGCCGTTACGGAAGAGCGGGCCCATTCCACATTGCGCCCGCGCTTTTCCGCGATCGCCTCGATGTAGCTGCTCGCGTAGTTCTCCAGCTTCTGCTTCATGATTTCATCTGGCTTTTCCGAGGAATCCGGTCCCATGGTGACGGGATGTGCCGCGCCGATACTGGTATTCGGGGCCATGGCGGCCACATCCGCCGCGAGGGTGATGAAACATCCGGCGCTGCCTGCGTTGGCGCCGGACGGTGCCACGTAGACCACCACCGGGATGCGCGAGGCGTAAAAGGTCTGCACGATGGCCTTGGTGCTTTCCAACAGGCCGCCCGGGGTGTCCAGTTCGATGATCAGGCAGGCATCGCCGCGATCAGCAGCAACCTCGAGGGCCCTCCCAATGTATTCGGTGGTCGCCGGGCCGATCGCGCCTTTAATGGAAATCCGGCCCACTTGCGCCGTCCAGCCAAATCCCGTAGTGGCCAGCAGCAGACAAAACGTTACGAGATAACGAGTCATTTACATTCCCTTTAATATACTACTCCGCATGAATCTCCCGGACAAATTAAATTCCTGTCTTTAAATTTTGAGGTGGTTATACGCCAAGGGACCACGTGGTTGGGGATTGGAACTGAAGGGGTCACTCCCTGATGCCAAAGGGGAAAGATTAACCACGAATTGCTCGAAATACGCGGACAAGAAGGGAAGGAGAAGGGTGGAGTTGGGGCGGCCATTGGTATTGGCTCAATCGCCTGAACCACCGACACCAATCTCGGCGGTGGCCAAACCCAGCCAGGGTCATAATCGAAGGCGCCGAATTCCTCACGAATAGCTTGCATTTACTTATAGCTCCGATAGCGTTTCCAAAGGAGCCAGATTATGAACAAGAGACAATCGTTCCTATTGGTTAGCCTTGGAATCATGCTGGCGGCAAACATCCCGGCCCGGGCGCAAACCATCGACCCGCTAGTGATTCCTTATTCCAAAATAAACCGCGATTCGTCGAGCTGGATCACCACTCTCGTTCCTCTTCCCGATGGCAAAATCCTGGCAGGTGGCATCACCGTTCAATTTATCAGCAGCGGTAATCGCTCCCACACCAATTTGGTTCGGCTCAACCCGGACGGACTGGCGGATGATAGCTTCAATGTCGGTTTTACCCAGTTTGGTTCGCGTGACGTCGTGAATTGCACGGCATTGTTGCCTAATGGCCAGGTCATGGTGGGTGGTTATTTCTATGAGGTAAACAGGCAGTCACGTTTCCATCTCGCACGATTTGAACCCGATGGCAGCCTCGACTTGAAATTCGATCCGATTTATCTGGAGGACAGTGTAAACTCCATCCGCATCCAACCAGATGGCAAGATTCTGATTTGCGGATGGTTCAACGCTTATGATTTCCCTGGGAATGCCGGTTTGTGCCGTCTCAACCCGGATGGAAGAGTGGACGATACGTTCAAAGCGTCTGCCAACGGTCCGGTGGTGGCGATGGACCTGCAACCGGACGGCAAGGTTCTGGCCATGGGGCGCTTCACGAAGATTGGCGGGCAGTCCAGGACGAATTTCGCCAGGCTAAATGCCGATGGTTCGCTCGACGCGGGGTTTCAATCCGCCAGGTTCAATTGCTTTGGGCAACCGGGATTTGGGACCCCTTATTACGGAACTTTGTTGGTTCAACCCGATGGCAAAATCCTGTTGGGCGGCCTCTTTGATCACGTGAACGGCCTCGCCCACACCAATATCGCGCGGTTCAACACGGATGGCTCCCTGGACGACGGATTCACTGGCCAGGCGGATCTTCACAATTGCCTGGGGGTGCAGACACTGACGCTGCAGGCCAATGGCTCGTTGCTGGTAGGGCATGACTCCCTCACTTTCAATGGGATTTCCTGTCCGAACCTGAGCCGGTTGAACCCCGACGGCACCCTGGATCCTGGCTTTGGCCGAACGTCAGTGGGTGGCGCGGTGGTGTATAACGCCAGCTTGCAGATGGACGGCAAAATCTTAATCGCTGGAGCCATCGCCTCACTCGCCGGCGTTGAGCGTCATGTGGCGGGGCGTCTCAATAATACGGAGGCCGCGACTCAGAGCCTTGTTTATGATGGCACCAATGTCATTTGGTGGCGCGGAGGGACCAGCCCGGAAGTATGCCGCACGATCTTCGAATCCTCGACTAACGGGATTGATTGGATTTACGTGGGGGAAGGCAGCCGGATCGTTGACGGCTGGGTGAAGCCGAATCTAACCGTCACCCCCGGCACCAGTATTCGAGCCAGAGGTTTTGTTACCGGCGGCCGGGCCAACGGCTCCAGTTGGTTCGTGGAGAGCCAGTACCCAACACTACCACCCACACTTACGATGCGACGAGCGGCTTTTGATTCCAGCTCGAATTCGATCGGTTTCGAAATCACAGGCACTCCGGGTGCCACTGTTTTGATCGAAGCTTCGGAGGGTCTCGAGGATTGGGCATGCATTGCCACAAACATGCTTGGCAATGGCCCACAATATTTTACCCATCCCTCCTGCACGAATTCCGTTCAGTTTTATCGGGCAAGACTACCATGAGCAAAGCAGATTGAGGCGCGTTGCCGCGCCGAAACCGAGCAGGTGGCGAGGACCAAGCAACGCCAAAGCTATGATCGGCCCAAGAGCGATGATTGACAAACGCGCGTGGTCGAGACCTCTTCTGCAAAGCATGCTGACGTGTCTGAACACAAGCTTTCGCGCGTGCGCGGTGATTGCGCTTTTCCTTTGTATGGCAGCTTGCGGTAAGTCGGGATCTAGCGGCAATGCAGGGAACCGGTCGGTGGAGGAGGCAACATCAAATGGGCCCGAACGAATGCTGAGAATTGTTCGAAAAGAGGGGCCCTACTCTGGTGGAGTCTGTAATTTGTCGCCGAGCAGAACGGTGGCGGGTGGCACGGTCAAGAATGATGACGGCAGCTTGGTGCGTGCGGAGTGGTATCGTCTTGTCGAGGTATCGAATAGCGGTTACCTGGTTTTGATGGAGCGGGAGGAAATGGTCGATGGCACCAACTTAACGCGTAACCTGAGGGTTTATTTTCCGTTTGGGACCATCACAACGACCCAAGCCTTCGGATCACTAAATGTGACAGGAGAGTACAGGTGAATGGGGATGTTCAAAGAGCCCCGGGAATCTCAAATCAAGGCAGAACGGATATCCAATATAAGAAAACAAAGGGAGATGAGTTGGTGACCGCGCTGGTGCTGGGTAGGGACGTGTTCCACCACGTCCGAAACTACTTTGGAGGAAGGGGAAGAAGAGGGAGACGGACTATGCCTGAGTGTTGATTGGAACTGAAGCTGTCATTCCCTGATGCCGAAGGGGAAGAATTAATCACCAAATACTCGAAATACGCGGACAGAAGGGGGGCGGAGCGGGTTGAAGTCGGACGTTCAATGGCATTCGATCGACCGCTCAACCACCGAACGGGCGTGATGAGAGGGGGCGCAGCCAAAGCGCTTGTTCCCGTCTAAATATCTTGGCCGAGATAAGGTCGGGTCAGTTCCTGAGGCAGCACAGTGGCGGTTAACGGCTATCAATTCTATGGCGAGAAGGCGGCGGGCATGTTAGATAATTCCTGGTGTTTGGTAAGAGTGAAAAAGTTGGTTCGGACGTCAAACCGGCCCCCGGGCCGTTTGGGCGGTTTTATTTGCAGGAACTCGTGAACAGCGGCGGCATGGCCGACCTGTGGCTGGCGACGGATTCCAATGGCAAGCCGTTTGCCATACGTCGGATGCATGAGCGGTTGCGGTTCAATTTTGGGGCGCGCCGCCGATTTGTGCGCGGATGTGAAATCCTGGCCAGCATCAGCGATCATCCCGCCATTATCGGGTATTTTGAGCATGGCAAGGCGGAAGGTCGCCTGTATTGCCAGATGGAATATGTGGAGGCGGCGAATCTCAAGGAGCTATACGCCCGCCAGGACCCAGTACTCCTGGAGAACGTTGCTCAAATCCTGCTGGACATGGCCTCGGCGCTCGAACACATGCATGACAACGGTTACATGCATTTAGATTTCAAGCCGGAGAACGTGCTAGTCACTCCCAACGGGAGCCTGCGCCTGATCGATTTCGATCTCGCCCAACCCATCCCGGCTAAGCCGAAAAAGCAGTCCGGCAAAAACCCGGGAACGCCTTCTTATATGGCCCCGGAGCAGTTGCAGGGTGAACCGATTTCGTTCCCGGTGGATATCTTCGCGTTCGGCGTGGCGGCCTACGAGTTGTTGACCAATCAAAAGCCGTTTCCGGGTGAAACCCCGGCGGAGATCCTGCGTCGCCAACTCGATCGTTCGGAGTTTGTGCCGCCCAGCGAGTTTAACGGCGACATGCCACGCGGCTTGGAGAACATCATCCTGCGGTGCCTGGAGCGGGATCCAGAGCGGCGCTATCCCTTCATCGGCATGATGGTGCGCGAGTTGCAATCCGCCTTGTACGTTTCCTGAACCGTATCACCATGGCGGGGTACGCGGGTGGGCACCGATCACTGCTCGAGAAAAAGCGCGCCGACTTTCCGGGCCAGCCGGGTGGCGATCTGCTCATCCGTGTTTGTCAAGACAACGACAGTGACGCGATCCGCGACGAAACGCTGACAGCTTGCCGAGAACCCGGAAGTTGACCCTCCATGCCCGATGATTTTGCGTCCGTCCGCACTCTCGATGAACCAGCCCAGACCGTAAGTGGTTTCTTTGCCGGTGGAGAGTGACACCGGGGTCCACATAGCCCGGATGGATTCCGCTTTGAGCAAGCCCGGCTGATCGAGGGCACGCTGCCAGGCGCACAGGTCGCCGACGGTTGAGGCGATGGCCCCGGCGGAAAAGACATCCGTGAGGTCGTAGTCGCGATTGACCCAGGCGCCGCGAACCTGCTCGTAGCCTTTGGCCCGGTTGGTAATAATCAGGGACGGCAGACGGTTGGTGGTGGATTGCATGCCCAGCGGCTGGAGAATTTTTGCGTAGAGAAAATCCCAATAATTCGAGCCGGAACAGTTTTCGATGATGTATCCGAGCAAATTGTAGCCGGTATTGGAATATTTCCAGGCGCTGCCGGGGGTGAATTCGAGCGGTTCCTTGCCGATCTGAGTGAGGAACTGCGGTTGGGTCAGGTGCCGGGTTAATTCATAGCCGGGCAAGCCGGTGTAGCTTTTGATACCTGAGGTGTGGCTGAGCAGGTGACGAACGGTGATGTTTGACCACGCGACGGGCGTGGAGGCTAGGTGGCGCGAGATGGGATCGTCGAGTTTGAGCGCTCCCGATTCGGTGAGGAGCAGGATAGCGGCGGCGGTGAATTGCTTGGTTACGGAACCGATTTCGAAGACGGTGTTGGTCTTTACGGGGACCGCATGTTCGAGATCGGCCAAACCGTAAGCGGAGGATCTGACCAGTTGACCGCGGGAAAGAATGGCCAGGGCGACACCGGGGATGTGCCGCTCGCGCATTTCGCTCTGGAGATAATCATCGATGGGATCGGCCCGGAGCCCACCGAGGCTGAGGAGCAGGATGCCGAGGATTAGCCCGGACCGCAAAACGCTCGACTGGTGCATGGATTAGCTGCTTTTGGCGCGCGCGGCTTCGAAGGCTTCGTCGAGCCAATTCAAGGGCGCATCTTTCCGGGGATTGAGCACCTGGCGCAGGTAGTTGATCGCGTCGGGGATGGTTTTGACCGAGCGGGGCAGGGAGGCGCCGCAAGCATTGGCGTGGCCGCCGCCCTGGAGTCTTTCGGCAATTTTGAGCGCCTCGCCATTCCGACTGCGCAGACTCGCGATCAAAGCGCCGTTGGCGCGGCGGAAAAGGGTGATCATCACCGGGTAACGGGAAGCTTGCTGTTCCAGCAACTGATGCACGATCAGGTTGTTGTTGCCAATAACCGTATCGACAAAGCCGACCGTGGGTGAGATTTCCTTGATATTGGCCTTGCTCCAGGCATAGCCGAGCGGGTTTTCGATCCGGCGTTTGACTTCCATCACCTCGAGCAGCGGATGGTCCAGCAACTTTTCAATTTCGCCATCCAGCAGCGCGTGGAGGTTCCAGAACTGGTAGGTTTTCACCAGGTTGGCGTAGTCACCTGCGATGACAAAATCCGGGTCGTCCTCGAGGAAGAGATCCGAGACGTTGTTCAGGTGGACGAGGCGATCCAGGGCGGGTGAACCCAGGCCGTAGGTTTGGCAGAGCTCGTAACAGAGTTTGCCGGCGGACTTGTTGATATCATGCACCAGGGTGGCCATTTTGGCGGGAGTTTCCGTGGCATGATGATCGATGATGGCCCAGTTTTGACGATCCAGGCGCGGTTCAAAAGCGAGATCGGTTACCCAGGCGGCGGATTCGCGCAAGTCCCGCTGGCGCCAGTTGTTGTAATGGTAAGCTTCGAGGCGGACATCGATGTTGAAAATCTTGCGGGCCAGGCGCTGCAGCAACACCCCGGCGATCAGGCCGTCCAGATCACTTTCATGCGTCAAAATAACATCCGGACGCGGTAAAGGAATAGTCATCGTGGGCATGCTACAGGAAGGCGCGTGCTGTGGCGAGCACGAGTCATTCGCGGCAGGCTTGATGCCGCAGCGCCTGGCCCGCTTTAGCTCCTGTGTGGAGGCCCTGGTCAAGGACAAGAATGCCATTCACGAGCACGTAGGGAATGCCTTCCGGGTAGGCGTGTGGATGCTCGTAAGTGGCGGTGTCCTGGATTTTCTCCGGGTCAAAAATGACGATGTCCGCCCAGTAACTGGGTTGGAGCAGGCCGCGGGCAGCGAAGCGAAAGGTGGCGGCCGGCAGACTCGTCATGCGGCGGATGGCGTCCTCGAGTCGCAACACGTGTAATTCCCGCACGTAACGCGCGAGCACGCGGGCGTTGTTGCCATAGCCGCGCGGGTGAGGGACGCCCTCCCCGAATTTGCGCAGGCCGCTGTCGCACGCAATCATGGTGTTCGGGTGCGCCATGAAGACTTTCAGATCGGCCTCGCTCATGCCGTGGAAGACGGCGCTGGCGCCTCCGGCTTTTTGCACGTCGAGCACCAGTTCGGCCTGATCGTTCACGGAACCGGCGCCGCGGAGTTTCAGGGCGGCTTCGCGCACGTTTAACCCGTTCAGCTCCGGATGGCTCGAGCAGGATGCGATGACCGCATATTCAAAACTGTCCCGACCGCGCCGTTCCAGGTTTGCTTTCATGCTGGCGATAGTGTTCGAGCGCGTCACGGGATCGGAGATGCGCTCAATGAATTTCCTGCGGCCGCCTTCCAGCACGCTGTCTGGGATGAGTTGGCCGAGGCCGGTGCTGGAAGCGGTGTAGGCGTATTGGTCCTGGGTAAGGTCCAGGCCTTCGGCGCGCGCGTTCTCGATGAACTCCAGCACGGCGGGCGCTCGCCCCCAGGCGGTGGGACCGCCCAGCTTCAGGTGAGAGATCTCGGCGCGGATATTGGCGGCCCGGGCGATTTGGACGACTTCCGCGATGGCCTCCAGGATCCGGGTGTCTTCGTGCCGCATGTGGCTGGTGTAAATGCCGTCGTACTTGGCGGCGATCCGGGCCAACTCGATGATTTCCTCGGTCCGCGCGAACACGCCCGGTTGATAAATCAAACCGGTGGACAGACCGACGGCGCCTTCGCGCATCGCCCGATCGACCAGTGCTTTCATCTCGGTGAGTTCAGCCGCGGTGGGCGGGCGGTCATAGTTTCCGCCCATGGCCCGTGAGCGCACATCGTTATGCCCAACGAGCGTGGCGAAATTCACCGCCAGGTTGGTGCGTTCCGCCGCCCGCAAGAGTTTGCCCACTTCCAACGAGGATGAACCGCAATTGCCCGCCACAATGGTTGTCACCCCCATCCGTACGAAATTCTCGGCGGTGGGCATCTCGGCGATCTCGTCCGCGTGCGTGTGGACATCAATGAATCCAGGGGCGACGATCAGGCCTCGCGCGTCGATTTCCCTCCGGCCCGTTCCGTTCACTCGGCCAATTTCTGTCACGCGACCCTGGAGAATCCCCACGTCTCCGTGAAACGCCGGGTTGCCCGTCCCATCGATGATTCTCCCGTGGCGGATGACGAGGTCATACTGATCGGCAGCGGGAGCGCGGTGCAGGCTGGTGAACAACAGGAAGATGGCTAATCCCAGGCAAGGGGCTTTGATGCTCATGCTTTGAACAGGTCGGTCATCGATACTTGAAATTCAGGGACAACCTTTTCCGTCAACAGGTCGCTGCCCGCTAGGATGCTTTTAAGCACCAGGCCGTAGGCGCTACAGTGATAGACTTCCACGTTATTGTAGCGCGGATCAACCATCCACAACCGGGGCAAGCGGTGCTCCTCGTAGATTTGCTTTTTGACGACCGTGTCCGGATGATGATCTTCGGCACTGACGATTTCGGCGGCCAGCCAGAGTTTGTCCGCGGCGGTGGCGACGAGGGTCAGATCCGGGCACAGGGCGGTTTGGGCATCCAGAATGATCCGGGTGCGGAGTGGAAGGAGGCGAATCGCTGGCATGTTCGCGACGCTGGCCCGCATCAAGTCGTGGAGCCGCGCGCAGATTTGCTCGTGGCGCGGACCAGGTGCCAGTCGGAGCTGCGTGGCGCCTTGGATTAATTCCGAATACGGGGCAGTCATGCGACGGCCAATAGCATAGTGGCGCGGAGAAGATTGGCGAGGGTTTGTTAGCGCTCTTCTCGGGGGCCAGGTCGTGATCCGGATTTGAGCAGAGCCGTGAACTGTGTGGCGCCGTATCGGAGCTCTGGCGGCTCGACGCCCACGCTCTGGAGCGGTGCACTTCGGTGGGAGCGCGGACTTCCAAGTCCGCTTTTGCAGGTCCGAACGGCGACGGAAGTACGTACGGAGCCACAGTGCATCGCGTTAAATAGGCAGCGAACCAACTCGGGCGGGGTAAGCGGACGTGGACCTCCGCGCTCCGGGGAAGTGATGCTGGTTTGTCGGTCGGTTGAAGACAGGATGACCGTGATCTACAGGATTTCGAAGTTGGAGAACTCCAGTGCAGTAGTGGTCAGGCTTCCCCCATCCTGTCGAACCTGAACATCCTGTCTATCTCAGTGCTCAGTCCCATAAGTGGCGGCGAGACGCCGCCAGCACCCGC